>JAJEBT010000031.1 GCA_022822405.1 Alphaproteobacteria bacterium
GGGATCGCATTCGCATCGCGCACGATCTCCACCGGGGCATCGAGGCCCGTAACGGTCTCGCTTCCGTCGTAGGACGGAAGGGAAAGCCACGAGCACGAGCCGACAGCGAGCAGCACGGAAAGAATTGCGAACGGCACAAGACCCCTGCGGATCGGCAAACCGCCTGGAAGCCGTGAACGCCAAACATCACCGGCATTACGAGTCTTGCCGTTCATGATCGCCCCCTTCGCAGCCCTTTCTTCTCAGACAAGCGCCGCCTCGATCGAGGCGGCGCCCACCGTCAATGGCCGACAGACGCTGACGTTAATCTGCAGCGCACGGATTGCAGGGATTGCGCGGGTTGCAAGCCTCGTGCGAGGCCGCGACGACAAGCGGCGCGTCCGCAGCGGACACGGCCGAAGGCGCGAGCGCGGCGCCGGCCGCCATGGTCACGACTGTCATGGCAACGACGGTTTCCTTGAGCACTGCGTGCTCTTCTCCCCGCAGATCCCCTTGAGGCAGAGTCTTCCGTAGCCGCTGCGGGCGCCGGACCGCGTGAAGCCCAAGCCATTTTCCAGTTAGGGTCGTGGTTGCAGGGCAGACGAGCGCTCCTGTGGCGATGTGCATCGAATCTGCGGCCCGAGTTTCTCGAAGGCTTGCAGCGGCGTGAAAGTGCAACAAGGCGTGAGCAGCCCGAACCAGCGCGGCTTTCGCCGACTGTGCTCCGCGCGCCCCGCCTGCCGAGCAAACGGCAACGCGAACCACTCTGGAGGCGGTCAGTACGCCTCGTGAAGGGTGTGCTTCAGGGCCTTCATCTCCTCAAGACAGCGCCCGGTGCCGTGAGCGACGCAGCGGAGCGGCTGGTCGGCGATCGAGATCGGCAGGCCCGTCGCCTGGCGCAGCACATAGTCGAGGTTGCCCAGCAGCGCACCCCCGCCCGTCAGCACGATACCCCTGTCGACGATGTCCGCAGCAAGCTCCGGCGCGGTGTTCTCCAGACCCACCTTGACCGTGTCGATGATGGCGCCCACAGGCTCCGCCAGGCTCTCGGCTATCTGACGCTGATTGAGAACGATCTCCTTGGGAACCCCGTTCATCAGGTCGCGACCCTTGATGTTCACTCTCTCGCCGTCGCCGTCCTCGGGCGGGCACGCAGAGCCCATCTCCTTCTTGATCCGCTCCGCACTCGCCTCGCCCAGCAGCAGGTTATGGGCACGGCGCACGTGGGCAATGATGCCCTCGTCCATCTTGTCGCCGCCGACACGCACCGAGCGCGCATAGACGATGCCCCCCAGCGAGAGCACCGCGACCTCGGTGGTGCCTCCGCCCACGTCGACTATCATCGAGCCGGTCGGCTCGGTCACCGGCAGATTGGAGCCGATGGCGGCCGCCATCGGCTCCTCGATCAGGAAGACGCGGCGCGCACCTGCGCTCTCTGCCGATTCCTGGATCGCACGGCGCTCGACAGCAGTGGCGCCGGAAGGCACGCAGATGACGATCTGCGGGCTCGCGAAGCTGCGCCGCTTGTGTACCTTGCGGATGAAGAGCTTGATCATCTCCTCCGCCACTTCGAAGTCGGCGATAACGCCATCCCGAAGCGGTCGGACCGCCTCGATGTGCCCAGGTGTGCGGCCAAGCATCCGCCTGGCCTCATCGCCCACCGCAAGCACCTGCTTCCTGCCCCTGTGGGTGATGAAGGCTACGACCGACGGCTCGTCGAGGACGATGCCCTGCGATTTCACGTAGACCAGCGTGTTCGCGGTCCCCAGGTCGATCGCCATGTCGGCGGAAAGGAACCCCAGCAAGTTCGAGAACATGCGCTACGCCTCCCGAACAGCGACGCGTCGCAGAAGCCGCGTCCGACGCCCACAGGCTCAAGGCTCTTGAGACCGTATCCGGGCTCCTAGACCGATTCGCGGCATGCTGGCAAGCAGTAGGGCTCATTTGCTCATCTCGGTCGGGCGGGTCACACGAGGATGCGCATCAAGATGGCGTCTCGATACTGGCTCTGCTGCAGGGCCTCCGCAAAGGAGACAGGTGACGCTGCCCGTGTCGATTTACACCTTGGACAACGATCGCGGACGCCCAGATTCTCTCCCGCAGCCACCTGCGAACCGGGGGAGGAGGAATGTTCTTGCTTATGGAGACGGTAACCGGCATGGAAGCGGAATCCGGTATCGACTGACGCTTGCGCTATGCCAGCGAGCGAGCACCGGTCCATATCCATTAGGAGGATGTTGATGATTTCGATGAAGATCAACGGGGTCAGCCGCCAGTTCCACGGTGATCCCGACATGCCGCTTCTCTGGTATGTCCGGGACGAGCTCGGACTGACGGGGACCAAGTTCGGCTGCGGCGCGGCGCTCTGCGGCGCCTGCACGATCCACCTGGACGGCGAGGCCGTCCGCTCCTGCGTCACCCCTGTCTCGGAGGCCAACGGCAAGGACGTGACCACCATCGAGGGTCTCGACGCCGACGGCAACCACCCGGTGCAGCGGGCGTGGCGCGCGAACAACGTGCCGCAGTGCGGCTACTGCCAGTCCGGCCAGATCATGTCGGCGGCGGCGCTGCTCAACGAGAACCCCGACCCCAGCGACGAAGAGATCGTTGACGGCATGTCCGGCAACATCTGTCGCTGCGGCACCTACCAGCGGATCTTTTCTGCGGTCCGCACAGCGGCGCAGGAGGTCTGATCATGCTAGGCGTGCAGAACATCAGCCGGCGCACCTTCCTGAAGTCCGCCGGCGTCACGGGCGCGCTCGTGCTCGGCGCCAACGTCGCCACCGGTTCCATGATCGGGACGGCACGCGGCCAGAGCAACGGCAGCTCGGTCAAGCCCAACCTCTTCGTCGAGATTGCCGACGACGGGACGGTGACCATCACGTGCAGCCGCTCCGAGATGGGGCAAGGCGTGCGAACGGGCATCCCCATGATCCTGGCCGACGAGATGGAGGCCGACTGGCAGCGGGTCAAGATCTGGCAGGCGCCGGGCGACGAGACCAAGTACGACCCCGCCGGCAAGGACGCACAGAACACCGACGGCTCGCGCAGCACCCGCCACCACTTCGACGTGATGCGGGAGCTCGGTGCCGCAGGACGCTACGTGCTGGAGCAGGCGGCGGCCAAGAAGTGGGGCGTCGACGCGAGCGAGGTCTATGCCAAGGACCATCGTCTCTATCACACCGGCACGGGCCAGTGGCTCGACTTCGGCGAGGTGGTGGACGCTGCCGCCGACATCGCGGTGCCCACCGGCGACGCCGCGCCCAGGCTCAAGGACCAGTCGCAGTGGAAGTACATCGGCCGCGACATGCCGGTGGTCGACAACTACGACATGAGCACCGGCGGGGGGATCTACGGCGCAGACATCAGCGTGCCCGGCATGAAGATCGCCGTCGTGGCACGCCCGCCGGTCTACCGCGGCAAGGTGAAGTCGTTCGATGCCACCGAGGCGCTCAAGGTGCAGGGCGTCGAGCAGGTGATCGAGATCCCGGCGCTCTCCGACGCCATGCCGGCGCAGTTCCGTGCGCTCGGCGGCGTCGCCGTGATCGGCACCAACACCTGGTCGGTGATGGAGGGGCGTGACAGGCTCGTCATCGAGTGGGAGGACGGCCCCAACGTCAGGCACGATTCGGGCACCTACAACGACGAACTCATGGCCTCGGCGCGCGCCGGCGGCCTCGTCATCCGTGACCGGGGCAACGTCGACGAGGCGTTGGGCTCGGCCGCGCAGGTGCTCGAGGCCGAGTACTTCGTGCCCTACTTCATCCACACGCCGATGGAGCCGCCGGTT
>JAJEBT010000020.1 GCA_022822405.1 Alphaproteobacteria bacterium
AAACAGCTCGTTCGCACCGCGAAGCAACACTGCTCCCGCATCCGAGGACATCCGTCCGCCATCAAACCTGGCAACCACCTTGCGGCGATCCGGGAGTTGAAAGGATAGCTCTCCTGATTTACACTCTGTCGGCATGGGGCGGCCTCCGCGCTTCTGGTAACTGCTTGATACATTTACCAATAACACGGATTCACGCCCCATGCAAACTCCCGTGGTGATTTTTGCGGGCTAGACCACGATTGCTAGCCGAATGGCAGAGTAATGCTAAGCGGCTCGACCTTTTCCTACCGATACGGGGTTGAGGGCGCGGAGGGGAAATTCCTTGCCTGTCGGCAGGCGCGGCGTTCTGCGGTATGCCGTTCTTCTGCTGCTGGCGAGCACGATGCCCCGGGAGCAGCCGGGGTCCCGGGGCATGGGGGACGCTCAGACGCTGTAATACATCGAGAATTCGACCGGATGCGGCGTATGCTCGAAACTGTAAACCTCTTCCCACTTGAGTTCGAGGAAGCCGTCGATCAGGTCGTCGGAGAAGACGTCGCCTCGGGTCAGGAACTCCCGGCCCTCGTCGAGCGAGATCAGCGCCTCGCGCAGGCTGTGGCAGACCGTCGGTACGTCGCTCAGCTCCTCCGGCGGCAGGTCGTACAGGTTCTTGTCCATCGGGTCGCCCGGATGGATCCTATTCTGGATGCCGTCGAGCCCCGCCATCAGCATGGCGGCGAACGCATAGTAGGGGTTGGCTCCCGGATCCGGGAAGCGCACCTCGACGCGCTTGCCCCGCGGGCTGCTGGTGAACGGGATACGGCAGGACGCAGAACGGTTGCGGGCCGAATAGGCGAGCAGAACCGGAGCCTCGAAACCCGGGATCAGCCGCTTGTAACTGTTGGTCGTCGGGTTGGTGAAGGCGTTGAGCGCCTTGGCGTGCTTGATGATCCCGCCAATATAGAACAGCGCCGTTTCCGAGAGGTCGGCATAACCAGAGCCGGCGAACAGCGGCTTGTCGTCCTTCCAGATCGACTGGTGGACATGCATGCCCGAGCCGTTGTCGCCGATGACCGGCTTGGGCATGAAGGTCGCCGTCTTGCCATAGGAATGGGCAACATTGTGGACGCAGTACTTGTAGATCTGCAGCCAGTCAGCGGTCTCCAGAAGCCGCGAGCCCTCGATGCCGAGCTCGTTCTGGCTCGGCGCGACCTCGTGATGGTGCTTCTCGGTGCGGACGCCCATGTCCTGCATCACGCTCAGCATCTCGGCGCGCAGGTCGCCCATGGAATCCACAGGCGGCACGGGGAAGTACCCGCCCTTGACCGCTGGCCGGTGTCCGGTGTTGCCGCCCTCAAGCTCCGAACTGGAATTGTACGGCCCCTCTTCCTCGTCGAGGGTGTAGAACGTCCGATTCATGGAGACGTCGAACCGGACGTCGTCGAAGACAAAGAATTCGGGTTCAGGGCCGAAGAGGGCGCTGTCGCCGATGCCGGTCTGGGCCAGATACGACTCGGCGCGCTTGGCGGTCGAACGCGGGTCGCGGTTGTATGGCTGTCCCGTGCTCGGCTCGATCACGTCGCAGAACAGGATGAGCTGCTCCTGGGCGGAGAACGGATCAAGCACCGCGGTGGAGCAGTCCGGCACCAGCGTCATGTCCGAGTCGTTGATGACCTTCCAGCCGGCAATTGAGGAGCCGTCGAACATGACGCCGTCGAGCAGCATGTCCTCGTCCACGGTCCGTGCCGCCTGCGCGGTATGCTGCCACTTCCCGCGTGGGTCCGTGAACCGGAAATCCACGAACCGCACATTGTGTTCCTCGATCATTTTCAGAACATCGTTTGCATCGCCCGCCATGGGTGCGTTCCTTTCCTGTTTGAATGGTCTTGCGGCCGGTTGACGCGACGGCGATCGTCCGAACCCGTGCGTACCAAGCCGCAGCAAGCTGTGGCGAATTCGGTTCCCGTTCCGTCGGAACGGGTTCGTGACGTCAGATCGCCTCGGCCCCCTTCTCCCCGGTGCGGATTCTCAGGGCCTCGTCGATGGATGAGACGAAGATCTTGCCGTCGCCGATCCGTCCCGTGTGCGCGGCCTGCTGGATCGCCTCGACCGCCCGCTCAAGAAGCGAGTCCTCCACGACCACTTCGATCTTCACCTTGGGCAGGAAATCGACGACATATTCCGCGCCCCGGTAAAGTTCGGTGTGTCCCTTCTGGCGCCCGAAGCCCTTGGCTTCCGTAACGGTGAGGCCCTTGACTCCGATCTCGTGCAGCGCTTCTTTCACCTCGTCGAGCTTGAAGGGCTTGATGATCGCCTCGATTTTCTTCATGACTGTTCAGGCATCCCTGTTTTCGCTGGCAATCCTGATCGGCACCAGCCGCTTCCGTCCGCAGGATATGTGCCAGAAAGCCGCATATGTGTAAAGGATGAAAGCCCACCATCTCGGTCGGAGCTGCCCCGTTTTCGCTCAGATCACCGCACAAATTTCGGGCAGGCTGCCTGAATTTTGATCAGCGGCGGCGGCGGTTGCGCAGCGCACCGTGCCCTCCATCCGATCCAGCCTGCATCCGCCGGCAAATTCGGACGCCGGCGCGACGATCGGAGCGGCAACCGCCGGCGCCCCGAGCCGCCGCATCACTCCGCAGGCGCGGTTCGGGTGTCGTTGCGCCCGAGGATGTATGCTTCGACGAAGTCGAGCTTTCCCTTGATCTCCGCCTGGCCGTTCTCAAGCGCCCGCAGCCGGCTGTCGATTCCGTCGATGCGTGCGCCGAGGGCGGCGCTGGTGTCGTCGATGCGTTTGACGAGGGTGGCGCTGGTGTCGTCGATGCGCCTGTTGGTGTCGTCGATGCGCTTGCCGAGCCGGTCTTCGAGCCGCAGCATGCTGCGCCACATCAGACCGAGAACGGTCAGCAGGACAACCGGTGTCAGCCAAGGAGAAATCTGGGCGGCAAGTTGCGGTGTCTGGTCCATGCCGGCAACATGACACAGCGCGGCATCGAAGGCGAGAGCTTTTTTCGGTCCGGCTGGCGTCGGTCAATGTTGCAGTTGCGTTCGGCGCAAACGAAGGCCCCGCCGCGTGCGGGTGATATCCCCGATTGGAGACAGCATCGGCGGTTTGGTGCGGGATGCGGCGCCCCGAGCCGCCGTATCACTCCGCAGGCGCGGTCCGGGTGTCGTTGCGCCTGAGGATGTATGCCTCGACGAAGTCGAGCTTTCCCTTGATTTCCGCCTGGCCGTTCTCAGGCGTCCGCAACCGGCGGTCGATCCCGTCGATGCGTGTGCCGAGGGCGCTGCCGGTGTCGTCGACGAGTCTGACGAGAGCGGCGTTAGTGTCGTCGATGCGCCTGTTAGTGTCGTCGATGCGTTTGCCGAGCCGGTCTTCGAACCGCAGCATGCTGCGCCACATGAGACCGAGAACGGTCAGCAGGACAACCGGTGTCAGCCAGGTAGAAATCTGGGCGGCGGGTAGCGGTGCCTGATCCATGCCGGCAACATGACACAGTGCAGCATCGAAAGCGAGAGTTCTTTCGGTTCGGCTGGCGTCTGCCGGTGTTGCAGCCGCATTCGGTGCAAACGGAAGCCCCGCTACGTGCGGGTGATATCCCGATAGGAGACGGCATCAGCGGTTCGATACTATTCGTGCCGGAATGCGATCGTATATTGGTCGCGCGGTTGCCGTGAACCGGCTTGGTATCGCGAGTCGCGCACGGCCGGCCGGCCGGTGCGGTCGACGATTCCGCAACCTCCGGCAGTTTTGCGGGGGCGCCGGCAGACCATGGTGAGAGACATAGTCGCAAAGGTTCTGGGCAGGATCTTGCCACCGGATTTCCAGTTTCTGGATTTATCGCGAAAATACCGGAATATCGGGCCTTCGATCACGACTTGCGGGACTATGGCTGGCTGCTCGTCTATGATCATCCGCCGCGCGCCGGAAGCGAGCGCCTTCCGATAAGCGAGGAACGGCTCGGCTGCGCCCGTGAGCGGACGATCTTGGTGACACACGAACCCGACTCGATAAGGTATTACGGAGCCGACTACGTGAATTCAGCACGGTGCGATGATGACCAGCCATGACTCCGTGTCACTGCGGCACTCCAATCGGATCGAGATGCCACCCGTTGGGGTGTGGCGCTACTGGGCGGGGAGGCGGCCGGGTTGCCGGGCCGATGAACCGCGAAATCAATGCCGGAGCGGCCCTCAAGGGCCAGCTTGGCGCATAAGTCCCAAAGCATGAAGCAAAGCATGAAGATAGTCCTGCTCGGCACCGGGACGCCGGTCCCGTCCCTGAAACGCGCGAGCTCGGGCTATCTCGTCGATCTCGGCGGCGAACGCCTGCTGTTCGACATCGGGCCGGGCTCGTATCACCGGATGATGGAGGCCGGATATCGCGCCACCGACATCGCCGGCCTCGTTCTCTCGCACCTGCATTACGATCACTGCTGCGATTACGGACGCCTGATCATGACGCGCTGGGACCAGGGTGCCGGGACGATACCGGAACTCCAGGTATTCGGGCCCCGCCATACGGCGCGCATGACGGAACTCCTGTTCGCGAACGATGGCGTGTTCGGGCCCGACATCGCGGCGCGCACCGGCCACGAGCCGAGCCTCCAGGTCTTCGAGGCCCGCGGCGGTACGCGGCCGCGGGCCGGGCCGTCGCCGTCGGTTACCGAGATCGAAAGCGGCTTCGCGGTCGAATGCGACGGCTGGACCCTGCGCGCGGTCGCCGTCCCCCATGCGCAGCCGCATCTCGACTGTTACGGATTCCGCCTCGACACTCCGGCGGGTTCGTTCGCCTATTCGGGCGACGCCGGGCCGTCGAAACCGTTCACCCGCCTGATCGAAGGGTGCGACGTTCTTGTCCACATGACCTACCAGATTTCGGGCACTGCGCCCGGGCCGGAATGGACCAGGGGCGCCGCCGGTCACCGCGAAGTCGCCGAGACCGCCGCCGCGGCCGGCGTCGGCAAGCTCGTCGTCACCCACGTCTCGAGCCAGATGGACGCGCCGGGCATCCGTGAACGCCTGATCTCCGAAATGGCGGGGATCTTTGGCGGGCACATCATCTGGGGGGAGGACCTCATGACGATATCCGCCGGCGATCCGGCCGTGGAACGCCATGCGGGTTGAGCGCCGACCCGGGACGGCGCCTGTATAACACTGCCGCGACGTGATATAGTTGTTACAACAACTATATTCAGAGACTCTCGAAGGGAGGAAACCGATGAACCGCAGATCTCTCGGAACGACCCTGCTTGCGGCTGGCATCGCGCTTGCCGTCATGCCCGCCGGGGCGCTGGCGCAATGGAAGCCGTCGGGCCCGATCAACCTGATGATCGCGTTCACCGCTGGCGGTGGCGCCGATACCCAGGCGCGCCTGATCGCCGCCGAACTCGAGAAACGCAAGGGCTGGAAGATCGTGCCGCAGAACGTCACCGGCAAGGGCGGCGCCGTCATGGCCGCCAAGCTCGTGTCGCAACCCAATGACGGCCTCACCATCGGCATCGCCGTCACCGAGACCTTCGGCTACAACATACTGGCGGCGAAGAAGCGCCAGTTCTCGGAGAAGGACTTCACATACATCACCACGACGGCAGGCAGCCAGATGGGGCTGGTCGCGAAAGCCGACCGCGGCTGGAAGTCGATCCATGACGCGGTTGCCGCGGCCAAGGGCGGCAAGACCCTCAGGCTCGGCGCCATGAGCGCCAAGCTCGCCGACATCGCCTACGCCATCGAACAGAAGCTGGGCATCAAGTTCAATGTCGTCATGCTCCGGGGAGGCCGTGCCGTGGTCAATGCGGTCACCGCCGGCGACGTCGATGTCGGCTGGGGCGCGGGCATCCAGAACAAGGCCGTCAAGGCCGGCGATCTGGTCAATCTCCTGTCGGGCGAAAAGACGCGGCTCATGCTCTCTCCGGACGTGCCGACCCTCGCCGAGCTCGGCATCCCGTTCCCCGCCGGCGCCAACTTCCTGATCGTCGGGCCCAAGGGCATTCCCGATGCCGCGCGCAAGGGCTATGCCGCCGCCATCGCCGAGGTGCTCAACGACAAGTCGACCAAGGCGGCGCAGTTCGTGCAGCGCGCCTTCGGCGGGCCGAAGCTGATTTCGGGCGCGGCGCTGGACAAGCTGATCGCCGACGGCATCGCGAACGCGAAAAAGCTCATGGAAGCGGCAAGCTAGCGCTCTCCGCGAACGGCAATCCCGCAGCGAAGATCGCGCCGAACCGGAGGGACCGACTCCTTGCGCCGCGATCCCTGGGGCCTCGGCCTCGCCGGAGCCTTCGCGGTCTTCGCTGCGGCGACGCTCGGCCTGTGGATACCCGGGGATGTCGAGTCGGGCATCGTCGAGACCTTCCGGCGGCGCACGACCATCGGTGACGCAATGGCGCCGACCGCGGCGGCAGCCGGCATGCTGGCCGCCGCGCTCGCGCTCGGCTGCGCCGCGGTCCTTCGTCCGCAGCGAGCCGCGGATCCGCTTGACCGCAACAGCCTCCTGTTCGTCGCCCGCATGGCCGCCGTGGTCGGCGCAGGCCTCGTCCTGATGGTCCATGCCGGGCCGCTGGCGGTCGAGGCCGTCAACGCGCTCGGCGGCGGGATCGGCAGCTATCGCGAACTGCGCGACACGTTTCCCTACAAGTTCGTCGGATACGTCCTCGGCGGGTCCGTCATGGTCGCGGGCATGATCGCCGTGATCGAGCAGCGCCTGTCGGCGGCGCCGCTTGTTGCGGCGGCGCTCGCCACGCTTGCGCTCGCCGTCCTCTATGACGTTCCCTTCGACGACCTGCTGCTGCCGCCCAACGGGGACCAGTGATGGGCGTCCTCGACCATGTCTGGCTCGGCATCGCCGCCGTGTTCACGGCGGAGCCGGTCGCGGCCCCGTTCGGGATCCCGATCTCGATCACCGTCGTCATGGTCACATCCGGCTTTCTCGGTGGGATCGTCGTCGGTGCGACGCCCGGCCTCGGCGGGCCGTTCGCGATGGCGATCTCGCTGCCCATCCTGATCACCGTGTTCGGCTTCAATCCGGAGGCGTTGCTGCCGGTGCTCGGCTTCATGATCGGAATCATGAAAGGGGCCACGATCGGCGGCGCCGTGCCGGCAATCCTGTTCAACACGCCGGGTACGCCGGACTCCCTGCTGACGACGCTCGACGGCTATCCCATGACCCGGAAGGGGCAGTCGGGCAAGGCCCTGCGGGTGGCGCATTTCTCCTCGGCATCGGGCGACACGTTCTCGGACATCGTCCTGTTCACCTGCGCGCCGTTCCTCGCCATCACGGTCGAACGCTTTCTCGGCTTTCCGGAAAAGGCCGCTCTGATCCTCCTTTCGCTCGCGTTCATCTCGGCGGTTGTCGGCAATTCGGTGTGGAAGGGGCTGCTTGCCGCCTGCCTCGGCATGTTCGTCGCCTTCATCGGCACCGGCGAGGATTCCCATCCGCGCCTGTCTCTCGGCATCGACGCCTTCGCGGGCGGCCTGCCGCTCATCAGCGTCGTGCTCGGGGTGCTGGTTCTCGGCGAGGTGTTCGAAGCGCTCGAGAAGATGTGGCGCGAGATGCGCGCGACCGCCGTGATCAGCTCTCCGCGGCCGTCCGGCGACAACAGCCTGCGCCTCGCCGACATCAGGCGCATCTTCCCGTTCGTCGGGCTCTCCGCAGCGATCGGCACCGCCATCGGGGCGCTGCCCGGCATCGGCTCGACGCTTGCGGCCACACTCGGCTACGCCACCGGGCGCAGGTTCCACAAGGGCCGCGAGAGCTTCGGCAGCGGCGTGCCGGAAGGGGTGGCAGCGACGGAGGCGGCGAACAGCGCGGTATCGGGGGCCAATCTCATCCCGGTGCTCTCGCTCGGCATCCCGGGCAACATCGCCGCCGTCTTCATACTTCTGGCGACCGAGACCATCAGCGGCTTCAATCCCGGCCCCTCGGTGTTCCGCCTGATACCGGACCAGGTCAATCCGGAGATGGTGATCGCCTTCGGCCTGTTCACGACCATGGTTTTCGCCAACCTCCTCAACTGGACCGTCGGCGGCGTGTTCATGCGCTCGATGGGAATCATGGTGCGCATACCCAAGCAGCGCCTTCTCCCGATCGTTCTCCTTCTCACGCTGACCGCGATCTATTCCCAGCGGCCGGAAATGTCGGCGATCTACATCACCCTCGCCTTCGGCGTGCTGGGCTATCTCATGCGCAAGTTCGACATCTCGGTCCTGCCGTTCGTGATTTCCTTCATCCTCGCCAACAACCTCGAAGAGGCGATGCGCCAGGCCTTCTCGGCAACCGGCGCCGACCCCTGGTTCCTGTTCTCGAGCCCCATCTCGACGGGATTCATCGTCCTCGCGGTGTTCGTGACCCTGTTCTATGCCCGCGGCCGCCGCCCGCGTCCCGCCGATCACGGAGAAAAGTGATGGTTCAGCCCCGCAACCTGCTCTTCATCATGTCCGACGAGCACAATCCGAAGATGCTCGGCTGCTACGGCCACCGGCAGGTGCGGACCCCCAATCTCGACCGCCTGGCCGAACGCGGCACGAGGTTCAGCGCCGCCTACACCAATTCGCCTATCTGCATTCCCGCGCGCGCCGCCTTCGCCACCGGGCGCTACGTCCACCACACCCGCTACTGGGACAATGCCATGCCCTATGACGGCGCCGTCAGGGGATGGGGACACCGGCTGCAGGACGAAGGCGTGCGGGTCGAGTCCATCGGGAAGCTCCATTTCCGCGGCGATGGCGGCAACGCCGGTTTCGTGCGCGAGATCGAGCCGATGCACGTGATGGGCGGCATCGGCCAGGTCTGGGGCTCGGTGCGGGATCCCTTGCCGCCGGAACGCCGCGCCCGCATGCTCGGCAAGATCGGCCCCGGGCTCTCGAGCTACAACAGCTATGACCGCCGGATCGCCGACGAGGCGAAGGGCTGGCTCGCCGACGCCGCACGCCAGGGCGGCGACCGGCCCTGGGTCCTCTATCTCGGCTTTGTCGCGCCGCATTTCCCGCTTGTAGTGCCTGAGGAATTCTACGACCTCTACCCGCTCGACGACCTTCCGGAGCCGAAGCTCCACCCGG
Organism: Alphaproteobacteria bacterium; assembly: GCA_022822405.1. Classification (GTDB taxonomy): domain Bacteria; phylum Pseudomonadota; class Alphaproteobacteria; order MPNO01; family UBA830; genus JAJEBT01. The sequence continues at coordinate 9,037 of JAJEBT010000020.1, forward strand.
ATGCGGGACATGCACGCCATCCCTGGATACAGCGCATGGACGATTTCCAGCAGGTCGACCGGCACCTTTCCGAGGAGGAACGCCGGATGGCGACCGCGGCGTATTTCGGGCTGTGCACCTATGTCGATGCGCTGATCGGAGAGGTTCTGGAGGCGCTCGACGCCTGCGGGCTCCGCGACACGACCCGCGTGATCTACACCAGCGACCACGGCGACAATGTCGGCGCCCGCGGCTTGTGGGGGAAATCCAACATGTACGAAGAGGCCGCCGGCATTCCGCTGATCATCAGCGGCGATGACATCGCCGGGAACGCGGTGTGCGAAACGCCGGTATCCCTCGTCGATGCCTGTCAGACCGTGCTGGAGGCCGTCGGAATGGCGCCCGGCGAGACGGAGGCGGAACTGCCCGGCCGCTCGTGGTTCGATATCGCGGGCTCCGCCCGCGATCCCGCTCGCGTCGTCTTCAGCGAATACCATGCGGCCGCATCCCCGAGCGGCGCATTCATGGTCAGGCGCGGCACGGACAAGCTCATCCACTATGTCGGCTATGGGCCGGAATTCTTCGACCTTGCGCGCGATCCCGAAGAGACCGTCAATCGTGCAGACGATGAGGCCTGCCGCGACGCCGTTTCCGAACTCTATGGCGCGCTCCGGGGAATCTGCGATCCCGAGGCGGTCGACCAGGCCGCCAAGGATGACCAGAACGCCCTGGTTGCCCGCTTCGGCGGGCCGGAAAAGGCCTTTACGACGGGAACGCCCGGTGCCACCCCCGCGCCGTCAGCGGTGCCGGCTCAGTCGCGGTAGGTCGGGTCCAGGCGATCGGCGAGGCGGCGGTACATCTGCCATTCGAGCGCGCCGCCGGGCTCGTCAGGCTTCCTGCGGCTAGCGGCTTGGTCCTGGACGTGGCGCCAGATCTTCTCGGGCAGGATGTCGGGCTCGCGCCCCGTCGCCATGAGCCGGAGCTGGGCGTCGCAGGCATCGACCAGCGTATGCATGCCGGCAAAGGCCTCGCCGATGGTGCGCCCGACCGTCAGCAGGCCGTGATTCTTCATGATCATGAGGCGGTTGCCGCCGAGATCGTCGACGATTCTCGGACCTTCGTCGGCTTCCTGCGCCAGCCCCTCGTACGCATGGTACGAGATCTTTCCCTGCAGCATCGCCGAACGCTGGTCTATCGCCAGGAGCGGCTCGCGCATGGCCGATGCGACGACGCCCGCGACCGGATGGATATGCAGGACGCAGTTGATGTCGGGGCGCAGGCGGAAGATCGCGCTGTGGAAATTGCGTCCCGCCGGCGCCAGCGCCAGCGGACTGTCGGAGAAGTCGTTGCCCTCGAAGTCCGCCTTGATCAGGCTGGTCGCCGTCATCTCGTGCCAGCCGGCGCCCTGCGGGTTCATGAGCATCCGGTCCGGCGCATCCGGCAGCCGCGCCGAAATGTGGTTGTAGATGGTGTTGTTCCAGCCGAAATGCGAGGCCACCCGGAACGCCGCGGCAAGGTCGACGCGTGTGTTCCATTCGGCTTCGCTCACGCTTTCCCTCGGGAACGGTATCGATATCCCGTCCGCCGCCGGTGAACGCATGTCCATGTCCTGACCCCCATCGCATGTCTGCCCGGCCGCCGCCGGCGCGGCCAGCCTGTCGGAGGCAGTATAACACGGACGCCGCATCCGGGCGGTTGCATCGGATTCCGAAAGGGATACGATTGGACGAGGCAGGCGGCACGTCCTCCGCGCCGCAGTCAGGGAGCGCTGCGATGATCGAACTTGTCGACCTGAGCTATGTGCACATGGGCACGCCGGATCCGGAAGAGTCCGCGCGCTGGGCGCGGGACATCTACGGTCTCGAGGAGGTCGGCCGCGAGAATGGCCGGGTCTATCTCCGCGGCGACGACCGCAATCACAATGTCTGCTATTTCCGCGGCGATCCCGGCGACCACACCGTCGGCATCGCCGTTGCCGACGACGCGGCCCTCGAGGCCGCCGCAAGCCATCTCGAGGCCGGCGGCGTCGCCGTTGCCTGGGGCGATGCGGAGGGCGCCGCCGTGCGCCGGTGCATGCGCTACCTGACCTTCCGGGATCCCACCGGCAACAGCTTCGATCTGGTGGTTCGCCCGTTCCATTCGGGCCGCCGGTTCTTTCCCAGCCGCGACGCCGGCATCTACTGGTTCAACCATATCGGCCTCAAGACGAGCGACGCCCCCCGCGACGAGAAGTTCTGGTGCGGGCTGTTCAATTTCCGGACCAACGACTGGATCGGCGACGCGCCTCTGATGTCCTTCGACAAGGTCCATCACCGCTTCGCGCTGTTCCCGACGGATCATGCCGGCGTGCAGCACATCAATTTCCAGGTCCGCGAGACCGACGACATCATGCGTTCCAGCTATTTCCTCCAGGATCGCCAGGTGCGGATCGTCTTCGGTCCGGGCCGCCATGCGACTTCGGGGGCGAGGTTCCTGTATTTCGAGGGGCCCGACGGAATGGTTTTCGAATATTCCTGCGGCGTGCGGATGATCGAGCCGGAGGATGACTGGCGGCCGCGGCAGTTTCCCTTCACCAACGAGTCATTCTGCGTCTGGGGGTCAAGGCCCGACGTGCCCGAATTCCGGGAATAATGCCGGCGCTCGAATTCGGAACGCTCGGCGAGCCGCTCGCGCGAACCCAGGTCCGTGTGCGCATGGCGGCCCGCGCGCTCGGCCGCAACGATCTCGGCCACGCCTACGGCCATGTCAGCGCGAGGCTCGATTCGGAGTCCTTCCTCGTCTGCGCGCCGCGGCCAATGGGACTGATCACTCCGGATGACGACGGGACGGTGGTGCCGATAAACGGCCCGCTGCCCGACGGAGTCCTCGGCGAGGTGCGGTGCCATCAGCAGATCTACAGGCGCCGGGACGATGTGAACGGCATCGTCCGCACGTTCCTTCGCGATGTCATGACGCTGTCCACGTTCCGGCGCACCCCGAAGCCGCGCATCGGCTTCGCCGCCTATTTCGCGCCGTCGCCGCCGCTCTGGGACGACCCGCTGCTGTTGCGCGACGACGCGGCCGCAGCGGCGCTCGCCGAGACGCTCGGCGAAGCGCGGGCCCTGGTGATGCGTGGCAACGGCTGCATCCTGACCGGCGCCACGGTGGAGGAGGCTGCAGTAATGGCCTTCTATCTCGAGGAGGCTGCAGGCACCGAGCTTGCGGTCATGGCGACCGGCCGGGAGGAGGCGTCCGAGGTCTTCAGCGACGAACAGGCGCGGGCGCGGGCAGTCTCGTCGGGGCGTATCTTCGAGCGCATGTGGGAATATCTGACGGCGGGGGATCCCGAGGCCTGAGCGGCATCCCGCGAAGCTGCCGGAGAAGCGAATACATGCGAATGGCCGCGTGATAACGGACGGTGCGAGGCCCGCCGGCCGGCAGCGGAGAACCGTTTGACCACGATCTCCTTATGGTGTATTCATAGTGTATGTCGCGCACCAATATCGATATTGACGACGAAGCCTGTGACGCGATCATGCGCCGCTACCGGCTGACTTCCAAGCGTCAGGCGGTCAACCTGGCGCTACGCACGCTTGCGGCTGAGCCCCTGAGTATCGACGAGGCCCGGCGCCTTCGCGGATCAGGCTGGGAGGGTGATTTGGACGAGATGCGCCGCGGCCGCGCATCGTGATCCTGATCGATACCTCGGCATGGGTAGAGTTCCTCCGCGACACTGGCTCGGCGGTTTGCCAGCGCGTTGATGCCGAACTGGACAGCGACATTGCGATCTGCGACGCGATTCGGATGGAAGTGCTTGCCGGCGCGCGCGACGGGCGCCATCTCGACTCCCTTCGCCGCCTGCTCGCACGGGCGAGCGTCCTTCCGACCGAACCGGCGCATTACGAGGGGGCGGCGGCCCTGTTCCGCCGTTGCCGTCGGGAAGGCGAGACCGTGCGCCGGTTGATCGATTGCCTGATTGCCGCCGTCGCGATCCACGCCACCGTGCCGGTACTGCATCTCGACAGGGACTTCGACGTGTTGGCCCGCCACACCGAACTCGACATTGCCGGATGACGCTACCGACGGCGGGGGCCTGAAACGCCTGCTCGTCCGCGAGTTCGGAGTCAATCTCGAAATCTCCAGGCCACCCCGGCGTTGTCGTTCGCCGGATGGGGTCCGAATTCCTGTCGCGGCGCCGATACCGCAACGCAGGACAACGGCCGGGCAAATCAGAATCGCATGGCAGGAACGGTCCGGCCGCACCGGCTCCTGAGCACGGGGAGGCCATGGCGCCCCGGATCGGCCAGCGTTGCGGCGGGGCGGTCGGGGGCTTATGGTGCCGCGGGATCGAAAAGCCAACCAGGGAATAACCATGACCGATCGTCCAAATTTCCTGTTCATCATCACCGACCAGCATCGCGTCGATTTCCTCGGTTGCGCGGGACATCCGGTCCTCAAGACGCCCCATATCGATTCCATCGCGGCCCGTGGCACCATGTTCAACCGGTTCTACGTCGCGACGCCGGTGTGCCAGCCGAACCGGTCCACACTGGTCACCGGCCGGATGCCCTCCCTTCACGGCGTGCGCTCGAACGGCACGCCCCTGGACATGCGCGCCAGCACCTTTGTCGATGGCCTGCGCGTCGCCGGCTACGCGACGGCGCTGGTGGGCAAGAGCCATATCCAGAACATGACGGCGTTTCCGCCGATGCGGCAGAGGCCGGAGCCGGAGGACGGCTATTTCTCGCTGCGTGACGTGATGCCTGAGGCCTTCAGGGCGGACCCTGAAGGCGATTACGGCCAGGAGCATCCCGACAGATGGAAATCCGGGGAGCCCTACGATCTCGCGTTGCCGTTCTACGGATTCGAACATGTGGATCTCTGCACCGAGCATTCGGATCGCGTCGGCGGCCACTACTATGTCTGGTTCAGGCAGCAGAGGGAGGATGCCGATGCATTGCGCGATCGTGCTAACCAGATTGCGCACGACTATGTCTGTCCGCAAGCCTACCGCACCGCGATTCCGGAAGAGTTCTATCCGACCAGCTATGTCGGGCTGAAGACCACCGAATACCTCGACCGTCATGCCAGGGACGGAGGCGGCAAGCCGTTCTTCCTCATGGCGTCGTTTCCCGATCCGCACCATCCCTTCACGCCGCCCGGAAAGTACTGGGACATGTACAGTCCCGAGGACATGGACCTGCCACCGGTCTACGGCAATCGGGAGCCGCCGCCGCACGTGAAGTGGGCGCGGGCGGCCCGTGACGCCGGGGAAGTGGCCACGAACTCGCAGAATGCCTTTGCCGTCGACGAGCGCGAGGTGCGTGAAGCCAGGGCGCTGACCTGCGGCATGATCGCGATGATCGACGACGCCGTCGGCGAGATCCTGGCCTCTCTCGAAGCGAACGGCCTTGCCGACAACACGGTCGTGGTCTTCACCTCGGATCACGGCGACTTTCTCGGCGACCATGGCCTGTTGCTCAAGGGTCCGGCGCATTTCGAGGGGATAACCCATGTCCCGTTCATCTGGGCCGAACCTGGCGCGCCGGCCCGGACAACCGACACGATGGCGGGAACGATAGATATCGCGCAGACGATCCTGGATCGCGCCCGCATCGAAGCCTACAACGGCATTCAGGGCCGCAGCCTGATGAATGCTGTTCACGGCGAGGACGATCCCGGAGCCGTCGACTCGATCGTCGTCGAGGACGACCAACAGCGGCATTACATGGGCTATTCGGCTCCGCCCCGGATTCGTTCGATCATCACCGATACGCATCGGCTGACGATTACCCAGGGCGAGGACTGGGGAGAACTCTACGATCTGAAAAATGATCCGGACGAGATGGAGAACCTCTTTGACGATCCAGCGCACGCCGGGGTAAGGGCCGAGCTGTTCGAGCGCCTCGCCTATCGGCAGGTGGAGCTTGTCGATACCAGCCCGATGCCGATATTGCGTGCCTGACCGGCCGGACGGTTGGGCAGACCAGCACCATGGCCACGTCAGGAAAGTGGAGCCAGTTCGGAGTGCGATACAGATGCCTGCCGACAAGGCCCGGCAACCCATTGGCGTGGACGGTCGCAGCCAGGACCAACACCTGCGTCGAGCTTGCCGAAGGCGCAGAGGAGACCGCGACCCTCGAAGCGCGGTGAGGTCTCCGAATGGGAGATGCGGGGCTACCCGTCAGGCGTCCCGCCGCGGCGCATCGTCAACGCCCACTCCAGCAGATCCGCGGGCATACCGGACGGTCCGCCCGTTCTGGCGGTAGCGCGGTCCTCCGCCTTTCACTCGATATCGCTTCAGCGTTGTCGGGCGCTCACGAGTGATTATCGATCGGGCGATTGGGACGGTGGTGCTGTCTCGGGTGCTCGGGGTTCTGGAGCGGCGACGATCCCGGTTCCGAGCGGCGTGCAAATCGCATGAACGGTTGCATTCCGATCAGGCGCCTTTCAAAATGCACCTTCGTGCGCCAAGCCCTCCGGACTCCTGCGGTACGGCTGCTCGTGCCATTTCACCCGGCCGAGGGCGAAACTGCGCTTCGGAGCAGATTCCGGCGACAACCGAACGGGAGAAATCAAATGAGTTCGCCTCAAGTCGAGACCGCGGCCGAGTCTGCCCTCAAGCTGAATTTCCTTTCGCACGGAACGCTCGAGTCCAGGGATCTCGAAAAGGCCCGCGACTTCTATACCGAGTTCCTCGGGCTTGAGGTCGTCCGCACCAGCCCGATTTCACTGCTCATCCGCCTCGGCGGCGCGAATACGATCGCGGTCGTCGAACAGCCCAAGCGGGATTCCGAGATGCCGCTGCTCAACCACAACGGGTTCGATGTCGAGACCCAGGACGAGGTTGATGCGGCCTACGAGACGGTTGTCGAACAGGCCGAGAAATGGGGATTGCACAAGATTTCCAAGCCGAAGCTGCAGCACGGCACCTACAGCTTCTTTTTCTGGGACATGGATGACAATTGCTGGGAGATCCTGACCAATCCACCCGGCGGATACAGCTGGTTGTTCGAACAGGGCGACCTTGAGGGCAAGGGACACCTCGACCGGGACTTCGAACGCCCCGGCATGCGGAAATAGCCAGCCGGGACCGCCGCGTTTCGTCGTCCATGCGGTCCGGTCAGATGCCGATTGCGGCCACGAGGCCCTGGAGCCAGGCGCCGTCGAGCAGCGCTCCGGCCAGGAGTCGGAGCGCAAGCAGCGCGAGCAGCACCTGAAAGACGATCCGGAACATGCGTTCCGGCACCCGCCGGAGCGTATTCCGGCCGATCCAGTTGCCAAGCACGGTTCCGCAGATCATCAGGGCGATAAGCGGCACATAGGCGCCGAGGGCGACGCCGACGAAGCCGAAAGCGGCCAGCTTGGCAAGGTGGGTAATCGCCATGAGGGTGGCGATGGTCGCGACGTGAACGTGCCGGTCGCGGCTGGCATGCGCGACAAAGGGCGACAGGAACGAGCCGGTCGCGCTGACGAAAACACCCAGGAAGGTCGAGGCGGCGCCCAGAAGCGCGAAGCGGGTTCGCTCCGGGCCGCCGAGCGTGATTCTCGGTGTCCACATGACAGCAAGTATGAATATCCCGAGGATGGCCTGAAGCGTGCCCGCTGTCAGCGAGATGAATACGTTGGCGCCGGCAATGGCGCCCAAGCCCGCTCCGATCGCGAACGGAACGAGCAGCTCCTTCCTGACATAGCGCCACATCAGGAAAGTGCGGCTGGTGCCTGCCCCGAGCTGCACCACGGTGTGGACCGGAATCAGGACCACCAGTGGCAGAAAGAATGTCATGAAGGCGAGCAGCAGCAGGCCGCCGGCAGTCCCGGTCACGGTGCCGATGAACGTCGTCGCGACGGCTGCGGCAAACAGGGCCAGGGCCTGCCACAGCCCGATATCTGGAACGCCGAGGAATTCCGTCATGGGCGGGTCCGGATGCGGTATCCGGTTCCTGTTCAGTTCGTGGGCCGGGTGGCAACGGTGCGGGACCTGACCCACCTTCGCTGCCGTGTCCGGGCGGTTGCCGTTGCGGCTGTCGGCATCCCGGCACGTGCAAGCCGCATGAGGGATTGCGGAAAGGCCCGGCGCCTGTCATCCGGAACAATCAGCCGACGGGAGCAGATCAACCGGAACCGGGCCCGTGTCCGGACAGTTTGGCAGCCAGCCGGAGCGAATTGCGGTAATCCGGGGAAATGGCTGGGGAACCTGGATTCGAACCAGGACCAAGCGGGTCAGAGCCGCCCGTTCTACCGTTAAACTATTCCCCAGCAATCCGGTGGCGGCATTTGCCTCCGGTCCAAGGTAACTGACAATAGGACAATTTTCCCCCGAAGTGAACAGCAATCTCGCCCGGGGATGGCCGTGCGTACGGGAGGCGCAAAACCCCGCGGGACTGTATGGCAGGCCCGGACAATAGGACACGGCGGCAGTCCACGATCCCGGTCGCTCTCTGCGAATTCGGTTGCCAAAGGGGCATGTGGTATGAGTCGGGCCGGAAACCTGCCGGTGACCGTTCCCGGCCGTGGCGACCCCGCTCAGGCTGGTCGCGGCCATCCGCGTATCCGGTCATGCCGCCACGATGGAAGCCGGGGCCTCGCCTGCCGCATGGTGTGGCGGGCGTTTGCCGGCAGGGGCCAGGCCGGAGGCAGTGTAGAGGTCATGCCGCTCTCGCCAGTTGTCGACGCCTCCGAAGGGACCGGTGAGGAGGTTGCCGCCGGCCGCAGCCCGGCCGGCCGGGACGGCGTTCCGGTCGCTGCGCTCGACCTCGGCACCCACAGCTGCCACCTCGTGATCGCGGTGCCCGAAGACCAGGGATTCAGGGTCGTCGAGCGGTTTTCCCGAACTGTCAATCTCGGCGAGGATCTCGCTGAGACGGGCTGCCTTTCGGCTGCCGGGATGGAGCGCGCGATCGAGGCGCTGGACGCCTGCGCGGCACGGCTGGCGGCGCGAAGGGTGGTTCACGTGCGTTGTGTCGCCACCGAAGCGGTCCGGGTTGCCCGCAATCGCGAGGCGTTCGTCCAACGCGCGCGCACCGAAGCCGGCATCGCGCTTGAGACGATCGATCCACGCGAAGAGGCCAGACTCGTGATGGTGGCCTGCGCCCCGCACATGAACCCTGCATGGAAGAACACGCTGGTGTTCGACATCGGCGCCGGCAGCATTGAGCTGGCTTGGGCGCGCCAGCGTTCCGGCAGCGGCCCCGAACTGGCCGGCTGGACATCGCTGCCGTGCGGCGTGGCCGTTCTGCGGGACAGCTTTCGGGATCCGGGATTTGATCGGGAACGATACCGGTCCGTCGTCCGGTCCGTGGCCGGCCTGTTCGAACCGTTCGAGCGGAAATTCGGCGTTCGCCGAAAGATCGAGAACGGCGCAGCCGGAATGATGGGAACAGGCGGTACGGTCACCACGGTCGCTGCCGTGGGTCTGGGCCTTCAGCGCTTCGACGGCGCGCGGATCGATGGAAGCCGGCTCGACTTTGCGACGGTTCAACGGCTGCGCCGGGAGATGGCGCCCCGAAGTCCCGCCGGGCGGGCGGCGCATCCGTGCATCGGGCCCGACCGGGCTGAACTCGTGATGCCGGGTCTGGCGGTTCTCGAGGCGATCGACCGCGTATGGCCTGCCGGCCGCCTGCGGGTCTCGGACCGCGGAATTCATGACGGCATCCTCAAGGAAATGTCCGGGGGCCTGTCGACGACGGATGCACCTCCGGCCGGTGCCGGCGGAATTCCGGAACAGGGTCGGAGGACAGGCCTTGCCACGTAAAGCCGGTTCGGGCGGAAGCGCGGCTCGGCCCCGCGGACGGAATCTCCGCGTCCGCGTAAAGACGGCCCGCGGCCGCAAGGCGTCATCGACGCGATGGCTGAGCCGGCAGCTGAATGACCCCTTCGTCCAGGAGGCGAAGCGTCTCGGGCTGAGATCGCGGGCGGCATTCAAGCTCATGGAGCTCGACGAACGCTTCGGTCTCCTCCATGGCGGCGCAAGGATTGTCGATCTCGGCGCCGCGCCCGGAAGCTGGACCCAGATCGCCGTCGACCGCGCCGAAGCGGCGGCTGGCAAGGGCCGCGTGGTGGCCGTCGACATTCACCCGGTCGAACCGATTGCGGGAGCGACGGTCCTCGAGGCCGATATCCGGAGCGATGAGGTGGCGGAGATGACGAGGGCGGCGCTTGGCGGTCCCGCCGATGTCGTGCTGAGCGACATGGCAGCTCCGGTAACCGGGCATCGGAGGACCGATCATCTTCGGACGATGGCGCTCGGCGAAGCGGCCCTGGCTTTCGCGTCCGAGGTGCTGGCGCCGGGCGGCAGCCTCGTCCTCAAGGCGTTCGCCGGCGGCGCGCACGGCGAGCTGATGCAGGCCATCAACAGCGCGTTCGACAAGGTCAGGACCGTGAAACCGAAGGCCTCGCGCGCCGAGAGCCCCGAGACGTATATCGTTGCAACGGGTTTCCGGGGCAGCGGGGAGCCGTGAGTCCCGCTATCGGCCATCCCCGGAACCATGCCGGAGCGGCGTCGGCTGCGGCACGGAAATTCTCGGGAGCCGTCCGGTCCGGACACGCCGGACCATCGATCATGTGTCGCAAACCCGTCGGAGTCATTCCCACTCGATCGTTGCCGGAGGTTTCGAGGTCACGTCGTAGACGACCCGATTGATACCGCGCACCTCGTTGACGATACGGTTCGCCACCCGTCCCAGGAATGCCATGTCGTAAGGGAAGAAATCAGCCGTCATCCCGTCGGTCGAGGTCACGGCGCGCAGCGCGCATACATCCTCATAGCTCCGGGCGTCGCCCATGACGCCAACCGTCCGAACCGGCAGGAGCACGGCAAATGCCTGCCAGATCTCGTCATACAGGCCGGCCTTCCGGATCTCCTCGAGATAGATCGCGTCGGCGCGGCGCAGGACATCGAGCCTGGCCGCGGTGATCTCCCCGGGGATGCGGATCGCCAGGCCAGGCCCCGGAAACGGATGGCGGCCGACAAGGCGTTCGGGCAGGCCAAGCACCCGTCCGAGTTCCCGTACCTCGTCCTTGAACAGCTCGCGCAACGGCTCCACCAGCGCCATGTTCATGCGTTCGGGCAATCCCCCGACATTGTGATGCGACTTGATCGTGACGCTGGGCCCGCCGAGCGCCGAGACCGATTCTATGACGTCGGGATAGAGCGTGCCCTGGGCCAGGAATTCTGCCCCGCCGGCCGCTCCCGCCTCCTTTTCGAACACGTCGATGAAGGTTTCGCCGATGATCTTCCGCTTGTCTTCCGGATCGGTCACGCCGGCAAGCCTGTCGAGGAACACGGCCGAGGCGTCGCGGTGAACGAGTGGAATGTTGTAGTGATCCCGGAACAGGTTCGTCACCTCTTCCGGCTCACCCGCGCGCATCATGCCGGTGTCGATGAAGACGCACACGAGGCGTTCGCGGACGGCTTCGTGCAGCAATGCTGCGACAACGGAGGAATCGACACCGCCGGACAGCCCGCACAGCACCCGGCCGGAGCCGACCTGCACGCGAATATCCGCGATCGCACGGTCCCTGAACGCCTCCATGGTCCAGTCGCCGCTGCACCCCGCCGCGCGGTGTGTGAAATTCCGCAGAAGCTCGGCGCCGCGCGGGGTGTGGACGACTTCGGGATGAAACTGCACGCCGTAGAAGCGACGCTCGTCATCGGCGATCGCCGCGTAGGGCGCGCCTTCGCTCGTGGCCACCGCGCGGAAGCCCGGCGGCAGTGACTCGACGTGGTCGCCGTGGCTCATCCATACCTGTTCCTCGGCCCCGGCCGCCCAGGCGCCGCCGAACAGTTCGCAGTCGTCGACGATATTGAGCGCGGCGCGGCCGAACTCCCTGGTGTCGGACCGGGCCACGGCGCCTCCGAGCTGGGAAACCATCGCCTGCTGGCCGTAGCAGATCCCGAGGACGGGGATGCCGGCCTCGAAGACGGCGTCCGGAACGCGCGGTGAGTCATCGTCGAGAATCGAGGCTGGCCCGCCCGAGAGGATCAGCGCCCGCGGCGCAAACGCGGCGATGCTGCCGGCAGTGACCCGGTTGAACGGATATATCTCGCTGTAGACCCCGCTCTCGCGTACCCGCCGCGCGATCAGCTGTGTCACCTGCGATCCGAAGTCGACGATCAGGACGCGATCCGTCATGGCCGCCCGTCCATGCCGCTTTCCGGCGGGCAGACAGGCCGAAGGAACTGCCCGGCCGTGCCAGCCTGGTCCATCCGCCGGCTTCCGGCGGTCGAATGTGCAGTCCTCATTCCGGCGGCCGGTAGTTGGGGGCTTCGCGCATGATCGAGACGTCGTGCACGTGGCTTTCCCGATAACCGGCAGAGGTCGTTCTCCGGAACCTGCAGTTGCTCTGCATGTCGGCGATCGAGGCGTTTCCGGTATAGCCCATGGCCGCCCTGAGTCCTCCGACCAGCTGATGGATCACCGCCTCCACCGGCCCCTTGTAGGGGACCCGCCCCTCGATTCCTTCGGGCACCAGTTTCAGGGTCTCGCTCACTTCCTGTTGGAAGTAGCGATCGGCCGATCCCTGCGCCATGGCGCCGAGCGAGCCCATGCCGCGATAGGTCTTGTACGATCGTCCCTGATAGAGGAACACCTCGCCGGGACTCTCGTCGGTCCCGGCGAGCATCGAGCCGATCATGACGCTGTCGGCGCCCGCGGCAAGCGCTTTTGCGAGGTCGCCGGAGAGCCGTACGCCCCCATCGGCGATGCACGGAATGCCTTCCTCGCGGCACACTTCGGCACATTCCAGGATCGCGGAAAACTGCGGCACGCCGACGCCGGTAACCGCGCGCGTCGTGCAGATGGACCCGGGTCCGATTCCGATCTTGATGCTGTCGGCGCCGGCATCGATGAGCGCCCTGGCGCCCTCCGGCGTGGCGACATTGCCGGCAATCACCTGAACACTGTTCGAAAGGCGCTTGATACCCACGACAGCCTCGAGAACGCCTTGTGCGTGGCCGTGCGCGGTGTCGACGACCACCGCGTCGGCTTCGGCGTCGACGAGAGCTTCGGCGCGCTCCAGGCCGTCGGTTCCGGCACCGGTGGCTGCGGCGACGCACAGGCGTCCCTTTTCGTCCTTGGTCGCGTCGGGATGGCCTTCGGCCTTCTCGATATCCTTGACCGTGATCAGCCCGATGCAGCGATAGGCGTCATCGACCACCAGGAGCTTCTCGATGCGGTGCTTGTGCAGCAGCCTCCGCGCTTCTGTCATGTCCACGCCTTCCTGGACAGTGACCAGGTTGTCATGGGTCATGAGCTCCTTGACCGATTGCCGGGGGTTGTCGGCAAAACGGACGTCGCGATTGGTCAGGATGCCGACAAGCCTTCCGGATCTGCTCTCGACCACCGGGATGCCGGAAATCCGGTGGCCCTTCATCAGCTCGAGGGCGCGCGCGAGCGTTTCGTCGGGGCCGATCGTGACCGGGTTGATCACCATTCCCGACTCGAACTTCTTGACCGCGCGAACCTCGTCAGCCTGGGCGGCGATGTCGAGATTCTTGTGAATGACGCCAATTCCGCCAGCCTGTGCCATGGTGATCGCCATCTGCGATTCGGTTACCGTATCCATTGCTGCCGAAATCAGCGGTATGCCGAGGCGGATGCCTGCCGTCAGCAGTGTCGACGTATCTGCCTGGCCGGGAAGGGTCTCGGACGCGGCGGGGACCAGAAGCACGTCATCGAAAGTCAGGGCGTCGCGGATTTCCATGCTGCGGCCTCTTTGCGGTGACGGTGCCGGACTATAGAGCGGTGCCGTGCGAATCCCAACCGGTTTGGCGTCCCGAAGGGGCGTTCGCGGGCGTCGGGGCGCGATAAAATCCGTTTCGGGCCTGTCGGCCAAGCCCGTGCATCCTGTCGCGGTTGTCCGCGATCCCCCGGGCCGGACTCCGGCCGCCCGATTCTCCGGGTTGCGCCTGTGCGTTCCGGCGCAGATGCATGGTTTGCCTCGTCGGAGAGGTTCAGCGGCCAGTTGGTGTTCACGCCCGTCTCGACGCGTCATGCACCGGCGCTCCGGAGCGGCGCGCCTTGACAGAAAACGGCGCTGTCGACTAGCTTCCCCGCGCTGGCCGGTGTCGTGGCCGCCGGTGTCCCGGAGACAATCGGTCATGAATCGTTCCTCGGTCGGTCAGAGAAGACGAATCCATCTCTTGCGCGCCGTCTGTCTGTGTCTGCTGGTCGCAGCCCTGTTCATTTCGCCCTATCACGGTGGGACGCCGTTCGGCAGCGTCCTCCATGGCGTCGGGATTGCGCTGATCGTTGCCTGTGTGCTGGGACGGTCCTGGGCAACCCTGCATATCGGCGCGCGCAAGAACAACGTTCTTGTTCAGACCGGTCCGTATTCGCTGTGCCGTCACCCGCTCTATCTGTTCTCGACGATGGCCGCGCTCGGTTTCGGGTTGATGCTTCAGAGCCTGCTGTACGCGGCGGTGCTGACCTCGGCGGTCTATTTCATTTTTTCCTACATGATGAAAAAAGAAGAGGCTTTCCTTTCCGAAAAATTCGGAGAAGCCTACGACCAATACAGGACGACGACTTCAGGTTTCCTTCCCGTAAAGATCGGGCATTTCAACCCGGCAGCCGGCTCGAGAGTTGAAATTCGGGCGGTGGCAAGAAATCTGTGGGATTGCGCGGCTTTCCTGCTGCTGATTCCGGTCGCGGAACTGGTCGACCTGTTCCGGGACATGAACACGGCCGCAGCGCTGGTCCTGTTCTGACCGGCCAAGCCCGGCCCGCCGCCATTCGTGCCGGCCACCGCAGGGAGCCGGGGGACCGGCGGATTTTGCGGTATCCTGCGCCACGCCCCGAGCGGGGCGTGGATCTCCGGCCTATTGCGGTGCGGCAGGCGGCCCGTCCGGGATCAGCAGTCCGGTATTGCCCGACAGGATTTTCGCGCCGTCGGCGCCGAGTTCGCGCATGCCGTCAACGAACGCCTTGACTGCTTCGGGCTCGCGGATCTCCTGCGGATAGTCGGTCGCAAAGACGATGCGATCCGTCGGCAGCTCCACGGTCGATGCCCTGATCGAACGCATGTCGCCGCAGAAGCCCGCCGTATCGAATATCAGCCGTTGGCTGACATAGTGATCGAAGTCGTGTTCCGGCAGCTGCCCGTGCCGCGGGCTCTCGCCGGTGCCCCAGAAATCCTTGTCCTGATAGCTTCTCACGCGACCGAGGACGGATGCGATACCGCCGCCAAGATGGGCCACATGGACCACGAGTCCGGGGAAGCGGTCGAGAACGCCGCCATTGATCAGCCGGATGACGGCCTGGATCAGCGAGAACTCGCGGCCGACGGAACGGGCCAGGTCATAGGCATCGAACTGCTGCGGCCACGTCAGGCGCAGGGCCGGATGGATGAAGACGAACAGGCCCAGCTTCTGGCACTCCGCCCAGAAGGGGTCGAGCGCCGGATCGTCGAGCGTGACGCCGTCGAACTCGGTGGTGACGACCACGCCGCGGAAACCGAGTTCGTGCCGGCAGCGGGCGAGTTCGGCAAACGCCTCGGCGCCGCCGAGCGGGTGCGCGTGAGCGAAGCCGGCGAAGCGGCCGGGGTAGTTCCTTTCCGCCTCGTGCGTGCGATCGTTGATCAGGCGGCTCTTTTCCAGTTCGGCGCACATGCCTTCGGCGCAGGACAGCATCGCGACGTCGATCCCGGCGATGTCCATCATGTGGATATGGGCGTCGAGATCGAACAGGAGGGAATGGAAGCTGTAGGATGGCACGCCGTTGCCGTCGAAGAAGGTCTTCGACTCGCCCCCGAATCCTTCCGGGAAGAATTCGAGCGGCGTGAAATGATGCTGAAAATCCACGATCATGGTTCTGGATCCGCCCTGTTGCCGGGATCTCCCGATCTTACTCCATAATCCCGGGGTCCGCTGCCGAAGACAGCGTTGCGCCGGGCGCCTGCCGGAGCGTTGCCCGGCGCGTCAGACGTGCTTCTCGATCCAGTCGAAAATCAGCGGGCCGTGGTGCACCCAGCAGTCATGCGAGCAATGGACCGCGCCGCCGGTGCGGGCATCGTCGAACACGACGAGTTCCTTGTCCGTGCTTCCGATCTCGTCGAACAGGCGCCGGGCGCCCTCCACATTCATGAGGCGGTCGGTTGCGCCGTGGGTCATCAGGGTCGGCACGGTGATGCGTTCTGCCAGCCCCTTCATGGTGAATTCCGCGAGCCGTTCGCGCGCCTCGCCGTCCGACACCCCTCCAAGGAGCCGCTGGACGGTGGGCCGAAGATGTTCGTAGAACAGGTACAGGTCATCCAGCATCGAGTAGCACCCGCACCATGAGACCAGAGCCTTTATGCGGTCCTCGAAGGCGGCGACCCGCGGCGCGTAGTAGCCTCCCATCGAGATGCCCATGAGGCCGACACGTTCGGGATCGATCTCGGGGCGGCCGAACAGCCAGTCGAAGCAGGCGCGGCCGGGAACCTCGTAGTCGGCGCGCGTCGGAATGTTCTTGAGATACATCGACGAGCCGCGGCCCGGCGTGTCGACCAGCAGGAGCGCGTATCCGCGTTCAACGAGGTCGCGGCCCGAGAAGTAGATCTCCTCTGCAAAGGCGTCTGCCCCGCCGATGAAGAATATGGCCGGCCACCGGTCGGATGACGGGTTGCGCGGGTGGCAGAAATAGCCGTCATATTCCTCGTCTCCGCACGTCACCGTGATCACTTCTATGGGTGGATCGTGGAGCTTCGCGGCCTCGCGAAAGCATGCCTGGGACCTGGCGAAGAAGGCGGCCTTGTCGTCATTGCGCTCGATGGTGAGAAAGACGTCCGCCATGCGCCAATACTGGTTGGCGGCGAAGAAGTAGCGCATCGCCGTCCGCCGGTTGCCGGCCGCAAGCGCGGCCTCTGCGCGGTCCTGGGTGTCGGCCGCCTTGGCGATCCAGGCCTGCTCCCAGCCGTCCTTGTCGCCAGCCTCGATGTCGCGGCAGACGCGGGCGATTTCGAAGACGTCTCCGCCGCCCTCGCCAGCCTCGGCGACGAGGCGAAGCGTCTGCGATCCGAACGGCTCGCGTGGAAAGAAGAAATCGAACATTGAAGCTTCCGTAGCTGTTGGAGACGCGGTCCGGGGGCGGGCGCCCGCATGCCGGTTTGTACAGGAAACCGGCCTCCTTGTCGCGGCAAGGCCGCGGACCCCGCTGCCGCGGGGCAGGTGCGGGGAGGGCCGTGCAGCTGTTTCATTCGGGGATTATAACCTTCCCCGAAATCGCTTGTCTTTGAGTCCCATAGGGAGGTGATTCACAATGCAGAAAGTACCTGTAAAATCGCACCGCAAGGGCCTGATGCTGCTTCAGGTCGCAAAGATGTTCGGCACCGAGGAAAAGGCGCGGCAGTGGATCGAGGAACTGCGCTGACCGGACGACCCGAACTGCCCGTATTGCGGCAGCTTCAACGTCCAATGCAACATCAAACACAAGTCGCAGACGCATCGTTGCCGTGATTGCCCGAACAAGCCGCAGCTCACGGTGCGCGTCGGGACCATCATGCGTCGTTCTCACCTGACGCACCGGGAATGGGCGAGTGGCCTGTATCTTTACGCGTCAAACATCAAGGGCGTTGCGTCCATGCGCCTTCACCGCGAACTGGGCATCAGCCAGAAGGCGGCATGGTTCCTTCTGCATCACCTTTGCACTGCCGCCGAGACGGGCGAGGAACTGTTTTCGGGTCCGGTTGAAGCGGACGAGATTTACATCGGCGCCAAGCGCAAGAACATGAGCCTGTCGAAGCGGAAGGAAATGAAGGGTGCAGGCCGCGGCGCGGTGGGCAAGGAAGCCGTTATCGGGGTCAAGGATCACGCAACCAACGAGGTCAGGGCCAAGGTGATCCCTGTCCGGGACGCGCTGCATGTTGCTGGCTTCGTGGCCACGCAGACGCGGGACGGCGCGAAGGTCTATACGGACGAAGCCAAGGTCTACAACGCGCTCAAGCCTTGGTACAACCATGAAGCCGTGAACCATTCAGTCTCCGAGTATGCTAGGGATCGGGCGCACACGAACGGCATGGAGTCGTTCCGGTCCATGCTGAAGCGTGGCTACGTCGGGATCTGCCAAAAGATGTTGCCGAAGCACCTGGACAAGTACGTTTCCCAATTCGCCCGTCGGCACAACGTCTGGGATCAGAACACCATCGATCAGATGGCTGACGTGGTGCGCGGCATGGTCGGGAAGCGGCTGCAATACGATGACCTGACCGCCGACAATAGCTTTTCTTCGGGTGCGCGATGTTGACGAGCGCTTGCCACCTACCATATTGTTAAGTTGTGGTACGCGCACCGGTCATCCCGTTTCCCCAGAAGTGGCAGGGGCAAACCATCCCGTCGGGCGCGGACCTGGCTAAGCAAGTGAAGGCACTTGCCATGGCGGACAGCGCGAATATCCGGATGGACATGCCCCATTTCCAGGAGCGCATGGTTGAACGGGATGTCGACATGCGTTCAGTTCTGGAGGTCTTGCGGAAGGGGCGACCTTTCGGGTCTCCGGAGCTGGACCAAAACGGTGACTGGCGGATCAAGATGCGACGAAAGGTTGCAGGGAGACGGGTGGTAGTGGTTGTTGCTGTTTATGATGACCACATCGATTGCATCACAACTTGGACATCGGCATCTTAACGGAGGGGGGACATGAAAGACGAAAGATACCACTACTTGGAATGCGGCTTGGACGATGTTTACTTGGTGAACGGTTTCGAGAGGTTCGAGACTCCTCGCGGTGCTAGCGTAGCGATCAGGGAAATCGACACACTTCATCGCGTGATTGGCGAGCACCTTTGTCGTGACAAGAAGGGGTTGAACGGGAAGGAGTTTAGGTTTCTCCGTCGAGAAATGCTCATGTCACAGTCAATGCTGGCGAACCTATTCGACGTCAAAGAGCAAACCGTACATCGATGGGAGACGGGCAAATCACCCGTGCCAAGGGCAACTGAGAGGCTGATACGCCTTATGTACATGAACAAGGTATCGAATGTTCGCGACCGGTTGAAGAAAATCGCCGATCTCGAAGACGAGATCGATCATCGGCAAGACATGATCCTGAAACTCGAGAAGATCACGCAGAAAAGGAAACCAGCACGGCGGCCCGCAGCGCCAGCACAATGGGAACTCAAAGCTGCTTAGAAAGGACTGCAGAGAGTGGGCCGGGATAGCCCGGCCGCCCTCATGTCCTGGACGATCCCTTGGCCGGCCCTCCGCCTGAAAATCTGTAGTTCTTGGTTTGCAACTTTCGTTACCGCCTTGGACGCCTTGCCGTTCATGAATTCAACCGGGTCGCTTCTCCCCGAGTTTCGAAAACATCTAGGCATTGCACGGCCTGAGGGTGCCGGCGGCAATGGCCTCGGTGACGGTCGCGGCATGGTCGGACGTAGAATCTCTGCAGCAGGAATTCAAGGTGGATTAGAAGGGCTACCAGCAGTTGGATTGGCGATGAACAAACGCTAGACGGATACGTGAGGTTGCCAAGCGGCAAGGAACGTCAAAGAGTTGACCTTTTGATGTGGACCCGACAGGGTTCTCACGTCAGGCTAGGAGAGCAAGTCATGGCCGATGTCGATCAGACTAGGAAGGCGAAACCGCCCGATCCGGCGGAAATTGACATGCCGCCTAGCAGCTACCAACCGAGCAAGGTGGAGTTCGAAGAGGAAATCGACATGCCGGGCTGGTCACTCGATCAGGTGCACGACACTTTCATGCGGCCGTTTATGGCGAGGAATTCCTGACGCGGCACAGGCTGACCAAGGCCCTGACGTTACTCAAGGTTATAATCTCCTTTCATTCCGTCGTCCGATCAGCAAATATCCGGCCTGCGGGCGCCACGACGGCGCCAATGAGAATTGCGGGCTCCGACGAAATGACGGAACGATCACATCCTCCCTTCCGCGCCGACCATGTCGGCAGCTTTCTCCGCCCCGAACGATTGATGACGGCGGTCCGTGCCCACCGTACCGGCGGGATCGGCGAGGCGGAACTGCGGGAGGCCCAGGATGCGGCGATCCGCGACATCGTTGCACTCCAGGAATCGCTCGGGCTCGGGGCGGCGACCGACGGCGAATTCCGCCGCCGCGGATGGTCCGCAGGCTTTATCGATGCGGTGGACGGGTTCGGGCTGCGCGAGGGCACGATCGGGTTTCGCGCCGCGGATGGCGGCCGCAGCAGCGCCGAACTCTCGCCCTACGCGAAGGAAAGGCTGAAGCGCACACGTCCCATCGTCGCCGACGATTTCGTCTTTCTGCGCGATGCCGTGACCGGCGCCGTGCCGAAGGTCACGATGCCTTCGCCACCGGTGATGCACTATTTCCTCGGGCCGCGGGCGGTCGACGAGGGGACCTATCCCGATATCGAGGACTATTTCTCGGATCTCTCCGCCATCTACCGCGAGGAGATCGCGGCATTGGAAGCTGCCGGCTGCACCTATCTGCAGCTCGACGACACTGCGCTTCCCTGCCACTGCGATGAGAGTTTCCGGAGCGACGTGGCATCGCGTGGCGAGGATCCCGAGGCGCTGACCGGCCGTTATGTCGAACTGATCAATGCCGTTGTCGACGCCCGTTCCGCGACCATGCGTGTTGCCGTGCACATGTGCCGGGGCAATCTCAAGGGCGCCTGGATGGCCGAGGGCGGCTACGAGGCCATTGCCGAGACGGTGTTCGGAGCGACGAGGGTCGACGCCTGGTTCATGGAATACGACACGGAACGCGCGGGTGGCTTCGAGCCCCTCCGCTTCATGCCCGAAGACCGCATCGTCGTGCTCGGGCTTGTCTCGACCAAGACTCCGGTTCTCGAATCGAAGGACGAGCTCAAGCGCCGGATCGACACGGCGGCACGGTATGTACCGCTTGAACGCCTCTGCCTCAGCCCTCAGTGCGGGTTTTCGTCGGCGCCGGGACGCGGCCAGGTGATCACCGACGACGACCAGAAGCGCAAGCTGTCGCTGGTTGTCGAGACGGCGGCCGAAGTCTGGGGCGGCATCTAGGGCGCGACGTTCCCCGCAAGAATCGGACCGGACTGCCGGACAGCGGGGACCGCCCTTGTCCGTGCGCCCCACTGCGCGCTGCAGCATGCCGGGCGCGCCCTGCGCCCGTTTTTCGTTTGTGGAAAACATCTCTTGTCATTAGAGTGGCGTCTTCCGTTCAGGCAGGCTCAGAGGAGAGATTTCATGAAGATCCTTGGGACAACCCTTGCCGTTGCCGTCGGCGTTGCGGTCGCCGCAACAGCGGCCCGGAGCGAAACGGTGCTGCGTGTCAGCACGTGGACGCCTCCCACCCATTTCGTCAACGCGAAGATCTGGCCCCAGTGGGGCGAGGCGGTCAAGAAGGCTACCGGCGGGCGTGTGGTCATCAAGCAGGAATACAATCTGGCGTCGCCGCTCAAGCAGTTCGGCGTCACCCGCGACGGCGTGGCCCATGCCAGCTTCATCTTCCACGGCTACAACACCCGCTTCGTTGCCACCCAGATCGTCGAAATGCCGGGCCTCGGCACCAGCGCCGAGGCGGCGGCCATCGCCTATACGAGGGTGCACGAGAAATATCTAGAGAAGGCCAACGAGCATCGCGGCGTCGGGCTGATCGGGCTGCAGGTGCACGGGCCGGCGGTGATCCAGACCAAGAAGCCGCTCAAGAGCCTCGACGAACTCAAGGGCATGAAGATCCGCGTGCCGGGCGGTGTCGGCAGCCTCGTCGGCAAGGCGCTCGGCGTAACCGCCGTCAAGTTGCCAGCGCCCAAGGTCTACGAGGCGCTGTCGACCGGCGTTGCTGACGGCATCTTCATGCCGATGGAGACGCAGAACGGCTTCCGGCTCAAGGAGGTCACGAAATTCGTCACCGTCATCCCGGGCGGGCTCTACTACGGCAGCTTCGCGTTCCTGATCAATCCGCAGTTCCTCAAGGGCCTTTCGGATGCCGACAGGAAAGGCGTGACGAGCACCTTCGGCATTCCGTTCGCGAAGCTCGGCCGTCACTGGGACACGGCAGATGACGAGGGGCGCGCCTCTGGCGTCAAGGCCGGGACCACGATCACGGTCGCTGACGAGAAGACGACGAACGCCTACTACGCGCGCGTGAAGCCGCTTGAGGACGAATGGATGAAGAAGGTCTCCAAGTGGTTCGACGGCAAGGCGGCCCTCGCCGAGCTGCGCAAGCAGGCGCGGGACTACGACAAGGCGAAGAACTGATCGTGGCGGCGGCGATCCCGGCCGGCGTGGAGTCCGAGCCTTCCGAGGCCGACTCGCGGGCCGGCCGGGTCCGCTCGCCGGAATCCGGACTCGCCGGCGGGAATAGCCGCCATGTCTGAGGCCGCGCCGCGCCGGCGGCTTCCCCGACGGGTGTTCTCGGCAATAACCGACGGACTCGGGGCTGCTGTCCTGTTCGTCCTCATGGCCATGACCTGCATTGACGTCTTCGGGCGCGAGGTGTTTACGGCCCCGCTCGACGGTGCCACCGAACTCACCCAGATCATGATGGGGGTCATCGTCTTCGCCGTCTTTCCGATCGTTTCGCTGCGCGAAGACCACATCACCGTCGACCTCCTCGACCGCTGGTTTCCGGAACGGCTGGCGCGCCCGCGTCGGGTGATCATCAATCTGATCGCAGCCGCCGTCATGGCCGGCGTGTGCTGGCGGGTGTGGATCATCGGCGGCTTCCAGTCGGACTACGGCGACGCCACCGAGTTCCTTTCGATCCCCCTCGGTCCGGTCAGCTACTTCATATCGGTGATGAGCGGCGTCGCGGCGGTGGTGCTGTTCGCCAACGCCGTCCGCCACCTGACCGGTTCCGGCCCTTCGGAGGCCGCCGGGCAGAGCGACTCGGTCTGATCCGCAGGCCCGGCCCATGGATGTCGCACTCGTCGGTTTCGCGGTCCTTCTGGTCCTCGTTTTCCTGCGCATGCCGATCGCCTTCGCGATGGGCCTGGTTGGGTTTGCCGGGTTCGGGGTGCTGTCGGGATGGCAGCCGTCGCTCGCCATGGTCGGCACCATCGTTTCTGACACGGCGCTGAACTACGGGCTCTCGGTCGTGCCCATGTTCATCCTCATGGGCAATTTCGTGGTCCGCGCCAACCTTTCGGCCGAACTCTACGATGCCTCGCACGCCTTTCTCGGCCACCGCCGCGGCGGACTCTCCATGGCGACCGTGCTCGCCTGCGGGGGGTTCAGCGCGATCTGCGGCTCCTCGCTGGCTACCGCCGCCACCATGTCGAAGGTGGCGCTGCCGCCGATGCGCCATTACGGATACGCCGACACGCTCGCGACCGCATCGATCGCGGCCGGCGGCACGCTCGGGATCCTCATCCCGCCAAGCGTCATTCTCGTCATCTACGGCTTGATGACCGATACCTCGATTCGCGAGCTGTTTGCGGCCGGACTCCTTCCCGGCATCGTCGGCATCGTGCTCTACATGGCGGCGGTGCGCTACGTGGTGTGGCGCGACCCGGCGGCCGGGCCGGCGGCGCCGCGCCGCGGCGGACGCGAGCGGCTACAGGCGCTGCGCGGCGTGTGGGGAACGCTGCTGCTGTTCGCAGTGGTCATGGGCGGCATCTACGGCGGTGCCTTCACGCCGACCGAGGCGGCCGGGGTCGGCGCCGGTGGCGCCTTCCTCATCGCCCTGTCGCGGCGCACGCTGACCTGGCGCAGCTTTTACGAGGTCCTTGCCGACAGCGCGCGCACGACCGCGGTGCTGTTCGCGGTGCTGATCGGGGCCCTGATCTTCTCCAACTTCGTCAATCGCGCCGGCCTGCCCGACGGGCTCCTTGCGCTGGTCTCCGGCCAGGACCTGTCACCGCTTACCGTGATTGTCATCATCCTCGCCATCTATGTCGTGCTCGGCTGCGTGTTCGAGAGCCTGTCGATGCTGCTGCTCACCGTCCCGATCTTCTTCCCCGTGATCAAGGAACTCGGTTATGGCGGGCTCGGGCCCGAGCAAATCCTGGTCTGGTTCGGCATCATCGCCGTCGTCGTCACAGAAATCAGCCTGATAACCCCGCCGGTCGGGCTCAACGTGTTCGTGCTCTCGGGCGTCGTGCGCGATGTCTCGACGGCGACCGTGTTCCGCGGCGTCACCCCGTTCTGGTGCGCCGATATCGTGCGTCTTGCGGTCCTCGTCGCGGCGCCGGGAATATCGCTCCTGCTGCCGCGGCTATTCTACGGCTGAAGCCGCGCCCGTTTCTTCTCCAAGCGCTCGCGCTGGCGCTCGCGGTCGATCACGAAGCGCACATGACGGGCCTTGCCCACCAGGTCGAGCCCGTCATGGACCGTGGTCTCGAGAGTCACGCGCCTGCCGTCGACTTCCGTGACAGTGGCGGCGACCTCGACCGTCATGCCGAGGAGGGTGGCGCCGAGATGGTCCACCGAGACATGCGCGCCTACCGTCTCCTCGCCGTCGTCGAGATGCGCGCCGACGAGGAGTCGCGAGGTTTCCTCGATGTCGCGCACCATCTGCGGCGTGGCGTAGACGCGAAGCTCGTCGCCCATGAAGGCGATCGTGCGTTCCCTGTCCACGGTCCAGCTCCGCCGGCCCTCGAGGCCGGCCTTCAGCGTGTCCTTCATGCTGCGGACCCTCCATAGGTCTTCCTGAGTTCGGTCTTGAGGATCTTCCCCATCGCGCTCTTCGGCAATTCCTCGACGAACTTGTACCGGCGCGGGATCTTGTAGCCGCCGATGCGCCCGCGGCAGTGCGCGACGAGCCGGTCCGCGTCGAGCGCCGATCCCGGACGCGCCACGACGGCGGCGAACAATGCTTCGCCGAACGCCTCGTCGGGGATGCCTACGACGGCGCATTCGACCACGTCCTCATGCTGGTAGAGAGCCGCCTCGACCTCCGACGAATAGACATTTTCGCCGCCGGTGATGATGACGTCGCGGCTGCGGTCGAGGAGGTAGAGATAGCCGTTCTCGTCCATGCGCCCGACATCACCGGTGAGGAACCAACCGTCGGCGAAGGTGCGCGTGTTCTCTTCCGGGCGGTTGAGGTAGCCACGGGTCACGTTTGGCCCGCGCACCGCGACCTCGCCGGCCTCGCCCGCGGCGGCGGGTGTGCCTTCGTGAAGGATACGCATGTCGAGGCCGATCACCGGCCGTCCGGCGGCGCGGAGGATGTCATGCTTGCCCGACGCGATGGCGGCGGTGTGCTCCTCCTCGTCCAGCGTGGTGAGGATGGGCGACGTTTCGGTGAGGCCGTAACCCTGCTGCACGGCGACCCCGGGGAACGCCTCCATAGTGCGGCGGATCCATTCGACGGCCATCGGCGAGGAGCCGTAGAAGAGGCGCCGGAAGGCGTCGAGTCCGTGTCCCGAGAAGTCAGGATCCTGCAGCGTCAGGATGATCATCGTCGGCGCCAGCATGACCGAGGTCGCGCGGCGGTCGCGGAGCGCGGCGAGGAGGTTTTCCGGGGTAAAGACCGGCAGGTAGGCATGGGCGCCGCCGACCAGCGTGTAGCCGGTGCCGAGAAGGTCGGCCGAATGGAACATGGGCGCGACATGAAGATAGACGTCGTCGGCGCGCATCTTCATCGCGACCGCGCACTGCATGCCGTTCGAGACCACGTTTCGATGGCTGAGGCGTACGCCCTTGGAGCGCCCGGTGGTGCCGCCGGTATA
>JAJEBT010000101.1 GCA_022822405.1 Alphaproteobacteria bacterium
GGGTTCGTTCTCCGACGCGTCGAATATCAGCACCGGCGGCAACACGGTGTTCATCGTGAAACGCAACACCGGCGGGGACGTTACCGGTTTTCGGTCGGTGGCGCTGGGCGATTGCGATCCGGCAGACGGCTATACCGGACCGCTGTCCGGCCCCCCCCGCCCGCCCCTGCCCGACGAAGACTTGGGCTGCGGCTTCGACTACAGCAGCATCATGTGGGAGACGATCGAGATCGAGCAGCAGAATCTCCTTCTGAACGCCAAGCACCCGCTCGGCGACAGCGCGGAGATCGGTGTCGTGGCGAACTTTTCCCAATTCGACACGGACTTTCTCTACGCGCCGTCCGTGGGGACGTTCAGGTTCGTTCCAGACACGGCCCTGCTCGCGGCAATCAACCAGGACGCCGGCTCGAACATCGCCGACGACAACGACCTCTTCCACGCCAGTCACCGCTTCGTGGGCCACGGCAACCGGCGTTGGAAGACGGAAAGCGAAGCCTACGACATCGTGGCGGGCGTCGAGGGGCGGCTCACGTCATGGCTTGGCTACGACGCCAAGCTGAGCCTCTCCCGGCAGGATGCGACCGTAAAGGGCAATACTTTCGTTCACAAAGGCAAGGCGGCGGCGGAAATTCTGGCGGGCAACTACTACCTGCGGAATCCGCGCAACCCGCCAGCCGACCGGGCCGAGGCCCACCGGCAGGCGATTCTGAACACCAGCCTGCGCCACGAAACCGACGCCGCCGGCGAGTCCCAAAGCCTTCGCGCGGCGCTGGAGGGATCGGGCTTTTCCATCGGCGGGCGACAGGCGGCCTGGACCGCGGGCGTCCAGATGACCCGGTCGGAAGCGCACAGTTTCCTCCGGTTCGTCGACCGTGAAGGAACGGCGTACGACGTTTCGGAGGTTCTCGGCTCGGGAGGCGTGAGCTACGCAGGGAAGCGCGAAATTCTGGGCGCGTTCGCCGAAACGCTCCTGCCGGTGGCGGAGCGGATCGATCTGCGGTTCGCGGGCCGCGCGGACGAGTACGACGACGTGGGCGCGCTTCGCTCGTGGCGCGCCGGGGCGGAATACCGGCCCATGGACGCGCTGACAGTGCGGGGCTCCTGGAGCGAAGGGCAACTTGCTCCCGGGTTTTCCCAACTCTACGGCACCGCGTCCCAGAGCTGGCCCTATGTCGAGTGCGACCCGGGACCCGGCCCGCCGCCCCGCACATGCGCCAAGGCGAACGAGCTCCAGGTCCAGCGCAATACGGAAGGGCACTCCGATCTGGATCCGGCGACGGCCGACCGGTTTGCCTTGGAGGCCGCGTTCAAATGGGCGCCCTACCGCGCCAGCGTAGAGTGGTTTCGGGAGTCGCTTGCCGACGTACCGGGGAACCAAACCGCCGATTGGGCGCTTCGCAACCTGCCGGAGTGCGCCGGGGGCGCGACTTCCGACTGCATCCAGCGGGGAGGCGGCGACCCCGTGATCCACGACAGGTATGCCAATGTCGTCGATGCGAAAACCGAGGGCATCATGGCCCGGTTCGGAGCAAGTTTCAAAACGTCCTGGGGCGGCTACGGCGCCTACGGGACATGGCGGCGGGAGACGAACACCGCTCTTACCATCGACGGCGTCCCGGAGCGCGTCGTGCGTCCGAAAGACATGGTGCGTGGCAGGATTTCGGCGTGGCGTGGCGGCGTGCGCGCCATCTGGACGGCGAGTTACCGCTCGGGCTTCGCGAACCAGCTGGGCACGGGCAGATTCAGTCCCTGGACCGGCCATGATTTGAGGGTGGACTGGACGAACCCGTTGGGTCTGGAAAGGGTTCGGATCACGGGCGGCGTCTTCAACCTGACCGACGCGGGTTACACGGTCGACACCGCGAACCCGGCGAGCCAGGACGGTCCCACCGTGGCCGGATGGGGGCGGACGTTCTTCCTGGCGCTCAGCATGGAGTTCTGAGCGCGGGATCGGCACCCTTGTTCTTGTTCCCCCTGTACCTCTCACAGCGTTGAAGCGCCACCCTCCCCCTTCAAGGATTTCTCTGCGAAAAGGGGATTCTCAACGGGTTTGTGAAGTGATTCAGTGGGGTCATCAACCGTTGGAGGCGTTGATGCGCGGCCGCCGCGGGGCAGGGGCCTGCGCTCGGCTGGCGAAACTTCGTCGGCCGCCTGCTTGATGACGGGCTGCTGGCGGTGGCGGGGTTCACCGCGACACGCCGGCCCTTCTCCTTCAGGCTCACCGAATACGGTCGCGGACGCTCTGTCGCCCGCCGGTGCCTCGACGCGTTCCGCGGCATGGCGGGGTGAGGGGGATCTCGCTGCGGAACGCGCTGAGCGCGAAGTCTTTTCGATTATCCTCCTGTTCGCGCATGCCTGGCCAGACAGGGACACGCATGGACAAGTAGTTGAACCCATGCAGAAAATTTCCTCGTTCCAAGATTTGACAAGGCTTGCTCGCAGGTTCCAAACTCCCTTCCGGGATCACGGAATCCGGGAAGGCGGGAGCGATGCAGCGAGGCGGAAACGGTCGCGAGCGGATGCGATTGCACAGTTCGGTCGCGAACGACAATGGCCGGCCGGAAGCGCGGATCGAGCTGCTTGAGCTGGAAGCCTTATTGGAGAGGCGCTAAAGGGGAGTGGAACATCAACAGGGGAGAGCCATGCGGTGAAGCTTAAGATTGTATGTGTTGCACTACTTCTGGTTCCGACATCGATGACCTCAGGCCAGGAGTTGAAACCGAAGTTCGGCGATATCGGCGGAGTCTTCTACACGGAGGTGGCGGAAGACCGTGAGGCCTGCAGGCAAGCGATTAAGAACAAGATTGCGCTCTGCAGCCAGAACACGAGCTTTGTGAGCAATACCATGGACCGAAAATATCCGGGCTGCCTGCCGATCTTCAGAGACCAGTCGAGGGGCTGCACGGACCATTTTCGTAGCGAGGCGTACAAGTGCCAGGGTTCTGGCCCGGTGCGCATCGAGGACTTCACCGGTTTCGCCTGCACGGTGACGGCAACGGTCGTCGAGGAAGGTGCCGACGACCGCGAAGAAATGGGAAGAGCTGTGAAGACAGGCAAGAGTTCGAAGTGCAAGTCGGGGTTCATCTCATTTTGCAAGAGTATGATGGGGAGACCAACGCTCACAGAAAGCAATAGGCGCCGATGCCAGGAAGCGATGAACCGGTGCTGATGGCGCTCCCTCCGAAGGGGCTCTGAAAGACCTCAACATGACGCCCTTTATGGCAACGAAGGACGCGAAATGGGCGGTGAGCAGAAACCCATTGGTGGCGCCGAACTCGCCGAGGCCGTCTTGCGCGAGCTCGTCGAGCGCATCGTGCTCACCCGCGACGAGAAATGGGCCGAGATGGACGCGGCGCTCCACGGCGATCTCGGGACTATCCTCGAATGGGCGGGAAACGGGCGCGAAAACATGAAGGCCGTCATCGCCGTGCCGGAGATGTAAGTCTCGGTGGTTGCGAGGGCTCGCAACCCCCGAGACCGACATTCTCTTACAATCTCGATCCTCCCGACCCGTTGCCGGTGCGACCCAGCCGCACGACGGAAACGCCGGTACAGGTCATGCCGTCTCTCGACCGCGCCATCGCGCGCTTCTTCGAGACTACCGCTCGCGGCTTGAGGATCGTCCGGCGGGCATTGCTCGGCATTTGATTCCGCCAGGCCCAGGGCGGCCTTCGGGCCGCCCTTTCAAATTAAAGATATAACCCCCTTTACAAACATTCCGTGGTGATGTGATGCGTCACGCATACTCGATTGGCTGTCTCACGGGGCTTCTGCTGATCTTCGCATGGGCCGGCCCTGCCGCCGCCGGCCGCAACTTCTCGCAGTACCCCGGGTTCGCCGAGTACTTCACGGCCAACCCTCCCGCCGAAGCCGCCGGTCAGGCCGATCGGGTTCTGGCTCGCCGCCACGCGCCGCGCTTCCACCTGCCCGTCGGCCACGAAGGGCCCATCGACTTCTACCGCGACTACATCACGCACGGTTACCTGATAACCGGCGACGGCGTCCGCATCGACGGCCCCACCGCGAGCGACCTGAACCGCCATCGTGACGACGTCAGCGCCGAATTCACCCACGTGCCAGGCACCGCCAAGCCCCGGCCCGTGGTCTACAGCACGGTGCAGCGCACTGGTCTGTGGGCGCCGCGGAAACCGGATCGGGCGGCCGAGGAGTTCACCGTCCTCACCTACC
Organism: Alphaproteobacteria bacterium; assembly: GCA_022822405.1. Classification (GTDB taxonomy): domain Bacteria; phylum Pseudomonadota; class Alphaproteobacteria; order MPNO01; family UBA830; genus JAJEBT01. The sequence goes on from JAJEBT010000101.1 coordinate 4,189, forward strand.
ATTTGGTTTTCCGGGTGAGCGGCCTGCCGGCGGGGTTGTCCCCGGTCGCGGCCATCCCGCTTCGGCTGGTGGCGGATCTCGACGACTGGCACCAGCTCGACCACTACACCGCCGCGTACGTGATCCTGGACGGAGACGGGCGTCCCGTCGCCCTGACCCTGCAGCAGCACAACTATCTGCGCACCCACCTGGTCGGCGAGTCCGTGAAGCTCGGATCCGGCGGACGCTTCGACATCGACGTGGCCATCCGCTCGAACGAGCTCTACCCCCACATCCCGGGTCGGGCGGTGCGGCGCGCGGTACGGTTTCTTGACCATGACGCCAGGGCCTTCATGATGGGCTTCGGCGAGCGCCCGACGATGTCGGCGGATGACATCACCCACCCGGACCGCACCGTCTCCTACGAGCTCGCCTTCCTCCCCGGCTCCGATGCCTTCTACTCGTTCCAAGGCTTCCTCGGCGAACGCCGCAGCCTGCCCGGCCGCGACGGCCCGCCCGGGGCCCGTTACAACACACTGCCCGGGCTCAAACCCCTGCCCGCGCAGATCCTCGACGGCTACTGGCGCGTGGAGAACGAGGGCGACTGGGCGCGGTATCGGAGCAGCCGGGAGAACGCCTCCGGCCCGGCCGGCTTCGCCCGGGCCCAGTTAGCCGTGTTCCATCGCAACCTCGACTGCCTGCGGCGGGAGCGCAAGGGCTGCGCGCTAGAGTAGCGGCCTGAACGATTGTTGCGCGACTCCTTCCGACACCTCAATCGCCGTCGCCACCACAGGCTACGGCGTGGTTCCCAACAGGTCGTTGAAGACCGTGATCAGCGGCCCGGCGCGGCCTGCCGCGCCTTCGAGATACTGCGCGCGATGATGTTCCGGGCCTCGAGCTTGCCGCCAAAGGCGGGGCTGGTATTCTGCCCGTGGTTGCGCACCCGTTTGGAGGGGCGAGTTGAGACTTCATCCGAAGAGGTTCCTGAAGGTTCTTCACACGATTGCCGCTTGTGGCCTCATCGGCGGTCTGTTGACCATCGTCAGCGCAAAGGCCGGTGCCGCCGCCGAGCAGCATCTGCGCCTCATCGACCGTCTCGACCGGCCGCGGGACGGCTATTGCATCGACATTCCGGGCACCCCCGGCAATCTGCGTACGGATATCCCGCTGTTCGCCCACAATTGTAAGGTCGGGCTGCCGCCGGACGCGGCCGTCGTGTTTACACCGGAAGGCTATATCCGGTTTCCGGCGCCCAACAAGTGCGTGACCATTGCCGGCGTGAACCGGGGCGCCCTGCCGGGCGCCGCCGCGATGCTCGCCGATTGCGGCACCTCGTCCATCTTCTTCAACGCCGCCAATTTTCAGCGTTTCGAGCTGAAAGCCGACGGCAAGCTGGTCCTCAAGAATTCCAACCTGTGCCTCGCGGTCGGTGCCGTCTCCGCTGCCACCTACTCAAGCGCCGACCGCTGGCGAACCCTGTTCGTGGACGATTGCGATAGGGCGGATGCCAAGCTTTCCCGCTGGGAGTTCATTACGCCGTAAGGTGGCTTGCCGCTCGAAGCCGGCCTGCGCCGTCCGAAAGTCGGCTTCGGCCGACTGAAGGCCGGAGGCGTAGGGTGGCGGTGAGGGCAGGATTTGAACCTGCGCTCCTCAGGTTGAGAGCCCGACCCCTTTCAGGATCCTTCGGCCGGAGCGTTCCAGTTCGTTCATTCTGTCGCCGAGCTTCCGGTAGGTGAGTTTCTTGTTTTGCTTGAGGATTTTCCCGGCAATCAACACCGTGTCCACATTGCTGCCGTTGGCGTGGAACACTACGGTTTCCACGGGATCGTGAACCGGGAACAGATTGAGCGCCCGGGCGTCGATCATGATGATGTCGGCCTGCTTGCCCGGCTTCAGCGAGCCGATCCGGCGCTCCAGCCCCATCGCTCTGGCGGACTCTATGGTTGCCCAGGCCAGCGCCTCGCGTGGGGTGATGGAGAGCTTCTTTGCGGGCGCACCGGTCTCTTCCATGACCGCCTTGTTGTCGCTCTGGCGCTGCGGCTGAAGGGCCATGCGCATGACGGTGAACATGTCGCCGGAAATGTTGGACTCGACATCCACGCCGAGAGACGGCCGCCCCCCGAGCGCGCGAACACGCCCGACCAATGGCGCTCCGTGGCTCATCTGCAGTTCGACTTCGGGCGTCACCGTTACCGACGCGCCGGAATCGACGACGATCCCGAGCTCGTCGTCCGACAGGTAGTTGCCATGCACCATGTTGTGGCGCCGGTCGAGCAGATTCATGCCGGCAAGCCTGGCATAGCCGTCCGGGTTGAGCCGGTTGGGCGCTCCCCAGACATGCGTGCTGATGATGATGTCGAGTTCCTTGGCAAGCCGAAAATCGTGCTCGGTCACGTCCCATGTCGAGAAATCCACCCCGAGCGCGGCCATCGCCAGGCCGAGCAACCCGTCATCGGAACTGAACTCCGTCTTTCGCAGACGTTCGAGTTCACCTCTCGGATGGGGAATGTGCGTGAAGGGCAAGCCGCCTTTCGGGGTTTCGGGCTTTGGCGAGCCGTGACCGAACAGCGCGCGAATTCCGGCCTCGCGAAGCCCGGCAATCGCCGCGTCCGTATGGTCCGGTGTCTTGTTGTTGTGGCACCAGTCGAAAATCGCGGTAGCGCCGTTGCTGATCTGGTTGAGTGCGCCGACGAGATTGCCGAGATAGGTATCGTTTGCGGTGTAGCGCGGGGCGATCCTCGAATGCATGAGATGAAGGTACCGTGCGATCGGCCATTTGCCGGCGATGCCGCGAATTGCCGTCTGCCAGGTATGCAGGTGGGCATTCACCAATCCGGGCATGACGATCTTGTCCGTTGCGTCGAGGACCCTTGCGCCCGGCGATCGGACCGACTTCCCGATTTTCTCGATAACCGATCCGTTGACCAGAATGTCGCCCTTGGGCAGATCGCCGGTGCGGCGATCCATCGAGATCACCGTACCGCCCTTGATCAGTGTTTTCTGCATTGCCATGCTCCCGTTCCGCCCGCCGAATCGGAAACGTCCGAACAGGACGTTGATCGGCCGGTGCCTGTCGGGCGATCCGGCCACGTTTGGCCAGCCATCCGTACATCGCTACTATAGATGCAAGTTGTCGCCGGTGCCCGCGTCAGGGTGTCGGCAATCATCGGGTTTCCGAACCGAAAGGACTACATGATGAAATCGTTGTTGCATATGTCTGTCGCATTGATTGCCGCCTCCATGCTGCTTGCATCGTCACCGGCGTCGGCCAAGGTCTACAAGCTGACCGCGGGATCGAGCCATCCGCCCATCGTGCCCTGGGTCGCTACCATCAAGAACCTGGTGGTACCAGAATCGGCCAAGCGGGTTGCGGCGGCCGGCAAGGGTGACAGCATCCAGTGGACCGAGGCCTATGCGGGGGCGCTCTACAACTTCAAGAACACCCTTGAGGGCGTGCAGAACGGCCTCGCGGACATCGGCTGGGTCGGCACGCTCTGGGAGCCCGTGAAGATGCCGCTCATGAACGTGACGTTCTACGCGCCGTTTGCAACGGGTGACGTGAAGGCTCTGATCGAGATCGGTCAGGAACTGCACCAGAAGGTTCCGGCAATGAACGCGGAATGGGACAAGCACAACCAGGTCTTCCTCGGCATTCAGGTCGCGGACACCTACAATGTGGTCAGCAAGTTCCCGCTGAAGTCGATGGCCGATCTCAAGGGCAAGAAGCTTTACACCCCGGGTGCGGTCGCAAGCTGGCTGAAGGGGACCGGCGCCGTTGGCATCAACGGCGGGCTGCCCGTCTACTACAACGGCATAAAGACCGGCATCGCCGATGGCGGCATCGTGATCACGACCGGCATGTTCCCGTTCAAGCTGCATGAGGTTGGCAAGTACATCACCGTCGTCGACATGGGCGGGCCGATCTCGGGGGCGCTGACCATGAACAAGGACACATGGAATTCGCTTCCGGCATACATGCAGGACATCTTCACCAAGCTCGGCGTCGAATATGCCCGTGTCCAGGGCGGCATTGTGGCCAAGAACGCGGAAAAATTCCTCGGACTGATGGCCAAGCAGGGTGCTGTCGTGAGCACACTGCCGGCGGCAGAACGGCGCAAATGGGCGGATGCGCTGCCTGATATCGCCGGTGACTGGGTGAAGGCCAACAAGGCCAAGGGAATCCCGGCTGGCGAAGTCCTGAAGGCGTTCATGGACGGCGCGCGCGCGCGCGGCGGGAAACCGCTTCGCGATTGGGGCGCGAATCTCTAGGAGTCCTTCGCAACCTATACTGACCCGTGAGGTTTCCGGGTCACTTCCCGATGATCGAGGACGGGGCGCGCCGGTTGGGGCGCCTCGTCCCGGCCTTTACGGGCTTGTGCGGCCTGATGAACCGGGCCGGAACGCTCTGGATCTTCGGGCTCATGTTTCTCGTCTGCGCCGACATTGCGGCGCGGAACCTGTTCGCGGCGCCGATCAGGGGCGTCGCCGAGATAGTCGGTTATTCGATCGTCGGGACCGTCTATCTGCAGCTCGCCAACACGCTGCATGCCGGACGTTTCACCCGCGCCGAGCTTTTCCTGACTTGGCTGGATTCGCGCCGCCCGCTCGCCGGTTCGGTATTCCGGGCAGGCTTCGATCTGACCGGCGCGATCGTATTTGCCGTCGTCACCGCTGGCGTATGGCCCGGCTTCGTCGAAGCTTGGCGCGAAGGCGAGGTTGCCGGCGTTCCCGGTGACTTCTCCTTCATCATCTGGCCCTTCAAGCTCATCGTGGTCGTCGGCGCAGCGGCCACGGCGGTCGAGTTCGCTATCCAGTTCCTGCGCGATCTGACGGCGAGCGCGAGGGCTGCAAGGGAGCCGGTCGCCGCTGCCGGTCGCGGCTGGGCCTGGCTGTTGGTTTTGTGCGCGCTCGTCCTCGCCGCCTACCTGATCTCGGCGGCAGAGTTGAGCAATGTGCAGGTCGGCGCGCTTTCGATCCTGTGCATGCTCATCCTCATCTATGCCGGAATGCCGATCGGCCTCGCGCTCATGGTTCTCGGGTTCGCCGGCATATGGATGATGAAGGGCAACACGATCGTCGCCGAGCGCACCCTGGCACTCGCTGCCTCGGAGTATCTGCGCAACTACTTCTTCGGCGTCGTTCCGCTGTTCGTGCTGATGGGACTGCTGGTCAGCGCTTCGGACATGGGACGCGAGACGTTCGAAGTCGCCCGGTGGCTGCTGCGCAGGGTGCGTGGTGGCCTCGGCATCGCGACCGTGGCCGCGAATGCGGTGTTCGCCGCGATTACCGGATCATCGATCGCCTCGGCAGCCGTGTTCACCCGTGTCGCGACGCCGGAAATGCTGTCTCACGGATACACTCCCCGCTTCTCGGTCGGCGTGGTCGCCGGCTCGTCGGTGCTGGGCATGCTGATTCCGCCGAGCCTGCTGCTGATAGTGTACGGGTTCCTCGCCGAACAGTCGGTCGGCATCCTCTTTATCGCGGCTGTCATCCCGGGGCTGATACTGGCGTTCGCTTTCGCGCTGCTGATCCTGGGCATGGCGGCCTGGCGCCCCCACTGGATCGGCAATCCCGCCGACGCGGCCGACGACGATGCCTCGCAATCGGTGCTTGGGGCGTCGCTCAAGCTTTGTCCAGTCCTGTTGCTCGTGGCGCTTGTCATCGGCGGAATCTATGGCGGCCTGCTGACGCCCACGGAGGCCGGCGCCGCCGGCGCACTGGGCGCGCTGGTGATCGGCGCGGTGCGGCGCAAGCTCGACCCGAAGACCCTGTGGGGCGTTCTGGTCGAGACCGGCCACATCACGGTCTCGATCCTGTTCCTGATCCTCGCCGCGAACGTCTATGCCAGGATGCTGGCGCTGTCCGGGCTTCCCCAGCAGACCGGCGAGTTCATAGGCTCCACCGGGCTTGGCTTTGCCGGCTTCATCGTCCTCTATGTGGTCATTCTCATCCTTCTCGGCATGATCCTCGATTCGATCTCGATCATGCTGATCATCCTGCCTCTCGCGTTGCCGGTGCTCCTCGAGTTCGGTGGTGATCCCATCTGGTTCGGCATCGTGACGGTGATCGCCGTCGAAATCGGGTTGCTGACGCCGCCGCTCGGCATAACCTGCTATGTCGTAAAGTCCACACTGGGAGACGAACGCATCACACTGAACCAGATCTTCCTCGGGGCTGCCCCGTTCGCGCTGGTCATGCTGGTTGTGACCGTACTGCTGATTCTGGTTCCCGAGCTCAGCCTGGTGTTCACCTGAGCCGCGCACGAAGGATTCGCGTTTCCGCCGCGTGCCGAATATCCTGAACCCTCCGGCGACCTCTTTGGCAGAGGGACGTGGACCCGTCGCGGGTCCAGGAGAAGGGGACTTGGATGCATGGCGATGGCGGCCGGCCGGCCGCGCCCGCAGGCGGCACGGTCGCGGGGGCAACAGGCGACGACATAGAGAGCCGCAAGCGCGAGCACATCGAGATCGTCCTCGACCGGAATGTTTCCGCGAAGGGGGTGACTACGGGGTTCGAACAGTACGCTTTCGAGCACAACGCCCTGCCGGAACTCGACCTCGACGAGATCGACCTGTCCGTTGAAGTCTTCGGACACCGGCTCGCGGCCCCGTTCCTGATATCGAGCATGACCGGCGGCACCGAGGCCGCACGCGAGATCAATCTGCGGCTGGCCGAAGCGGCGCAGGAGCTCGGTCTGGCGATGGGGGTCGGCTCGCAGCGCGCCGCCCTCCAGTCGCCCGCGTTCGAGGACAGCTTCCAGGTCCGGCCCGTCGCTCCGGACATCCTGCTGTTTGCGAACCTCGGCGCTGTCCAGCTGAACTACGGCTTCGGGATCGACGAGGCCCGTCGCGCCGTGGACATGATCGGCGCCGACGCCCTGTTCTTGCACCTCAACCCGCTTCAGGAGGCGGTACAAAAGGAGGGAGACCGCAACTGGTCGGGACTCCTCGAAAAGATCGAGACGCTCGTGCGGGCGCTTGACGTACCGGTCGTTGCCAAGGAAATCGGCAACGGGATTTCGGCAGGGGTCGCGCGGAAACTGGAAGGTGCCGGCGTGGCCGCGATCGACGTTGCAGGCGCCGGCGGGACGAGCTGGAGTGAGGTCGAGGCCGAGCGCCACCCGGATGCCCTTGCCCGCGCCGTGGCGCACGCGTTTGCCGGCTGGGGCATACCCACGTCGACGGCCCTTGTCGAGACCGTGGAGGCGGTTCCCGCCCTGCCGGTATTCGCCTCCGGGGGCATCCGCTCGGGCATCGATGCGGCGAAGGCGCTGCGCCTGGGAGCCGGTCTGGTCGGGATGGCAGCGCCGATGCTGGAAACGGGAACGCGCACTGCGGAAGCCGCGGCCGGGCAACTCCGGGCCGCGATACGAGAGCTCCGGATCACCATGTTCTGCACCGGCAGCCGAGATCTCCGGGCGCTTCGCAAGGCGCGCCTCTACCAACAGGGCAGGGAATGCGGCCGATGACCGCCGCCGCTCTGCCGCCGCTCCCGGTCCGCGATCCGGGCACGCAGGCGCCGCGGCCGCGGGATGCTGCGAGCGTGGTGATATGGCGCCGATGGCGGAACACGGCGCAGATATTGATGGGAAAGAGGCACAGCGGCCACAGCTTCATGCCCCAGCGTCACGTCTTTCCCGGCGGGCGGGTCGATGGCCATGATGCACGGGTCCGTTCGGCGACCGAGATGACACCGACGGTCGCCGGACAGCTCGCGCGCACCACGCCGCGAGGACGGGGGCGGTCGATCGCCGTCGCGGCCGTGCGCGAGACGTTCGAGGAGACCGGGCTGGTGATCGGCGCGAAGGACCCCCGGCCACACCGGCCGCCACCCCGGGGCTGGCAACCGTTCTTTGCCACGGGCATGGCGCCGCGGCTCGACTGTCTTCTCTATATCGCCCGGGCGGTCACGCCGTCATTCAGGCCCGTGCGGTTCGACGCAAGATTCTTCATGGTCAATGCCGCCCATGTCGAAGGAAAGGTCCGGGGGTCGGGTGAACTGGAAGATCTCGACTGGATCCCTGTTGGCGATACAGGCGATCTCGAACTCGCCCAGGTGACGCGCGCCATCCTGGACTACGCGGCGGAACTGCTGTCGGGCGGAGCGCAGACCGCAGAGAAGATTCCGTTCTTCAAGCATGTCCCGGGCGGCACCCATACCCGGATCTATCAGTAGGCTGCGCGGGCGCGCCGCCGCCGGGCATCACCGTGGACGCGCCCGCACACCGTTCCGGGTCCGGCGCGCCGGTTTCACATTGTCATCAGTTCCGGCCGTTCGCGTGCCAGCCGCCGCATGAGATAGGTCCAGGCCCGGTCGAACATCCTGTCGTTGAACAGGTACTCCTTGGAGCGCAGCGATCCCTGCCGCGATGGCGGATCGAGGGATCCGGCGGCCATTGCCATCAGCTGGATCTCGGCCTCGCGCTCCATCGTGTCGGCCAGAATCACGGCGGCCGGGATCGAGGACGCCGCGGTGAGGAGGCCGTGGTTCTTGAGCACCATGCACGAGCGGTTTCCGAGGCGCCTTGCCATGGCTTCTCCGGGGTCCTTGCCGAGCGCCACGCCGTCGTCCTCGTCGAAGAAGACGCATTCGTCGAACAGCCGGGCGCCGCCCTGCGTGAGGACCTCGATGGTCTTGCCGGTCGCGCTCAGCGCGGTGACGTGCTTCGCGTGGGTATGCAGAATGCAGGTCACGTCGGGACGCGCCAGATACAGCCGGGTGTGGATGTGGAGGGTGGGGTTGATGTCGACGTTGTCGCCGGAAAGGACGTTGAGCTCGAAATCCGCCTCGTGGATCAGGTCCTGCGTCACTTCCCCGAACCCGAAATTGTGAACATGAAAGAAGAAGCGGTCGGCGCCCGGTAGCCGGGCGGTCAGATGGCTTCCCATCCCGCTCGGCTGGCCAAGCATGTCGACGATGTGAAACGTGAACAGGAGATCCTGGCGAAGGCGCCCGACCTCGTCGCCGGGCTCGGTGGGACGGATGTCGGGCATGCGCACGATCTGTCCGGACATGGGCGTCTCCCGTTCGCTGCCTCAGTTGGACACGAGGCGGAACCGTCTTCGCAGCACGGCGAGGGCGTCTCGGAGCGCCACGCTCCTGCTCACCGGCCGCCCGGCGCCGTCATAGACCACGAATTCCGTCTTGCCGCCGGCCAGGCGATGCTTCGCCACCGTCACGGCAGGCCGCTGGCTCGAACTGCAGTAGATCTGGAATGCGGCCGTGCTGGCCTCGTGGCGGATCGCGTAGTCTCTCCATTCCCCGTTGATGACCCGGTCGCTGTACACGGACAGGATCAGGTCGAGCTCGTGGCGGTCGAACCAGAGGTCGGGTGTTCCGCGCCGGCGCCGGTTCGCCTGACCGACGCGGTAATCGGAGATCTGGACGACTGTCGTCATGAGTGCCGATGAATCCTCACCGCCAGTGGAAACAGGCTCCCGATCTTCGCCCATTTTGCCGGTTCCGTCCAGCGACCCGAACTTTGCCGGCAGCGCCTGTGACCTGCGGCGTCGGGCTCTGTCATCGGCGCTGATGCTGCGTTAGACTGCCGGTGGCGGGCCGCACCGCTCGGTGGAGTCTCGGCAGTTGGCGATGAACGGCACTGTTGCAATCGAAACGCCGTCCGGCAAGGGAGCGAAGGACGAGAACTTTCCCGTCGGATCGTGGCTGCTCCCCGGCCGTCTGCGGCCGCACATCAAGGCGTTCTACGCCTACGCGCGGGCAATCGACGACATCGCAGACAACCCGGACCTCGAGCCGGGCGACAAGGTCGAAAGGCTCGAGGGTTTCGCCGCGGCCGTCAGCGGCCGCCTGACCGACGATCCGGCTTTTCGGAAGGCGCATGATATCCGCCGCAGCCTGTCCGCGATGCAGGTGACGCACCAGCACTGTGTCGATCTGACGCACGCGTTCAGGCAGGACGCGACCAAGCTGCGTTACCACGACTGGGCCGACCTGATGGGCTACTGCAACCTTTCCGCGGCCCCGGTTGGCCGCTATCTGATTGATCTGCATGGCGAGTCCAGGTCGGCATATCCGACTTCCGACGCGCTCTGCAACGCTCTCCAGGTGATCAACCATCTGCAGGACTGCGGAGATGACTACCGCAACCTGGACAGGGTCTACCTGCCCCGGGACTGGATGTCCGAAGCCGGCACGGATGTCGACGCCCTTGGCGGGAACCGTTCGACGGCTGCTCTGCGGCAGGTCCTTGATCGCTGTCTTGACGCGACCGATCACCTGCTGGACGCGGCAGACGGGCTGCCGGCGAAGCTCAGGAACATCCGCTTCGCGGTCGAAGCCGCAACGATTGTTGCGATCGCGAGGAAGCTTGGCGTGGAGCTGCGCCGCCGGGATCCGCTGGCGGAACGCGTCGTTCTGACCAAGACCCAGTATGCGGCCTGTTTCGCGCGTGGCCTCTGTCAGGTCCTGTCCGCGAGGACCTGCCGCCGGCCGGCGCCGTAGGCAGCGTGGCGCTGCCGCCCCCGGCCGGCGGCGGATCGGGGTCCTGCATCGGAATTTCTTGCCGTCTCCGGCGGGCTCCGATATAGTCTGTCGCGTGAATCAGCCTCGGAACGTCGGCTCGGGCAGGAGCGGCGGGAGAGGATTGTCGACGCGCCCCCCGGCGTGACCACGCCCTGGAGATGGGGATTGCCGAAGGACCGGGCGCGGCCGGCAATCCGCAGTGATGCGATTGCATCGCCAGCTTTCTCCATCTGCGGAGGCCCGGGCCGCCATCCCGTCGCTGTCAATGACTATCGATCGGTAGAAGCCATGATCCAGTTCCTTCCCGCCCGTTTGCCGACCGCCCTTTCCGGTGCCTGCCTCGCCGTCGCGGTCTGCCTCGCCATCCCGACAACCGCCTGGTCGGCGGAAGAATCTGCTCAGGACAAGGGGCGAAGGATTGCCGTCGAGACGCGCGCCCGTGGCGAGGGTTTTGGAAATTTCACTGCCAGCCAGACCATGGTGCTGCGCAACAAGCGGGGCCGGGAAAGCAAGCGCCACCTGCGGATCAAGGTCTTCGAGGTCGCCGAAGATGGGAACAAGAGCCTGTTCGTGTTCGACCAGCCGCGCGACGTCAAGGGGACGGCCTTTCTCGTCCATGGCCGCAGGACGGGCTCTGATGACCAGTGGCTCTATCTGCCGGCGCTGAAGCGGGTCAAGCGCATCAGCTCCTCCAACCGGTCGGGTTCGTTCATGGGCAGCGAGTTCGCCTACGAGGACATGGGCAGCCAGGAAGTGGAGAGGTACACCTACAAGTACCTGCGCGACGAACCGTGCGGCAAGACCACATGCACGGTTACCGAACGTGTTCCGACCGACAGGAAATCCGGCTACAGCCGCCAGCTCGTCTGGCAGGACAAGGACGAGTTGCGAGTCTGGAAGACTCAGTACTTTGACCGGAAAAACACCCATCTCAAAACCCTTACCATGAAAAAATACACGAAATATCTGGATCGTTACTGGTATGCGAACGAGATGGAAATGGTCAATCACGTTACCGGAAAGAGCACGCGATTGACTTGGAGCGACTTCAAATTCCGGACCGACCTGGCTGAACGCGATTTCACCAAGACCGGGCTGAAACGGGTCCGTTGATGTTTTCAGGCCGCGTCTGCCGTCGCGCCGCATTGCGGGCCTTTGTGGCGGCGTCGCTCCTCGCCGGGGCGGCAGGCGCCGAGGCGGAAATCGTCGATTGGGAGTTCTCCGGAAATCTGAGGATCGAAGGGCGGTGGTATCCTGAAACGGCCGCCTATCCGTTTCAGCGCGACCATGCGAGCGGTGCCGTCGCCGCCCCGAAACTCTATCTTGAGGATGACGAGGGGCGAAGCTTCACGCTCGCGCCGTTCTTCCGCTATGACGCCGGCGATCCGGACCGCGCCCATGCCGATCTGCGCGAAGCCTATCTTCTCCTCTTCGGCGACATCGGCGACGACCAGTGGGAGTTGCGGCTCGGGATCGACCGGGTGTTCTGGGGGGTTGCCGAATCGCGCCATCTCGTGGACATCCTGAACCAGGTCGATCTCGTCGAACATCCGAACGAGAAGGCGAAGCTCGGCCAGCCCATGGCCCATTTCACATGGTCCGGTGACTGGGGCGCGCTGGAGCTGTTCGGCCTGCCCTATCACCGGACGCGGACATATCCCGGCCGCCGCGGACGTCTGCGCGGGCCACTGCTCGTCGACGACGGCCGCGAGGAATATGAGAGCGGGGCCGGGGCCGGGCATCTCGACCTGGCCGCCCGCTACAGCCACAGTATCGGAGCGCTGGACTTCGGCGCCAGCGTGTTTGACGGGACTGCCAGGGAGCCTTGTCTGCTGTGTCTGTGGCGTCCCGGGACCACGGTGCTGGTGCCGTATTACGAGCAGATCCGCCAGTTCGGGCTTGACGCGCAACTGACCACCGGGCCATGGCTTCTCAAGCTTGAGGCGATTCGCCGCCAGGGTGCCCGCGACCAGTCCCTTCGGGAGAACGACTTCGGCGCGTTCATCATCGGTGGAGAATACGAATTCGCGTCCGTGTTCGACTCGGACATCGGTCTCACCCTGTTCGCGGAATGGCTCCATGACGGGCGGCGGCGGCACGCGACCAACGCCTTCCAGAACGATATCTTCGTGGCCGCGCGCCTCGCCTTCAACGACGCCGAAAGCACCGATCTGACCATCAGCCTGCTGAAGGATCTGGACTACCCGAGCCAGACCGCAGGTGTCGAATTCAACCGGCGGCTTTCGAACCAGTGGTCCCTGCGTTTCGAGGCGACCGTCTTCCTCGGCGTTGCCGAAAGGGATCCGCTCCCCTATGCAACCCGGCGTGACAGCTTTGCCGAACTGCACCTGGTCTACAGCTTCTGACCCTGACAGCGCGGCTCAGGCCGGGCCGGTCCCCGCGTGGCCGTTTCCCTGCACCGGAGGATGATCGGTCGAGAGTGCGCGCGCGGCCATTACGCCGGACCGCACGGCGCCCTCGATCGTTGCCGGCAGCCCGGTATCGATCCAGTCGCCTGCGAGATACAGGTTGGCAAGCCGGCTTCGCGTCCCCGGGCGCTTTAGGTTCTGAGGCGTCTGCGCGAACGTGGCGCGCCTTTCCTTGACCACGCGATATTGCGGCAAGGCATCGGGATCGTGGTCCAGCGCGGCGGCGACATCCCGCCAGGTCTGGCGCGCAATCCTCTCCACCGGTTCGTCGACATGCGCGTTGGCCGCGCTGATCGTGATCGACGCCACAGTGCCGCGGGTGAAGAGCCATTGCGCGGTGCCGCCGATCAGCCCGAGGAATGGCAACTCGTCCGGCAGTCCGGCGGGTTCCGGAAGGCGAAAGTGCGCATTGACGATCGGCTGGCTTTCCTCCGGAGCGTCGAGGCCCGGAACGAGATTGGTCGCTGCCGCCGGGGGAACGGCGAGAATGACGCTGTCGTTCTCTTCCAGCATCACCGTTTCGTGGCCGAACTCGAGGCGCTCCGCGCGGCCGTGTGCGCGGCCGATCGCGCGCAGCCGGCTGTTGAACCGGACGACGGCTCCGTGACGGTCGAGAAACCCGAGAGCCGGAGTTACGAACGTATCAGAGAGGCCGGTCCTGGCGATCCGCGGCCGGCAGGCGGCTTCGCCGCGCGCGAAGGTCTCGCCGAGGACCGGGCGCAAGAGGCGTGCCGCGCCGAATTCCGCCGGCGTGTTCAGCGCGGCGACTGCAAGCGGTTCCCAGAACCTCTCGAACAAAACGCCGCCGTTGCCGACGCAGTCCGTCACTGTCCGGTTGTTGCCGGCCAGCGCCAGCCGCAGTCCGGGAAGGTAGTCCGCGAAAACCGTGCCCGGCACGCGCCGCCGGGAATCGAGGATCCACCAGGGCAGGCGCCCGGCATTGGGCCGCAGCAGCCATCTCTGGCCGGTACGCAGGTCGAGAAACGGAAAACAGGCCGACGCGGGGCCAGCCAGCATGTCGTCGGCCCCGATGGTCTCGAGATAGCGCATCGTCTCGCGGTTGCCGCTCAGCAGGAGATGGTTTCCGTTGTCGATCACGCAGTCGAGGCTGCTGTCGACGAAGGACCTGCAGCGTCCGCCAGCGGTGCCGGCAGCCTCGTGAAGCGTCACGGCGTGGCCTTGGCGCGCGAGCAGGATGGCGGCAGCCAGGCCTGCCATTCCGGCGCCGACAACATGGGTGGTCGGAGGGCAGCGGTCAGAACAGCCCATAACGCAGGCCAAGCCAGATTTTCCGGAACTGTGTGACCCGGACGGGGCTGTCGATGGAATTCCAGCCCCGTTTCTCGAGGAGATCGAGCATCTCGCGGTAGACCTTCATCATCACCACTGCCGGGCGCATGCGCCGGTATCCGATCTCCTCGGCCAGCAGCCTGTCGGCCTCGCCGTAATATCCCCGCGCGATCGCGGCCAGTTCCGCGCAGACGTCTGCCAGGCCGGGATGCGCGAGGGCAGCACTCGCCGAATGTGTCGGGACGCCGTGCCGGGCGAGCATGTCCATGGGCAGATAGATGCGTTGCAGTCCGGCGTCCTTGCGCAGGTCGCGCAGGATGTTGGTCAGCTGAAGCGCATAGCCGAGCGTTTCCGCAACCCGGGGCGCGGGGTGCTCCGGCACGCCGAAGGCGCGGATCAGGAGCATGCCGACCGCGCCGGCGACCTTGCGGCAGTATTGCAGGAGATCGTCGAGATCCGCCATCCGCACTGACTGCACGGTGTCGATTTCCACGCCATCGATGATGGCAAGGAATTCCTGCTCCGGGAGATCGAAGCGCCGCACCGGCTGGAGCAGCGCCTTCGTGGTCGGCCGTCTCGGCGTTCCCGAAAAGAGCAGGGCGATCTCTTCGCGCCAGGCCGCAAGAGCGCGCTTCTTGTCAACCAGTTCGCCCGGCTCGTCGCCGACGTCGTCGACTTCGCGGCAGAAAGCGTAGATGGCATAGACGGCACGGCGCCGTTCCGCCGCCTGCACCCTCATCCCCCAGAGGAACGACGTTCCCGACTGCGCGACGACGCGATGGACATGGGCCCAGGGATCGGCCCCGTCGTCGGCCGGGCCGCGGGCACCGGACACGGGCCGATGCGTTGGGTTCACCTGGTTGCGGCCTCCCTCGCCCGTTCCGCGGGGCCGACGGCTACGGTTGCCGTCGGCCTTGCAGGCAGCAGGACGCATGGCGGGGCTGCGTCCGGGACGACCGCAACCACCCTGGACAGCCGCAGGCCACGCCCGGACCGGTGCTGCGGCCCCTCCCGCCGGGGGCTGTTTCCGGGCGCCCGCATCCTCAACCCTGCCGCGCGATCTTCAGGCTCTCTTCCCGCCCAAGGGCCAAGAGAACGGTCGTCACTATGCTTGCCGCATCGAGCCCGGCGCTCTGCACCTGTCGCTGCGGGGTGTCCTGGTCGAGAAACGCGTCCGGCATCACGATCGGCCGGAACACCAGCCCGGCGTCAAAGATCCCCTCCCGCGCCAGCACATGCATTACCTGGGTGGCGAAACCGCCGATCGAACCCTCCTCGATGGTTACCAGGATCTGGTGATTGGCCGCGAGATCGGTGACAAGCTGTTCGTCGAGGGGTTTCGCGAAACGCGCGTCGGCGACTGTCGTCGACAGGTTGTGCGTTTCGAGCGTGCTGGCTGCCTCGAGGCAGTCCTGAAGACGCGCGCCGTAGGACAGCAGCGCGACCTGCGTACCCTCCTGCACGATCCGTCCCTTGCCTATTTCGAGCGCCTCGGGATGCTCGGGAAGCGGAGCGCCGACACCACTGCCGCGCGGATACCGGAAGGCGCTCGGCCGATCGTCTATCGCCGCCGCGGTGGCCACCATCCTGACCAGTTCGCCTTCGTCTGCTGCGGCCATCAACACCATTCCCGGAAGACACCCCATATAGGCGATGTCGAAAGCCCCGCAATGCGTCTGTCCGTCGGCGCCCACATATCCTGCCCGATCGAGCGCGAAGCGCACAGGCAGTTCCTGGATTGCGACATCGTGGACGATCTGGTCGAAGGCTCGCTGCAGGAACGTCGAGTAAATGGCGGCGAACGGCTTCATGCCCTCGGCGGCAAGGCCGGCAGCGAAGGTAACCGCATGCTGTTCGGCAAGGCCGACATCGAAGGTGCGGTCCGGAAACACCTGGCCGAAGCGGTCGATGCCCGTGCCGGACGGCATCGCCGCGGTGATCGCCACGATGCGGTCGTCGCGCCGCGCCTGGTCGATGAGACTGTCCGCGAATACGCGGGTATAGCTCGGCAGGTTGGACCCGCTGCCGGCGAACTCTCCGGTGGCGACATCGAACTTGCCGACGCCGTGATAGTTGTCTGCCGAACTCTCCGCCGGCGCATAGCCTTTGCCCTTCTGGGTGATCACGTGAACCAGAACCGGGCCGTCGGCCTCGTCGTCACGGACGTTGCGCAGCACCGGGACGAGATGGTCCAAATTGTGGCCGTCAATCGGTCCGACATAGAAGCAGCCGAGTTCCTCGAACAGAGTGCCGCCGGTCAGCATGCCGCGGACATAGCTTTCCGCCCGCTGCGCGGACTTCTTGACCGTTCTTGGAAACCGCTCGGACAGGTGAAGCCCGATGTCGCGCAGGGAACGGTAGGATTTGGAGGAAATCAGCCGCGACAGATAGGCCGACAACGCTCCGACCGGGGGCGCGATCGACATGTCGTTGTCGTTGAGGATGACGATGAGCTTGTTGTCCATCGCGCCAGCGTTGTTGAGCCCTTCGAACGCCATGCCACCGGTCATCGCGCCGTCGCCGATCACCGCCACCACCTTGTTCTTTCCGCCCTGCAGGTCACGCCCCACAGAAAAGCCGAGCGCCGCCGAGATCGATGTCGAGGCATGGGCGGCACCGAAGGGGTCATATTCGCTTTCCGCGCGCTTGGTGAAACCCGACAGCCCGTCGCCCTGGCGAAGCGTGCGGATCCGGTCGCGGCGCCCGGTCAGGATCTTGTGCGGATAGACCTGGTGCCCGACATCCCAGACGATCCGGTCGTCCGGAGTGTTGAACAGGTAGTGAAGCGCCACGGTAAGCTCGACAACCCCGAGGCCGGCGCCCAAATGTCCACCGGTCACGGAAACCGCATCAATGGTTTCGGCCCGCAACTCGTCGGCAAACTGGCGCAGCTGATCGGGCCTGAGTTTCCTCAGGTCTCGTGGCTCGTTGACGATGTCAAGCAGTGGTGTGTCTGGCATTGTCCGTCCTTTGATGCGCTGATCTGATGCCGGGGCCGTCAAGACCTGTCAGCGGTCGCGTTTCAGCACGTATTCGGCGATTGCCCTGAGAGCGCGTCCGCGCTCGCCGAACATTTCGAGATTCGCGAGTGCCGAATCGGCGATGCGCCGGACTTCGCGCCTCGCGCCCTCGATTCCGAGGATCGAGATGAAGGTCGCCTTGCCGGCGGTCATGTCCTTGTGGACCTTCTTGCCCAGCGCCGCCTCGTCACCTTCGACATCGAGAAGGTCGTCGACGATCTGGAAAGCGAGCCCCAACTCGGAACCGAAAGTCTGGAGCGCCTCGCGGGCCTCGCGATGCGCCTGCCCCAGTATGGCGCCAGCCGTGGCGGAAAAGGAGAACAGGGCACCAGTCTTGAGCCGGGCCAGCCTCGTCGCGACATCGGCTCCGACGGCCACATGTTCGCTCTCAAGGTCGATCATCTGCCCGCCCACCATCCCCCGGGGGCCGATAGCGGCGGCAAGGGTGGCTGCCAGATCTGCCCGGACGCCGGTGTCGGGATGGGTGTCAGGTTCTGCCAGGGTCTCGAATGCGAGGCTGTGCAGCGCGTCTCCCGCCAGTATCGCTGTCGCCTCGTCGAAAGCCTTGTGGCATGACGGCTTCCCGCGGCGCAAGTCATCGTCATCCAGCGCCGGCAGATCGTCGTGCACCAGGGAATAGGCGTGGATCATCTCGACGGCGGCGCCAACTCTCCTGCGCTGCGCCGCCGGTACTCCGAACATGCTCGCCGAGGTCTCCACGATGTAGGGACGCAGATACTTGCCTCCGCCGAGCACCGCGTACGACATCGCTTCGTACAATTTCTCTTCCGGTCCGCGCTGCGATGGCAGCAGCGCGGCGAGCACCCCCTCCATCTGTCCGGAAAAACCGGAAAGTTCGTCCGGGACGCATATCGTGCCCATCTCTCCAACTCTCCGGAGTGTTTTCGGTCCCCGTCCGCAGCCGGCGCTTGTTTCCAGAGCCTGTCGCAAGCGTGACCGGCTGCCACCAAGGACATGATGGTCTAGGTTCGCTTGGTAGCGTCGGGAACCGAATCCACGGGCGATGAGGCGACCACCCGCGCCAACATGTCATAAGTATGGATATCCATTTGGGGATGCGAGCGCAATTTTCAAGACTGTGCCGATCATGACCTAGAGCTCCGCGGAAGCGCCGACCGGGGACATCAGCCGGCATATTCGCGTTCCGCGCCGTTCAAACCGCGCTTCCGTGTCCTGGCGGCAGGCGTTGCAGGGGCAGGCGGTCCAGGCTGCACGGCAGCGACCGGGCGCCGGGCCGCAACCGCCATTCGGGAAATCCGTGGCAGGAGCGCTGACGTTGCCCGCGCTCGAGCCATTCGTTATGTTGGCGGCCGTTTTGTCAGGGAATCCGGAGCAGCCTAGTGGGCGACATCTTTCGAGAGGTCGATGAGGAGCTGAGACAGGAGCGCTACGAGAGGCTGTGGCGCCAGTACGGAAAATACCTCATCGCCGGCGCCGTAGTCGTCGTCGCGGCAGTAGCAGCTTGGCAAGGCTGGAGCAGTTACAGAGTCTCTCAGCAGGAGGCCGGGGGACTTGAGTTCAGCGCTGCCACCCGACTCGTGCGCGAGGGCAGGATAGAGCAGGCGGAAGGTGCATTTGCCGCGTTGAGCGCCAGTGCCGGCTACGGCGTGTTGTCCCGGTTCCACCAAGCGTCGATTCGCGCTGCCGGCGGCGACCACGCGTCGGCCGTCGACATCTATGACAGGCTCGCGGTCGACCGCGACACGCCGCCCTCCCTTCGTGGGCTGGCGACCGTCCTTGCCGGCCTGCAGGCCCTCAGGGTGAGGGAAATCCCCCCGGATGCGATTTCGGAAAGAATCGCTCCGCTGACCGGGCCGGGAGCGGCCTACCGCCATATCGCGCAGGAAATACTCGCCATGGTGGCCCAGCGGGCAGGTGACCAAGAGGCGGCAGTGTCGTACTATCGCAAGCTCGTCGACGATGCCGAAACGCCTCCGGGAATCCGGACGCGCGCGGCGCAAATGCTGAACATTCTCGGGGCTTCCTGAGAACAACCGGAGAGTTCGGCGATGACGGAATCACGTGCGGTTGTGATCCTTCTGGCGGTGCTGGCGTTGTCCGGATGTTCCGGCTGGTTCGGAGAATCCGAAGAGGACAAGCTGGCCGGAGAACGCGTGTCGATTCTCGACCGCATTGGCGTTCCATCCCCTGACGGGCAGGTTGCGAACGTTGCGGTAACGCTGCCGGATCAGCGCGTCAACGCGAACTGGCCCCAGGAAGGGGGCGAGCCGGGTCACGCAATGCGGCATGTGGCAGCTTCCGGCGAGTTTGCGGCCCTGTGGAGCGGTGACGCCGGCGCCGGCTCGGGAGGCGGCGCCAAGATTCTCGGCCAGCCGGTGATTTCCGGTGGCCGCGTCTTCACGATTGACGCCGATGCTGCGGTGAGCGCTTTCGATGCCGGAAGCGGCGACGTGCTGTGGCGCGTCACTCTCGTTCGCGACGACGACGACGACGACGGCATACTCGGCGGCGGGCTGGCCGTGGCGCAGGGCCGGGTCTTTGCCACGACCGGGTTCTCTCATGTCGTCTCGCTCTCGGCTGCGGACGGCACGGAGATCTGGCGAAGGGCGCTGAATGCGCCGCTGAGGGCTGCGCCGACAGTCAGTAACGGGCGGGTGTTCGTCCTTACCGTTGCCGACCAGCTCTTTGCGCTCGATGCTGGCGACGGCAGTGAACTCTGGAACTATCCGGGCCTGAGCGAAGTTGCGAGACTGGTCGGCGCCGCTGCGCCGGCTGCCGGTTCCGGGGTCGTGGTCGCCCCGTACAGTTCCGGCGAGGTCGCGGCGTTGCGGGTCGAGAACGGCCGTGTGGTGTGGACCGAATCGCTCGCGGCAGTTCGGCGGTCGGATGCCATTACCTCGCTCGCGCACATTCGCGGCTGGCCGGTGATCGACCGCGGCGTGGTCTATGTCGTCAGCCACGCCGGTCGCACGATGGCCGTGGACCTCCGGACGGGCGGCCGGCTCTGGGTGGCTCGGGTCGGAGGCGTGCACGGCCCGTGGGTGGCAGGGGACTTCGTCTACGTGATGACGGGCGAGGCGGCGCTGGTTTGCCTGACCCGTCGTGGCGGACTGGTGCGTTGGGTGAAGCAGCTGCCGCGCTACGAGGACGAGAAGGACCGCGAGGACGAGATACTCTGGACCGGTCCGGTTCTTGCCGGCGGAAGACTGGTTGTTGCCAACAGCAACGGTGAAATCCTGCTGCTGTCGCCACGGGACGGAGAAATCGTTGGTCGCGCCGCGGCTCCAGGGCCGGTGCTGATTCCCCCGGCTGTTGCCGGGGAGACGCTGTTCGTGCTCACCGAGAATGCCCTCCTGACAGCCCTGCGCTGAGTCCCGGGCCATGAAACCGGTTGTCGCCATTCTGGGGCGGCCCAACGTCGGCAAATCGACCCTGTTCAATCGCTTGGTCGGATCCCGTCGCGCGCTGGTTGCGCCGACGCCCGGCGTGACCAGGGACCGCAGGGAGGGCGAGGCGCGAATCGGGCAGCTGGAATTCACCGCGGTCGATACGGCTGGCCTTGAAGAGGCGCCCGCCACGGAACTCCTCGGCGCGATGCAGGAACAGGCCCGGTGCGCTGCCCTCTCCGCCGATGTCGTGTTGCTGGTGGTGGACGCCAGGGCCGGCGTCACGCCCGTGGACGAATTCTTCGCCAGACAGGTCAGGCGGGACGGAACTCCGTCGATCCTTGTCGCGAACAAGTGTGAGTCCCGTGCCGCAGACGCCAGAGTCCTGGAGTGCGCCCGGCTCGGCCTGGGGCCGCCGGTTGCTGTCGCTGCAGAACACGGAATCGGGATGCCGGAGCTCGAACTGGCGCTCCGGGACCGGTTTCGCAGCGCGCTGCCGCCTGATCCCACCGGCGAAGACGGACTTCCGCCGGAAGGATCCGAAGCGAACGGCGACGGGGGTCAGGGCCCGTTGCGCCTGGTGATCGCGGGGCGGCCGAATGTCGGCAAGTCCACCCTTCTGAACCGGCTCCTCGGCGAAGAGCGTGTCATCACGGGCTCGGAGCCGGGTACGACGCACGATGCCATTGCCGTGCGCTGGACCTGGGACGGCCGGCAGTTCGAACTCGTCGACACTGCGGGACTGCGGCGCAAAGCGCGAATAGCTGAGCGGCTCGAGAAACTGTCGGTCGGCGATACTCTGGAAGCCATTCGCCTCTCCCATGTCGTGGTGCTGGTGGTCGACGCGAACCAGATGCCCGAACGGCAGGATCTGGTGATTGCACGCCACGTGATCGACGAAGGGCGTGCGATCGTCATCGCCGTCAACAAGTGGGATGCGGTCGATGACAGCCGTGCAGCGATAGGCCGCCTGCGTGACCGTCTCGAGATCTCGTTGCCGCAGGTCCGCGGCGTGCCTGTCGTCACGCTGTCGGCGCTTACCGGCAAGGGCGTCGAAGACCTTCTCCCCCGGGTGCTGTCCGCTCATGAGATCTGGAACCGCCGTGTCGCGACGGGACCGCTAAATCGCTGGGTCGCAGAGGTCGTCGAGCGTCACCCGCCGCCGCTTCACCGGGGCAGCCGGGTCCGTATCCGCTACGTCACCCAGTCGGGTGTGCGCCCTCCCACCTTCGCGGTGTTCGTCAACCGGCCGCGCGGCGTACCCGAGTCGTACATTCGCTATCTTGTCAACGATATCCGCAGCAGTTTCGGGTTTCCCGGTGTCCCCATCCGAATTCAGCTCCGGCGCCAGGACAACCCTTACGCGGTCGATCGGAGCAGGTAGGGCGGAATTGTCATCGGACGACCTTCGCGGCCGTTCTCTCCTTGCTGGCCGAGAGCGCGAAGGACGGGAGCGCGGCGCTGGCGGCGAAGCCCGGAAAACGGCGGTTGCCTGTCGAGGGGCAGGACGGTTTCGCAGGCGGCGGGGCGGGGTTCCGTCGGCAGCGGAACATCGCTGCGGGTCGGCCACCTTTCGGCGGCGTGCGCCGGACGGGGCTGCTTTCCGATCCCGGGCCGCGAATGGAGCGGCGGGCTGACCGCAAGAGCGCGCGGTCAGGGATCGGGCAGGATTGTCTCGCCGTGGCGCTGGCATGCCGGCGACGCCAGCTCGACGAACAGGCCGGCAACGGACTCGGGCGATTTCAGGGTTGCCGGATCCTCACCGGGATAAGCCTGGGCACGCAGGCGCGTCCGCGTGGCGCCCGGCTGCACGATGTTGACCCGAATCGGGGTGCGGCGGGTTTCCGCGGCCCAGCAGGCGACCATGGCCTCAAGGGCCGACTTGCTCGCCGCATAGGCTCCCCAGTAGGGACGCCGGCTCTGCGCAACGGCCGCGGAGACGAATATCGCGCGTCCCGAGTCGGACGCGCCCAGCAACGGCGCGAGCGTACGGATGAGGCGCCAGTTGGCATGCAGATTGACGTCGAAGGCTTCCGTCCACCGTGCCACGTCGATGTCCTGGACCGGCGCCAGTTCGCCGAGTGCGCCGGCATTGGCGACAAGGATGTCGAGCCTGCCGAAACGCTCCGCGAGGGTCGGACCCATGCCGTCGACCCGATCGAAGTCCGCAAGATCAAGCTCGATCAACGTCGCCCGACCGCCCTGTGCGGCCCGGATCTCGTCGTCCACCTCCTCAAGCGCGCCCCGGGTGCGCGCGGTCAGAACGACATGGGCGCCTTCGGCAGCAAATCGCCGTGCCACCGCCGCGCCAATACCCCGCGAGGCTCCGGTGATCAGGGCGATGCGGCCTTCGAGAATGCCGGCGGTCACGCGAGTCGCGTCATGAAGGAGAGCTGCCCGTCCGCTTTGCGGCCGGACAGGTCTGTCAACCGGACCGGGTAGTCGCCTGTGAAGCAGGCGTCGCAATATCCGGGCGAGTCCGGATCGCGGCCGGTCTCACCCATCGCGCGGTAGAGGCCGTCGATCGAGAGGAAGGCAAGGCTGTCGACGCCGATGATGCGCGCCATTTCCTCGACGGTATTCTGCGCGGCGAAGAGTTCGCTGCGGTCGGGCGTGTCGACGCCGTAAAAACAGGAATTCGCGGTCGGCGGGCTCGCTATGCGCATATGTACGCTGCGCGCGCCCGCCGCGCGGACCATCTCGACAATCTTGGTCGAGGTGGTCCCCCGAACGATGCTGTCATCGACCAGCACGACGCGCTTGTCCCGGATGACTTCGTTGTTGGCGTTGTGCTTGAGCTTGACGCCGAGATGGCGGATGCGCTCTGTCGGTTCGATGAAGGTGCGGCCCACATAATGGTTGCGGATGATTCCGAGCTCGTAGGGAATCCCGGACTGCTCGGCATAGCCGAGCGCCGCCGGGACGCCGGAGTCGGGCACCGGAACGACGATGTCGGCCGGAATATGGGTTTCCCGCGCAAGCTCGATGCCGATGCGCTTCCGCGATTCGTAGACGTTCCGTCCCTCGATGGTGCTGTCGGGCCGAGCAAAATAGATGTACTCGAAGACGCAGAACCGGTGCGGCTGTGGTGTGAAGGGGTGGGCTGTCCGTACGCCGTCGGAGTCAATCAGGATCATCTCGCCGGGCGCGATATCCCGGACGTAGCTGGCGCCGATGATGTCGAGGGCGCAGGTCTCGGAGGCCAGCACGTGGCTGTTCTCGAGACGCCCGAGGACCAGCGGGCGGATGCCGTGGGGATCGCGAACGCCGATCAGCGTATCGTTATGCAGAGCGGCCAGCGAATATGCGCCCTCGACCTGCCCGAGCGCCGCCACCATGCGCTCGACGAGCGATTCCGCCCTGCTGGTCGCGATCAGATGAATGAGGACCTCGGTGTCGGTCGTCGACTGGAACAGGCAGCCGTCAGCCACGAGTTTCCGCCTTATGGTGAGGGCGTTGGTGAGATTGCCGTTATGGGCGATGGCGAAGCCGCCCGACGCGAGGTCGGCAAAGAGCGGCTGGATGTTCCGGGCAAGCGTTTCACCGGTGGTCGAATAGCGATTGTGGCCGATCCCGATATTGCCCTGCAGCCCGCGGATGACGGACTCGTCGCCGAAATTGTCGGCGATGTTGCCGGGTCCCCGATGGCTGAAGAAGCGCCCGTCCTCGAAAGTCACGATGCCGGCTGCCTCCTGCCCCCGATGCTGCAGGGCATGGAGGCCGAGCGCGATCAGCGCCGCCGCATCGGCATGACCGTGAATGCCGAAAACGCCGCATTCCTCACGCGGCTTGTCGGCGCCGGATTCGTTCGCGGGTGGTGAGGCGTATGCCATGCCTATCGCTGCGTGTTGAAGAGCCGGTCCATCTCCCGGCGCTCCTCGGCATTGTAACCCGGTTCGGTTTTCGGTGGTTCGGATTTTGTCTGTGGCGACAACAGGGTCCGGAACTGCTGCTCGGGGTCCGGCACGGGAGCGGAAGAGGGTATTTCCGCCCAGTCGGGGGGCGCCAGGGCCACGATAAGCCCGGCCGCCTGCCGCACCAGCGGCAGCGAGCGGGCATCGCGGTAGAACTCCCAGTTATCGGACAGTCCAAAGTGCCGCCCGGCAATGTAGGCACCGCTGACAATGGTGATGCCGAGAACCAGCCCGACCGCGAGTCCGAGCGTCCGGTCGAGCGGCCCGACGGCGCTTCGGCGGACGCGGCCGGCGAGCGCATGCTTGACGTAGGTGAGCACGACCAGGCTGACCAGGAACAGCGCCGCTCCCGCGACGATGTCGGCTGCAACCCCGTCGCCCATCCACTGTCTGGCGAATGGGCTGAGGTGCGGAAATCCATAGATGGTCGCCACCGTCGCGCCAACCCAGCCGGCAAGCCACAATACGACATGCACCAGCCCGAGGCGGAAGGCAAACAAGCCCGAGACGACGATCACGGCCGCAACCAGGATATCTGCCGCACTCATCGCACTGTTTCCGGGATGGCGCCGCCGGCCCGTCCGAAAAGGCTGGCTAGGTCCCGCAACCGGCTGATCTCGACAATCTTCATCTCGGGAACATCCGCCCTATCGACATCACGGCTGCCGGCCTGTCGCGCCGGTATCCATGCAGCCCCGAATCCGAGCTTGGACGCTTCCCGGAGACGCAGGCCCGTCTGGGTCACCGACCGCACCTCGCCGGAGAGTCCGATTTCGCCGATGACGATCGTGCTGGAAGCGACCGGATCGTCGAGTGTAGCCGAAATCAGTGCTGCGGCAACCGCGAGGTCCGCGGCCGGCTCGGAGACGCGCAACCCGCCAACGACGTTGAGAAATACGTCGCGGCCGGCAAGGCTGATGCCGCACCGCGCCTCGAGGACGGCGAGAACCATGGCGAGCCGTCCCGCATCCCAGCCGATGACCGCCCGCCGCGGCGTTCCGGGCGCCGCCGCGGCCACCAGCGCCTGTATCTCGACGAGTACGGGCCGGGTGCCCTCGATGGCCGCGAACACGGCATTTCCGGCAACGGCGTCCCGATGCTGCGCGAGAAAAAGGGCCGACGGGTTCCCGACCTCGACCAGCCCTGCGCCAGTCATCTCGAAGACGCCGATCTCGTCGGTCGGTCCGAATCGGTTCTTGATCGCGCGCAATATCCTGAAATGGTGGCCCCGGTCGCCCTCGAAATACAGCACGGTGTCCACCATGTGCTCGAGGACGCGGGGACCGGCGATGGTTCCCTCCTTGGTGACATGGCCGACCAGAATCAGGCTGAAGCCGCGCCGCTTCGCAAGCCGGATCAGCACGTCGGCCGCCGCCCGTACCTGTGACACGGTGCCCGGCGCGGACTCGAGACTGTCGAGATGCATGGTCTGGATGGAATCGACGACGAGCAGCCGCGGCGTGTCTGCGGCGTCGAAGGTCGCCGCGATATCGCGAATGTTGGTTGCCGCGGCAACCTGCACCGGAGCGCCCGAGAGGCCCAGCCGCTCGGCGCGCATGCGTACCTGGTCGACCGCCTCTTCGCCCGAGATGTAGACGCAGGCCGCTGCGTGGGACACCGCGCCTGCGACCTGCATGAGCAGGGTCGACTTGCCGATTCCGGGGTCGCCGCCGACCAGTATCGCCGAGCCTGCCACCAGTCCGCCGCCGCTCACGCGGTCGAATTCCGCAAGCCCGGTGGTCAGGCGCGGCGGTGCGCCTGCGGTCCCGGCGAGAGGCGCAAGAGGTATCCGGCGTCCTTCACCCGATCCCGGAACCGCGCCGCCCGCGTGCCCGGTCACGTCTTCGGCGATGGTGTTCCATTGGCTGCAGGAGTCGCACCGGCCCTGCCATTTGCCGTAGACGGCGGCGCAGCTCTGGCAGACGAAGCGCGATGCCGGGCGCGCCACGCGGTCTAAACTCCTGTTCCCCGCGCCGCGGGCGCTCCACGCACGAAGGCGTCGACAACGGCGTTGCCGCTGCGGGCGATATCTTCGACATTTCCGATCCAGACCACCTTGCCGTCATGAATCATCGCAATGCGGTCGCCAATGCGGCGGGCGCTGTCCATGTCGTGGGTGATGGTCAGCGCCGTAGCCCCGAGGTCGCGGACGCATTTCACGATCAGGCGGTCGATGACCGCGCCCATGATGGGGTCGATGCCGGTGGTCGGCTCGTCGAAGAAGAGCATTTCGGGAGCGGTGGCGATGGCGCGGGCGAGGCCCACCCGCTTCTGTGCGCCGACCGAGATGTCGGCGGGATAGCGGTCGGCGGTCTCGGGGCCGAGCCCGACCTCGCGCAGCAGTTCGATCGACCGTGCGCGGGCCCCGGATCTGGCCATGGTGCGCGTCGACAGGAGCGGGAACGCGACGTTTTCCCACAGCGGGAGGGAGTCGAAGAGCGCTCCGTTCTGGAACAGCATGCCGATCCCGCGATTGATGCGATCCCGCGCGTTTCCCGCGAGGCTTGCGATCTCCATCCCGTCATACCGGATGGAGCCGGCATCGGGAGCGAGAATGCCCACGATGTTCTTGATCAGCACCGACTTTCCGCTGCCCGACGCGCCGATGACGACGAGGCTCTCGCCCTCCAGCACATCGAGGTCGAGGCCCTGGAGCACGGCCTTGGCGCCAAAGGACTTCTCGAGTCCTCGGATCACGATCTTCGGGGACCGCCCGATCATTGGGCGAAGAAGGCCTCGGTGATGAGATAGTTCGAGGCCAGGATCAGGATCGAGGCCGACACCACAGCATTGGTCGTCGCAGCGCCAACGCCCTGGGCGCCGCCGCGCGAGTGATAACCGTGATAGCAGCCCATGAGCGCGATCAGGAAACCGAAGACGGCGGCCTTGGCGAGGCCGGATACGACATCGAGAATCTCGAGGAACTTCCAGGTGTTGTCGATGTAGGCGCCGCCGTTGAAGCCAAGCTTGTGCACGGAAATCAGATAGCCGCCGAACACGCCGATGATGTCGGCGACGAGGACGCAGCAGGGCAGCATCAGCGTTCCGGCAAGCAGGCGTGGCGCGATCAGGTACTTGTAGGGGTTGGTGGCCAGCGTCGAAAGGGCGTCGATCTGCTCGGTCACCCGCATGGTGCCGATCTCGGCGGCCATAGCCGCACCTATGCGTCCCGCCACCATGAGTCCGGCAAGGACCGGCGCAAGTTCCCGGGTGATCGACAGGACGACGACGGTGGCGACCGCGCTCTCGGCGTTGAAGCGGGCGAACCCGGTGTAGCTCTGGAGTGCCAGGACCATGCCGGTGAACACTGCGGTGAGCCCGACGACGGGAAGGGAATAGTAGCCGATTTCCACGATCTGCCTGAAGATCAGGCCAGGATAGAACGGAGGCCGGAAGATATGGCTGACGCCGGTTGCGCCGAACAAGGTCAGGCGGCCGGTCGCGGCGAGAAAGCCTATGAAGACGCGTCCGATGGCGGCGAGAACGGTCATGTCCCTGAGCTGTCCCCGTTCTCGTAGCGCCGCCGGTAGCGCCGTCCCATCGCGGTCAGGATTTCGTAGCCGATGGTGCCCGCTTCCGCCGCAAGGTCGTCGATGGTATGGCGCCCGCAGATCAGATCGACGTGATCGCCCGGCTTCACGCCGCCTTCCGGCGTGTCGGAAATGTCGAACGTGACGAGATCCATCGACACGCGCCCCACCACCGGCACCCTGGTGGCGCCGACATATCCGTGACCGCGATTTCCGAGCGCCCGGAGGTATCCGTCGGCATAGCCCGCGGCCACCGTGGCGAGCCTGGCGCCCCTCGGGACGCGACAAGTCGCACCGTATCCGACCGTCGAATCGCGGTCAACGGTCCGTATCTGCAGGATCGGGGCCTTCAGGCGCACGACCTCGCGCATCCTTCGCGGAGCGCCGGTCGCGGCCGAGATTCCGTAGATCGCCGCGCCAGGACGCGTCAGCGCATAATGGTAGTCGGGGCCGAGAAAGATGCCGGCGGAATTGGCAAGCGAGGCGGCGACCCCGGCTAGCGGCGCCCGCAACTCGTCGAACAGGGCGCGCTGCAGCCCGTTCACGGGATGGTCCCGTTCCTCGCCGCAGGCGAGGTGGCTCATGACGAAATCGATCTCCAAACCGTCGAGGGCACCGGAGCGGGAGGTCAGGTCACGCATCTCGGGCGGCGAAAGCCCGAGCCTGTTCATGCCCGTGTCGACGGCGAGAATCCCCCGCCGCGGCCGGTCGGCGCCGGAATCCGCGGCCCAGGCCGCGATGTCCTCGGGAGAGTTGAGGACCGGAATCAGGCCTGCCGCCTCGAACGCCGGCGCGTCGGCAGGCCGGCCCGGACCGTCGAGGACGTAGATCGCACCGTCGCCACCCAGGGCCTCGCGCAACGCCAGCCCCTCTTCGGCGCGTGCGACGAAGAAGCGTCTGCAACCGGCGGCGCGGACGGCGCGGGCGACCTGTTCGAGTCCGAGGCCATAGCCGTCGGCCTTGACGACCGCGGCGCATTCGGCCGGCCGCGAGAGGTCGCGCAGGAGGCGCCAGTTTGCGGCGACGGCGCCGAGGTCGATGGTCAGGGTCGCTGCGGCACCGTGTCCGGTGGTCATTCTCAGTACGTGTTGCCGTCCGGCGGGGCCGGTCCGCCGTCACTGTCTTCGGGATTGTCGAACTTGGTGGCTTCGCTGTGGAATCGCAGCTCGATCGTGTCGGTCGGCCCGTGACGCGACTTGGCGATGATGATTTCGGCCTTGCCGCGGGCCGCCTCGATGGCGTTCTCCCAGTCCTGCTGCTTCTGCTGGCGTTTCTCGGCTGTCCAGTCGGGCCGTTCGCCGGGCCTCCTGCCCTGGAGGTAATATTCCTCGCGGTAGACGAACATCACGACGTCGGCATCCTGCTCGATGGTCCCCGAATCGCGAAGGTCGGAGAGTTGGGGACGCTTGTCGTCGCGCTGCTCGACGGCGCGGCTGAGCTGCGAAAGCGCGAGCACCGGCACGTCGAGCTCCTTGGCGAGCGCCTTAAGTCCGCGGGTGATCTCGGAGATCTCCTGGACGCGGTTGAGCTCACGGCCGGTCCGGGCGGGATGGACGAGCTGCAGATAGTCGACGACGACCAGTCCGAGGCCCTCGGGCCTGCGCTTGAGCCGCCGCGCGCGCGTCCTGAGCGCCGACACGGACAGCGCGGGGGTGTCGTCGATATAGAGTGGTGTGGCCTGCAACCGCTGGCTTGTGCGCACAAGGTCGTCGAACTGGGGCTGGTTGAGTTCGCCCCGGCGTATCTTGTCCGATGCGATCGCGGCATTCTCCGCGAGCACCCTGGTCGCCAACTGTTGGGACGACATCTCGAGCGAGAAGAAACCGACGACGGGGCTGGTGACCGGCCTATCGATGCCGTCGTCGTCAGTGAACATGTCCGGCTTGGTCGCGACATTGAACGCGATATTGGTCGCGAGCGCCGTCTTGCCCATGCCGGGGCGGCCTGCGAGCACGACAAGATCGGATTTGTGCAGGCCGCCGAGCAGCAGGTCGAGCTTGTGAAATCCCGTGGGGACGCCTGCGAAGGCCGTCTCGCGGTTGAAGGCGTTCGCCGCCATCTCGACCGCGTCCTTGATCGAATCGGAGAAACTCTGGAAGCCGCCATCGACGTTGCCGCTGGTGGCGAGGTTGAAGAGGCCCTGCTCGGCGACCTCGATCTGGTTGGTGGCATGCTCATCCGGGTCATGCGAATAGGCGTGGTTGACGACGTCGGTGCCCAGCTCGATGAGTTGCCGGCGCAGGTAGAGATCATAGATCAGGCGCCCGTAGTTCTGCGCGTTGATGATCGTGAAGCTGGCGCCCGCCAGTTCGGCAAGATAGCGATGTCCGCCGATCTGCTCGTATTCCGGCCCGTCGAAGAAATGCTTCAGTGTCGTCGGGTTCGCCTGCTGGTTGCGCTCGATGAGTTGTCGGCAGGCATCGTAGATCTTGGCATGGATAGGGTCGAAGAAATGATCCGGTTCGAGGAAATCGGATACGCGTTCATAGGCGCGGTTGTTGCCGAGAACGGTGCCGAGAAGGCCCATTTCGGCCTCGATGTTGTTGGGCGGCTGGCGGTAGCTTTCCTTGCTCTCCTCGATATCGATCATTGAAGTGGCCACGTCGAACTCCCGTACGTGCATATTGCGCCTGTGCCGGACCGGGAGGGCAGAACCGGCCGGGCGGCGCCCGCCGCGTAGTCTTTCCGGCCCGGATGCCGCACGGCGGGTGGCGGCGGAAAGCTGCCGCCACTATAGCAGCCGGCAGCGCGGCGGACAGCGGAGAAACCTGCGGCGGGTGAAAAATGCGCGCCCGGCGGACGGTTTCTTCACCGTCTTTTCGGCAGTTTTGGACAGGCTTGTCCCGTCCGCGCCCGGGGATCCTCGTTGCAGCACCGGCCGGGCTGCTGCTGGCATGGGGGTGATCCGGTCGCAAGTTTGCCGTCGGCGCGGCGGACGGTATTGTTCCGCCAGCCCGCAGGGGCGCCGCCGTCCGAAGTCGGTGGCGGATGAGTGGCAGGGGAGCGGGCATGCTCGAACTCTACTATTTCGAAAATTCGATATGCGCCGAACGCCCGCTGATGCTGCTGGCGGAGAAGGGCGTGACCGACTGGGTGCCCCGGCATGTCCACCTGTTCAGGGGAGAACAGTTCGATCCCGCCTACCTTGCGCTCAATCCGAAGGCCCAGGTGCCGACACTGGTCCATGACGGCGCGGTCATCCGGGAATCGTCGCTTATCTGTGACTATCTGGACGATCTGTATCCCGATCCGCCGCTGAAGCCGACCTCGCCCGTCGAGATCGCGCACATGCGGGAGTGGATCAAGGAAGCCGACGAGAGCGGTTTCGAAGGCATCGCCTCGCTGTCGTTCGTTGCCATTTTTCGCGCCAAGTTATTGGCCATGTCGGAGGAAGAGCGCAACGCCTACTGGGCCGGCCAGACGGTGCTCGAGCGCACGCAGCGCCAGCAATCCTGCGTCTTCGAGGGTATGGATTCCCCGTACGCGTTGCGCGCTATTGCGACATGGGAACGGATCTTCGCGAAAATCGAGAAGGCGACCGCGAGGCGCGGACCCTGGCTGATGGGGCAGCAGTTCACGCTTGCGGATCTCGAGCTTGCCACCTTCGTTGCACGCCTGGACGGGTTGACGCTGGCGGAACCGTGCCTGGCGGAGCGGCCCAATGCCCGGGCCTGGTGGCAGGCGGTGAAGGAGCGGCCGAGCTATGCCGAGGCGCGCGTCGGTCCGTCCGGCGAGGAGAGCGAGGCCATGGGCGTCGAGGGCGCCATGGTGGTCGACGACTTCATGAGGAAGCGGGCCGAGTATCTTGCCCGGTACGCGGCCGGCTGAAGCTGCCGCGCGGCAGGCGCCCCCCGGAGCCTTCCCGGCCCGGCCCCGCACATGGATCCCGGTTTCGGTCGTCGGCGGCCGGCGGTCAGGCGGCCAGATCGCGGGCGGGCGAGCGCTCCTTTGCGGCCTGGGCACGCTCCCATTCGAACATGTAGTCGCGGGTGATCGGGACCGCTTCCAGGCTCTTCGCGAGTTGCATCTGGAGCACCATCAGGTTCTCGTAGCGAAAGCCCATCTCGCAGATGATCAGATAGAGTTCCCACATACGGCAGAACCGCTCGTCGTAGATTTCCGCCACCTCCTCGCGATGGGCCGAGAAGGCTTCGTGCCATCGCCGCAGGGTCTCGGCGTAGTGGAGACGGAGGATCTCGATGTCGGTGCACAGCAGGCCCGTGCGCTCGATTATGGGCGTGATCTCCGACAGTGCCGGAAGATCGGCGCCGGGGAAGATGTACTTCCTTATGAACGGATTGATGGGTGCCGGTGTGTCGAGGCGGCCGATCGAATGCAGGAGAACGACCCCGTCATCGGTCAGCAGGTCCCTCAGCTTCTCGAAGAACTCGGCAAAGTTCCGCTTGCCGACATGTTCGAACATGCCTACCGAGACAATGCGGTCGAACTGAGAATCGAGTGTCCGGTAGTCGCGGAGTTCGAAGCGGACGCGTTCGCCGAGTCCGGCCGCGTGTGCGCGTTCGTTTGCGACCTTGTGCTGTTCCGTCGATAAGGTAACCCCGGTCACGTCGGCATCTCCGAGTCCGGCGATATAGAGGCCCAGCCCGCCCCAGCCCGAGCCGATGTCAAGCACTTTGAGGCCGTCTTCATCGAGCAGAAGCTTGGATGCGAGATGGCGCCGCTTGTTGGCCTGGGCCGTTTCGATATCCTCGTCGCGATCGAGAAAATAAGCACAGGAATACTGTCTGTCGCGGTCGAGGAAGCGGTCGTAGAGCTCGTCCGACAGATCGTAGTGGTGGGCGACGTTCCGCTGCGCGACTCCGATCGGGTTGTATTGCTTGATCTTGCGGCTGCCGATGCCGATCCAGCGCAACGCGTTCGCCAGCGGAAAATTCTCGACATGCCCGTAGTTGCGGGCCGCAAGCTCGATGAAGTCATAGAGCGTTCCATCCTCGATGACGAGGTCGCCGTTCATGTACGCTTCCGGAACATGCAGCGCCGGGTTCATCGCCAGCGAGTAGTCGAGGCTTGCCTTCTTCATGCGCACCGTGCAGACCGGCGGCGAACCGTCGCCGTAGACCCTGTCGTTTCCCGCCGCGTCAATGACGCGGACGGCTCCGGTCTGGACCGCGTATTTCATGAGGGACGTAAACAGCATTTTCAGGTCTCCGTGCCGCGCGGGTTCCGCAAAGCCTCCGGTTGCACCGGTGACCAGCGGGCCGACAAAGAATACCCCGCGAGGGCGGTTTCTGCCAAGACGGGCCGCGTTCGTCTTGCGGCCTGCCACCGCCGGCCAGGGACGGACAAGCGTGTGGCGTGGCGGACTTCCGGGCACCGGGGCTGCCGTGATCTGCTCCCGATCGGAAGGGAGCGGGAATTACGCGCCCAAGCGTTCCGCGACGATGCCGCGGACAGTGGTCGGATCCGGCCGGGGACGCTTCGGCGCGCCGATCCAGGGGAACCCGAGTGTGTTGCAGAGACGCGTCAGATGTGTTTAGTGTACGCTCATGTCAACCCGCCGATGTCGGCAGGTGCGGGCTGCGATAAAGCAGCCGTCCGGCCGGCTCGGTCGCGATCCTGACCATCGGGGAGCTTCAAGGAGAAAATGTCCATGAGACACATCAAGTTCATCGCTGTTGCGGCGACCACCATCCTGCTCGCTACGGGCTGCTCGGAACTGGAGCGGATCGATCAGGCGGTCGCGACATCGAACGATGCGAAGGCTGCGGCGATGGCGGCCACCAAGGCTGCGGAGATGGCTACCAAGGCTGCGGAGATGGCCACCAAGGCGGCGAACGCTGCGGTCGGCAGCGCTGGCAAGGCAGCCAGCGACGCCAAGACAGCTGCCGGCGAAGCCAAGATGGCTGCCGACAAGGCTGACCGGATCTTCCAGAAGAACCTGCGCAAGTAGCCGGCTGCCGAGCGCCCCTTCGGTCGCGAGGGGGTGCTTCGGCTGCTAGCCCGACAGCACCGGTACCGGAATACCGCGGCGCTCGCGAGCCGCCTGCTTCACCGTTTGCCAGTGGATGGCCTCGTGCCTGCTGCCTGCGGCATCCAGGACTTTGTATTCGAGTTCTGCCGGCGTCGATGGCGTGAACCGGCCAGTCTGCTCGATTTCGTCGGCCTGCGACTGGCTCGGGTGAACCTCAAGGAACACTTGCCCGTTCCGGCGGGCAAGCTTCACCTCCTGATCGACCACCGCTACCGGAGTGCCAACCGGGAGATTGTCGTAGAACCAGGCGATGTCTTCCGGATAGAGACGGACGCAGCCATGGCTTACGCGCCGTCCGATACCGAACGGCTTGTTCGTTCCGTGGATCAGGTAGGCCTGCCAACCGAGATAGAGCGCGTGCTTGCCAAGGGGGTTGTGCGGCCCGGGCCTGACGACGCGGGGAAGTTCGGGCTGCTCCAAGCGTATCGATTTGGGCACATACCAGGACGGGTTGCGCGCCTTGCGGATGATGGTTGTCGACCCGGTGGGCGTGTTCCATCCGTCGCTTCCGACGCCGAGCGGTGCCGAGCGGACGGAGGTGCCGTCGGGCTCGAAGAAATATAGACGCTGGTCCGCAAGGTTGAGCACGATGCCCTCGCGTGCGGACTCAGGAACTATGTGGGCGGTCGGAAGGATGATCCTGGTGTTCGTCCCCGGTACCCAAGGGTCGATTCCCGGATTCGCAGCGACGATCTCCGTGTACCCAAGGCCGTGCGCACGCGCGAGATCGGGAAACGTGTCCGTGTATTTGGTGAAATAGGTCTGCTGTTTGCCGACGATCGCCGGATATCCGTCGCGAGGCTCGTCGTCCTGGATCCCGGCGGCAATCGCTCCCGGGACGGCGGTCATCGCACCGATGGCGGTCATCGTTCCGCAAAACCGCCTGCGCCCGATCTCTGTCATCCAGCCTGCTCCCGACCTGCTGCGGGTGCGGCGTTGAACTTGCGGCCCTCGAGCCTCATCGCACCATTGTCCGTGTGGTCCCGCTACGTTCGGCTTTTAATATAAT
This sequence comes from Alphaproteobacteria bacterium, assembly GCA_022822405.1. Classification (GTDB taxonomy): domain Bacteria; phylum Pseudomonadota; class Alphaproteobacteria; order MPNO01; family UBA830; genus JAJEBT01. The sequence goes on from JAJEBT010000101.1 coordinate 39,205, forward strand.
GTGAGAAACCTGTCGGTCCAACCTGGTTTCTGTCGCATCCGGGCCTGCGGACCGCGCCGCGCCGTGGCGGCGCGTGGACATGGTTACCGGTTCCGCTATAGTGGAACGGTAACTGTCGGGGATGTTTCATGAAAAGGGTTATCGTTGGTATCACCGGTGCGACCGGAACGATCTACGGTGTGCGCCTCATGGAGATGATGCAGGCTGATCCGGAAATGGAAATCCATCTGATCATGAGCAGGTCAGCCAAGCTGACACTCAAGATGGAGCATGATCTGGAGCTTGACTACATCAATGGCCTGGCCCACGAAGTACACGACCCCGGCAATATTGGAGCATCGATTTCGTCGGGCTCCTTCCACTCCAGCGGCATGGTCATCGCGCCCTGTTCGATCAAGACGATGTCCAACATCGCGATGGGCAATACGGGTGACCTGATCAGCCGCGCCGCGGATGTCATTCTCAAGGAGCGGCGCACTCTCGTCGTTGCGATTCGCGAGACGCCGCTTCATCTCGGCCATATCGAAAACCTGGCCCGGCTGGCGCGCATCGGCGCGGTCATCTTTCCGCCCGTTCCCGCGTTCTACAACCGTCCGGCTTCCCTGCAGGATGTCGTCGACCAGTCCTGCATGCGCATGCTCGACCAGTTGGACATCCACATCGAATCGGCGCCGCGCTGGGGCGAGGAGGGCGGGGTTCCTGCTGTCGGGCAGCAGATCAGTGGCGGCAGGGGCAGCTGAACGCGGGGTCACTCGAACCTTGCGCTGACCTCGCCGAGTCCGTCAAGGGATATCGTCGCCAGGCTGTCGCTGTCGTCAAGCCAGATCACCGGCGCCACCGAACCCGTCATCACGATTTCGCCGCTCCGCAGCGTGTGGTCATGGCCGCGCAACGTGTTGGCAAGCCATGCGACGACCTCGAACGGGTGTCCCATGGCTTCGGCCCCCAGCCCGGTGCCGCGCTGCTCGCCGTCGATGAGGGTGTTTCCCCGGACCGCGGCGAGATCGAGCGTCTGCCAGCCCGCGGCCGGTTGACCGAGCACGCAGGCGCGGTGAAAGAAATTGTCGGCGACCAGCGTCGGCGCTCCAAGCGCCGCGAAGTCGTCGTAGCGGTTCTCGACGATCTCGATGGCGGGCAGGACATCGCCGATGATCGAACCGACGGAAGCACGATCGTACGGCGCGTCTTCGGCGTCGTGCCCGATCCTTACCGCGATCTCGCATTCGATACCCGGGCTGAGCAGCTCGGCGTGTGCAAACACGGCTCCGTCGGTATGGGTGTCGTTGCGCAGCATCCGGGCATAGGCCGGCCCGTCGACACCCAGATAGCGCTGCATGGAAGCCGTGGTCGCGCCGACCTTCCAGCCCGATGGCGAATCCGGTACTCGTTCCAGCAGGAAGGCTTGGCGTGCGGCCTGGACGGCGTAGGCTTCCGCAAGATCCCGGGGCCGATCGGAATCGGCCAGCCGGGTTACCGGCTGGCGGGCGAGCCACGCACCGGCCAGGAGCGCAGCGGTCCGTTCGGCATCCATCAGGTCACCGGCTTCTCGTCCTCGAAATTCCGCGCCTGCCGGCTCTCGTTGCGCGCCGTCTCGGCCCGGCAGCGCTCCCAGATTTCCGCTCCGTAATATGCGGTGAAGTCGTCATGGATTCTCTGGAACGGCAGGTCGGACCAGAGTCCATGGTTTGCGACATACTGCATGTGTTTGCGTCCATGCTTGTCGAACTCTTGCAGGAGCGCGTCTTCGACGCCGTCGAACTCGGTCGGCGTGACGTCGAACTTGTCGCAGAGTTCGATATTGAACGCCGGTGCCGCCTTGACCCATTTGCCGTCGATAAGCATGACGGCATACCCGTGGTGCAGGAACAGGTCCTTGCCGCCCATCGCGTCGCGAAGGCGCGGGCTACACATGTGGTTGGTCACGTCCGACAGCCCGATCGCGGCCGGGATGCCGGCATAGCGGGCAACGGCGGTGAGCAGGGACGCTTTCGGAATGCAGTATGCAGCCCCGGTCTCGAGCACGTCGCTGGCCCTGTAGGCGTCCACGCGGTCGGTGATCCTGTAGGGGTCATAGCGGATGGCGTCGCGGACGGCGTAAAAGGCCCTGATCGCGGTTTCGCGGTCGCCGGTGGCGCCATCGACCGCGCGTTCGGCGAATTCGCGGGTTGTCGGATGATCGAAGTCGAAGAACGGTGTCGGTTTCAGGTATTCGTCCGAAGGTTCCGGATATCCGGTTTCGTGAAATTCCATCTTGACGCCTCTGTGGTCGGGGATGCCGAAACATATGGCATGGCGGTGGAACCGGCAAGCCGGCAGGGGGATGGCGGCTTCGGCGGACCGCGCCTTGACGCCGAACCATTTTTCCTCCCACAAATTGTCGGGACCATTGGAAAATTACGTTGCTTGGATCCATGAACGAAGCGTCCGGTAATTGAACGGATTGCAAGGTCGCGCCTGGGATGTCCTATGCACTGACCTGTTCAATCAGATAAGCTCTTGGTGCAGAAAGAGCTGCTGGGACGAAGCCGTCGAATGAAGCGTGAATTGACCGTATTTCGGCGGATATGGTAGGGGATCGGCCATGAAGATGACCGTTGAATTCGACGATGGCCTCGCGCGCGCCGCCGAGGCTTGCGCTGCCGAGAGGGGCGAAACGCTCGGCAGTCTGATCGAGCGCGTCCTGAGCGACTATGTGCAGGGAGCACGCGCTGGGGGGCCTTCCACGGCTCTGCTGACGAAGGGCGGACGTCCGGTGCCTGGCGTCGATATCGACAGTCGAGCTGCGCTGTACGACTTCATGGACGCGAGCAATTGATCGCGGTCGACACGAACGTCCTCATCCACGCCCATCGCGAGGAATCGCCAAAGCATCGCGCCGCATTGACGCGCTTGGAGGTACTTACAGTTTCGGCGTTGGCTTGGGGCATTCCGGTATTCTGCATCGGCGAATTCCTCCGCGTGATCACGCACCCGCGGCTATTTGATCCGCCACACAGCGCGGCGGAAGCGTGCGATGCCTTGGCGCGTCTGCTGTCACCGGACAACGTTGCGGTCCTCCGACCAGGTCCCAGCTACCCGGCACGGCTGCGCGAGGCAGTTCTCGAAGTCGGCGCCGTCGGCAACCTCGTCTTCGACGCCTAGATCGTGGCCCTGTGTCGGGACTGCGGGGTCTCGGCGCTGCTCACTGAAGACCGAGATTTCGAGCGGTTCCGGAAACTCGAGATCGAGCGGC
>JAJEBT010000104.1 GCA_022822405.1 Alphaproteobacteria bacterium
TCGCCTGTACCCGCCCCCGACAGACCGCCATGGACGCAACGCAGGGCAAAAAATGACCCCCGGAACCCCAAAGATCCCCGCAACAGCGCTCCAGCAGACAAATTCAGAGCTCACCACCCCCGTGGTGATTTTTGCGGGCTAAGGGCGCCCGCCATGCTGGATCGCAGACAGTTCCTCTTCGCCGCCGCGGGCTGCCCGGTCGCCGCGTCTCCCCTGTTGTCGGCAATCGCCGCGCCCGGCAGCGAAAACGGCGCCGCTGCCGCCAGGAGCGACCCGCGGCTCCTGGGCTGGGCCGGACCGCTCGCGGACCGCCTCGACCACCCGGCCCTGACCATCGAGGGCCGGTTGCCGCCGGGCCTCCAGGGCGTGCTGCGCCGCAACGGGCCGGCCGTCCATGATCGCCACGGCTTCCGCTACGGCCACTGGTTCGAGGGCGACGGAATGCTCCAGGAGTTCCGCTTCGCCGGCGGCGGCGTCTCGCACCGCGGCCGGGTGCTGATGACTCCCAAGCTTCGGCGCGAAGACGCCGCAGGGCGGCGGCTCTACACGGTCTTCGCGACGCCGGTCGAGGACGCCGCGCCGGTCCGGCGACCGGATGACGTCAATGTCGCCAACGTCTCCGTGCTCGACCACCACGGCGAACTCCTCGCGCTCTGGGAGGGGGGCTCGGCCAGCATCGTCGCGCGCGACAGCCTCGACTGGGCGGGCTTCAAGTCGTGGGGCCACGGCCTCGAAGGCCTGCCCTTCACGGCGCATCCCAAGGTCGAGGCCGACGGCACCGTCTGGGCCTTCGGCTACGTGCTTGGAGAGAAACCCGTCCTGCTGCTCTATCACATCGGACCGGACGGGCGGCTGGTGAAGGCGAGGCCGGTGCATGTGGCGCCTCTCGGCATGGTCCACGATTTCGTCGTGACCCGCAGGCACCTGGTGATTGTCATCCCGCCTCTCGTTCACGAGCACGGACGCGCGGGCACCTTCCTCGACAGCCACGTCTGGCGCCCGGAGCTGGGTTCCCGCGCGCTCGTCGTGTCGAAGGACGACTTCGATGACCGGCGATGGGCGCAGTTGCCGGCGGGCTTTGGTTTCCACCACGGCAACGGCTGGGAAGACGCGGGCGGGGTCATCCGTTTCGACCACTGCGTGGCCGCCGACCCCCGGATCGTCACCGATTCGCTGCGCGACGTCATGCGTGGCCGGTTGAGCCCGGCCGCGCCCGATCACTACACCAGGTTCGCGCTGTTTCCGGACGGCCGGACTCGGATCGAGGAGGAGGGCGGGCCCGCGGAGTTCCCGCGCATCGCGGATCGCCTGACGGGGCTGCGCAACCGCTACGTCTACATGCTGGCCGGCGCCGGTGACCCGAACTGGCTTCTGCCGTCAGTCGCGAAGCGCGACCTTGAACGCGGAACCGAGGAGAGCTTCACCTTCGCTGCCGGTATCCTTCCCGAGGAACACGTCTTCGTGCCGTCTCCGGACGCCCGCGCGGAGGATGACGGCTGGCTCGTCGGCACCGTGCTGGCACATGAGCGCGGGGTGAGCGGCATCACCGTCTTCGACGCGCGCCGGATAGCGGACGGGCCGCTGGCCTACGGCTGGCTGCCCTATCCGCTGCCGCGGGCCTTCCACGGCCAGTTCAGCGCCGCCTGAACTGCGGCCGCGCCTTCAGGCCTCATCCCCCGGCGCCGTGGCCGCCGCCGGGCGCGTTGCGCATCAGCTCCACAAGGCGTTCGGGCCTGATCGGCAGCTCGGAGATGACCACGCCCCAGGGCGTCAACGCATCCTCGACGGCCGACGACACCGCGGCTGCGACCGGGATGACGCCGCCTTCGCCCGCGCCCTTGACGCCGAGCGGATTGAGCGGCGTGGGGCTTTCCTGGTGGATGATGTCGAAACGCGGCGTCTCCGGAGCGGAAGGGAGGAGATATTCCCCGAAATTGGTGGTCAGCGGCTGGCCGTGATCGTCGTAGATCATGCGCTCGAAGAGGGCGCAGCCGAGCCCGTGCACCGCGCCGCCCGTCACCTGCCCGTCGACGATCATCGGGTTGATGAGGCGGCCGCTGTCGTGAACGATGACGTAGTTCAGGATCGCGACCCGGCCGGTCCCGGTGTCGACCTCCACCTCGGCGACATGCGTGCCGTGGCAGTAGGTCAGGGTCTCCGGCGAGAAATGCGACGCGGCCTCCATCCCGGGTTCGACCCCGCCGGGAAGCGAGAAGCCCGGCATGCCCTGCACGGCGCGGGCGACATCGCCGAGGCCGACGGAGAGGCCCGGGGCGCCCCGGACCGAGATCCGGCCGCCGTCGAGCTCGAGATCTTCCTCGGCCGCCTCGAGAAGATGCGACGCCACTTTCAGCGCCTTGTCCCGCACGGCGCCCGCGGCCACGTGGACCGAGGAACCGGCGGTCACCGCCTGACGGCTCGCAAACGCGCCGAGCCCCAGTGCCACCGGCGCCGTGTCCCCGGCAACAACGTCGATCCGCTCGATATCCACGCCGAGCTGCGCAGCGCAGACCTGCGCCAGCGACGTCGACAGGCCCTGACCCTGATCGGTCGCTCCCGTCATGACGGCGATCCGGCCCGAGGGCGCGACGCGGACGACGGCGGATTCGAACGGCCCCCGCCCGGTGCCCTCGACATAGTTCGCGACGCCGATTCCGATATGCCGCCCACCGGCACGCGCCGCGCGTTGCCGGTCCCCGAAATCCCGGTACCCGGCGCGTGCAAGCGCCGCGTCCATGGCAGCCGGAAAATCCCCGGAATCGTAGGTCATCGCGGACCCGTCGCGGGTTCTGACCGGAGTCTCGTAGGGCATCCGCGCGGGCGGGATCATGTTGCGCCGCCGCGCCTCTGCCCGGTCGAGCCCGAGCTCGCGGGCGATGCGGTCCATCAGGCGCTCCATGGCAAAGGTTCCCTGCGGACGCCCGGCGCCGCGCACCGGCGTGACCGGCGTCATGTTCGTCAGCGCCAGCCGCACGTCGAGGGAAAGCGCCGGGAGCTCGTAGGGTCCGAGGAAGTTGGTCGCCGAATTGTAGGGAAGGTTGACCCCGTAGGGCGTGTAGGCGCCGTGGTCGTGAATCATGGCGCCGCGGACGCCGCGCAGGCGCCCGTCGGCATCGACCGCGGCTTCAAGGTTCCACAGCTGATCGCGCTCCATGGTTGCCGCCGTGAAGTGCTCGCGCCTGTCCTCCGTCCACTTGACCGGCCTGTCGAGAAGCTTCGCCGCCAGCGGAACCGCCGCCTCTTCCGGGTAGAAGACGAATTTTGGTCCGAAGCCGCCGCCGACATGTGGTGCCGTGACCCTGATCCGGTCTTCCGGCATGCCGAGCATCTGCACGAGCACCGATCGGGCGCGATGCGCCATCTGGGTTCCTGACCAGACCGTCAGCACACCGTCGCGGCGGTCCATGAAGGCAGCCACGCCGCGGCATTCGATGGCGTGGCCGAGGCCCTTGTGCTGCTGCAACTCTTCGCGGAAGACATGCGCGGCCCCCGAAAACGCCGCGTCGAGATCGCCATAGGCAAGCGTGAACGCGGCCACCAGATTGTGCGCGCTCCCGGCATGCGCGGGCGGGGCGCCGTCATCGAGCGCGCGCCGGTAATCCGCCGAGACGGGCAGGGCCTCGTAGTCCACCTCGACCGCCGCGGCCGCATCCTCGGCAAGGTAGGGGGAGTCGGCAATGACGCAGGCGACCGGCTCGCCAACATAACGCACCTCGCGATCGGCGAGCACGGAAGGGCTCACCGACTGCCGGAGCGCGCCCGAGGGCTGTTCCAGCGGCATGACCGGATCGGTCAGAAAGGGGCGGAAGTCGTCGACCGTGTAGACCGCGACGACGCCGGGGCGGACCCGGGCCGCCGAGACATCGATGCGCCGGATGCGGGCATGAGCGTGAGGGCTCCGGAGAAAGCCCGCGTGCAGCATCCCGGGAAGCCGGATGTCGTCGACGAAGCGGGCGCGGCCCCGCAGCAGGGCAGGGTCCTCGCGCCGCGGTATCCGTTGCCCGAACACGTCACCCCGCCCGGCGGTGCCCGGACGACCGCGGGCGGCCCGGCGCCAGGACCGTCGCCGGCGCGGGACGGCGGGGCCGCGCACCGGAGATCATGGAGCGGCGTCGCCGATCATCACGGCCGCGCGTCCGGTGACCTTTCCCTCCTCGATGCGTGCATGCAGGGCCTCGGCGCCGTCCATGACGACGGTCTCGGTGACGAGCGGCCGGATTTCGCCGCGGGCGCAGAGATCGAGCGAGTCGATCACCTCCTGCCGCGTCGCGTAACGGCTGCCCATGAGCACAAGTTCCTTTTCGAGCATCTCGGACGCCTGCGCTTCGAATGCCTGGCTGGCGCCGCCGAGAGTGACCAGCCGTCCGCCGCGTCCGAGCGCGCGCACGCCGGCCTCCAGCGTTTCCCTCGACGACACGAAATCGACGGCAACTTCGATGCCGCCGCCGCCGAGGTCGCGCAACGCCTCCACGGCGTCGGTCTCGTGCGGATTCACGCAGTGTTCCGCGCCCGCCCGGCGGCAGGCGTCATGCTTGCCGCTGTCGATCTCGACGGCAATGACGCGGGCATGCGCCCAGCGCGCGAGCATGATCATGTGGATGCCGAGTCCGCCGCCGGCGCCGAACACCGCCACCGTCTCGCCGGCGGCAACCCCGGCACGGCGAAGCACCTTGACCGGCGTCGCGACGGCGTCGGTGATGACTCCGATTTCCGCCGGCGATCCCTGCCAGTCCAGTCCCGGTGGCAGCGGGATGAAATTCCGCGCCGGCAGCCGGATCAGCTCGGCATAGCCACCGTCGCAGGCCCGGCCCACATAACCGCCGAAGTTCGTGCACAGCGTCTCGCGGCCGATCCGGCACCACCGGCATCGTCCACAGGTCAGGTAGAAGTACGCGGTGACCGGATCCCCGGGCGCGAGGTCGGTGACGTTGCGCCCGACGGCCTCGATGACTCCGGTGATCTCGTGGCCGATGATCCGCGGGAACCCGACTTCGGTGCGCCCCGCCTTGACGTGCTGGATCGTAAGCCCGGCGCCGCAGGCTATCACCCTCGCCACCGCGTCATCGGGTCCGGGCGCCGGATCCGGGACCTCCTCAAGCGAGAACGGCGCTCCGGCCTCATGAAGAACGAGAGCTTTCACGAAAGGCCTCCCCTAGCTGCCTGCCGCCGCCGCGCCTGAAGCGGCGAACGCCCGGCGACCTTGCCCGCTCCCGTTATAGCATGCCGTCCGGCAGCAGCAGCGCTTGCCGAGCCGGGCTCGGCGCCGTGCATTGGAAACCCGCCGGCAGCGTTGGCTTGCACTGGCCGCCCGGGCGCGACATCCTCCGGCCATGCCACAATCATCGCCTTCCTCCCCGTTCGAGCGCCGGACTCCGGACGGGGACAACCGTCCGCGGCTGGTGTGCTCGGATTGCGGGTTCATCCATTACGAGAACCCCAAGGTCATTGTGGGCTCGGTCTGCACCCATGACGACCGGATATTGCTATGCCGCCGCGCCATCGAGCCACGACGCGGCTTCTGGACCATCCCGGCCGGATATCTCGAACTCAACGAGACGGCGGAGGCCGGCGCGATGAGGGAGGCGGCCGAAGAGGCTTGCGCGCGCATCGCGATCGACGGGCTGCTCGCGGTCTACACCATTCCGCGCATAAGCCAGGTTCAGTTGATCTATCGGGCGCGGCTGGAGGGCGGGGCGTTCGCCGCCGGCGAGGAGACGCTGGAACTCGACCTGTTCGAGTGGGCGGACATACCCTGGGACGATCTCGCATTCCCGTCGGTGCGTTGGGCGCTCGGGCACTGGCGGGAAAGCGCCGGTGCCCGGTTGCGCGCGCCGTTTACCAACCCTGACGGTGAAGACGGAAACCTGTAGGCGCGCAGCGCGGCGAGGACGGGCACCGATCAAGCCTGCATCCGAGGCTCGGACGGCGGGAACACGCCGGCCCTGCCGAGCATCGCGGGCACCGGATGGTCGAGCTGCTCGCCAATCCACAGCCCGGCTTCGATCAGCCTGTCGAGATCGATGCCGGTCTCGAATCCCATCCTGTGAAGCATGTAGACAAGGTCTTCGGACGGCACGTTTCCGGTAGCGCGCGGCGCGAACGGGCAGCCGCCGATGCCGCCCGCGGATGCGTCGAGGACGCGGACGCCAGACTCGACGGCCGCATAGCAGTTGGCAAGCCCGGTGTTCCGCGTGTTGTGGAAATGTGCCCGGAATGCCGCCGCGGGCGCCTGTTCCATCACGGCCCCGAATAGGTCGGCGACCTGGCTCGGCACCGCGCAGCCGATGGTGTCGGCAAGCGCGATCTCGAAAGGTTCTTCGTCGGCACACTCCGCGACCAGCCCTATGACCCGGTCCCGCGGCACCTCGCCCTGGAAAGGGCAGCCGAACGCGGTCGAGATCGTCAGCGAACATTGGACGCCGGCGGCGCGCGCGGCGTCGGCGATGTCTCTGTAGACTTCCACGGCCTGTTCGATCGTGGTTCCCTGGTTCCTCTGGCTGAACGCGTCGGATGCAACCAGCGCGTAGTTGACCTCGCGGCAGCCGGCGGCGATCGCCCGGTCGAGGCCGCGGCGGTTCAGCACGAGGCCGATGCAGGTAACCCCGTCGCCATCGCCAAGCGCCTCGAACACCTCCTCGGCCCCGGCCATCTGGGGGACTCGCTTGGGGTTCACGAAACTTGCCGCCTCGAGCCGTCTCACCCCCGCCCCGGCGAGCCTGCGGATGAAGGCCACCCGCGTCCCGACATCGAGCGTCACGGGCTCGTTCTGCAGCCCGTCGCGCGGCCCGACGTCGACGATCTCGATCCGGTTTGCGGATGACGCCATCATTCTTCCTCCCGAGGTTGCCCGATCCTGATATATGCCGCAGATGGCGGGCTTGCAAACGGATGCTGCGGATCCCACCAGCGCGGCGGGGCCGACTTGACCCGCGACGGCCAGTCAGGAAACATGGGCAGGCACCTCCACGACGCCCCACCCCCTGACAAGGACGACACGATGGCCGGAGAAAACCGTTCCGGACCCCTTTCCGACATACGGGTCATAGAAATGGGGACCATGATCGCGGGGCCGTTCTGTGGACAGCTGCTGGCGGACCACGGCGCCGAGGTCATCAAGCTCGAACAGCCGGGAAACGGCGACCCGATGCGCCAATGGGGCAAGGAGAAGCCCCACGGAAAGGCCCTGTTCTGGTCGGTGCTCGCCCGCAACAAGCTTTCCGCAACGCTCAACGCGCGCGAGGCCGACGGCCAGGATCTGGTCAAGAAACTGATCGAGGGCGCCGACATCGTGCTCGAGAACTTCCGCCCGGGGACGATGGAGCGCTGGGGGCTGGGATACGAGGATCTCGCGGCCGTCAATCCCCGCCTGATCATGGTCCGCGTGTCCGGTTTCGGCCAGACCGGCCCCTATGCCGAGCGCGCCGGTTACGGCGCGATCGGTGAAGCGATGGGCGGGCTGCGCTACACCACCGGCGACCCGTCGCTTCCGCCGAGCCGGGCCGGGATCTCGATCGGCGACTCGCTGGCCGCGATGCATGCGTGCCTGGGCGCGGTGATGGCGCTTCATCAGGCGCGGCTCACCGGACGCGGCCAGGTCGTCGACGCCTCGATCTACGAGTCGGTTCTGAACATGATGGAGAGCACGGTCATCGATTACGACGTCGGCGGCTACATACGCGAACGCACGGGGTCGTTTCTGCCCAAGATCGCGCCGTCCAACGTCTATCCGACGCGTGACGGTGTGTGGCTCGTCATCGGCGCCAATCAGGACTCGGTCTGGGCGCGAATGGCCGAAGCGATGGACCGGCCGGAGCTGGCGACGGACGAGCGCTACGCGACCCACCAGGCCCGGGGCGCCAACCAGGCCGCCCTCGACGAGCTGATCTCCGAGTGGACGGCCCGCATTCCCGCTGCGGATCTCGAGGAACGGCTGAACCGCTTCGGCATCCCCAACGGCAAGATCTACCGCGCCCCCGAAATGCTGGAGGATCCGCATTTCCGCGCCCGGGGAAGCATCACCCGCGTGGGCCATCCCGAACTCGGCGATGTCGCCATGCAGAATGTCGTGCCGAGGCTGTCGCGCACACCCGGCGCGATCCGCCATTCCGGACCCCGGCTCGGTGAGGACAACGGCTATGTGTGGGGCGAACTCGCCGGACTCTCGCCCGAGGAGATCGCGGAGCTGAAGTCGCGCGGCGTGATATGACGCCGGCGGCTATTCCGCCGGACCACGGAACCCGCCGCCACCGACGCGGCCCGCTTGCGCCCGGAAGGCTTCGCGCCGGACCGGCCTGACGCGACGATTGCATGCGATCACTCGCGAGCTTCTCCCGGCCCGAACCGGTTCTTGTCGCCCTCTGGCTCATGGAGATCGTGCAGCTGGTCTGGTCGGCACCGGAACTCCGCCAGGTCGCCGGGATGCTGATGATCGCCTATCTCGTCCTGACGGTGGTCCGCATCCGCAGGGGAACCTTCTTCCTCTGCGCACCGCTCGCCATCGCAGCCGCAGCGCTCGCGGCCCTCCTGGATCTCGGGGACAGCGTCATCCGGGGTTTCGAAAACGGCGCCATCTTCATGGCATTCTTCGGCTCCATCGTGCTGCTGCGCGCGCTCGCCGACCGCCGCCCCGAGATCACCCGCACCCGGACAGTCTTTGCCGGCCTGGGGAAGAAGGAAGCCCTCGGCGCCTACCTTGTCGGCGCCCACGTCGTCGGCTCGGTCCTCGTCGTCGGCGTGCTCGCCATACAGGGCTCCATTCTCAAGCAGGAGCGTGACGACGAGACGAGACGCCGCGCCGCCGAGGCCGCGCAGCGGGGCCTGTGCCTTGCTCCGCTGTGGTCGCCCTTCTGGGTCGCTGCCGCCTTTACCGCCCAGCAGATTCCCGGCGTCCCGGCCTGGGAAATCATGTCGCTCGGCCTCTGCATGGCGGCCGTCGGCCTTGTCATCGGCCTTGCCATGCAGGGGCGCGGCATCGCGCCCGGCGCGCTGTGGCGGGCAGTGCGGGGCTACGCGCCGATCGTCCCGGCGGTGGCGCTGTGCGCGCTGCTGATCGCGGCTCTGTCCGGCGTGGCCGGCCTGAGCACGCTCGGCGCGCTGATCGCGGCAACGCCGATCCTCGCAGCGCTCGTGCTGGCCGGGGGCAAGGCGCGGGCGCGGGCGCTTGCCGCCGACACCTGGGCCGGTTGCGGTCTGGTTCGCGACGAGGTCGTCGTCGTCACCACGGCCCTGGTGCTCGGACGCGTCCTCGAAGCCGCGATCCGGGATCTGGGGTTGAGCGCCACGGTCGACGCCCTCGCGCTGCCGCCCTGGGCCGTGATCGCCTGCGTCATCTGTTTCGTTTCACTGACGGCGCTCGCCGGCATACACCAGCTGGTCTCGATCATCGTCGTCCTGGTCGCGTTTGCGCCGGTCGATACCGGCGTCGCCGACATCGTGATGATGGAGGCGGCGCTTGTCGGCTGGGCGTTCGCCTCGATGGTGGGCGTGACCGCCGTGTCGGTGGCCACGGCAAGCGCGATGTTCAGGGTTCCGCGCGCACAGCTGATCTTCGGTCCCAACCTTCTCTTTAGCGCAGTTTTCGGATTGGTCGCGATCGCCCTGCTCGCAGCGATAAACGGTCTTCTGTTCGGCGGCTGACCGCTGCGGCGCCGTAGCCGGGGCACGCCAGCCAAGGCCGGTGCGCAACAAGGGCGGCGGGCATCCCGGGACCTTGCCGCACCCGGCTTTCCGCCAATTCGGTTCGGCCCTATACTTTCGCGGTCGAACACTGCCAGCCCGGAGATCGGAACATGACACTTGGCCAGACTCCCCCTTTCCGCGCCGACCATGTCGGCAGTCTGCTGCGACCGGCAGAGCTTCTTGATGCCCGCGACGCGCACGCCAAAGGCGAGATCGATGACGACCAGCTCCGCACGGTCGAGGACAACTGCATCCGCGATGTCGTCAAGCTGCAGGAAGATGCCGGCCTTCAGGGCATAACGGACGGCGAGTTCCGGCGGACTTTCTGGCACCTCGATTTTCTCGAGCAGATCAGCGGCGTTGAAGTCAGGGAAGGGAACTTCGTCGCCCATTTCCGCAAGGACGACGGCACCGAGGTGGGGTTCCGTCCGCCAACCATCGGCGTGACCGGACGTCTCGGGCATGTGCGCGACATCCAGGCCGAAGACTTCAACTACCTGAAGTCCATGGTCAACCGCACGCCCAAGGTCTGCATTCCGTCGCCCTCAATGCTGCATTTCCGCGGCGGGCGTGACGCCATCGACAGGAATGCCTATCCGGATCTGGACTCCTTCTACGGCGATCTGGCAAAGGTCTACAATGAGGAGATGATGGCGCTGGCCGCGCTCGGCCTGCGTTACCTGCAACTCGACGACACCAACTTCGCCTATCTGTGCGACGAATCGATCCGGGAAGCGACCCGCGCCAAGGGCGAGGATCCCGACGAACTGCCGCGGACCTACTGCCGCCTCCTGAACGCATCGATCGCGGGCCGGCCCGACGACATGGCGGTCACCGTCCATATGTGCCGGGGCAATTTCAAGAGCGCCTGGGTCGCAACCGGCGGCTACGAGCCGGTCGCTGACATCCTCTTCAACGAACTCGATGTCGACGGATTCTTCATGGAGTATGACGACGAGAGATCTGGCGACTTCGCACCGCTGAGATTCCTGCCGCCCGGCAAGACCGTGGTTCTCGGAATCATGACCTCGAAACACCCCGAACTCGAATCCGCCGACGATCTCAAGCGCCGCATCGACGAAGCCGCCCGCCACGCGCCGCTCGAGCAGCTGGCCGTCAGCGCCCAGTGCGGGTTCTCGTCAACCGTCGAAGGCAACGAGCTGACCGTCGATGACGAGATCGCCAAGCTTGAGCGGCTTGTCGAGGTCGCCGAGGATGTCTGGGGGTAGGGTCGCCCCTACTGGTCGCTGATGCGCAGCGCCTGGATGAAGGCGGACTGCGGAATCTCAACGGTTCCGAACTGACGCATGCGCTTCTTGCCTTCCTTCTGGCGCTCGAGAAGCTTGCGCTTGCGGGTGACGTCGCCGCCGTAGCACTTGGACGTCACGTCCTTGCGCATGGCCGAGATCGTCTCGCGGGCGACTACCTTGCCGCCGATCGCGGCTTGAAGCGGGATCCTGAAAAGCTGGCGCGGGATCAGCTCCTTGAGACGGACGCAGACGGCGCGGCCGCGATGTTCGGCCTGGCTGCGGTGGACGATCATCGACAGCGCGTCGACCGGCTCTCCGTTGACGAGAATCGACAGCTTCACGAGGTCGCCCTTCTCGTAGCCCGTAACCTGGTAGTCGAAGCTGGCGTAGCCGCGGCTGACCGATTTGAGCCGATCGTAGAAGTCGAACACAACTTCGTTCAGCGGCAGCTTGTAGACGACCATCGCCCGTCCGCCGACATAGGTCAGTTCCTGCTGGACGCCACGGCGCTCCTCGCAAAGCTTCAGGATTGCGCCGAGATGTTCGTCCGGCGCGATGATCGTCGCGCGCAACCACGGCTCTTCGACCCCGGCTATGCGCACGGGGTCAGGCATGTCTGCGGGATTGTGCAGTTCCTCGAACGTGCCGTCGGTCAGATGCACGCGGTAGATTACCGACGGCGCCGTCGTCACCAGGTCAATGGCAAACTCGCGGGTCAGCCGTTCCTGGACGATCTCGAGATGCAGCAGGCCGAGAAACCCGCACCGGAAACCCTGTCCGAGCGCCGCCGAGCCCTCAGGCTCGAAATGGAACGACGCGTCGTTGAGGCGCAGCTTGGCCAGGCCTTCGCGCAGATCTTCGTAGTCCGCCGCATCCAACGGGAAGAGCCCGCAGAACACCACCGGGACGCTCGGCCGGAAACCGGGAAGCGGCTCCGCGGCCGGGACGCGGTCGTCGGTGATCGTGTCGCCGACCCGGGCGTCGGCAACGGTCTTGATCGAAGCGGTGATGAACCCGACCTCGCCCGGCCCCAGCGCTTCCACGGGTTCCCGCTTCGGTGTGAACACGCCGACCATGTCGACCTGGTGAGCAGCGCCAGTGCCCATCATGCGGATCCGCATGCCCTTGCGGATGACGCCGTCGCGCATCCGCACCAACACGATCACGCCGAGATAGGCGTCGTACCAGGAATCCACCAGATAGGCCTTGAGCGGCCCGTCGGCGGCGCCCGCCGGCGGCGGCAGCCGTTCCACGAGCGCGTCGAGAAGTTCGGCAATGCCGTCGCCGGTCTTGGCGGACACGGCGAGGACATCTGCCCGGTCGAGGCCGACCACGTCCTCGATCTGCCGGCATATGCGATCGGGTTCGGCCGACGGCAGGTCGATCTTGTTGAGCACAGGAATGATCTCGTGCTCGGCGTCAAGCGCCAGGTAGGCGTTGGCCAGCGTCTGGGCCTCGACCCCCTGGCTGGCATCCACGATCAGGACCGACCCCTCGCAGGCCGCCAGCGAGCGCGAGACCTCGTAGGTGAAATCCACGTGTCCCGGCGTGTCCATGAGGTTGAGCTGATAGGTCCTGCCGTCGGCCGCCGCATGGGTGAGGCGCACGGTCTGGGCCTTGATGGTGATCCCGCGCTCGCGTTCGAGATCCATCGAATCCAGCATCTGTTCGCGAAGTTCGCGGCTGTCGACGTTCCCGCACTCCTGGATCAGGCGGTCGGCCAGCGTCGACTTCCCGTGGTCGATATGCGCGATGATCGCGAAATTGCGGATATGGCTGGTATCCGTCATGGCTCCCGCCCCGCAGGACTTGCCCCGAACGTCAGGTTCTGAGAACGCCGCCCGTCCGCTTTGCAACGGCGTCGGCGATCCGTCCCGCCACGGCCTCGATCTCGGCATCTGTGGGCGTCTTTTCCACCGGCTGAAGCGTGACCGCGATGGCGACCGACTTCAGGCCGTCGCCGAGCCGCTCGTGTTCGTACACATCGAACACGCCGACATCGGTGATCATGGCCCGGTCGGCGCCGGCGGCCGCGCGCACGATGTCGTCGGCCGCGACGGACGCCTCGACAACGAACGCGAAATCGCGGCGGATAGGCTGGAACGCAGACAGCGTCGGGCGAGGGCGGGCGGCCGTCGCCTTCTTGCGCCCCCTGGCCGCCGGAACCCTGTCGAGATAGACGGCAAAGCCGACCGCCGCGCCTTCCAGGTCGAGCGCATCGAGCGCCCGCGGATGCAGGTCGCCGAACACGGCGAGCACGTCGCGGCCGAGGCACAGGACGCCGGAGCGCCCGGGATGGAACCAGCCCGGCGCGTCGCGCCCGGTCTGCAGGTTGCCGACCGGGGCGCCCGCGGCGCCAAGCGCCGCCAGGGCATCCGCCTTGGCGTCCCACAGGTCGGCCTCCCTCGCCGGTCCGGACCAGTGGCGCGGCGCCTGCAGCCCGGTGCGAATTCCGGCGGCCACCGCCGCCTGGCCGGTTTCGCTGTCGTCGACATATTCGGGGCCGACCTCGAAGAGCGCCAGGTCCCGGTACCCGTGGTTGGCGTTGCGCGCGGCGGCCGCCAGCAGGTTGGGCAGGATCGACGGACGCATGACATCGAGATCCGCCGAGATCGGGTTGTCGATCCGCAGGGCTTCATCGGTGAGCCCGAAAAGTTCCGCGACCCCGCGCTTCATGAAAGAGAAGGTGACCGCCTCGGCCATGCCGCGCGCCGCCAGGGTGCGCCGCACCATGGATTCCCGGCGCCCCGCGGCCGGCCATGCCGGCTGCGGCACGGTCTGCGGCGCGGCGAAGGGCGCGGCCGGAATGTCGTCGTAGCCGCGGATACGCAGCACTTCCTCGACGAGATCCGCCTCGCCGTCGATGTCCGGCCGCCAGGATGGCGGCTGCGCGAGGACGACCTCGCCGTCATCGACCGGAGAAAAACCGAGCGTCGAGAGGATCTCGACCTGTTCCTCACCGGGAACGTCGAGCCCGCCGAGATCCTGCACCCGGGCCTTGCGCAGCCGCACCTCGCGCTGCCATCGCGGCATCTCGCCAGCCTCGGTCAGGTGGGACGCCGTGCCGCCGCAATGCTCCAGGATCAGGCGCGTCGCCACATGGACGCCCCAGTGCGCCGACTCCGGATCGACCCCGCGTTCGAACCGGTAGCGGGCGTCGGACAGGATATCGAGCGCCCGCCCGGTGCGGGCAGTGCGCACGGGGTCGAACAGGGCAACCTCGAGGAACACGTTCCGCGTCCCGTCCGCGACGCCGGACGGAGCGCCGCCCATGATGCCGCCGAGCGCCGCCACACCGTTGTCGTCGGCGATCACCGTCATACTGTCGTCGAGCGCATAGGTCCCGCCGTCGAGCGCTTCGAGCCTTTCGCCATCGCGGGCCAGGCGCATCACCAGATCGCCCGACAACCTGTCGGCGTCGAAGACATGCAACGGCCGGGCGAGGTCGAGCGAGACGTAGTTCGTGATGTCGACAAGCGCCGATATCGGGCGCAACCCCACGGCGCGCAGCCGTTGCTGCAGCCATTGCGGACTGGGCCCGTTCGAGACGTCGCGGAAGTAGCGCCCGACAACCAGCGGACAGGCGTCACCGGTATCCCCCGGGAGATCCCGCCGCCACCTGACCGGGGGCGCGAAGTCGCCGGCGGTTTCCGACGCGGAAAGCGGCCTGAGCCGCCCGAGGCCCGCGGCGGCAAGGTCCCGGGCTATGCCGCGCACGCCCGCACAGTCGGGACGGTTCGGCGTCAGCCCGATCTCGATCATCGGGTCGGACAGACCCATGGCATCCGCCGCTGCGTTGCCGACAACGGCGTCCGCGGGAAGCTCGACGATTCCCTCATGTTCGTCCGACAGGCCCATCTCGCGCTCGGACAGGAGCATGCCGTTCGATTCCTGGCCGCGAATCCGCGATTTTTTCAGGGTGATGCCGGAGCCCGGAATGTAGGATCCCGCAGCTGCGAACACGCCCTTCATGCCGGCGCGCGCGTTGGGCGCGCCGCACACGACCTGGACCGGGGCGCCGCCGCCGCAATCGACCATGCAAACCTGGAGGCGGTCGGCATCGGGATGCTGCTGCGCCGAAACCACCTCCGCGACCCTGAAATCTCCGAGATCGCTCGCGCGGTCTTCCACGCCCTCGACCTCGAGCCCGATCATCGAGAGCGTGTCGACGATCTCGTCGAGCGACCGGTCGGTGTCGAGATGGTCGCGGAGCCAGCCGAAGGTGAACTTCATGTCCCGCCCCCGGCGAATCCGGCCGCAACACTCGGACTCTCCAGCGCGGTGAAGCCGTAATGCCGGAGCCAGCGGATGTCGGACTCGTAGAAGGTGCGGAGGTCGGGAATCCCGTACTTGAGCATTGCCGCCCTCTCGATCCCGAGCCCGAAGGCAAATCCCTGCCAGACCGAGGGATCGATCCCGCAGTTCTCGAGGACACGGGGATTGACCATTCCGCAGCCGAGGATCTCGAGCCAGTCGGCGGCGGTCGAATCCTCGGAACGTCCGATAGCGAGGCCGCCGCCTTCGCGCGTGCAGCCTATGTCGACTTCGGCCGAGGGTTCGGTGAACGGGAAATAGGAGGGGCGGAAGCGCACCGGCAGGTCGTCGACGGCGAAGAAGGCGCGGCAAAACTCGATCAGGCATCCCTTGAGGTGCCCCATGTGGATGTCGCGGCCGATGGCAAGCCCCTCGATCTGGTGGAACATCGGCGAATGCGTGGCGTCGTGATCGGCGCGGAAGGTGCGCCCGGGCACGACGATCCGGATCGGCGGCTTCTGCGCCATCATGGTGCGGATCTGCACCGGTGACGTATGGGTGCGCAGCACGCGCCGCGTGCCGTCCGCGCCGGGCGCGAGATAGAAGGTGTCGTGATCCTGCCGCGCGGGGTGTTCCGGCGGGATGTTGAGCGCCGTGAAATTGTTGAAGTCGGTCTCGATGTGGGGCCCGTCGGCAACCGTGAAGCCCATCTCGCAGAAGATCGCGACCATTTCGTCTATGGTCTGGGTTATGGGGTGGACGGGGCCGGCCGCTTCGGGGCGCACCGGCAGCGTGACGTCGACGCGGTCCTCGGCGAGGCGGCGGTCGAGCGCCTCGGCCTCGAGGCCGGTCTTCCTCTGTTCGATGGCGCCCGCGACCGCGTCCTTCACCCGGTTGAGTTCCTGGCCGGCGACCCGGCGGCGGTCGGCGGGGAGTGCGCCGATGCCCTTCATCAGCTCTGTGATGCGACCGGAACGTCCGAGCGCGCGGACGCGGATGTCCTCGAGCTCTCCGAGATCGGCAACCGCGATCCGCGCGAGCAACTCGTCTCTCAGGCGGTCGGTATTCTCCATGATGCTGTTCTGCCTGGCGGGCGGGCGGCGGCCCCGGAACGGCCGCGGGCTGTCCGGCGGAAAAGGCCTTGCGGCGGGCTCCGGCTCAGCCGCTGTCGCCGAGTGCCGCCTTCGCCTGTTCGACGACGGTTCCGAACGCGTCCGGCTCGCGCACCGCCAGGTCGGCCAGCACCTTGCGGTCGAGTTCGATGCCGGCGCGCTTGATGCCGTGCATGAAAGTGGAATAGGTGAGGCCGTGCTCGCGCACGCCCGCGTTGATCCTCTGGATCCACAGCGCCCGGAAGCTGCGCTTGCGGTTGCGCCGGTCGCGATAGGCGTACTGGCCGGCCTTCTCGACCTTCTCGATCGCGACCCGGAAAGCGGTCGAATTCCTGCCGCGGTATCCCTTGGCCTTCCTGAGAACCTTCTTGTGTCGGGCGTGCGATGTCACGCCCCGCTTTACCCGCGCCATGGCTGGTCCCTCCGTCAGGCGTATGGAAGATAGGACTTGACGGCGCGGGAATCGGCCGCAGCCATGACCTGCTTGCCGCGCGCGTTGCGCTTCATCTTCTGCGAGCGCTTGCGGAGGTTGTGCCGCTTCTTCGCGAAGTTCGACCTAACCTTGCCGCGCGCAGTGACACCAAAGCGCTTCTTGGCGCCGCTTTTCGACTTGAGCTTGGGCATTTCCGTCTCCTTTGCCGGACCCGGCGTTTTCCGGAACCTCTCGCGAACGGCCCCGGCATGCCCATGGTCTTCAGCCGGGCCGTTCCTCCCGCCGACGGCGCAAGGCGGTTGCCACCGCAGCCGGGAGCGCCGTGTATAGCCGCTTGGCGGCGGCTCTGCAACACCGTTCCGGAGCTTGCTTCGATGTGTGGCGGGCGATATACAGCTGCGGGGCATGTCGGCATTCGAAGCGTTTCGGGCACCGACCACAAAGATGCGAACAGTACGGGATGTCGGCATGAAGCTGCAGGGAATCGATCTGGACGTGGCGCGGATGGGCTCCGGCCCGCCGCTTCTGATGCTGCATGGCGGCGGCGGACCGGTAGCCGGAATGCCTTTTGCCGCCCGCCTCGCCGAGAAATTCGAGATCATCGCGCCGGTGCATCCGGGATTCGCGGGCACCAGGCTTCCCGACCACTTCGATCGCGTCGACGATCTCGTCTATCTTTATCTCGACCTCCTAGACGAGCTTGACCTCAGGGACGTCCTGCTTGTCGGTTGCTCGATGGGCGGCTGGGTGGCGGCCGAACTGGCGACCATGACGACCGAGCGCCTGTCGCGGCTGGTCCTCGTCGACCCGGTAGGCGTCAAGGTCGGCGGCCGCGATGACCGCGACATCGCCGACGTGTTCGCCGTGCCCGGTGAACGGCTGGCCGAACTCATGTTCCACGACCCGTCGAAGATGCCCGGGTTCGCGGACATGCCCGAGGAGCAGCTCGAGACCATCGCCGCCAACCGCATGGCCCTCGGCGTCTATACGTGGGATCCCTACATGCACAACCCCAAGCTGCCGGGACGGCTTCACCGGATCACCATCCCCACCCACTTCATATGGGGCGCCAGCGACGGCGTGGTGTCGGTGGATTACGGCCGCGGTTTCTGCGGGATGATCTCGGGCGCGACGATGACCGTGATCGATGAGGCCGGCCACGCCCCCTACTTGGAACAGCCGGACCGGTTCGTGGATGACCTGCTGTCGTTCGCCGGCTGACGGGAGGACCGAACGATGAAGACCTGGTGGTTTACCGAGGATTGCTATCCCCACCTGCCGGACCAGGACAGCTACCGGTCGATCCGCGTCGACCTGCCCAACATCCACTGTGATCCGCAAACAGCGAGCGAGCTCTACAACCGCTATCTCGACCTGTGGTGCGCATGCGACGAGATCGGCCTCGAGATCATGCTCAACGAGCACCACCAAACCGCAACCTGCATGGTCCCGGCCGCCCCCATCATGCTCGGCATCCTCGCCCGCCAGACCGAGCGCGCGCGGCTCCTGATCCTCGGAAACCCGCTCCCCAACCGCAACCAGCCGGTCCGCGTCGCCGAGGAAATGGCGATGGTCGACGTCATCTCCAAGGGGCGCCTCGAATGCGGCTTCGTCCGCAGCGTGCCCTACGAGGCGGCGGCGGCGAACATCCTGCCCTACAAAGGCACCGAGCGCCTGTGGGAGGCCCACGACCTGATCCTCAAGGCGTGGACGACCCATGACGGCCCGTTCAACTTCGAGGGCCGCTGGTACCACCACCGCCAGGTCAATGTCTGGCCGCGCCCGTGGCAGCAGCCCCACCCGCCGGTCTGGGTCACCATGGGGAGCGCCGGCACCGCTGTGCCGGTCGCCGAACATGACTATGTCGGCGCCGTCTTCCTCGCCGGCTATCCGAAGATCCGGAGCATCTTCGGCGGCTACCGCGACGCCTATCTCGCCACCCACGGCACGCACGCGCCGTTTGACCGCCTGGCCTATCTCGCCCTGTGCTATGTCGGCGAGAACGAACGTGCGGCTGAACAGGGCGCCCGCCAGCTTCTGTGGTACATGGAAGCCAACAAGGTGCCGCCGGAATGGAGCAATCCGCCGGGCTACCATCCTCCCGCCGTCGCCGCGGCCGTGATGCGCGGCGTGACCGGCTCCGGCGTTCCGGTCAATCCGACCCTCGATCAGCAGATGGCGCGCGGCAACGTGTTCGCGGGAACCCCGGACCAGGTCTACGAACAGATCAAGGCGTTCTGGGAGTATTCGGGCGGCTTCGGCCACATGATGATCATGGGCCAGGCCGGCTTCCTGTCCGACGCCGACGCGCTGAAATCGATGCGGCTCTATGCCGACGAGGTCTATCCGCGGCTGCGCGAGCTCACCGAGACATCGGACCCGGCGGAGGTCGCCGAGCGCAGCCGGGCGATCGCCGACAAGGAGGGTGCCGACCTCGGCAACTTCGGGGTCGAGTTCGTTCGCTGACCGTCGGCACAGTTTCGGAGCGCCGCCGCCATGGCACTGAAGACCTGGTTCTTCACGGAAGATTGCTATCCCGATCTTCCGGACCCCGACAGCTACGAATCGATCCGCGTCGAGCTGCCGAACCAGCTCTGCGATCCCGAAAACGCCAGCCGCCTCTATCACCAGTATCTCGACCTGTGGTGCGCAGCGGACGAGCTGGGGCTCGAGATCATGATCAACGAGCACCATCAGACCGCGACCTGCATGGTCCCGGCCGCCCCCATCATGCTCGGCATCCTCGCCCGCCAGACCGAGCGCGCGCGGCTCCTGATCCTCGGAAACCCGCTCCCCAACCGCAACCAGCCGGTCCGCGTCGCCGA
>JAJEBT010000183.1 GCA_022822405.1 Alphaproteobacteria bacterium
ACCCGAGTTTGACAGTTGCGCATACATTTTCGGTCTTGGCGGGAGGCACGGGGTCGATAAATCAAAAGGTTGCGGAGCTGGGGACGCGATTTGCGCTCGATTTTCATAGATACATGAATAGACGACCAGGACATTGTTTGAAGGGACATACATTGATATCCTCAGATACATGTACCTGCGCCAGTCCAACCAGAAACGCGCCGACGGCTCGGTGCTCAGCCACCTGCAGATCGCCGAGAACGTGTGGGACCCGGTCAAGAAGCGTTCGCGGGTTCGCATCGTGTACAACTGCGGACGTAGCGACGACCCCAAGAGCGCCGAACGGCTGCGTCGCCTGGCACGCAGCATCCTGAAGCGTTGCTCGCCCGAGGAGCTTCTGGCGAGCGATCCGGCGTTGCGGCTGGTCGATACCTGGCCGTACGGCGACGTGTACGTGCTCGAACATCTGTGGCGCCGGGTGGGGCTGCCCGAGCTCATCGCCGAGCAGGTGGACGGGCGCCATTTCGAGTTCTCGGTGGAGCGGGCGCTGTTCGCGATGGTGGCCAATCGGTGCTGTGCGCCGTCGTCGAAGCTGTATTGCCACGAGCAATGGCTGGCCGAGGACGTACGCATCGAGCGATGCGAGTCGCTGGAGCTGCATCATCTGTACCGGGCGATGGACTTTCTCGAGGCACACAAGGAGGCGGTTGAGGAGGGGCTTTACTTTCGTATCGCGGATTTGCTCAACCTCGATGTGGAGCTGATGTTCTACGACACCACGTCGCTGCATTTCGAGGTCGACGAGGAAGATAGCGGGGTCGGCGAAGACGAACGGGTGAGGGGCTCGCAGGCGGCCGGTGCGAAGACGTACCGGGCGTTGCGCAAACGGGGCAAGTCGAAGAACGGTCGCGGGGACGTGCCGCAGGTGGTGGTCGGTCTTGCGGTGACGCGCGAGGGGTTTCCGGTGCGGCACTGGGTGTTTCCGGGCAACACGGTGGACGTGACGACGGTGGCGAAGGTCAAGGAGGAGCTCAAGGGCTGGCGGCTGAATCGGTGTGTGTTCGTCGGCGATGCGGGGATGGTCTCGTCGGACAATCTTCACGCGCTGGCGCGCGGGGGCGGTCGTTACATCGTGTGCATGCCGGTGCACCGCGGCGGGGAGGTGGACACCGAGGTGGTGAGCCGGCCGGGACGCTACCGCGAGGTCGCCGGGAACCTCCAGGTCAAGGAGGTGGTGGTCGGCCAGGGCGAGCGTCGCCGGCGCTACGTGGTGTGCTTCAATCCGCGCGAGGGCGAACGCCAGCGCCGTCATCGCACCGAGGTATTGGCTGAGCTCGAGGCGGAGCTGGCGACCTTGCGTGCCGGCTCCGGCGTCGGACACGGCAAACGGGCGTGTGAGCTGCGTGCCAGCGGCCGGTATGGGAAGTACCTGCGTGTGAGTTCCACCGGGCGGCTCGCCATCGACCGGGCCAAGGTCAAGGCGGTCGAGCGCCTCGACGGCAAGTTCGTCGTGCACGGCAACGACGATACGCTCAGTGCCGAGGACCTGGCGTTGGGATACAAGCAGCTGCAACGCGTCGAGCAGGCGTGGCGCCAGCTCAAGAGCGCGCTACGGCTGCGACCGGTCCATCACCGCGCCCCCCATCGCATCCACGCCCACATCGCCCTGACCGTGATCGCCCTGTTGCTCGAACGCATCGCCGAGCACGAATGCGCCGATACCTGGCGCAACATCCGAGACGATCTGAAGCGGATCCAACTTGCGCAATTGATCGGGCCGAACGGGACGTTGTGGCAGGTCACCGAGCCGCGTCCCAGTGCAATCAACCGACTGAAATCTCTGCGAATTAAACCCCCTGGGACGATCCTCAAGCTCGGCTGAACGCCTAGTCACATGGGTAGCCGCGAGCACGCCCGTAATGGGTTGATCTGTCTACACAATACCAAGACTCGTATCTAGGAGGTGTCAAACTCGGGTGACGCGGTCGCGGTGGATCTGGCCGTTCCGGCGCAGCCAGCTCAACAACGCATCCGCCGCCGTCCTCCCCTCCGCCTGCGTGAGAAGTCGGTGGACAAGGATCGGCAGTTTGTCGATCGCCAACACCACCGGGCCGGTCGCCCTCCGCCAGAGCGGCGAATACGCCGTCTCCTTTCTGCCGCCAGTTTCCGGCATCGACCCCGGAGTGCAGCTTCACGCGAACGTCCGCGACCGACAGCGCGTCGATCGCCTTGCCCACACCTTGAAGGGCGTAGGCGAACACGGTTCCAATCCGGCACAAGGCCCTGCTTGCGGACTTCGCTTCGGCGCCAATCGCGCCGATCGCGGCGACCGCGTCCGACGCGTCGGCAGCGTCTTCCAAGTCGACGAAGACGGTCTCGAAGTTGCCTTCGACATGCAGGCGGCGCAGCAGTTCGCGCACCAGGATGGTCTTTCCCATCCGGCGCTGCGCGGCGGTCAACAGGGTGTGGGTTCCGTCCCGCACCCGTTCGGCGAGCGCTTCGATTTCAGTTTCTCGGTCGAAGAACCGATCCGGCCCCTCGACCCAGTTCGCCCCGGCTTTCCGCAACATCACGATCATCACCAACGAATCAGTTGGCAACTGTTTCGTTGGCATCGTCGGCGTTGGCAACGATGGGATTACCTGATGCAAGACGGCGCACATTCGGGCCGCGCTCGGTTGGCCGTTGGTGCGCAATTCCGCCAGAAAGATCCCGACCGCAGCGTCTTTCGCCATCGCCGTGCCCCCGGTCGGCCCCGGATCGAGGCCGCTTACCCGCGGCACGGCCGTAATCTCGCACGCAGCGCCGTGGGCTTGAAGCACCCCCCACATTCATCGTTTTGGCCGCAGCGTCTCCCTCATCCCCGAGCTCGCGCTGTTCCAACGGGAGCCGCTGGCCGGCCCCCTGCCCCCCGCGAGGAGCGTTCCGGGGTCGGAGAGCGGTCCCTGCTCCGCCACGGGGAGACGGATCGATGGCCACCGACGTCGCCGAAATTCGCCCGCCACCCCAGTGCCGGCAGATGATCCGCGCGGGCGCTCTCGTCGTGATCGCCAACACGCGACCTCGCCAACCAGGCAAATTCCGGCTGGTTGCCTGGAATTCGGGCCGGAACCCGTATCGCGGATCATCGCTCGTCCCGACGCAGAGCATGGGAGCGCCTCATGGCGTTCGGGGCAAGGGGACTGCTCGTAACAGCAGAACTGCGGTCGCGACGAGGAGAATCGCGGTCACGGTCAGCGAGGGAGCGAAACTCTTCGTCGCATCGTATAGCGCGCCTGCGAAGATGGGCCCGATCGTCTGGCCCGCCGCGAACGCCGCCGTCATCGCCGCCACATGGCGCACGGCGTCGGTAGAGCCCGCGATGCGGTGCGCCTCCCGGAGCCCAGCCATCGTGATGACCATGAAGGTCCCGCCGACGCAAAGCCCGGCAGCGACGATCGAGAGGATGTGGGGGAACATGACCGGCAACAGGAGTCCGAGAGCCATCCCGATCTGCCCAACGCCCCATACTGCCCGGTTGGAGAAACGCCGGTGCAAGGCTGCCGAGGCCAGGGTGGACAGGAAAGCGGCGGCGCCGAATACCGGCCATCCCCAGCCGAAGATCCACGGCGAGGGCACGATCTCTCGCGCCATCACCGGCAGATAGGTGCCGGGAACGATGTAGCCTAGCCCGGCCGCGCCGTAGGCGACGACGGCGCTCCAGACGATCGGCGTCGGTTCTGCAACGCGCGCGCTGCGCGACAGTCGCGCAGCTGGAATCTCGGGCCCGAGTTTGACCCGGATCGCGGCAGCAATGGCGAGCGCGAAGGCGCCGAAGGTGAGCCAGGCGGTCTCGCTGGAGATGCCGCCGGCCATCATCGCGATACAGCCCAGACCGGCGACCGCGATCCCGGCGCCGACGCCGGAAAACACCCATCCCTGCCGGTCCGCCCGTCCGGCCTCAGCGAGCGCGTCGACGCAATGGGTCCCGATCAGAATCAGGACCCAGGCGCTGGCGACGCCGGCGAACCAGCGGGCCGCCACCCAGAGCCAGAACTGCCCGGTAAGCCCCATCGCGAGCGTCGCAAGGCCGATCGCGGCGAGTGACGCCGGCAGAAGCGCGCGCGGAGCCGCCGGCACGCGGGCGGCGGTCAAGGCGCCCATCAGGTAACCGATGAAGTGGACCGTGGCGAGCAGGCCGCCGCCCGGGATCGTTATCGCCCTGTCCGCCAGCATCATCGGAAGAAGCGGTGTGAACGCGAAGCGACCGATCCCGACCGCGACCGCCAGCCCGGCGAGGCCGACGAGGGCGATGCGGAATGTCGGGTCGCGTTCAGGCATGTCGAACCGGCAACGTTGAGAGCGTTGCGGGTGACGATAGGGGTTGCCGGATATTCTGAATAGTGAATTAATAGGAACTTGCAATTCTAGGATTGAGAAATCATGGCGCACTTGGATCTCCGCACACTGGAAATCTTCCGCGCCGTCGCACACGAAGGAAGCGTGTCGGGCGCGGCGCAGAAGCTGCACCGGGTGCAGTCCAACGTGTCGACACGGGTCAAGCAGCTCGAAGGGCATCTCGGCAAGGCGCTGTTCGTGCGTCACAACCGGGGATTGTCGTTGACGCCGGACGGCGAGGTCCTGCTGGCCTATGCCGACCGGCTGCTCCAGCTCTCCACCGAGGCGTCCGAGGCGATGAAGAAGGGCGTTCCGCGGGGAGTGTTTCGGATCGGCACGATGGAAAGCACCGCGGCGGCACGGCTGCCGGCCATCCTGTCACGCTACCACGCGCTTCATCCGGAGGTCCGGATCGAGATCGAGACCGACGTCGCCCGCGGGCTGACCCGGCGTCTCCTGAACCACGACATCGAGATCGCGTTCATCGCCGAGCCCGTGTCGTTCGACCGGCTGCGGACCCGCGGCGTGTTCGAGGAGAGCTTGGTTCTGGTCGCGCCACGATCGTTCCCACCCCTCGAGCGGCCGGGCGAGATCAGCGGCAGGACCATCGTCGCCTTCGAGGCCGGCTGCGCCTACCGGCGCTACCTGGAGGAGTGGATCCTGGAGGCCGGCATCGTGCCGGGGAACATCCTGTCGGTCGGCTCCTACCTCGCCATACTCGCCTGCGTGGCGGCCGGCACCGGATACGCCGTGGTTCCGCAGTCCGTGCTCGACACGGTCTCCCCGCCAGGGGACATCCGATGCTATCCCCTGCCCGGCAAGCTGTCCTGCATCACGACCATGGTCGCGTGGCGCGACGACTATCGCTCGGTCAATTTCGATGCCCTGCTCGATCTCCTGCCGGAGTGGGATCGCGGCGCTCCGCCGCTTGTCTGACCGGACAACAGGGAACGCCCACCCTACCGCCGGTCGCAGCTCGGCAGCGACAAGCCGAGATGACGACACCTGTGCCGCCTGCCCGCTCGCGACGCGTCCGCCCCTCACGCGCCGATGCCGTAGACCCGCGCTGCGTTTCCGCCAAGGAACAGCGCCCGGGTCTCCGGCGACAGCTCCGAATCGTCGAGACCGTCGAGCGCCTTCGCCAGCGCGATCATCGGGTATTCGTCGTGGAAGATAGCGCCAGGACGTGGCTCCCTCAGGCCGGAGGTGGCAGAGAGAACCAGTTGAGCCAGCCGGCTCGCCGGACGCGGGGAGGGCGAGTAGCATCGCGAAGACCGTGATCGGGCGGAGTGGAGCCGCACCGACACCCTCGGCACGACCGCGAAGAAGGGAGAACAGATGAAGCCCAACTGGTTGGTGCGCACGCTCGAAGCAGTGCTTCGAGCGGCGCTGAGTACGCCAGAGCATGCTCGGGAGGGCGGGGCAGCCGTGAGAGGCAGCCTTGCCATGTTGATCGATACGGAGAACGTCGCGCCCGCGCACATTGACGAGATCATGACTCGTGCAGGTCACTACGGTGACCTCACCCGTCGCTTGGCATTCGGGCCGACGACAGAGGGGAAATGGAAAGAAGCCCGGCGCAAGCACGCCATCCGCTGGGCACGGCAAAGCCAAGTGAGCGCGGGGAAGAACTCCGCCGACATCGAGCTGACGATTACGGCGATGGACCTGCTCTGCGATCGGAGCATCACCGGGTTCTGCATCGTCTCGAGCGACGGCGACTTCACTCCGATCGTGATGAGACTCAGGGAAGCTGGGAAGGTGGTCGTGGGATTCGGCGAGAAGAAGGCTCCGGCAGGGTTCGTGGAGGCCTGCGACCGCTTCGAGACCATAGGCGGGGAAAGGGGCACGAGAGCGACCGGCGCCAAGGCCGGTACCAAGCCCACCGCACAGAAGTCGAAGAACGGTGGCACGGGCCCGAAGCAGGAGACGGCACCTCAGCCGAGCGGAACGCCCTCGGTGAACTCGAAGGGCCAGAACGGCGTTGAGTCCAGGAACGAATTCCTCGAGCTCGTGAGGCGCGCGGCGGCAAAGGCGAAGCACCACGACGGATGGATCCACACCTCCGTCATCGGAAGTCAGATTCGAAAGATCAAGCCCGATGTCCGGTACAAGGACTATGGCCACAAGACACTCATCGGGATCCTGGAGACCTTTCCGAAGGAGATCGAGACGAGGGGGAACAAGGAGCGAAAGCAGATACGACTGCGAGCGCAAGCATGACGGATTTTCGCGAATCAAGTGACTGCCCATCTCGTCGGAAGTCCGCCGGGACGCTGGAGGACGACATGCGACCAATGGAGACGGAGCCGGGAAGCAGCGTGCGAATGTGCCACGATCAGCGCAAGACCGTCGTCTACCTTTCCGACGACGGCCAGCATATTGGTGAGCCCCTGACCGCACGCCACGTGCGTGTCTCTCTGGCGCATCGTGACGCCGTGGGAAGGGGGGCGTCAACTCCATCGGCTTTGATGGCGACAGTGCCCGGTATGCTCGCATCGTGGGCACACGAACCCGTTCGGCCACCGCCACCGAAACAGCGCCTCGGTGCACTTCTCCTCGCTCACGTATTCGTCGATGAACTGCACCAGACTGTAGCCCTTCTGAAACTGAATCCGATTGCGTGCCATCGCCGGCTCCCGACCTTTCAACTACTTGCAACTATAGGGGACCGACTGGCTCACTGGATGAGCTTGGTACGCAATCAGGATCTCATTTGCGTACAAACAGCAAATTCCCTGACAACAAATTCACTGCCATGAAACTATCTTTCGGATTCATTCAAGAAATAACCACTGTGAACAGGGTGTGGCTCGTGATCGTGCTACTTGCATCAATGTCAATTCTCTCCGTTCATGAATCCGAGGCTCGTGCTCCCGGTGTAGGCATTGACCCGGAATCGAGAAACGTGTGTGGGACTGACCCATTAGGCCTCCCAGCTGGATGGAAAAAGCCGGAAAAGTGGGCATGGACCGAGATATGTGAAGGACGGGATGTTGATTTCAACAAGCATTTAAAGGAGTCAATTGATCCGCGCGAGCCCAAGCATCCTGAGGACTGGGTCGACGCAAATAGAACACTCACCCCAGAATTCTTGGAGACTATCCTGTTGCGCGAACCCTTTCGCAGTACCATTCCTATACGAGGCGTTCGCATCGTTGGAGCATATTTCCCAACCAGTATTAACCTTTCTCATTCGGTACTAGGACGCCCGGTGATATTTCGGGATTGCATCTTTCTTGCACCAGTATCCATGGAGTGGTTACGCACACCTTACACGCTCGCATTTTCTGGATCGAGATTTTACGGGTGGACCTATTTGAAGAACGCTGTGATCGGCGGAGACCTTCTTTTGCGAAATGCCGCTGTCCAGGATACGTTCTTGAACGGCGCCAAGATCGACGGCAGGGTTGACATGGGCTCCGCGAAACTTGACGGCTACTTTATCGCCAATGGAGCTACAGTTGAGGGAGATTTGTCTGTTCAACGGGCCGTATTCTTTCATGCATTTATGGACGGCCTTATCGTTGGTGGCGAATTTCAAATGCAGGGGGCTATGTTCAGGGGCGACGTCAGCCTGGACGCCGCTTCGATTGCGGGAAGTTTATCTTTGAATAAAGCGACATTTCAAAAAGCAGCACGGTTCTCCTTCGTCAACGTCGGTTCTCACCTCGACGCAAGGGGCTCGACAATGTGGAGTCTTGATCTCACAGGTGCTACCATAAAGCGGGGGCTGTTGCTCGGCTCTTCCGACTCAAGCGTGAAGTGGAGACCATGTGATGAGGGCCGTTCACGGTGCCCCAATATGAGTCTGAGAGACGCTACTGTGTATCTGCTTCAGGATACCCTCGCAACTTGGCCGGAGCATTTACAACTCGAACTCGAAGGTCTCAGCTTTTCACGCTTTGGAGGTGTTGAAGGATCCCAAGAAGAGGCCCCATATGAACGAGGATCAAAATGGTTCATCCGATGGCTAGAGATGGACGCTACCTATTCCCCTCAACCATACAGATTTATTGCTCGCATACTTGTTTCTGCTGGATACGGAGATATGGCTGGAGAGATCCTTTTTGCCAGTCGGGAACGTGAGCGTACTGAAGCTGAACTAACGCAACCGAAATGGTGGGTCTTATCTGCATTTCGAATAATCATGGGCTACGGTCAGGGTTGGCGCTACCTCCTTACGTTGTTTTGGATGGTACTATTGGTAATAGTTGGTACTGCTGTTGTAGCCTCAAGTGGAGAGCGCGGCAAGGATGGCAGATTTCTCGGCTTCTGGTATAGCCTCGATATGCTGTTGCCAATTATTCATCTTCGAGAGCAGCACTACGACGTAGATCTTGACCCACCAGCACGATATTATTTTTTTGTTCACAAGATATTAGGTTACGTGCTTGTTTTCATCCTTGTCGCTGGGTTGACCGGCCTATTGTCGGACGTCACGGGATAGCGTGCCAGGTCGGCTTACTCGACGACCTTCCAACGAAACTATGTTCACATTTCGCGAACGTGCTCTCGCGTGCATAGATGGCGCCAGATCGTCGTGCACCGAGACGTCTGCCAGTCGCATACCGAAGCTCTGGGCTGGCGGTTCTAACTCATTCCTGATTGCGTACCGTGTGCCGTGGAAAGGCACCGTCCCTCAGCGGGTGCGAATCCCGCCCGGCAAACTGTCGCTCCGGCCGGTAGCAATCGGAGCGGATGATGGAGGTAACGACATCGTTCGAAGCACTTCGGTGT
>JAJEBT010000162.1 GCA_022822405.1 Alphaproteobacteria bacterium
ACATGGCCGCTTTTGTCTTTACGAGGAAGATTCTGGCCGGCGAACCCATCCAGGTCTTCAATCACGGGGACATGCGGCGTGATTTCACCTACATCGACGATATTGTCGCCGGCGTCCTTGCGTGTCTGGAGAAAGCGCCCCGGGCCGACGATGGAGCCCCGCCGGTCAGACTTTACAATCTGGGAAATCACCGGTCCGAGCCGCTGACCGATCTGATTGCCCTGATCGAGAGGGAGCTTGGCGCGACGGCGGAGGTCGAGCTGCTGCCCATGCAGCTTGGCGACGTTCAGGAGACCTGCGCCGATATCGAGACCGCCCGAACGGACTTGGGCTTTTCGCCGTCGACGAATATCGCCGAAGGAATTCCCCGTTTTATCAAGTGGTACCGCGAGTACCACGGCGTTTAGCGGTAAAGCACCTCAAGCGCGAATCCGTTCAACAGCACAACGAGAACCGGAAGCATGAGCGACTGGAAATCGGGAACGGCCATCGATCCGAATTCCGCCACGCCACGGATCGCCTGAAATAAGGATTTAATGACCGGTATCAGCGGATTTTCCCACTGACGAGATTCCGAAACCCGATCCGCTTGCTCGCGGCCATATGCAGGAGATAGGCGAGCCGTCGGTGGCGGGGAGGCTTCCACCCTGCTATCTCGACCGTCCGGTCGGTGGCGAGCTGGGATGGGGTTATCTCGTCGGGTTCGACCACCGGCTCGTCGAGGAAGAAAAGATTGAGCCGGTGGACCCAGAAGAACAGCAGTTCCATGTCAACGGGCAGGCGCATCCGTTTCATGCGGCCCGCGAGATAGGCCGCCGCCTCTCTCGTGATCACATAACCCGCGGCGCAATACTCGCTGTAGCGGACCCGTCCCATGGATCGGCCCGCCGCGAGGGGTTGGGCGGCGACCAGCGGCTTTCGGCTCCGGCGCACGAGACTGACTAGATCGAAGGAAACGGGCGAGTGCTCCAGCGCATCCAGCACGGCCGGCAGTTCCGGCAGAAGAATGGCGTCGTCCTCGAAGATGGCGGTCATCGAATCTGGCCCGGCGCTCGCCTGGGTGATCGCGCAGACGTGCGAACGCCAACATGCAAGCTCGGATGATGCTACAGGCCGGAGACCCCACCGGCGGCGATATCGCGTGTCCACCTGCGCCATGTCCGCCTCAGTTATCTCTTCCGCATCGACCGCGTCCAGGAACTCGAAAGGAAGTTCAGCCTCGGAAAACCGCTGCGCGATACGGCCCCGGCGCTCTTGAGCGTGTGGAAGGCTGATCACTATCGCTTTCATGGCTTCAACCCTTCACCTAACGGTTTGATCCGTCGGCGTCCGACCACGAGAGCCACACGCGCCGGTGGTGGCCACGCCACTTTTGGAAGGGGTTAGGCTCAATTTGCGCAACATCCAAACCTTCAGGAGAACGATATGACCACCAATGACAAGATAGCACGACGTACGCTGAGCCCGCTGGAATTGGCCAACGAGATGAGCAATGTCTCCAAGGCCCGCCGGATCATGGGATTTTTCCGCCGGCGAATCTACGAGATCAGGCTCCTCGACAGGTGTCGGCTGATCCCCGGGCGTGTCGGGGTCTCACCGGTTGACATCGACGAGTTGTGAATAGAGTTCCAGGGTCTGACCGACGATAAGGGCCTCGGCGAAGTCCCGAACATGCTCACGCGCTCCGCGACCGAGACGCGCGCGCAGATCGGGATCGTCTGCCAGGCGGGCGATGGCGCAAGCCAGGGCAGGCGCATCGCGCGGCGGAACCAGAAGACCGGTGCGCTCGTGGCGCACCACGTCGCGACAGCCCGGGACATCGGTGGACACCATGGGCCGGCCGCAGGCGGCCGCTTCGAGCAAGGCCTTCGGGAGACCTTCCCGGTAGGAAGGAAGCACTGCCACATGACTGTGCGCCCACACGCGCGGCACGTCGTTGGTGCCCGGACACCACTCGATGATCCCCTCCCGGGAAAGGGCTTCCAGCGTCTCCGTGTCGATGCTTGCGGGGTTTTCCGGGTCTGGAGGACCGACCAGCTGCACCCGCAGTGAGGGATGGGAGCGCGAAAGGCGCCGCGCCGCCTCGACCAGTTCGAACACGCCCTTGTCCCGGAGCATGCGCGAGACCATGGTGACCACCACCGGCCCGTCCGGCTCCGGTCCCGGCGCAAACCGATCCAGATCGACACCCGAACCGCGGATCAACGCGATCCGCTCCGAGTTCACTCCCAATTTTCGAACCGTGGCCTCGTCCTCCTCGTTCTGCACCACGACGCGGGTGCCGCGTCCGGCGAAAGCGAGACGATACCCGGCCCGCACCAATGGGCGCAGCGCCCGGGCCTTGAAGCTGCGGGATGCGAACACGAAACCCAAACCGGCGATGGCGTTCACCACTGCGGGCACGCCGGCGACAAAGGCCGCGAGGGAACCGTAGAGGACCGGTTTCAGGGCCACATGGTGAACCACTGTGGGGCGCTCGCGCCGGTAGAGGGCGGCCAGTTCCAGCAGCGTCCGCAACTCACCCGTCGGCGACATGCCGCGCCGGCGCATCGACAGCGGGCGTAGTTCGAGGCCCGCATCGAGGATGTCATCAGCATGGCGATTGACCCGCGTCGCCACCACTACGCGCCAGCCTGCCGCCCGCGCGGCGCGCGCGAGGGCAAGACGGTGCGAGCAGAAGTACCAATCCTCCGTGACGACGAAGAGGAGCGTGCCCACCGGGCCGGATGAAGTCATGTCAGCCAACGCCGCTTCCAGGCCTGGAACAAGAGCACGTTCCAAAGCGCGGATTGCCGGATTCGAACGCCGCCCACGTGGTCGCGCCTAGCGGGCTGCGATCGACCGTGCCGCATGCTCATCCGGTGTCTCGGCGATGGAGACCGACAGCACCACTGTGAGCAGCACGCTGGCAATCCACCAACTCTGCCACAATCCGAAACTCAGGCTCCAGATTGTCAGCGCCGCAAGTGTGCCACCCAGCATGGCAACGCGCACCGTCTTTCCGTTGGACGTAACCTTCCACAGCGCGGCGGATACCGCCAGGACCAGCAACGCAAAGCCGGCCAGACCTAGTTCGAGCCTTGCCTGTAATGGCGCATTGTGGGGATGCAGCGGCATGACGGCGGCCGTCGGGCTCCGCAGCGTCATCGGAACCAGCGGCCGCAACGCCGGGCGATCCGCCACATGATCGCCGATTACCATATCCGCGCCCCGAATATATCGTGAACTGCGGACGCCCCAGCCCAGCCATGGCCGCTCTGCCGACCGATCCACCGCGAATGACCAGATAACGATCCGATGCTGGAACGAAGAGTAGGCCGGCACGGGGAATGCCTCGGTCACGGCGGATACGAATTTAGGGGATGTCGCGATGGCCGGCACGACGAGACCCGATGCGACAAGCGCCAATATGCCGAGCCCGGCCACGGATCTTGCCGATACGACGGCCAACGCCGTTGCCGCGAGGCCGACACACACCGCAACCAGGGCTGCCGTCGAGGCATGCACTGCAATGGCCGCGACCAGAATGCACGGCAGCAGAACTGCCGCTCTCGGATGCCCGCGGCTCCATATCGCGGCAGCGAGCGGACCGGCAAGGACGGCCAGAACGCTTGCGGCGCGATGGTAGGTGCTGGACCGCTCGCTGAACGCCGGTCCGCCGAGCAGCACATTTATCCGATTGCCGCTGGCGGTCTCGACCAACAGCAACAGGATCGCAATGCCGATGCCGGCCACAAGGCTCCACAGGAGAAACCGGCGCGCCTCCTCCGTCAGACCGGCCATCGCTTTCCAGCACAGAACCGCGAACAGCAGCAATACGGAAAGACGCAGCGTCCGTTCCGCCCCGTCGCCAAGCGGCGTCCACAGATCGCTTGCCGGCAGGTAGAGCAGGAAGGCGAGACCCGGTACGATCCATAAGGGAACGCGCGGTGTTCGGTACCAGGGCCAACCGCCGTTCCGGACAATCACGCCGATGCTACCGATGGCCATCAACCCCAGAACGATCGGCATGCCCGCTGGCGCAAGAACCGCGACCGGACCGATGGAAAGGACCGCCAGCACGATCAGGGACCATGCCGTGCGGTTCGGCAGATGGGAACTGTTGCCTGTCATCGCGGTCGCGCGTCACCGGTCGTAGGTGCAAGAGATGCGCCGCCACGGTCGCCGTCGCCGTCAGCCAGAACATAGACGTCCGCGCCGAAAGTTGCCGATTGAAAGTCCCGGACGACTTGCTCGATAGTTGCTTCTTCGTTGAGGCAGGGGATCATCACGGCGATTTTCATGGCGATATTGACCTCTTCACCGAGACGTTTGTTGATAGCGCCTCACAATCCGAGCCGGGTGCGCGCACGTGCGCCGAGATGCGCCATAACAATCGCAGACAGCACCGCCAGATACGGCAGCTGGATAAGGTTATAGCGGGGGATGCTCACCGACACAAAGGCATGCAGACCCGTCATGAAGGCCGCCGGCACGGCGATGCAGAGCAGCACGGAAAGCCGCCCGCTCCGATACAGGTGCCAGACCCCGAAAACCGCGAGCGCGTGGCCGACGAGGCCGAAATAGTTCCCGATCCACAATCCGCGCCATGCCAAGACCAGGGTCACCCGCACATGGTTCAACAGGTCGCCGAACACATAGGTCTTGAGGACATAAGGCAGCACGGGTTCGGCCGCCGCGGCGGCCTCGGCCTTTAGGGCCATTGCCAGCGGACCGTTGCCCACGGTGTAGAAACTTTCATTTCCAAACCATCGCAGGCGTTCAACTGTTTCGGCACCGAACAGCGCAGGTCCAAGCTTGTCACCGAAATCCGGCAGCCAGAAAAACCAGGCGGCAGCCCATTCACGCCAAGTCATGTCATTGTAGGACACGCGTACGATGATCACGTGGGAGCCGTGCCCGTCGACGATGGCAAGGCTATCGAACAAAATGACGTTCCGGGCCAGCCAGGGCGACACAATAATCACACAGGTAACGGCGAGGGCGAGAGTGGGACGAATGGCCGACACGAGACGCGGACCGATGCGTTCGCCCCGCGCCGCCCAAAAATGACCCAGGAAAAGTGCCATCGGAACGGCGTAGCAAAGCACGGTATACCCTTCCCGCGTCAGGGCGCACAATCCCAACCCGGCACCCGAAATGGCAAGGCTGAGCGTCCGATCGTTTGGCGCCCGGTCGACGCGATAGGCGCGCGTCAATCCAAAGATGAAAATCGACACGAATAGCAGAATGTATGTATCCGTCAGGAAGTGCCGGGCGAAATAGAAGTACTGCCCCGAAAACAAGGCGAGACCAAGCGCCAGTGTTCGTACGGTGGAGGTCGCGCCACAGTACTGAGCAATCAGCCATACCAAGCTGGCTGCTACCGTCATTAGAAATGTTTGTACCGGGATTACTAGACCATAGTTGGAGGGGCAGGATGAAATGTCCTTCTGCTCGGAATTGAGAGCCGACAAAAGGCAGCCAAGCGTATCCTCGAAATCGCTGTCGAGTCGTATCATCCCGGCGATAACAAAGGGGGTTAGCGGCGCTTGCGCCATGAAAGGCTCTGTCCGAGCTCCTCCGGCGTCGTAGGGCGCGAAGACTCCGTGAGAAGCGAGTTGATAGGCCGCGCCTAGATAGCGGTATTCGTCAGCAACAGGCAGTCGGCTGTCCTGCGACGCGACGACCGCCGCCATCAGGGCCAGAGTGACGGCGAAGGCAGCCGGAAACAGCCTAAACCGGCGCCGTTGCATGGCTCCAAATGCCTTTAAACCCCCGCCCGCGCGAGAGCGTGTGGATTGAAAGATCGTCAGGGGTCCGGCTTGATCTCCTGCGCCCCCCCATTGCCGGCTCCGTCCTGCGCCCGTGTCCCCTCGGGCCCGAGCGCGTCCAGCGGGAAGGTGATCGCGTCGAATGGCGGCTGCGAGACCGGCGCGTCATAGGCGAGTGTCGCCGGCAACATCCACCGACCCTCCCGCAGTTCGAACGCTTCCAGCATCGTCGCGTCCGGATCGCCCAACAAGAGGTGCGTGACCGCCTCGCGGGCATAGAGTGTCGAGGGTGATGTACGTTGGCGAAGACTTCAATTCTTGTGCCGGTCATCTCTTTTCAATGGTTTGTGTTCCCCCAAGCCGGCAGACTCAATCGGCCGGAGGAGGAAGCGTGACGCTCAGGCGCCGCCGATGTTCCAGGTCTCCCGCCACGCCTCGAACATAAGTACGGTCCAGAGGCGGTTATGGTGGTTGCGACGCCCGGAGAGGTGCTCCGTCCAGGCATCCCGGATCGGTGCCGGATCCAAATAGCCGCCGTCGCGCAAACGGCTTTCTGCGAGCAGGCTCTCCGCCCAGTCCCTGAGAGGGCCTCTGAGCCACGCGTCGACCGGCACGCCGAAGCCCATTTTGGGCCGGTCGATGAGGCGTTCAGGCACATAGCGGCGGAGCACCTGGCGCAACAGCCACTTACCCTGGCCACCCCGCGCCTTCATGGCGGGCGGCAGGCGCCACGCGAACTCGACCACGCGGTGATCGAGCAGCGGCACCCGTGCCTCCAGGCCAACCGCCATGCTGGCGCGGTCCACCTTGGTGAGGATGTCGTCGGGCAAGTATGTCACCGTGTCCATGAGCAGCATGCGGTCGGTGAACTCGGGAAGGTCGCGCCGGAGCGTCGAATCCCATAGGATTCCCTGCCGCTCCCGCCCGCCCCGTACCAGTGCGTCCGGATCGCTCCATTGCGATACCAGCCATCGGTAGAGCGCGTCCTCGTGCGGCATGGCGAGGAGCGCGGCGAGCTTGTGCGCCTTGTCGCCAACCTGTGGTAGCCGTTGCCGGCGTGGCATCGCGCGAAACAAGCGATCCCACGAGGAGGGAGGCAGGGCGCGGAGCAGGGACGCAAGGGATGCGCGAAGCGGGCGCGGCCATGCGCCGAGGCGCCGCGAATACGTCGCCGCACCCACATGGCGGTTGTATCCCGCGAACACCTCGTCGCCGCCATCGCCGGAAAGCACCACGGTCACGTCGCGCCGGGTCATCTCGGAGACCAGACAGGTCGGTATCTGCGAGGAATCGGCAAATGGCTCGTCGTACCATGAGGCGAGTTTGGGCAGCACCGCCTGCGCATGGTCGGGTGCGACGTAGAGCTCGGTGTGGTCCGTTCCCAGATGCCGGGCCACCCGCTTCGCATCGCGGGCCTCGTCATAGCCGGCCTCGTCGAAGCCGATGGTGAAGGACTTGACCGGCCGGTCGCTCTGGGCCTGCATCAGGGCCAGCACGGTCGAGCTGTCGATCCCGCCGGAGAGGAAGACGCCGAGCGGCACGTCCGCGATCATTCGCCGCTTAACGGAATCGCGCAGGAGTTCGTCGAGCATCTCGATTGCCGTCTCGTCGTCGAGGGTGGGACGATCGCGCACGGCGCCGGACGCGATCTCCCGCAGGTCCCAGTAGCGGCGCCTGGTTTCCCGCCCGTCCGCGTCGATCACGATCAGCGAGCCCGGCTCCAGTTTCTCGATGCCCCTGAAGACGGAGCGTGGCGCGGGCACGTAGGCGTGGCGCAAGTAGGCGGCGAGCGCGTCCCGGTCCACTTCCGGGCGCCAGGCGGGATGGTCGAAGAAGCCCTTGGGCTGTGAGCCGAAGAACAACACCCCGCCGGAGCGGCCCCAGTAGAGCGGCTTGATGCCGAGACGGTCGCGGACCAGGGTGAGGCGCCGTGCCTGCGTATCCCAGAGCGCAAAGGCGAACATGCCGATGAACCTTGAGACCGCGCGCTCCACGCCCCACGCCTCGCAGGCCTCCAGCACCACTTCGGTGTCGGAGCCGCCGCGGAAGCTGCGCCCCTCCGCCTCCAGGTCGCGGCGGATATCGGCGAAGTTGTAGACCTCGCCGTTGTAGGCGATGACCGTACGCCCGCTCGCCGAGACCATGGGCTGGTGGCCGGCAGCCGTGAGATCGATCACCGCCAGCCGGCGGTGGCCGATGGCGATGCCGGCGGCTGGCGAGACCCAGGTGCCGGCGTCGTCCGGCCCGCGGCTCTCCAACCGCTCGGCCATGCGCCCCGCGAGCCTCTCCAGCGCCTCGGTGTCCAGTGCGCCCGGCTTGCCGATGAAGCCCGCGAAACCGCACACGGCGGGGCTCAGTCCGCGGCGCGCATGCGATCCAGCATGCCGATTTTGCTTTGCAGCGCCCCGTAGTTCTTGGTCATTCTGGTGCTGCAGCTGTCCGCAGAGACTTGTGTAGGAGCGTTTCCCAATTGTCCAAGACCCGTTCGAGATCGTTCTCCTCCGAGGCAGCCACCGGGTTTCCGGCCAGGGCTGCGCGCATCTGGTCGTCGGTCATGAGGCCGGCCAAGGCGTCAGCCAGGGAATGAACACGGTTAATCCCGGAAGCGAGAACGCCGTTGATGCCGGGGCGAACCTGCTGGTTGACCCCGGCACAGTCCGCGAACCCGACGGCGGGCAATCCGCATGACAGCGCTTCGGCCAGGGCGAGACCCTGACTCTCGTAAAGCGAGGGAACGACGAAGAGCTGCGCGTCCGCATACTCCGCCCAGACCTCCGCCGTTGCGCCTGGCAGCGAGACTCGCTCCTGTAGGCAGGCCTTGACGATGCGCGCCTGCAAGTCGCTGCGGCACTGCCCTTCGCCGACGATCCGCAGGTCCCAGTCGGGCACCCGGTCGGCAATCAGGGCGAACGCGTCGATCAGCGTCGGGTAGTCCTTCTGCTCGGTGAGGCGGCCGACCGAAAGCAGGAGCTTCCGTGATCGCGCGTTGCCGATCGAATCCGCCTGCACCGCCCGCACCGTCCGCACTGGATTTGGCACGACGACCATCCTTGCTCGCAGACCGGGCGGGTACTCCTGCATGACCTGCTGCGAGACGACGGCGATGCGTCTTGCAAGAAAGGGCGTGAGACGCAGGAGCAATCGTTGCAACGGCCGGTCAACGTAATGAGCCGGCACGATGTGCTCGCTCGCGATCATGGGAATGCCGAGGCCGAGTACGGAGAGGCCGAGCGGGATGAACATGCTGTGCATGAAACCGACGGCCACGTCGGGCCTTAGAGTCGCCATGCTACGCCGCAGTGAAATGATTCGCCGTGCGGTCTCAAGAGC
This sequence comes from Alphaproteobacteria bacterium, assembly GCA_022822405.1. Classification (GTDB taxonomy): domain Bacteria; phylum Pseudomonadota; class Alphaproteobacteria; order MPNO01; family UBA830; genus JAJEBT01. The sequence goes on from JAJEBT010000162.1 coordinate 9,084, forward strand.
GTCCGTGGCGCTGTCGGTGCGGCCGATACCCAGCCTGATCCACTTCACCCGCGGCTCCAGCGAATAGAACGCCGACGCGGTCGGCCCGTCATACGAAAGTGCGATCACATCGTGCTTCCGGGCGCTGAGACCGTTGACGACATCGACAAAAACACGTTCGGCGCCGCCGCCCACACTGGCCAGGGACTTGATTGCGAATACACAATTCATCTGTTGCCGGAGCCCCCGGCACGGCTGGACGCTCGCCGTCTGCCAGGAGCGGACCTCATCGTCGTGAACGCGAACGCGTCGGCGGGGCGGGCTCTATCACGGCGTCTCGACCGAGTGCAGAAGCTGCTCCCAGCGGGAGAAGATCGCGTCAGGGTGATATTGCAGGACTGACTTGGCCGCCGCTTCTCCCATCCTCTTGCGACGGGACGGGTCCACCATCAGGCGCTCCAGCGCTTCGGACAGGCTTCGCACATTACCGTTCCCCTTGGCGAGCAGGCCGGTCTCACCATGCACGATCAGGTCCCTGACACCAGCGCAGTCACGATAACCGACGGCGGGCAGGCCGTGAGCCATCGCCTCCGCGAGGGCGTTCGGGAACCCCTCCCATTGCGACGGCATGCAGAAGAGGGAGGCGCGCCTGTATACGTCGGACAACTCGGTCCTGACCGGGGCAACCAAGCGGACCCGCGCCTCAAGCCCCAACCGCGCGACATCCGCGGCGATGCTTTCGCCGGTCCCGCCGCTTCCCACAATAATAAGCTCCCACCCCGGGTATCGCGGCGCCAGCGCGGCAAAGGCCTCGATCAGGGCACCGTAATTTTTTTGCGCGCAGACGCGACCGACGGCAAGCAGTTGAAGAGCCGCCGCCGGTTGCGCCATGCCCGCGCCAGAACCGGCACGCGAAGCCGGCGGTGAAACCGGGTTCGGGATGGCGAAAATGCGAGAACGCAACATGCGAGGATATTCCAAGGCGTAGCGAGGGAACTGTACGGTCACACGATCGGCAAGAAACATGAGAAGAAAATTCAGGTTCCACCTGGATGCTCGTATGTGGTCGTATAGGGTGAGCGAGTTTCGTTCGGATACGACAAGGCGAACGCCGGTAAAGCGGGTAGCCAGCACGAACCGCACGAGAATGCCATGGTGGAAGCAGACGACGACGGAGGCACCCGAGTGCCGGAGCGCTGCTCGAATTGCGCGAATCAGCCGCAGGCGGTCACCGAATCCGATCGGTCCGTGCGGTGGAGAGATACCCACCCTGTACCAGCGAACGTCCTCGTCGATCGGGTAGAACGAGCGTGCACCCTCCCGATCAAACGTGATTAGGCTGACGGCGTGCCCCCGACGCGCCAGCGCATTGGCGAGACTCACGAAGTTTCGCTCCAGTCCGCCAGGCATGTCTCCCAGAGCTATCGTCGCCAGGGCATAGCTCCGGGTCACGTCTTGAACCCATCGACGATCAATGACGTATCGGCGTCGACGAACCCCCAGGCATTTCCGTCCCCGGGTGCGGCGTTCGCACGGCTTCGGTGGACGAAGCCGTCGTCTGCGGAATACTCGTTCCGGATCAGGCTTCCGTGGGAATCGTACCCTTCGACATGGTGAGGCCGGAAGCCCGCCTCCAACATCAGGGCGGACAGCGTGTCGACGGTCAGCAGTTGCTTGTGGTCGGCCGCGTCGTCGCCGATACCGCCAATCCCGACGTGACTAAGATAGTTGCCGTCAGGATGATAACCGTCGGGGACGGCGACGCGAATACGGCCGCCTGCCTTCATGTGCCCGCGGATATGGCCGAGCGCGACACGACACTCCTCATAGCTCAGATGTTCGAACACGTGCTCGGCGAGGACATGCGTGATGATGCGCTTTCCCTTGAATACCGCATGCCAATCCCGTGCGCTGGTAATGTCGAGCCAATCCTCATTGGTGGCGTACCACCCCTCCTGCCACGTCTCGGCGGCGCCCACGATGATTCTGAGCGGATCGCCGCGCGCCACGGCTGCGATGATCCGGTACCGGCGCCAGCGGTATTTCACCGTCTTAATCGCGCGGCGCACAGGTGCCTTCAACCATCGCGGAAGCAGCCTCTTGACGGCGGCGAGCATCGCTCCTCAGAGCCTGCGCATGCGGCGCTCGTGCAGCAGCCGGCGGGGCCCGGTGGACAGAAGATGCGCCGCAACCGCCAGTGGATGGCGCAGCATCAATCCCGCCAATTCCAGCAGAAACCGTCGGTAATCGCGCTTAAAATGCCAATAGCGGAGCCGCGGCCAGCGTCTCGCATACTCGTAGCGGCCGACCGAATCCAGATACTGTCGGTGCTTCTCGACCAGATACAGCTCGGCCTCGCGATTCTTTTCCGGCGACTTGTCGGGTGCGTTCGTTGCGTACTGGACGAACAGACGCTCTCGGGTTCCAATGAAATGCCCGCCGTTCAATGCTAGGCGAACGGCGAAATCGCTGTCCTCGACCCTGAGCATGCGCTCGTCGAAGCCGCCGATCGCGGCGAAGGTCGCGCGCCTGGCCATGAGCGAGCAGGCCGGGGTGCCTGATCCGTAGAACCAGTCGGAACGGCGACGGTTGAAGAGCAGGTAGTCCACGACCGCACTGCCGTTCGGCGCTTCGTCTCCGCGACTGCCGATGGCGGGAAGATCCAGCGTATAGCCGTTGGCGTAGACCCGCCGCCCCGAGGCGTAACAAGCAACCAGGGCCGCGCCCGCCTGCGCCTCGTGAGCCTCGATCGCCGCCACCTGCGCGTCGATGCGGCCCGGCAGGGATTCGTCGTCGTCATCCATGAATGCGACGAAAGTACCGCGGGCATGGCCGAGGATCGTGTTGCGCGAGCCGGCGGGGCCCTTATTCTCGCTGTGGCAAACGAGGCGCGCGTCCGGGCAACCGCCGATTTCGGCCATCACCGCAGTGGCCGACCCGTCGGTGGAGGCGTCGTCGACCACGATCAGCTCGATGTTGGGCCAGTCCTGAGACCGGGCGCTGCGGACGGCGCGGCGTATCGTGTCCTCCGCGTTGTAGCAAGCGATGCCCACGGTCACGAGCGGAGCCGTCATCGCGCTGCCGGTCCGGCGGCATGGAAGCGGCGAAAGTCCGCGTTCAGGCCGAGATTGGGCAGGGCTGCCGCTAGGCGCACGGCGGTCCGCGACGGATGACGCAGCGCGAGCGCAAGCATCTTCGCGGCGAACGCCCCGCGTCGACCGTCGAGCCAGTCGTACTTGGCCTCAATCCAAGTCCTGCAGAACTCAAAGAGCCCGTATCGGTCCGGCACGTCCCGATGCTTGCTCAGCAGTCTCAGGGCGAACTCCCTCTCGCCGCGCAGGCTCTTGTCCGGCGTGGCGGTCATGCGCTGCTCCACCAGCGGCGATTCGATGCCGGCGAAGTGCCCGCCCGCCTTGGCCAGTCGGATGGCGAACTCGGTGTCCTCGCTGCGCCGGAACGCGGAATCGAACCCGCCCAGGGCGCGATAGACCGACGTGCGCGCCATCTGCGAGCAGGCGGCGCACGCGCCGTACGCGTCCTTCACCGGGGTGCCGATCAGCACCCGATCCGCGACCGCCGGACCTGCCGGAGCGGGCCCGTCCGCCCTGGTCCCCATGGTGGGAGCGATTCGCATGGAGCCGCAGGAGAAAATTTGGCTGCGCGCCGTGTGGCAGACCACCGGCGCGCCTCCTGCGTGATCGCGTTCGTACGTGAGAATCCGCTCCAACTGCCGCGCGATCCGGTCCGGCGCGCTGGTGTCGTCATCGTCGAAGAAAGCTATAAATTCGCCCCGCGCCTGTTGCACAATCTGGTTGCGGGCGGCCGCCACCCCGCCGTTGGCCGCCTCGCGGACCACGCGCATGTCATCCCCTCTGCCGGCGAGCTGGGCCAGGACGGCGGGTGTCTCGTCGCTGGAGCAATCGTCCACGACGACGATCTCAGTCGGGCGCCAGGTTTGTGCGCGCGCCGAGGCCACGGCACGCTCCACCGTGTCGGCGGCGTTGTAGGCGGTGATCCCGATCGTAACCAAGGGGGCGTCGGCCGCCGTTTCGGCTTCTTCGTTCACGGCAGTTCCGCCGCGACCGCATTGTCGTCCGGGTGGGCCGTCATACTACGGTCCTTCCATGCAGGCGAGGTCGTCGATTAATGCCCGCCACTTGTCGAACTGCGCGTCCGGCGGGTAGGCGCGCATGGCCCGAACGGCACTCGCGCCGCGGCGGACGCGCTCGGCGGAATCGCCCATGGCGCCGTCGAGTGCCCGGGCGAGGGCGGCCGGATCGTCCACGCCCGGCGCCAGCCAGCCGGTCGCGCCGTCCTTGATCAGGTGTCGGACTCCGTCGGCGTCGGCGAACCCCACCGCCGGCAGGCCGTGCGCCATGGCTTCGGCGAGTGCGTTGGGAAAGCCCTCCCAGCGCGACGGGATGGCGAACAGGTGGCTTTCGATGTAGGCATCGGCGATCTCGCGGCGCGCCGGCAACAGGCGCGCTCGCTCGCCGAGGCCGTGCCGGGCGATGCGTTCGACGAGTTGAAACGCGTCCGGGCCCTCCCCGACGATCTGCAAATCCCAGGCCGGGTGCCTGTCGGCGATCCGCGCAAAGGCGTCGACTAGGCAGCTCAGGCGCTTCTGCGTCTCGTCCAGCCTGCTGACCGCGAGCAGCGTGTAGCGTCCGGATCCATGCGCCGTGCCCGGCGAGGCCGATTGCACGGCGGGCGCAACAGGGTTGGGGATGGCACTCATGCGGGCGCGAAGTGCTTTCGGGTAGCCCCCGGCGAAATCCTCGAACTGCACGACGATGCGATCGGCGAGCCGCAACAGAGCGAAACACTGCCAGCGCCGTGGCGCCGTGTGGCGCCAGCGGTACATGGAAGGCGCGTTGCGCTCCGCCGCGACGAGCCGGACGCCCGCGATCCGGGCCGCAGCGAACACCGTCCGGTCCCCGCTCATGACGAAACCGATCAGTATCCGGACCCTTTCGCGACGAAGCAGACGCGCCAGGGCGAGGACCCGCCGCGCCTTGTCCAGAACACCCGGTCGGAAGCCCAAGGGGCAAAGCGTGATGTTCCCTCTCACGGCATGGAACGGCCGGGCGTCGGGGGAGTCCCATGAAACAAGAAACACGCGGTTTCCGTGAGCCGCCAGCGCGCCGGCCAAGCCGCAGGCCATGCGCTCCGCACCGCCGGCCCGCGCGAGCCTATGGAAATAGATCGCGACCGGAGGCACGCGGCGCGCACTCTCTTTCGTCGACTGGTTTCAACGTACCGTCAGTTGGTCCGAGAGGCACCATGTTCAGGGTTCGTTGCAGGCACGTCTTCACGATTCGCTCTTTAGCCGATATCTGGAACATTCTTCTTCACGAAGTATATCCACACATCCATTCCAGTATTGTCCTTTACTGACTTCAACACCCGTATTGAGATGTTCCACCCGAACCATTCGCTTAGGATGTAAGGCATGACCTTTGGCCGGACTCCGAATGGATCCATTTCCGACGCACCCGTTGGTCCGTGGGCTTCGGTGTGCTCGATAATGAGAAGCCCCGTGGATTTCAGTTGGTTGAGCCAAGTTACCAGCGCCGCCCTTGGATTCCAGGCTTGGTCAAGAGAATTTGAATAAATGAAATCGAACGTCGCGACCCACTGGTCATTGACGTCATGAAAGTCCCACTGCACTGTGTTTTCAAATTCGCGGGCAGTCTCAGAAATGTCAGTGCCCAAAACTTCAAACCCCGCATATTCGTTCATAAACCGTTGCTCGAATCCGTTTCTCGAACCGTGACACAGTCCCCGGAGCCTCTGACCGGGAAACTCGTTCACCAATTCGTCACAAATGAGGGCTAGTGTGGTTCTGTCCGCCCAAACGTTCTGCAATTTTCTCTTGTTGTGAAAGACCTGGACGCTCTTGTAGTGCTCATAACTTTCATACTCGTGAAGGTAATAGTCGATGAGCCGGCTTTCGCGCACGATCGTAAATCCCGTCGGCTTCAATGCGAAACGCGCCGCATATTTCAAAATGGACTTGGCGCGTGACCTGATGCCACGAGAAATTTGCTTGAGTGTCTTTGCAGCCATGGGAGGAAATCGTTTCAACGCGGCCGCCCTTGTCCTTGAGACCGGGTGTCCCGCCGGGTCATGGCGTCCTCGCACCTGATCGACGGACATGGTGGCGGCAGTACAGCAAGGGCTTGCTCGAACCGCGGCGGGCCACGTCAATCACATCGGAATACTCGTTGCGAAGAACAGCCTCGACGCGCGTTGAATCGCAAAGGTCGGGATGGAGTTCCACGACCAATGCCCGAATTCTCCGCAGGGCCTCCGGGTGATTGCAGATAAGCGCCTCCTCGGATCCCTCAATGTCGATCTTGGCCAGATCGATGTCGTCTCCTTCCGGGGCGCAAAGGTCGACCAAGGTTGGTAACGAGAGGCCGGGGGCGATCATGGGGCCGCCTTCGTCGACGCGAGCGCTCATGGAGGCACCGGCGGGCTCGACCAGACGTAGACTCTCACCATCCATGGCGGCAGCGGCCGCGTGCTCAACGCGCAAGGTCATTCCCGATCGAGACCACAGGGTCACGTTGCTGCGGAGAATGCCGCAGGTATCGGGGTTGGCTTCGACGCAGAGGACTTGCGATGCCGGCACGTGATTCGCACACCAGAGGGCAAAAGTGCCGATGTGTGCGCCGATGTCCAGGATACGAGGTGAATCGGCATCGCTTCCAAGATCGCTGAGGAAGGAATATTCCTCATCGACCAGAACTTCCTTGAGCGCTTGTTCGTCGCGTGCGCGAAAGAAGATCCGATGGCCATGGTAGCGGGCTTGGTGCGGGCCGTCGCGGTTCGCTCGAATTCGCAACAGGAGGCCCAGGGCTGTCAGTGGATTACCAATGAGAAACGTGAACCAGCGCCAGCGCTCAAATAGATTCACGGCTCTTCTCGGTATCAAGAATAGTCGGCCGGTCACGTCGGCTTCCCTCGCACGTTCATCTGATCGGCCAACGGACGCAATTGTGACAAGACTCGCCGCCATGCAACGCTTCTCGCGGAGACTGTCCCCGCAGGAGGATCGGAACCCCAACGCGCGTCATGCCGCGGCCGAGGCCGGCGCCGCGGCCTTTCGCGCCTCGATGAAGTAGCCGAGCGGCGCCGTGAGGAACGGATCGTCCTGCCGGCCCACGACATCCGTCCTCCCCCGGTACCGATACGCACACCAGAGGATGTCCAGCAGCAGGCCCGCATGACGGCGAACGGCCTTGAACGGCCCCGGCAGCCCGCTCACCTCTTGCCCGGTCGAGAAGGGGCCCCATGCGAGCGCCTCCACCGCGACATCGCCGAAGCCCGCCTCGTCCAGCTTCCGCCGCCAGAAGCTCGGCGTGCCCCTGTGGTAGTCATCCGGGTGGCCGTGAACGCAATACATGAACGGGACGAACACCATCAGGCGTCCGCCCGGCTTCAGCACGCGGCCGAACTCCGACAGGGTTTCGTCCAGCTCGTAGACATGCTCCAGCGTGCTCAACGACATGACCCCGTCGAACGACCCGCTCTCCAGCGGCAGCGCCTGCCCGGCCCGAAGAACATATGTCGGGCGCATAGCGGGATCGATGTTGGCGGACTGGTATTCCACCATGTCTCCCGGGGCAGCCCAGCTCGTAATGTCCTCCCTGTACCGCGCGCTCTCGCCGCCGCCGAAGTCGAGAACCCGGCCGCTCAAGGCGCAGCGCCTCATACGCTCGTCCCGCAGCAACCGACTCACCGACAGGGGGCCGCCAAAGGAGAGCGACCGGTATCGGGCCAGAGTAGCCGTCCTGAACAAGACCTCAGTCACTGGCTACCAAGTACCGCTCCTGAACCAGTTAGCAGCCATCGAAAATCGAGCGGGATGAATGAGGGAGGCGAGACCAATCCGGAACAGTATCCTGCTTGCCCATGAGTTCTGCCATAGTCCCTCGGTGCGTTTTTCTGTATTCCCCGTACTTCTCATCTTCAAGCATGGGGCCGTATGAAATTGGCTCGGCGAATTTTGACAAGCACCACGTTAACGGAAGCACCGATAATCGAAACAGAACCAATTTGAGGCTTTTAATGTGTATGCTGGCGAGGGTTCGGCGAATAAAGGTCGCAGGACTTAGACCACGCCTGAAATCTAAAATCATTAAATCAATGGTATGAACGACGGAGTGGCGCAGGTTCCTTAAATGAGGATGCGGCAGGCGTGTACGAAACACCCTATGCTCCAGATGCCAGAGTAGGCCCAGTGCCGCGAAACGTGCATACATTGCGCGATCTTCGCCACGAAAGATATTGGGGTACGGACCGTGCGCCAGCAGCAGGCTGCGCTTGGCCATGTGGACCTGTCGCCCGGCCAAGAGGAAATCAGCGCCGATCGCCGCCTCAATCTGATGAAACACCTCGACCCACGCGATCAAGTGTGGCTCCCAGACGTCATCGCAATCGACGTGCAAGAGACAATAGGCACCCCGCGCCTCTCGAATGCTGACGTTGCGGGTCTCGCCGAGCTTCCGTGCTCGGTCGCGCCGCAACGGGACGACACGGATAATGGGATAGCGCGCGGCAAGGACGTGCATGATCGAGACGCTGTCATCGGAAGAGCCGTCGTCCAGGAGAACGATCTCGAACCGCTCGTCAAGCTGTGCGGCAACGCTGCTCACTGCGCGCTCCAGCGTGTGCGCCATATTGTAGTTGCACATGCAGATGGAATAGAGAGGGTCCATCGCTTACCTTGAACGCAATGCGATCATGCTCTTTAGCACGGGGAGCCCGGCGATGCAGGATTTCATGCTGACAACAGAAGGCCAGGCGACGACACGCCCCAAGGTCATCTGAAGGAAGCGGTTGACGAGAATGAGGCCCTTGGAGTGCCGGTGCAGGTTCGGCTTGAGGAAATAGGCCCTCGGAGGGGCACCGCGCACCAAGCGATCGAACAGGTCGTGCCAATCGGCGTTTATGGCGCCGATATCGAAAGCCTCACGAACGAAAGCGACGCCGTTCTGGCCCAGCGCCTCCGCCCGCGCCGGATCGTCAAGCAACGAGCAGATATTGTCGACAAGGTCGCCCTGGGTGCGGCCCAGAAGCCCGGTTTCCCCATGACGTACCGTGTCGAGCAGACCGTAACGGGCCACCGAGACGACGGCGGTGCCGCAGGCTTGCAATTCCACTGCGCTGCCGGGGCAGTTTTCGGTCTGACCGCTCGGATTGGGCACGCCGACACTCGCCCGATGAAGCCATTCCTTCTTTTCCAGACCGAGCTTTCCCAGGAACGAGACGGATGGGTGCGGTTGTCCGTCCGGTCCGGCAAGATGAGGGGCAATCTGCGCCTCATATTCCGACGCGGCGACGCCCCAGGGACCGAGCGTCGCCGTACCGTAGAGTGCGCCGGTCCCGATCACGGCCAGCCGCGCCTCGGGATGGCGCCTCAGGATCCGCGGCCAAGCCCTGGCCAACAGGTGAAATCCCTTCTGCGGGACGAGCGCCCCGAGATAGACGACGAGGCCCGGTTCCCTGGCTGGCGGATTCGCGAGCCGGAACCCATCCACGTCGAAACCGTTCGTGATGCAGGTCAACTTCGGCCACACCGGGGTGTCCCAGGCGAGATCGTGCTGTTCGCGCCCGACGCAGACGACGGCCTTGACATGAGCCGATTCGGCCAGTGCACGCAGATACGGGCCGGTCGGGGTTATCGAGAACCGGGCGACCGTGGGAAGCCGCAGACGCTCGATCAACTCCAGCAACTCAATCTCGAGATGCCGTCGCGGGCGATAGACGAAAACGTCGCAACCTTCCTCCTTGGCCTTGCTCGCCGCCGCCAAGACATCGGTCACGCGACGGTTCGCGACATTGCCGGGGAGTCGGTCGACGTGGTTCGCCAGAACGAGCAGGCGGCAGCCGGTCTTCTCCTCCTCCGCCGCCAAATACGACGGAATGGCCGAGAGCATGTACTCCGCCCCGCCGCACCCGGGATTGCCGAGGGAAGGCCGCGACAGGTCCACGTCCGGTATTGCACGGTTCTCCAGATAGAACGCGACCTTCATGTCAGAAGCGGATAGAATTGACGAACCGAAAATGCCAAGTCATCAGGATCGCTTCACAGAAAGTGTAAGGCCCGGGTTTACGTGAGATCATTCTCCAAAATCCCCCTCATGCCCTTTCAGGAGCGTCTGCGTGAATTAGTGGCCTCCCGGGTGGTAGCGGAAGCGGCGGCCGAGGTGGCGGTTCCGGGGCCATACCGTTCCTGCTGGCGCGACGAGGTTTCGCCGCTGCGCCGGATGACCTTGCCAAGAGAGAACCTGTACATGTGGTCCGTGTCTCGGATTGCCTCCGTGGAATGGGTCACGACCACGATGAGCATGTCCGTGGAGAGCTCGCGGAGCGATTGGAAGAGCGCTCGCTCGGTCTCGGTGTCGAGTGCCGAGGATGGTTCGTCGAGAATGAGGAGCCTGACATCCCGGGTCAGGGCGCGGGCTATGGACAAGCGTTGACGTTCGCCGCCGGAGAAATCGGCCCCCCCCGGCTGCACATCCGTGTCCAAGCCGCCCCGCAGGGCGTGCACGAACGCGGCGGCCCCGGCGCGTTCCAGGGCCTCCCAAATCCGTTGATCGTCCACTTCGTCCAGCCCGAAGCTCAGATAGTCGCGCAGCGTCCCCGACAGGATGTAGGCGTCCTGGGGAACGTAGGCGACCAAGCGCCGCCAGCGCGTTTTGTCCAGTCCGGCGAGATCCTCGCCGTCGATGAGAACGCGCCCGCCTTCCTTGGGCCTCAAGAGACCGAGAAGGATGTCGACCATCGTCGTCTTGCCGCTGCCCGACGGACCCGCGAAAAACACCAGTCCCACAGCCGGCAGCTCGAAATTGACGTCCTCAAGAACGGGACCGCGCCCCGCGAACGAGAAGGAAACGCGCTCTACGACGATACCCTGTTCCAACGCCGGAGCCACTCCAGTCGCGCGGCTCTCGCTATTCCGAGCCCGATGCGTGTCCATCATCTCCAGGCACGCTACATATGAGGGGATAGTGTTCGCCAGACCGCCCCGCTTCATTTGAAATTCGCCGAAGTAGCTCGCGGTCCGCTGTATGAGAATGAGGTCGAACAGGAGAGTCGAGCCGGCGGTGCCATAGTGAAGCAAGTGCGCCATGGACACCGCAGCGACCACGGCCAAGCCGTACAGGAGGACGTAGTGGTCGACGATCACCGAAAGAAGCGCGGTACGTCTATCGACGACAGCGACCGCGTCGATAAACCGGGCAACGGCGTTAGCCATTGCGCCGGTCAGGCCCTCGGCGAAAAGAACCTTGAACACGTGCCGGGTGTCGGTAACCCGCGTGTTCATCCGCGCCTTGAGCCCGATTCGGCGCTTTGCGTATTCCCCGATGAGCCGGAGAAGCCGGCGATTGGTAAGCAGGAAAAGGACACTTGCAAGCACGAGGATTGCAAAGGTCTCGAACGAATAGAGAGCCAACCATCCGAGCAGCAAAAGGGTCAGAAACCCCACCCCGAAGGCTGCCGCCAGATTGGTTACTCCGCTGCGGGCCTGAAGGCTTTCGGAGACCATGCACTGTACGTACTTGCCATGGTCGGCGTTCAGAACCCGCTCCCACTCGCTCCCCGCGACTGCGTCGTTCATGCGCTTTTTTACGTCGCGCTCAAATCGGATGCCGACCAATCTGGCGATATACGTTCTGACCGCGTCGAGCACTACGCGAAGAGCCACCATGGCGATCAGGAGCGCCAGCACCTCCGCCGGCGCCCACGTCCGCACGCCGATCCACTCGAACAAATCGGCTAACGGCCCTGGAGGAGCACCGCTACCGCCGAGCAGACCGGCAAGGAAGGGGACGAACGTACCAATACCGATCAGCAGCAAGGCCGCGCCGACCAACTCGTTGACGATCAGAATGGCCATCGTCCCGGGATACTCCCGGAAGGCTATCCGCTTGAAGAATTCGAGCTCCGTCACGGCGTCCGCCGCGCGGGTTGTCGCGATAGCCGTCTGCCCGGAGGCTGGGAAAGCGCGTGATCGCGGAACCACGACCAAGTCAGCGCGAGCCCGTCGGGCAAGGAGGTCCGCGGCGTCCAGTTGAGTTGCTCCCGCGCCCGGGTCACATCCGTCCAGTTGTGGCGGATCTCTCCGGTGCGGAACGGTTCGTAGCGCACATCCGGTCGGCGTCCCGGGCAAGCGACCTCCGCGATCAACTCAATCAGGCGATCGAGAGTAGTGCCGGCCCCGCTGCCGAGTTGGAAAACGCCCGGCTTGCCCGCCGTCATGGCGGCCACGATCCCTTCGCACAGATCGTCGACGAAAATGTAGTCGCGCGTCTGGCTCCCGTCCCCGTAGACCGTCAGGGGAACGCCGTCCAGAATCCGGCGCATGAAGGACGCGATGACGCTGCCCTTGTGGAACGACATGGGTCCGTAAACGTTCGAAAAGCGCAGCGACACCGAAGCGAACCCGTAGCTGGCGGCGAAGGCCGAGCACCAAGCCTCGACGCTTGCCTTGCCGGCGCCGTATGGGGAGGTCGGGTGCGGGACCATCTCTTCATGCACCGGCGGCCGGGCCTCGCCCAAAATCGCGCCGCCGGTGGAAGCATTGACGAGGCGCGGCACGTCCATCTCCCGCATCAGCATCAGGAGGCGAAACGTGCCCGCGACGTTGATGTCGAAATTCCTTTCCGGATTCGTGATCGAATCGATGACGTCCGTGTCGGCCGCCAAGTGCACGACCGCATCGACGTTACGCAACGCGCGGCGCATCAGATCGCGGTCCCGGATGTCGCCCTTCACGAACTCCGCGTCATAGGGTGCGATGGCGTCCCGACGGCCGCGGGATTCGTCATCGATCACCCGGATTGATCGGACAAGGCCGCGTTCCGCCAGGGTGCGGACTAGGTTCGCGCCGATGAAGCCGCAGCCTCCCGTAACGAGGATATTTTCCGGCATGGCGAGCACGTCTATACAGCGGCGACGTCCGGAGTCCCGGTCTGCTCCGTTTGCGACCGTTCACGTTCCTGTGTCCAATAGGAGGTGCTGGGGATCTTCGCGCGGTCGCACCTGTGAGCGTATTTTTGCGTAATCTCGATGACCTCGGTCATCAAAGCCTGATCGAGATGTATCGGCTCCCAACCGAACCCGCGCAGCGAATCGTTGCGAACGACAAGGTCGTTTTCCGCCATCTCGTTGCGGGGATTCGGCAGATAGGCGATTTCGCAGCCACTCATGCCTGCAACCATCTCGGCAAGATCGCGCAGGCGATGCGTCTCCGCCATCTGATTCATGATCTGCGGACGGGACCCGCGCCCGGGCGGATGCTCGATTGCATTCGCTATGCAGCGGCAGGTGTCTTGAATGTGGATGAACGCGCGCGTTTGTCCACCTGTGCCGTACACGGTCAACGGATAACCGATAGCAGACTGCATCAAGAATCTATTCAAAACAGTGCCGTAGTCGCCATCGTAGTCGAAACGGTTTATGAGCCGTTCGTCACGCCGGGTCTGCTCGGTTTGTGTGCCCCATACGATACCTTGGTGCAAATCCGTAATTCTTAGATGATCATTCTTGGCGTAATACTGGAACATGGTCGCATCCATGACCTTGGTCATATGATAGATCGACCCGGGACTAGGAGGGTAGACAATACTGTCCGAGATCTCACGCCCATCAATGGCGGCGAATCTCACATCGAGATATCCTTCCGGCACAGGCACCGGTTCGTCGTGACCGTAACCGTAAACTCCCATGGTTCCCAAGTGAACGAGGTGTGTTTCCCCGCCGGTTGCAACAATCCCGTTCAGAACGTTATGGGTCGCACAAATATTGTTGCGAACCGTGTAGTTCTTGTGTTCCGGCGACTTCATGGAATAGGGCGCGGCGCGTTGCTCGGCGAAATGAATCACCACCTCGGGACATTCATCACGGAGGAGATCAAGCGTGACGCCGAAGTCCGTCATATCGGCCTCCAGGAATGAAATGCGCCGACCCGACACATGCAGCCAAGCTGAGAGCCGCTCTTTGGCCGGCCGAATCGGGGTTAGACTCTCCGCACCCAGCTCAGAATCAATACGACGCCGGGACAGGTTGTCGACAATGACGACGTCGTGTCCGAGGTCCGAGAGATGCAAGGATGTCGGCCATCCGCAGAAGCCGTCTCCTCCCAGCACAAGAATCTTCATGGTGAGTTTCTCAAGTCCGGTTTTCCTCGTTCTTGCCGTCGAAAAATCTTCACGCTACCGCCCTTCGGGTGAAGCCGGCTCCACCCGTTGACACATCTCCGTTCCGCGCCGGCCGGGGCCGGCACGCTCAGGCGGCGGCGATGACCGCCCGTCTCGGCAGCCGGGCCGGGATTCGTCCCCCGAGCACATCCAGCAGCACATCGACCCGTTCCCCCGGCGCGAGCCGCAGGACCACCGCCGCGCACTCCACGAAGGGGCCGGCGGCGATCGTCACCGCATCGCCCGGCCGCAGGTCGGCGGGCGCCGCGGTGCTGAGCCCGTCGCCGCCGACGGCGTCCCGCAGGGCGGCGACGAACTCCCCGGGCAGGGCCTGCGGGCGCTCGCCGTCGCCGAGCAACCGGCGCACCCCGAAGGTGCCGTTGATCCTGCACCAGGCATCGCGCCCGACATCCAGCGCGACGAAGAGGTAGCCGGGGAAGAGCGGTACCCGCACGGTCTCGATCCGCCGCGCGTGCCGGCGCGAGCGCTCCATCACCGGAAGCCAGACCCGGAAGCCCTGGCGCGCGAGGTTTACCTCCGCCCGGCGCTCCTGATGCGGCCGCGTGTGGACCACGTACCACTTGGCCATGGACGTGCTCACCGGCGCCCCCCGGCCGTCTCAACCGCCGGCGGCGCGAAGTCCAGAGGCTCGCGCACAATGCACAGGAAGGGCGGCGCCAGCACCTGCCGCTCCGGAACCCTGCCGCGCAGCGCGTCGAACGTCTCCTGCGGCTGGCGGGAATCGGTGATCACCAGCGCATCCCAGGCCCCGGCTTCGTCGAGCGAGCGCAGCACCGGAAGGCCGTACAGGCGCTCGGTGTTGGCCTTCCGGTCGAGGATGCCGACCAGCTCGGCGTCCGCCTCGAGCGCCGTCAGCAGCGCGATTTCCGCCACCTCGCCGCGCCCCACCAGCACGAAGCGTCGAAGGCCCTTCTCCTGTCCCTCGACGAAGAGCTGCCGGTATTCCTGCCGCGCCTTGCGGAAGAAGGTCAGCGACGCATCGAGATACTCCGCGACGAGGCGGCTCTTCTCCTGGAAGCCCTCGGGCGTGAGGTAATAGGCCCAGCGCTTGTAGGGCGCGGCCTTGGCCTTCACCAGCCCCTTGCGCGCGGCCCGCTTGAGCAGCGCATTGACCATGCCCACGGAGATCGAAAGGCGCTTGGCGAGCGCCGGCTGCGACACCACCTCGCGCCGCTCCAGCGCGGCGAGGAACTCGATCTCGGTCTGGATGCCAGTCTTGTCGGCCATGGGATTCCTTGGGGACCTCTTGAGTTTCACGGTATGAATGACGCGGGGGCAAGAGAATGTCAACCTTGCCCTTGAACGTCGTGAGCTGTTCGGCCGGCGCCTCGGTCTCGCTGGGCGTAGCGCAGCGTCAGCCTCGTTCGCTACGGTACGGAGTTGCGTTAGCCCTTACAGTTAGCATCCGTGGGACGGAAAATTCAAAGATCTTAGAGAGATAAGCGGTATCGCGCTGGTTTGTGGCTAGGGCCTGATTGGCAAAGCAGACGAGAAGCTGGTTGCTTACCAACCTCATGTTGTCCTTTCTGGCAGTCAAGGGTAGCGACAGGTTAACGATCTGAACAAATTCTCGATGACATTGCTACATTGCGCTGGGATCAATCGCTTCAAGAATTTTCCTTGTGAATGAGTATGCGTGCGCCTTCTCAGTCAGGTGAGATGCGGGATCTCCGACTTTAAAAGGGCTTTCGCGGTCGTCGTAGAGGTAAACTCCAAGCGAGGGTTCGTTAAAATCCAAAATGCTGATTCTGCTCCTGTGGTCCAATTCCCTTACAGCCGCACGAAGGAGATCGGCGACGTTGAGAACGTATTTCTCCTCGGGTTTGTCGGTCAAATGATTGCGATGCGGGTGGGTCACCAATGTCAATGATTGAACCCGCGGGTCCGCGAAGACCTCCAATATGTAGGTGGCAACCGTGCGCTTGAACTTCTTTGCGTCGGCATCGGCAAGCCCTTGGGACAACGGCGCAGAGATTTCACTCCACCCACACCTCAGGTCTTCTTTAACGATTTCATGCCTTATCCTTGTGAATGCTGCTTTCGCTATTCGCCAAATAAAAAGGTTGTCTGACCGAAGAGCCCTCTGCTTTTCAAAAAAATACGACATTGCATATACTTCGCTCGATTCAAAAGGCTCTGGCGAAACGGAAACACTATACCCGTTTGAGAGTTCCTTGCGACGCGAGGCGTAGCGGCACAGCTCGTCCCCAATGTCCGTCTGATCAATGATGGCAACGACATCTGTTGGGAAAATGTCAAACCTCTCCCTCAATACCCTAATCTGGGCCGTCATTGGAGAAGGCGAGTACGAAGAAATGCCCGCGGTTATGAAGCCTGATCCTGTCCTTGACGAGAATTTTGTTATCTCTGCGCGGCTCGCTGATTTTTCCATCCCTTCTGCCCACGAGTCGCCCTGAAGAAGAAAGTTCCGTTTTCCTTGCAAGAACGGGGAAACCACAGAATACAATGCGTCTGTCGGTTGACCGTTAAGCGTTTCCGGCCGCCTGACGTGGTGCATTTGGCGAGTGATCGATTCGTAGAAATTCAGCGCCTCCTCGGTTAACTGGGCATGTTTGTTTACCCATGGGGCGTCAACAACAAATCGCGCTCCGACCTCAAGCACCGCCAAAACGACGCTAGTTGACAGAACTAACGTTAATATGGAGTACAGATTCTTCATTCGAGACTAAGGCAAGAGAACTCCAAGCAGAGGGTTCGCGCCCAAGGTATACAAGAGAAAAAATGCAGTCTAGCCACCCCGGTTAGCTTGGTGCACGGGATTGAATTCGCGGCGTAAGCCGGCCGAAGGCCGGGACATCATTTTCGCGGTCCTTGAGTGGCGTGAAGGGCTGAAATCCCGAGCCGCGAATTCAGGCGCGTTCGGTCTGCCCCCGGAAGTGACAACCCCCGCCGGGCACCTCCGGACGCTGCCGTCTCATTGGGCGGCAAGGGGCGGAATGGGTGGGTTTTTCGCCGCGCGGATTCAGAAAGCGCCATCGGAAACGGGAGAAGCCGAATGCTGACTCGAGCGATTACAGTGGTTTGGATATTGGTGATCGCGGCAATAGCGATTCCGTTGTTGGAATCATCCGAAGCACCGGACATCTGGCGCTACTCGTACCTTCGGCTGGCTATCATCGTGATTGCTGCACTGGTGCTCCTGTATCTTTGCGCTGGGTTAGCAAGCAGTTCTCTAAGCCGTCTCAACGGTATTGTGCTGTGGAATATCAGCTTGGTCGCCATAGTATTGGAATTGGGGCTTCGGCTCGCACCAACCGCCTTGCCGCCCTTGTTGTCGACCCACCTCCCCCAAGACGCTCAACGGCGGATCGCAGAAGCGTATGGGGGATTTACCGAGGGCAACCTCCGAGGGGGGGGGGTCTGCTCTATACCTTTCGGGCCAGAAATAAATTGGCCAAATTTCCCTTTGTGGTGATAGACGACGACGGATACCGAAACCCGCACGGCGGTTCAGGCCCGTACGAAATTGTCCTTCTGGGGGACTCTGTGACGATCGCCGTGAGCGCCGAAAAGGATGTCGGCCAGCACCTTCGCGACAGAGGCGCCAGGGTGCTAAATCTCGGTTTTGCCGGATATGGCCCGGGCCAGTACCGGGACGCTTACCTGTCGCAGGTTATTGACCGCAACGTTAAGCATGATTTCGTGGCGGTGGTTTTTTGTTTCTGCAACGATATTGGGAACACGGTTACCTACTCGCGGCTTGAACGCTTCGGCGGAGACTGGCGGAACTATCTTGGCAAGGGCCGTCGTGGCAATGTTGCTCTGCCAAGCCCATTGAACAAATCGTGGTCCATTGTGGCAGCAAGCTCCCTGGCCACCGAATGGGCCGGTAGTCTCAAAAAATTCACAAGCACCGAACAACTTGTAACTGCCAAATTCAATTGGACCACCGCCCAAATTCCCCGTCCAGAGCATTCTCTTCGCGGTGCCGGTGCGTCGGACCAAACCTGGTCGGCGGTGGAGAAGTACTTGGGCTCAGTCGCTGCCAGGGCACGTTCGGTCGGCGCGAAACCTGTAATTTTCGCCTATCCGGGTCAACTGGGGCTGTATGTCCCGTTTGTGGAAGGTTTGACCGAGTTGGATTCAGCTTTTTCGGGTAAGGTTGAACGTCTCCGAGAGGTGGCCTCGGCTATCGGTGCCGGGTTCGTCGACTTAAGGCCAGCACTGGTTGAGAGGTTTGAATCAACGAATATCGTTAACTCAATCGGGGACTATCACCCGAATAGCGAAGGAACCGCAGTGATGGCTTCCGAAATCCTGCGCTCTGCCCGATCAAGCAAGTAGCCGGCTGCGCGAAATTGGGGACGGAAACAAATAGTGCCGGGATGGCTTTACCCGAGGCACCGGGACAGCTAAAAATCCGGCACGTTCTATCTGGATTTTGGAATGGCCTCACCAACGGACTTCCACGAGAAGCTGAATCGAAGCGGTGACGTCAAGGGGGCGTCGGAGCGATCTTTCGGAATCGTTTTTGCCGTCGTCTTTTTGATCATTGCCCTGTTTCCGCTGATCTCCGGCGGTGAAGTTCGCATCTGGCCGGTGGTGGTCGCGGCGCTGTTTTCGGCTGCGGCTTTTCTGGCGCCCCGCATCCTCAGTCCCCTCAACCGGGTCTGGTTCCTGTTTGGCCAGTTGCTCCACCGAATCGTCAGCCCGCTCGTCATGGGCCTTATATTTTTCGGGACGGTGGTGCCGACAGGGCTGCTCATGCGGCTGTTGGGGAAACGGCCCATTCCGCTGGAGTTCGATCCGGAGGCGGCGACATATTGGGTCGAGAGAGACCCGCCGGGCCCCGAGCCCTCCACCATGAAGAACCAATTCTAGGAGCCGGCATTGAGTTTCTTGGCTGAATTATGGTCGTTCATGCGCACCCGGAAGAAATACTGGCTGCTTCCGGTGCTGGTGATGATGGTGGTCTTCGGCGGGCTGGTCGTCCTCAGCCAAGGTTCGGCCGTCGCGCCGTTCATCTACACGATATTCTAGCATGACCGCACCGCTTCGAGTTCTGGGCTTGTCGGCGTTCTACCATGACAGTGCGGCTGCATTGCTTGAGGGCGGAAGTATCGCCGCCGCGGCGCAGGAAGAACGTTTCACCCGGAAAAAACATGATTCCTCGTTTCCCGAGAAGGCTGTGTCCTACTGCTTGGATCAGGCCGGCATCACCCTCGGCGATGTCGATTTGGTGGCGTTTTATGACAAGCCATTTCTCAAATTTGAGCGGCTGCTTGAAACCTACCTCACCTTCGCGCCCCGCGGATTCCAGAGTTTCCGGATAGCCATGCCGGTGTGGTTGCGGGAAAAATTGTTCCAGAAGGACATGCTCCGCCGACGGTGCCAGCAATATGATCCAGAGTTTGATTGGCGGACCAAGCTTGTCTTTGCCGAGCACCACCAGAGCCACGCCGCCAGCGCTTTTTTTCCGTCACCCTTCGAGGAGGCGCTGGTCTTGACGATGGATGGCGTTGGCGAGTGGGCGACGACGTCGGTGGCGCTGGGGCGGGGCAACGACCTTTCGGTCATCAAGGAGATCCATTTTCCCCACTCGTTGGGGCTGCTCTATTCCGCCTTCACCTATTACACCGGATTTCGGGTGAACTCGGGTGAGTACAAGGTCATGGGTCTGGCACCCTACGGCGAACCAAAATATGCCCAACTCATACTGGATAACCTCATCGACCTGAAGAACGACGGAACCTTCCGCTTGGACCAGTCCTATTTCGACTACTGCACCGGCCTCAGGATGACCAACGCCAAATTCGATGAGCTGTTCGGCGCACCGCCGCGCGACCCCGAGAGCCTGCTCGATCAGCGGGACATGGACATGGCCGCATCGGTGCAGGCCGTGACCGAGGAGGTCGTTCTTCGGCTCACCCGCTCGCTGGCCAAAGAGACCGGCGCCCGCAACCTTTGTCTGGCGGGCGGCGTTGCCCTCAACTGCGTTGCCAACGGCAAAGTCCTCAAGGATGGCCGGTTTGATCAGATCTGGATTCAACCGGCGGCGGGAGATGCAGGCGGCTCGCTGGGCGCGGCGCTTTGCGCCCATCACCTGTTTAAGTCCGAGCCGAGGTTTGTCAATTCCAGCGACGCCATGCACGGCGCCTATCTGGGCCCGGCGTTCAGCAACCAGGAAATCGAACGGCGGCTCACGGCCGCCGGCGCCAAGCTGGAAGCGGTGGACGATGTACAGCTTATTGAGCGGACCGCCGATGCGCTGGCGGAAGGCAAGGCTATCGGCTGGTTTCAAGGCCGCATGGAGTTTGGGCCCCGGGCCCTGGGCAATCGGTCGGTCCTCGGCGATCCCCGGTCTCCCGAGATGCAGAAGACGCTCAATCTGAAAATCAAATACCGGGAATCGTTCCGGCCCTTCGCCCCCTCGGTTCGGCGCGAAGACGCCGCCGAGTGGTTCGATATGGATGCGGAGAGCCCCTATATGCTGATCGTCGCCGATGTGGCGGAGAGCAAGCGCCGGCAAATGACCGCCGAGGAGAAGGCTTTATTCGGGATCGACAAGCTCAATGTCGTCCGGTCGGAAATACCGGCGGTTACCCATGTGGATTATTCGGCCCGCGTGCAAACGGTCAGCGAAAAGGTAAACCCCAAATACTTCGAGTTGCTAACCGCGTTCAAGGAACGGACAGGGTGCCCGGTGCTGGCAAACACCAGCTTCAATGTCCGCGGCGAGCCGATTGTCTGCACGCCCGAAGACGCGTTTCGGTGTTTTATGGGCACCGAACTCGACATTCTCAGCATCGGTAACTTTATCCTAACGAAAGCCGATCAAGTTTCGGGTTTGAAGCTGAATTACGAGGAAGCGTTCGAACTGGACTAGGGTCTGTACTCAATTAGGGGATTCTCCGTTTTGGACATTTGTGATTCAAGTATTCCTAAGCTCAGCCGCCATGTTGACCGCGCCCGGCCCAGGGCGCGAGGAGATTGAAATAACATCTGGATGATTCTCCAAGCGGCGATATTCGGGCCAACCCCCGCTGAAACAATAGGCTTGTTCCCCGGCCCGCCGGGCCCGGCCGCGCCGCCGGCCTTTGGCCCATATGCCAAACCGGCTATACATTCGCGATGATCACCATCGGCAGCCTGCTGTTTCTCGCCACCTTCATCGCCGTGCTGGCCGCCACCCGAATGTCGATGGAAATGCTCGAACGGCGGCAGATTCTCGATCATCCGACACACCGGTCAAGCCATTCCGTACCGACGCCGCGCGGGGGAGGACTCGCGGTCGTGCCGGTCATTGTCATCGCATGGATGTCGATTCCGTTCTTGGTGCCGGAGGGACCGGGCATACGCGACCTGCTTCTCGCCTCCGGCGGCGCGGTCGCGCTTGCATTTCTTTCGTGGCGCGACGATTTGCGGGGCCTGTCCGTCAAATGGCGCCTTTCGGTCCACGTTCTGGTGGCCGGGCTGGTGGCCGGGTTCGCCTCTTTCCCCGATCCCTATTTCCAGGGCCTTGTGCCTATTTGGCTGGATCGGGCAGCCGCCGCATTGGCGCTGCTCTGGTTCCTGAACCTGTTCAACTTCATGGATGGAATCGACGGCATCGCCGGCGTCGAAACCGTGTCGATCGGGCTGGGATGCGCCATCATCGCCTGGGCAACCGGCCAGCATGCGTGGATCGGCGTGCTGGGCGTGACCCTCGCCGGAGCGGGTTTCGGTTTTCTGCGCTGGAACTGGCATCCCGCACGGATATTTCTCGGCGACGTGGGAAGCATTCCCCTTGGATTTCTGCTCGCGTGGCTGTTGATGGCGCTGGCATCCGAGGGGGCGTGGGCACCCGCACTGATATTGCCGTTGTATTATCTTGCCGACGCGACGATAACGCTGATTTGGAGGGCCGTGCGCGGCGAGCGGGTCTGGCAGCCGCATCGTGATCACTTCTATCAACGGGCAGTCCGCCGCGGACGCAGTCATGCCGACGTCTCTCTATTCGTGGCGGGCATCAATCTGGTTTTGGCTGGCCTCGCCGTGGCCGCGCTTTCTCATCCCTGGCCGGCCCTGATTGCGGCCATGGTCATCGTGGCCGTGTTTCTGGCATTCTTGGATCGAGGCGCCATGAACCGGGCTAGGACATGATCCGAAACGTTCGAAAGCTGACACGAGTATGACAGCGCCCCTTGCCGGCTTCCACCATCTGGCGGCCGGCGACAGCCACCTCATCCTCGATGCCGGCGCGCCGCCGCCGGCCGCCGCCTACCCCTGGGGCCACGCGGGCACGCTTGCATTCGAGTTGGTCTCGGGCAGGGAACCG
>JAJEBT010000178.1 GCA_022822405.1 Alphaproteobacteria bacterium
TCGACATACTCGTGAACAATGCGGGCTCAGCGCCCGGCGGCGTGCTCGAATCTCTCGACGAGGACGCCTGGGAACAGGCGCTGCAGTTGAAATTCATGGGCTATGTGCGCTGCACGAAGCACGCGGTCCCGCACTTCCGGCGCGCCGGCGGCGGACGGGTCGTCAACCTGATCGGCAATGACGGCCTCAAGCACTCCTACTGGGAAATCGCGCCCGGAGCGGCCAACGCCGCCGGCCAGAATCTGACGCTGTCGCTTGCCGGCCAGTACGGCAAGGAAGGGATCACGTTCGTGGCCGTCAATCCGGGCCCGGTACGGACGGAACGCTGGACCGGGCTGGTCGAGGCGATGGCCCGCGACATGAAGCTGACCTTCGAGGAAGCCGACCGCCTCGCTCCGCGCAGCATTCCGCTGGGGCGCATTGCAGAAAGCGAGGAAGTGGCGAATCTTGTCACCTATCTGGCCTCGCCGCTTGCCCATTTCGTGAACGGCACCATGATCGAGATTGACGGCGGCCAACAAAAACCGCTCATGGACATGCTGAGGGACCGCGACTGAACCTCGCGCTGATTCCCGGGCGGCGTGGCAGACGCGCCGCCAACGCAACGCCGCTTCCGGCGCCCTTGTCCACCGGTTCGGCATGGCCCGCGAATCACGGGCCGGCAGGCAATTGGCCCGAATGAAATCGCGCAACTCCGGCGCATCGATTGCCAGGACGGCGGACGCCGGTTTTTGGCGGAAACCGGGCGGGAGCGGATCATGACCGACACTGCCAAGGACGGACTCGCGATCGACGCCGACGGGCACGTCCACGAAGCCGATCTGATGTTTACCGAACTTCTCGCGCCGGCCCTGCGCGCGCGTACCCGCGGCTGGGCGTTGAACGAAGACCGCAACCGCCGCTTCATCGTCGACGGTATCGAGCATCCGCCGTTTCCGAAGGAGATATCCGTGCGCAAACCGATGGCGGCTGCGGACCGGCTGAAGGTGCTCGACAAGGAGCGGATCGCGGCCGCGGTGCTCTATCCGTCTGCGGCCCTGGTCGCAGGCTACCTCGATGCCGGCATGGCCTTTGCCGTGGCCGAGGCCTATCAGGACTGGATGGAAGACTATGTCGCAACCGATCCGCAGCGCCTCTTCTACGCCGCTCCCGTGCCGCTTCACGACATCGCCCGCGCCGTGGCCCTCGCGGAACGCGGCGTCGGCCGAAAGGGCGCGATCGCCGTTTGCGTACGGCCGAATCCGACCGATGGCAGGCGCCTCGACGATCCCCGACATGCGCCGCTGTTCGAGGCGGTGTCGTCGCTCGGCGTACCGCTGGTCGTCCACGAGTCCACCGGATGCCCCGATACCGCCGGCGGCGACCGCTACGGTGGAATGATGGATCCGGCAAGCTATGCCTACAACCACATCATCAGCCACCCGTTCGAGCAGATGATGGCCTCGATGGCGCTGATCTGCGGTGGGGTGCTGGAGCGGTTTCCCGCTCTCCGGGTCGGCTTCATGGAAGCCGGGTGCAGCTGGGTGCCCTACTGGCTGTCGCGGCTCGACGAGCATCTCGACAACCGCAAGCTTCGACCCTATTTCGGCAGGCTCACGCTGAGCGCACACGAGTATTTTGCCCGCCAGTGCGTGGTCAGTTGCGACCCCGATGACGAGACGATCGCCCTCGCGGTTGCCGGGCTGGGCGCCGAACGAATCGTCTTCGCAACCGACTATCCCCATTTTGACAGCGAAGGCGGCGCCGTCGCGGCATTTCGCGCCGCAGCCGGCATCGACGCGGCCGATCAGCGCAGGCTGCTGCGCGACAACGCTATCGAGTTCTATCGCTTGCCGTTTCCTGCCAGTGGCTGACGGATTCTCCGCGTGCGAACAGCCCGTTCGGGACACCGAGCGGGGAATACCGAACCCAGGGTATCATCGCGAGGCAAGGCAAGAGAGCTGCGGCACGCGCTCGGCGAGTTTGATCTCGAATCTGGCTCCAACGTATTCGCAGGACAGGCTCTGTGTTCTCTGATCTGATGCGCCGCCTGCAACCCTTCACAGGCGATGAATTAGGTCGAGCCCGGGAATCGGATTCGCATCAATGTCCGAGACCCGGCAGCCAAACGGCCACGGCGGGAAAGACGATGATCAACGCCACGACGAGCATCGCACAGGCCATGAACGGGATTGCGGCAACACAGATCTCGCCGAAACGCGTGCCCGGAGGCGCCACTCCCTGCATGACAAACAGGAGTAGTCCAAAGGGCGGCGTCGTGAAGCTAATCTCCATGGCCAACAGCATGATGACGCCGAACCAGATCAGCTTCATCTCGCCCGGAGGGCCGAAATCGATTCCGGCAACGATCGGAAAGAAGATCGGAACAGTGAGCAGCATCATCGCCAGCTGGTCCATGAACATGCCGAGCAGGAGAAGGATGGCGAACATTAGCAGCAACATCGTGTAGCCCGAGAGGCCGAAGCTGGTCACCCATTCGATCAGCCTGACGCTGGCCTGCGATGCGGCAAGAACGTTGCTGAACAGCGAGGACCCGAACAGGATCAGAAGAGCGATCACGGTGACTCGACATGAGCCCCAGAGCGATTCCCAGAGAGCTCTCGAGAACTCGGCCGGGAACCGTCCCGCCAGATCGAAGGAGGCACGACATCCTGCCGGATCACGGCCGGTCATGTAGAGCCATGCGCCGCGACACAGCGGCACGAAAAAAAGATAGACCTTGGCGAGGACGATCACGCCCAGCGATCCGTAGGCCGCCGATTCGGATGGTGTCGCGACGCCAAACATTATCAGGGCGATGACCATGAAGATAATCGACACCATCGGCAGCACATCGATCGCGAACAGCTTCAGCCGACGGCTCCAGGGAACGTAGACGACTTCATAGGCGGGGGCGGCGTCAGGGTCGATGACCGTGCGCACGAAGATCAGCACGGCATAGAGGGCGGCGAGAACCAGGCCCGGCAGAATCCCGGCGACGAGAAGCTTGCCGATATCGATTTCGGCGAGGGTTCCCAGCAGGACCGCCAGCGCCGACGGGGGGATCAGCATGGCAAGGCCACCGGTCCCGAGGATCGGGCCGATGGACATGCTTTTCTTGTATCCCCGCCGGGTCATTTCCGGGACCATCAACGTGCCGAGCAACGCGGTGCTGCCCATCGAGGAGCCGGACAGGGTAGCAAAGGCCGTCCCGCCGGCCACCGTGACATAGGACAGCCGCGCCGGCAGGCGTCCCATGAGCTGTTCTATGGCGTTGAACATCCGGTTCGCCAGCCCGGTATGGAAAAACAGCTCGCCCATGAGAACGAACATCGGGATCGGGACGAGCGCGAAGATCGCCATGTTCCCGAAAGCGTTCTCGGTAAGCTGGAAAACCGCGGCCTCGAGGTTGCGGTCGAAGCTGTCGAACCGTCCGAACAGAAAAAAGGCGGCAACCGTGTTGACGATGATGAAGGCGATTCCGACCGGAAAGCCGATGAACATCAGCGCCAGGATCGCTCCCAGGAGCGCGAGCAGGATCCAGTACCATTCCATCTAGCGACGGCCCGCGGCGATTGCCTGCTGCTGCTCGATTTCCGCCCGTTCGCTGGCGATTCCGGCCATACCGCCATGCATGGGCGCGCGGGTAAACACGAAGCGGAGGAACTCGATCCCCATCAGGAAGAAACCGGCGGGAAACGAGACGGTTATGATCCATCTCTTTATGTCGTACTGCCCGCGCAGCTCGTCATAGATGACGTCCGTGAAATCCAGGTATGCGAGCTTGCCGCTGTACCACGCCCATATCAGACAGATTGCCGCGGCCAGGGCCGCGATCAGGCGCGACAGCACTTCCCGCCGTCGCGCCGAGAGCGCCGCCGTGAGCATCTCGATGTAGACATGACCGCGATGGCGGATCAGCCAGGGCGACCCGAGGAACAGGGTGTAGACGAAACCGTATTCGATGGCCACGAAGGCCAGCGATTCATAGCTCCATCCGGCCGTCCGGCAGACGGTGATGTAGATGATCAGGACCAGTATGGCCCCGATATAGGTTGCGGCCGCTGCCATCAGCAGCCACAGAAGCCTGGCCCACGCGCGGTCTATTCTCGCGAACATGACCCGAACGATCCAGACCGTGGCCGCTCCCGCCGAAAGCGGGAGCGGCTTTCACCCGTGAACAGCAGACACTACTCCTGGAAGAGGCCGCGCAGTTTCGCGACGTGGGCGGTATCCTTGCCGGCATCTTTCAGACGCTTGGTGATGCGCGCATAAGCGGAATCGACCGCAAGCTTGAGATAGGCCTTGGCGTTCGGAGCGGTATGGAATTTCATACCGTTCTTGGTCAGCAGTTTCTTCTCGTCCTCGGCCATCTTCAGCAGGAGCGCGCGCGATTTGGCTTCCTGTGCGATGACCGCATCCTGAAGAAACTTCTGCGTCGAGCCGTCCAGTCCCTTCCAGCGCTTGAGATTCATCATCCAGATGATGTCGGTCTGGTAGAAGGTGGGCTCCACCGCGTGGCGCAGGAACTTATCCCACTTGAGCCCGGGCAGGCCGACGGTCGCCCAAGCGCTGGCGTTGACGACACCCTTCTCGAGCGCTCCGTAGACGGCGGTTGCCGGCAGATTATGGGTTTCCCCCTTGAGCGCGCGGAAAAACGCACCGTAGATCGGGTTGTCGCGAAGCTTGACACCCTTCAGTTCGAGAAGCCCGTCCTTGGTCCATTTGGGCTGGTTCTTCATGTAGATGCGAAAATGCGCGCCGGATCCGGTCCAGCCCAGAAGCTTGGTGCTGTAGTTCTTCTGATGAATTTCATCCAGCATCGCCATGCCCCCGTTTTTCCGGATCGTGGCTGGCGAGGAGTTCGAGGTCGACATCACCTCATTTTCCGGCACGGCGCGTGCAAAGAACGCAACCGGGATGCAGGAAATGTCGACGCGCCCCGCCTTGACCGCTCCGGGCTGCTGGAACATCTTGATCGAGTTGAAGGGCAGCACGTCGATGGTGAGCTTCCCGCCGCTTTGCTTGGTGATGCCGGCGGCCAACTGCTTGCAGAGCTTGGTATAGATCAGAAAGTCCGGAAAAGGATATACGAGCGCGAGCTTGGCCTGTGCGACGGCCGGCTTCGGCGGGAGCAGCCCCACTGCCAGTGCCATGCCCGCCGCCACGCCGGCGGTTGCGACCCATTTCAATGACATCTTCCTGCCTCCTCAGTCTTTGGGTGGTTTGTTGTGTTGTCACAGGCTAGGAATGCAACAGACAGGTTGGAAAAGCAACTTCCATCGCCGATGCCGGGCCGTGATCATGCGTGTCCCGCATCCGTTTCGGAGCACCCGATGAATATCTCGCGCTGGATCGAGCACTGGGCCGCCGTCCAGCCCGGCAAGACAGCAATTTTCTTCGGCGAAGACGAAGTGCTCACCTACGGCGACATGTGGACGCGGGTGCGCAGAATGGCAGCCCTGTTGCGCAACCGCCTCGGACTCGACCGTGGCGACAGGGTCGCCTTCCTGGGCTACAACTCCCCAGAAATGCTCGTGCTGCTGTTCGCATGCGCGCGCGCCGGCATGATCCTCGTGCCCCTGAACTGGCGGCTTGCGCCGCCCGAACATGCCTTTGTCCTCGACAACTGCAACGCTGCGGCGCTTTTCTGCGAACCGGAGCTTCTTTCGTCAGCGGATGCAGCGATGCCAGCATCGGGAGCTTGCCGGCGCATCAGCATGGCAGGGGCCGCCGGTGACTGGGAGGATGTCAGCACCATGCTAGCGTCGGTATCCGAGGATGACGACGACCAGGACCAGACAGCCGGGCCCGATGCCGAGATCCTGATCGTATACACGTCGGGAACCACCGGGCGCCCCAAGGGAGCGGTGCTCGACCAGCGTGCGCTGATGTTCAATGCCATGAACGCCGTCGCCATGCACGACATGACGAGCGAGGACATGGTGCTGACGAACCTGCCGCTCTTCCATGTCGGCGGGCTGAACATCCAAACCACCCCTGCCCTCCAGACCGGGGCCTCGGTGATCCTGCACCGGCGTTTCGATGCCGATGCCACGATCCGCACGCTCCACGACCGGAAACCCGGCCTCGCTCTCATGGTTCCGGCGATGATCGCTACGCTGACGGAGCATCCTGACTGGAACGAGGCCGACCTGTCGGCGCTGCGCATACTGGCAACCGGGGGATCCGCGCTGCCAGCGGACGTGCTCGATGCCTGCCTCGCCCGCGGCCTGACGGTCGTCGAATCGTTCGGCACCACCGAGACCGCGCCGCTCATCCTTCACCAGCGCCCCGACAACGGCGCGAGGAGGAACGGTCCCGCCGGCCACCCGGCCCTTCATTGCGAAGTCGCTGTGCTAGATGTGGCAGGCCAGCCCGTTCGCTCCGGCCACCGGGGCGAAATAGCGGTGCGTGGCCCCAACGTCATGCGCCGCTACTGGAATGATCCGGAATCTACCACCGAAGTTCTGAAAAACGGATGGTATCATACTGGTGATATTGGATATATGGACGACGAGGGGGCGTATTCCATTGATGGCCGCATGAAGGAAGTGATCATCTCCGGCGGTGAAAATATCTATCCGGGCGAACTCGAGAGCATACTCGCCGAATGTCCCCAGATCGCGGAAGCGGCAGTGATCGGGCGCGATGACGAGCGCTGGGGTGAAATTCCCGTTGCCGTAGTTGTCGCAACACCATCGGCGCAGATCGGACGCGAGGAGGTCCTCGCCCTGTTTGCCGACCGCCTTGCCCGGTACAAGCATCCGAAGGATGTCGTCTTTGTCGAACGCCTTCCAAGAAACGACATCGGCAAGGTCGAGAAGCACCAGCTGCGCGCAATGGACCGGGATGATGCCGCCTGATCATCTGCAGGAGAAAGACCCTATCCGTCTTTGCGATCCGAATCGCCTTCAGACTCGCTGTCTTTTGGCCGCGGTCGACCAGCTTCGTAACGTACAGCCCGTCCAGATTCTGCAATTCTTTCGACCAGCGCGAGCTGTCCCAAAAGGATGACCGGGATCGGGTCGGAGATGGTCCGGCCGACCCGGGAGAACATCCGGCCCCGTTCCACTGCGCTAGCGGCAAGGCTGCAGAAACCGGCCACGCGGTCGCCGTCGCGGGCGACATAGGTGCGCGCGCCGCCCCTGGCCTCATTCAGCCTTGCCTTACCCCTGAGCCAGGCGTCGAGGGTGGGGAGGCTCGAGAAGAACTGCGAGATGTCGTGGCGGGTGGCGAGCGGCTCCGACAGGCCTAGCAGTCCCACTGGGGCCGGCGCGCGTAACGTGCCTTCACGGCCGGGTCGATTTCCACCGGCGCGTCGAGCGCGGCGACGAAGTCGTCCCAGGCCTCGTCGTCGAGGGCGATGACGGGGCGCTCGTTGAGGACCTCGATGGCCGCCGCCTCGCTCGACCGGAGCACGAACTCGGTCCGGCTGACGCCCCGGATCGCTGCCGCGCGGTCGATGACGGCCAAGCGTTCGCTCGATGTACGCAAATTCACCTGGGGCATACGGCTCTCCTTCCTCCCGGCTGCGCCGGGGTGCTCGTAGGCTTCAGGATATACTAATTGTGTAAAAAAGCGGCAAGCTGGCGGACGGCGGGTCGGCTTACTGTCCGGGATGCAGAAGAGGGTCTGGAGGACCTGGCAGATCCAGCGGCGAGCTTGTATTCAGGCATTACTCAACACTCTGTACAGCGCGAGAGGAGATCCGAAGCTCCATGCAGTTGTTGTTCGGACGGGGGATCGGCGAGGATCGCCGATCCGGCCACCTGTCAGGGCGGGCGCGAGCCTCGCCCCGCCCCTTGCAATCTCACAGAACCGGTCTCTACATTCGGAACATGCGCGGTGCCGAGGGTTTATTATCGAAATCCTGCCCGAACATCACCAGTTCCGATGCCGGACACGGAACGTTGCTCGCTCCGAGCGGTTTGACCGCTACGGGGGGCGATGTCAGTATGAGACATGATCGGACATGACGAGAGTCCACGATGCCGAACGTTCACCTGACTGACCAGATGCGCCGCTACGCCCAAGGGCAGGTCGACGCTGGCGCCTACGCCAACCTGAGCGAAGTCGTGCGCGCCGGGCTGCGGTTGCTCATGGAACGTGACGGCGCACGACAATTCTACGCGCTGAAGGGAGAGTTGGAGGCTGCCGTACAGGAAGCGGAGGCTGGCGGGTTCGAGGAATTCGATCCCGTAGCCTACGAACCGGGCGTAGGATCAAGATAGTCGCCGCGCCATGACGATCCGACTGTCGCGCCGGGCGCGCCGCGACCTGGACGAGATTCGGCGCTATACGGTCGAGACCTGGGGCCGCGAACAGTGGCTTACCTATTACGAAGGGCTGGTGTGCACCTTCGAGCGGATCGCGGCCGACCCCGACGGCGGGCGTGACCGGAGTTTGTTCGCGCCCGGGCTGCGCTCCCTGACCTACCGGCAGCACTTGGTATTCTTTGCGCGGATTGCCACCGCCGGAGATGCGCCGGTGATCCTTCGCATCGTACATCAGCGCCGCAACCTGCCGGCGCTCGCCTACTTTGAAGAAATTGTTGGTTGAGGCCGGCATCCACACCCCGCAGTACACATGATTCGGGCGGTCCCAGTGGCGGATTCGGTTCTCACACCTATTCTGGCGAACTACTACCACGCAGGCGTCGAACTCAAGTCGGCGGCTTGTTTACTCTCTCAGCTATGGGCGTGCCATTGCGAACGATAGCGACTGCAGGACGAGCGGACTCTGTCGGCACTCCTTGGACCTGGCTCTGCTTGTCCTTTATGGTGTCGGTGACGCCGGAAACGCTGGATAGCTGTCCCGGTAGATGGTGTTTCGTAAGGTACACGGACTGCAATCTTGAAACCGAAAGGGAAAGATCATGGCGAAAGGCAAAGGCGGCGGCGGCAGTAGGCCACGCCCGCCCAATGGACCAAGCCAAACCGGCGAAAAGTTGGGCAGCGGTCGCGGCAACAACCCGCCGAAGAAATAGGCCCATGGCAGCGGAAGAGGCGCGCGGACTGATCGCCGTATCGCGCCGCGCTCGATCCCGACGCCTCGACCGAGTGGGAGCCGGTTTTGCTCGATTCCCGCGACGACAGGCTCAAGCCGGGTGAAATCGTGCCGGTGGATATCGCGATCAACCCGAGCAGCACCTTTTTCGCCTCCGGCGAAGGGATCGAGCTGATCGTCTCGCCGAACGAGATCGTCCCTTCGCCGCCCTATCGCAAGGCCAACGCCTGCAACCGCGGCGTCCACATCGTCCACGCCGGCGGCGATCGCGATTCGCACCTACTGATTCCGGTCATCCCGACCCGCACACCGGGTTGAATTACGGCAATGCGCGGTGCTTGCCCGCCCATCCTTCGAATGGCGCCAGCCCCCTGTCGATCTCCCCTTCCGCCGGCACGCGATGGATGAGCGCGCCGCGCACCCGGCAGATCGAACAGTCGCAGACCCAGACATGGTCGATGTCGGCGGTGCGCGCTCTCACCGGAATCCTCGTTCTCCTCGCCGTCATCGCGTCCCTGTAACCACGATGGCGAAGGCATAAACCATCGCGACCTCAACCAGCCGGTCGAACCGGCCGGACGCGCCGCCGTGGCCGGCCTCCATGTTGGTGTGAAGGAGCACCGGGGCGTCGCCCGCGTTCAGCCGGCGCAGCCGCGCGACCCATTTGGCCGGCTCCCAATAGGTGACCCGGGGATCGGTAATCCCGCCCGTCGCGAGGATTGCCGGATAGTCCCGGGCAGCAACGTTATCGTAGGGCGAATAGGAGGCGATCAGGCGATAGGCCGCCTTGTCCTCAATCGGATTGCCCCATTCCGGCCATTCCGGCGGGGTGAGCGGCAGATCGGCATCGCACATCGTGTTGAGCACGTCGACGAACGGCACCTCAGCGAGGATAGCGGCAAAGAGATCGGGCCTCAGATTCGCGACCGCCCCCATCAGCATCCCGCCTGCGCTTCCGCCATGGGCGGCAATCCGTCCCTTCGCGGTATAGCCCTCTGCGATCAAATGTTCGGCGGCAGCAATAAAGTCGGCGAAGGTGTTGGGCTTCCGCTCGCGCTTGCCGTCGAGATACCAGCCGTAACCGCGATCCGCGCCGCCTCTGATATGCGCGACGGCATAGACGAAGCCGCGGTCGACGAGGCTCAGCCGGTTGGTCGAGAACGACGCCGGGATCGAATGGCCGTACGCGCCGTAGCCGTAGAGCAACAGCGGCGAGGTACCATCGAGCGCCGCAGTCCGGCGGTAGAGTACGGAGATCGGAATCCGCGCTCCGTCATGGCCCGTCGCGGTCAGCCTGCGCGTGACATAGTCGACGGGGTCGTGCCCGCTCGGCACTTCCTGGGTCTTGCGCAGCCTGCGCTCGCGGTTCGCCATGTCGTAGTCAAACGTCCGGTTCGGCGTCGTCATTGAGCTGTAGACGAAGCGGAGCGTCGCCGTCTCGAACTCGTAACCGGGCAGGAGTGACAGATCGTATGCCTCTTCGTCGAAGGCGATCTCGTGCGCCTCGCCGCTCGCAAGATCGGTCACGACGATGCGCGGCAGACCGTCCGCGCGCTCCAGCCGGACATGGTGGCCCGCAAATAGCCGTTGCGCGCGGACGTAGACGCCCTCCTCGTGGGCCAGCCAATCGCTCCAGTTCGCGCGCCCCGGCTCGTCGAGCGGCGCGGTCGCGATCCTGAAGTCGACCGCCTCGTCGGCGTTGGTCCGGACGAACAGCCGGTCGCCCCGATGGGCGACGTCGTACTCGACCCCGGGGTCGCGCGGCGCGACGAGACAAGGCTCTCCCTCTGGCGCGTCCGCGTCGATCAGCCGGACCTCCGAGGTTGTGTGGTCATGCGCCGAGACGATGACGAACCGACCGCTCTCCGACCTCTGGATTCCGACGAAGAAGCCGGGATCGGATTCCTCGTAGACGACCGCGTCCTCGTCGCCGATACGGCGGCGGCGGACCCGGTACGGCCGGTGATTGTCATCGATCACGGTATAGAAGACGGTCGCGCCGTCATTGGCCCAGACGACATCGCCCCTCGCGTCTTCGATTGGCCCGTCGACGATTTCCCCCGACGCGATGTCGCGAACGAAGATCTGGTAGCGCTCGGACCCGTTCACGTCGGTCGCATAGGCAAGGCGGCGATGGTCGGGACTGTGCCGGCAGGCCGCGATCCGGAAATATGTCTCGCTCTCGGCTTCGCGGTTGCCGTCGAGCAGCACCTCTTCGGCGCTCTCCTCGTCTCTCGGGACCCGGCAGAACACCGGATGCTCGCCGTCCTCCACGTAACGGATGTAGTAATGCCAATCCCCGTCGGGCGCGGGAACCGTGCTGTCGTCCTCCTTGATGCGCCCGCGCATCTCGTCATAGAGCGCTTCGCGAAGATCGTCGTGAGGAGCGAGAAAGGCGTCCTTGTATGCGTTCTCCGCCTCCAGATAGGCGCGAATTTCCGGGTCCAGGACCCCGGGGTCGCGCATCACGCGCTGCCAGTCGGGATCCTTGAGCCAGGCGTATTCGTCCTGCCGGGAGATGCCGTGCAGGGTGGTCGAGACCGGCCTTTGGGCAGCAACGGGCGGAAGCCGGTTCGGCATGAGCTGCGTCTCCTGCGCTTGATGTCGGTTGTTGGCGGAAGCGGCGCGCTTGTACCCGTCTTTCACCCGTAATCGTCGGCGGATACCGACCATCCACGAGTTTTTCTGTATCAACGGCGGAACGAAAAAGCAAAACGCGGATGGCCGGTTTCCGCCGGCCATGACGAAAAGAAAAATCCTGCAAACGATGGGGTTGCACGCCTTCGTGCATCTGGTGGCCGCGTGCCCCGGATACAGGCGGACCACCAGTACCGTCTTCCATGGATTCGCCGAGGAGATCCAGGACCAGGTGCGCGGGCGCATGCCGGAATGGAGCGAGGCCTGTGTCGGCGTCGAGACGATGAACGCCGCGGTGACGGCTGCATCGTCAACGGTACCGGCAGGGAAACCGCTGCATCGGTCTTCATCGACGCCAAGAAGGCTGTTACGCTGCACAGCAAGCGCATCGCGCGAGTTCCAGAAGCTGGTCGCGAGTACACGGAAAGCCACTACGCGCGGCGCAAAATCAGAGGCAGCAATGACTGGCCAAACCAAGCGCTACGACCTGATCCTCCGAGGCGGCCGGGTCATCGACCCCACCTCGGGGCGCAACTGCAAGGCCGATGTCGGGATCGCCGCCGCATGACGACGGAAACGACGCAGGCCGGGCGCGTCGCCGGCAAAACGGTACTGGTTACCGGCGCGGGCTCGATCGGGCCGGGCTGGGGCAACGGCAAGGCTGCCGCGGTTCTCTATGCCCGGGAGGGCGCGAAGGTGTTCTGCGTCGACTATCGCCTCGACGCGGCTGAGGAAACCCGCGACATGATTTCCGGCGAAGGCGGCAGCGCCGTTGCGCACCGCGCGGACGTGACCGACGAAGGCGACATCGCCGAGACGATCGGAGCTTGCGTCGACGCGTTCGGGCGGCTCGACATCCTGCACAGCAATGTCGGCGGCGCGGGCCCCGGCGCTGCGCTGATGGAGGTGGCGCTGGACGACTGGAACGATACGCTTGCGCGCAACGTCACCGGCGCTTTCCTCGCCATGAAGGCGGCGATCCCGCATATGGAAGCGCAGGACGGAGGCGCGATCGTAAACATTTCCTCCATCGCCGGGCTCACCCATATTGGCGTTCCCTCGACCTCCTATTCGGCAGCCAAGGGCGCGCTCAACCAGCTCACCAGGAACATCGCCATCCAGTACGCGGCGAAGAACATCCGCGCCAACTGCGTCGCACCGGGGCTGATGAAGACGCCCTTCATCCTCCGCGAGAAGGACGGCGTTCCCAACCACATCCTCAAAGGCTACGCGACGCCGGACGAGTACCACGCCGCCCGCGCGGCAACCGTCCCGATGCGCCGCATGGGCGATGCCTGGGATGTGGCCAAAGCGGCTCTCTTCCTCGCCAGCGATGATGCCGCCTACATCACCGGCCAGTGCCTCGTGGTCGACGGAGGCCTGACGGCCACCAGCCCGGGGGCGTGAGAGGCAGCAGGGCGCGTGGGATATTCGCCGGGCGCCGCCGCGCAGGTTCTGCTTCGGAACCGCCGTCCCTGCGAGATCTGTCGTCTGCCGCGTTCGAAAATGTCGTCAGCGATGGATATGACTGTCTTCATACCCGCAGCATGATCCCGGCCCAGGGTCGGCGATCAAGGGGTTTCCGGATGACGTCTGACGGGTCATGAAGGATTCACGCGTCAGGCTTCGCCTTCGTCCTCGAGCGTAGCGGCGATGGCGGCCAGGAACGGCCCGGCGAACTTCTTCAGCTTGGCCGCGCCGACGCCGTTGACCGCGGCGAATTCCGCCTCGGTGCGCGGGCGCTGCCGCACCATGTCGATCAGCGTACGGTCGGGGAACACGGCATAAGCTGGCACCCCGCTCTCCCGCGCCAATTCCAGGCGAAGCGCCTTGAGCGCGTCCAGCAGCGCCGCGTCCGCACCGGCCATGGGTGGCTCAGCCGCAGCGCGCTCCCGCGCCTTCGCCGGAGCGCGCGCGACGATGGTGTCCTTGCGGTAGAGGAAGGTGCCGTCGCCATGCAACAGGCCAAGGCCCTTGTCGGTAATCCCGATGCCGCCATAGCCGCCGATATCGATCTCCAGGAATCCCACCGCTACCATCTGCCGGATCAATGAGCGCCACTCGTTCTTGCCCCGCTCCGCGCCCACCCCGAAGGTCGGTATCCGGTCATGGCCGAAGCGCGCAATCTTGTCGGTCGCCGTCCCCCTGAGGATGTCGATCAGGTGCGCCGCGCCGAAACGCTGACCCGACCGGTATGCGGCCGACAGGATCTTCTTGGCATCCTCGGTTCCGTCGACGCGTTCCGACGGGTCGAGGCAGACGTCGCAGTTGCCGCAAGGCCCGATCTCTTCCCCGAAATAGTCCAGCAGCGCCACCCGCCGGCATGCCGGCGCCTCGCAGTAGCCGAGCAGCGCATCAAGCCGCTTGTGCTCACGCCGCCGGCGCTCCGGTCCCGCATCCTCGTCTTCGATGAACTGCCGCCGCATCCTGATGTCCTCGAGGCCGTAGAGCATGTGCGCCTCGGCCGGCGCGCCGTCGCGGCCAGCACGGCCGATCTCCTGATAGTAGGCCTCGACACTGCCCGGCAAGTCGGTGTGGAAGACATAGCGCACGTCCGCCTTGTCGATCCCCATGCCAAAGGCGATGGTGGCGACGACGACCACCCCGGGCTCCGTCATGAAAATGTTCTGATGGGCGTCCCGATCCTCCTTCTCCATGCCTGCGTGATAGGGAAGCGCGCGGACTCCGTCCGCCGCCAGCATGGCGGCGGTCTCCTCCGTCTTCCTGCGCGACAGGCAGTAGACGATGCCGCTTTCGCCCGCGTGGCTGGCGACGAAGTCCCGGAGCTGGCGTTTCCAGTCGCGCTTCATCTCCACTACAAGCCTGATGTTGGGGCGGTCAAAGCCGAGCACGAACTGTTCGACACGGCCGCCGAACAGCTTGTCGGCAATATCGATACGCGTGATTTCATCGGCGGTCGCCGTAAGCGCAGCGATCGGAACGCCGGGGAACAGCTCGCGCAAACGGCAGAGATCCTCGTATTCCGGCCGGAAGGCCGGACCCCATTGCGAGATGCAATGGGCCTCATCGATGGCAAAAAGCCTGACCGGCAGGCGGGCAAGCGCCGCCAGCATGCGTTCGGTCATCAGCCGTTCCGGAGCCATGTAGAGAATCCGCGTCTCACCCGCCGCGACGCGGCGCCAGGCGGCAATGTTTTCCGCCCGGCCGTTGCCCGAGTTGATGGCGTCGGCCGCGACACCTGCCAGCCTGAGTGCGGAGACCTGATCCTGCATCAGGGCGATCAGCGGGGAAATCACTACCGTGAGTCCCTCCATGACCAGGGCCGGAACCTGGAAGCAGAGCGACTTGCCCGATCCCGTCGGCATCACGGTAAGGGCGTGGCGCCCGCAAAGGAGCGCTTCGATCACGGCTTCCTGCCCCGGCCTGAATGCCCCGAACCCGAAAACCTCACGCAGCACTCGGTGCGCCGCGCCCGGCGAACTTTCCCGCGGGCCGGGCCCGCGCGGGCGGCCTTCCTGCAGCGGTTCGGACGAAGCTTCCGACGATTCCACGGATTCTCCTGCTTCGGGTGTTCGCGGCCGCCGAGGCAACCGGTCCATCAGGCGTCGAACCCGCAGGATTGCCGCGCAACGGCCGGAAGGGAAATGCTTCGCAGTTCGGCCGTCCTCTGCCGCACGCCCGAGATGAGATAGTTGATGTCGTTGCCAGCGAGAATGAAGCGAACGCCCATCTCGACATAGCGTTTCACCAGCTCGGAGTCTCCCACGCCGCCCATTCCCAGCCACTTGCCATGGCTTCGGCACGCGGCGCTGACGTTCCGGTAAGCTTCGACCACCCGCTGGTCGCCGACATCGCCCGGAACGCCGATGGACGCGGCGAAGTCATTCGTCCCGATCATCACCACATCTATACCGTCGATCGCCGCGATTTCCGCGGCCTGGTCGATGGCCCCCTGCTCCTCCAGCATCGCGACCAGAAGGGTTTCCCTGTCGAGCGCGGCGATTGCCGCACCGAGATCCGTGATGTCGTAGTCGAATTGCGGAATGGACGATGATACCCCGCGATGTCCCCGTGGCGGCGAACGCAACTCGGCAACCATCCGGCGCGCGTCGTCGACGGTATCCACATGCGGCATGACGATGCCGAGGGCCCCGCCATCGAGCATGCGGTTGGCGAGCCGGAAGTCGCCCGGAGGAACCCTCGCGATCGGTGCGATTCCGGCATCAAGCGCCGCAACGGCAATCTGGACGCCGGTGTCGACCGACATCGAATTGTGTTCCATGTCGATGAACAACCAGTCCATTCCGGCCGTCTTCATGGCCTTTCCGATATCCACGGTGCGCGCCATGCGCAGGCCGATGCCGAGGGAAAGCTCTCCTGCCTCGAGCCGTGATTTTGCCCTGTTCTCTATCTCTTTCATCCGCTTCGGCTCTCCTTCGAAGACACCGCGCAGCCCCGGTCCCGCAACGATCGAAGGGGCAACGCTCCAGTGTCGCGGTCACACGCCAAGGACGCGCTTCCTGGCCAGTGTAGACGCAGACTAAGGAGCCCGGAACCCGTACCGGGCAACCTTCATCTGCCGACAGATCCCGAAACGCGATGCGAGCTGCTCCGGCCGCTCCACCACCGGGACAGCGCAGCGCGACTGGTCGGCACGCGAATCAGGTCCGGCCGGACAGGCCGTTCGGATTCGGAACTGCGACGGCGTGCCGGACCGTGCCCGTCTCGAGGAAATCCCTGGCGATCTCGATTGCGCCGAGCCGCATCGCACGCATGGCCGCCGGGCTCGACCAAGCGCTGTGGGGCGTGGCGACGACCTTCCCGGCAAGTTCGCGGTCCCCGGACCGCAGCGACCGGAGAAGAGCTGTTTCGGGCCCGGGAGGTTCGTGCGGATAGACATCGATGCCGACTCCCCCGAGACGTCCGTTCCGCAAGGCCCGCTCGACGGCAGCAAGATCCATGAGCGCGCCGCGCGCGGTATTGATCAACAGCGCGCCTTGCGGCAGGAGGGCCAGCGTCCGGTCATCGATCATGCCGCGAGTCTGCGGCGTGAGTGGACAATGGAGACTTACGATCTGGGCCCGCGCCAACGCGGCATCGAGATCGTTTTCGCGAACGGCACCCAGGGCCTTGTCGATTCCGGGCTTCGCGGAGGGACTGAAGAAGGCGACATCCAGCTCCAGCGCCCGCGCCCGCGGCACGACGCGGGATCCGATCGCCCCGAGACCGACCACCAGCATCCTGGTCCCGGCAAGACGACGAACGATCGGCGGCATCGGCAAGGGCGACCAGGATCCCGGCACCATCCCGGGATCCCCCAACCTCTGCCCGTGATGAAGAAAACCGCGCGCAAGGGCGAGCACCATGCCAATGGCATGATCCGCCACTTCGCCGGCGCCGTAACCGGGCAGACGGCACACGGCCTTGCCGCGCGATGCCCAGGCCGCGAGGTCGACATTGTCATGGCCGGCGCCCGCCCGCACCAGGATCCCGGCAGAGCATGCCTTCTCCGCCACGGCGGCATCGAAGGTCATACGGTGATAGCCGACGATCGCGCGCGCACCGGCCCAGATTTCCGGCGCTATCGCCTCGGGATCGGTTTCCCGGCAAATGACGAGGTCATGGGGCGCAGCAAGCCGCCGCTCCTCGTCGTGCCCGTCCGGAAACACGGCGTCCGGAATCAGAATGGACATCTCTTGTCATCCCGCACAGCGGAACGCGGCAGCAGCAGCACCTGGGCCAAGGCCGCCTGCCGGCAGAGGATCTTCCCATGCCGGCAGGCG
The DNA here is from genome assembly GCA_022822405.1 of Alphaproteobacteria bacterium. Taxonomy (GTDB): domain Bacteria; phylum Pseudomonadota; class Alphaproteobacteria; order MPNO01; family UBA830; genus JAJEBT01. Next base: position 17,370 of record JAJEBT010000178.1, read on the forward strand.
CCACGACCGTCAGCCTAGACGAGCCTGATTCTCCGCTCGATGCCGGTTTCCGACGCGAATTGCTCGAGGATCATTTCCCGGAACGCCGGATACTGGGCTGCGATCCGTTCCCTCGCCTCTTCCGACATTGCGCCGCTGCGCCGGGCCGTGATCTCGACGGCTTCCGAAACCAGCGCGTCCTCATCGATCGTGGCAAGGCGTCCGTTGGCAACCACCTGCCGGCCGTCCACCCAGACGCTTTCTACGGATTCGCCGCTCTCGTAGTAGAAAAGATGGCGGTGAATATCGCCCATCGGCTCGTGCCAGTGCCCTTGGGGGTTCAGCACCACAAGGTCGGCGCAGGCGCCAGCATCGATCACGCCAAGCTCCCCGGGTCTGCCCATGGCCCGCGCGCCGGCGCTGCCGGCGCTCTGGAGCAGGCCGGCTGCATCCGGCCACCTCTCGAAATCCGGTTCCGTCAGGCGCGCGAGATATGCGCCGATCCGCAAATTCTCGATATAGCTGGCGGGCCCGCAATTGCTGCCGTCGGTACCGAAAGCAACCGGGATGCCCTCGTCCGCCAGCCGGACCACCGGACAGATTCCGGCGCCGAGCATCGCGTTTGACTGCGGGCAGTGGACCACCGTGACCCCCGCCTCACGCGCCGCAGCGATATCGTCGCCGTCAGTCCATATGAAATGCACCAGGGACGATCTGTCGTTGATGATCCCGTGATCCGCGAGCAGCCGCACGAAACCGGGACCGCCGGGCGGACGCATGGCCGCCTGGGTCTTGCTTTCAAGCATGTGGGTCTGGATCCCGGCGCCGTGCCTTTGCTGGAACTCGCCTGTCATCCGGATCAGCTGTTCCGAGCAGCGCTGCACGCCGTCGACACCGAGCATGACATGGACTCGCCCGGCGGCCGAGCCGCGGTCGGCCAAGGCGTCTTCCATGATCGCGAAATACCGCGCCGGATCCGGGCGCGGCTGTTCCTCATACCACCGGCGCAGGTCGTCGGGCAGCGCGCCTTCGCCGAGCGGCACGGTCTCGATGTAGGGCCGGTCCGAGAACATCGGTGCGACGGTGGCGCGAATCCCGATCTCGGCGAAGCCGCTACAGGCGCCGTCAAGCCCCTCGGCGGTCAGCGCGGGCCGCTCGGAGTAGTGGTCGATGACCGAGGTCACGCCTCGACGCAGCATGTTGAGGGCGTCAAGCTGGGCGCTGACATGGCATTGGCGCGGCGTCATGGCGCTGCCGGCCGCAATGACGTCCAGCATGTAGATGTCGAGCGGTCCCTTCTCCACCGTTCCCTTGAGGATCGCGGAATAGGAGTGGCTGTGAGCGTTGATGAAGCCCGGGATGACGATGCGGCCGCTCACGTCGATTGTTTCTACCGGCTCGCCATCCTCGGGCATCCAGGAGCCGGGCGCGCCGACAGCGACGATCGTGCCGCCTCGGAACCAGATCTCGCCCGGATCGAAGACGGTCCCCAGGCTATCGAACGTCGCCACCGTGCCGCCGGTGAGGCAGCGCAGGGCCGGGGACTCTCGCGAGGTCATGAGATCTCCTCGAAGAGCACGTCCTGGGCGCCCTCCCAGAGGGTCAGCCGCCCCAGCTCCTCGAGATTCTCCAGCCCCGAGGTCAGGGTCATGAAATGGTTGCCGGCGAGCTGGCCCATCTTGCAGGCGAAATGGACGCCGCCATAGGCAAGGAGGATCTCGGTCTCGCTGATGCCGCCCGGATAGAGGATGATCTGTCCCGGCGCCGGATAGCTGGTGTGATTCTCGTATCCGACGCCGAAGTCGAGGTCGCCGAGAGGGATCCAGACTCCCTCGCCGCTCCAGCGCACATGTATGACCTTGCTCGCGAACGGCATTGCTGCCCGGAAGGCCGCTGTCGTTTCCGGCGCCCGCTCCTCGAAGCGAGCGTCGAACTCGAACGGCCCCGCCCGTACGACAAGTTTGCTCATTACCCTGTCCTCCCGTCAGAATCCTGGCGGCTTGCGGACGATGGCGTCCATGGTCTTGTTCTCGTTGCGCGGCCGCGGCTCCGGCATCGACTGCGGGACCGGCCGCCCCCAGCCCCGCTCCCCGACCAGCCGGCCGTTCTCCATCACCGTGCGCCCGCGCACCATGGTCCGCACGATCGTTGCCGTCGTCTCGAAACCGTGCCACGGAGTCATCTTGCTCTTTGAATGGATCGCCTCGCGGTCGATGATGCCGCCGCGCCCCATATCGACGATCGCGATGTCGGCGTCGGATCCGGACTGGATGACGCCTTTTCGCGGATAGCATCCCCAGGCGAGCGCCGGCGCAGCGGCCGACCAGCGGACATACTGGTTGATGTCCAGCCGGCCGGCATTGACCTGGGTCAGCATGATCGGCATCTGAGTCTCGACGCCAGGAAACCCGCAATCACACCGCCAGATATTGGAATCGCTCTTCTCGTACGGCTGATGCGGCGCGTGATCAGTGGCGATCATGTCGATCACGCCGTCATGGAGGGCCTGCCACAGCGCCTCGCCGTGTCCAGGCTCGCGGATCGGCGGGTTGACCCTCAGCACGCCGCCAAGGCGCTCGACGTCCCGGGTATCGAGCAGAAGATATTGAGGACAGGTCTCGACGGTCACGTCGACGCCGCGCGCCTTGGCATCGCGCAGGATATAGAGCGCGTCGGCCGAACTCTTGTGAGCGATGTGAAGCCGCGCCCCCGTCCACTCGGCGAAGGCCACGGCCCGCCCCACGGCCTCGACCGCGCAGATCTCTGGCCGCGCCGCGAGATGGGCAAGCGCGTCCGAACGTCCCGCGGCCTCCATCCGCTGCTGGCGGCGCGCCATTATCGACGCGTTCTCGGCGTGAACCGTGCACCGGTAGCCGTGCCGGGCAAGAATCTCGAAACCCTCCAGCATGGCGCCGTCCGACGGCGCTGGAAGGTCGCCGAAGGTATTGCCCATGAAGCACTTGAAGCCGGAAACGCCGGCCTCGATCAAACTCTCGAGGTCGTCGATGTTGTTCTCGTCGAGAAGCCCGTAGATGCCGTAATCCACATGCGCCTGCGCCGCGGCGAGCTCCTGCTTGAGCCGCAGCGCCTCGACGGACCCGGTCGGCGGATCGGTATTGGGCATCTCGAACACGGTCGTCGTTCCGCCGCAAGCGGCGGCCGCCGTGCCGGTTTCCCAGTCTTCCTTGTGCTCGTAGCCCGGTTCCCGGAAATGCACGTGGCTGTCCACTGCGCCGGGCAGGACGTAACAGCCCGACGCATCGATCTCCGCGGCCGCTTCCGGCAGCACGCCCGGCGCCGTCACGGCAACGACGACGTCCCCGCCGATGGCAACATCGGCTTCGACGGTGCTCGACGGGGAGACCACCTTGCCGTTGCGAATGACCGTGTCGACCGTCACCGTTCCGTCCTCCAGTCCATCGTCCACGTTCCGGGCGCTCAGATGACCCAGCCGCCGTCGACGGCAAGATCCTGCCCGGTGATGTTCCGCGAGGCGTCGCTGGCGAAGAACAGGATTGCGTTCGCGACGTCGCTGGCGGTGGACACGCGCTTCAGCGCGTACTCCTCGGCATGGCGCCTGCGCGCCTCTTCCGGCGTGATGCCAAGCCGCCGCGCGTTCTCGTCACACACGCGCCTGAAGCGCGGCCCGTCCACCATGCCCGGGCATACGCAGTTGACGTTGATTCCGTATTCCCCGACCTCAAGCGCCGTGCTCCTGGTGATGCCGCGGAGTCCCCATTTCGACGCGCTATAGGCCATGCGCAGCGCCCGGCCGCGAAGGCCGAACGTGCCGCCGACATTCACGATCTTTCCGTAGCGCCGTTCGATCATCGTTGGCAGGAACGCCCGCATGGTCAGGAAACATCCCTTCATGTTGAGCTTGACGATCTCGTCGAACTCTTCCGGAGTCGTGTCCCATGACGTGGTCTCGATGGGACCGGTGCCGCCGGCCACGTTGATCAGTATATCGACGCGACCGTCAAAGCGCTCTAGGGCTGCCTGGCGGAGGGACTCGACCGAAGCCGCCGAGGTCACGTCGCACTCCACCACCTCCGCCTGCCGGCCGAACATGCGGACATCCCTCGCGACATCGTGGATCGGTTCGAGGTCGCGGCCGGCAAGCACCACGTCGGCGCCGGCGCGAGCGATGGTGAACGTGACCTCCGCGCCCATGCCCTTGGCCGGGCCGGTGATCACGGCAACCCTGCCGTCGAGGCCGAAATCGTCCAGCATCATCCTCTGCCCTCGGCGCCCCGCACGGCCGCAGGCGCCTCTTCCTTCACACTGCCCGATCCACCGGCCATCACGGATATTCGCCGCCGATATCGAGCACCGTGCCGATATCGGCCTCGATGGCCCTTTCCTCGATGGCCAGCGCGGTCACGAGATCCTGGACCGGTACGCCGACCGACTTGAAATAGGTGATCCCGTCGCTGTCCTGCCGGCCGCGCGCCCTGCCTGCCACGACGTCGCCAAGCTCGACCACCGAATCGCGGTCGATGACGCCTTCGGCAATCGGAATCATGAGATCCCCGGCATTGTCGAGGCAGTCGTTGCGGCTGTCGATCACCCGAACCGCGGATCGCGCGACGGTTTCGCTGTCGACTTCCCGCGCATCCGCCGAGTGGGCACCGACAGCGGCGACGAAGGTGCCCGGGCGAAGCGCAGAGCCCGGGAAGGTCGGCTCCGCGGACGTCGTTGCCGTGACCACCACATCGGCCGCGGCAACCGCCTCTTCGGCGCTGTCGACGATCGCGACCTGATCGCCCGACCAGCCGTTGTCTTCGAGCAGCCTGTCGACGAGCCCGATGGCGCGCGCCCTCGTTCGCGTCGCGACCAGCACCCGGTCGATGGGAAGCACCCTCGACAGGGCCATCACCTGATAGCGCGCAACGCGGCCCGCGCCGATGAGCGCGAGCACCCGGCTGTCGGCTCGCGCAAGATGGCGTGCCGCCAGACCGGTGCCGCCGCCGGTCCGCATGTCGGTGAGGTAACCGCCCTCCATGACGGTGCGCGGATGCCCGGTCTCGCCATCGAACAGCGCGACGAGCGCCGACAGCCGCGTCAGGCCGCGGTCATCGTTCGCCTCGAAATCGGACACCACCTTGATCCCGTACCCTCTGCCGTTCCGGAGCACCGAGGGGTTGAATATCGCTACGCCCGGAGGGTCTTCCGACTTCGCAAAGCTCCGCAGCCCCGACACGACGCTGCCTTCAGAGAGATGGGCGAAGGCCTTCGCCTGGATCTCGATCGCCTGTCCCATGTCGATGACGCTCCTGACATCGGCCTCGCCCAGTATGCGAAGTTTCATGTGGCGTTCCCCCCGCAGCCTGCCCGCGTCGTCGCAGCCGGACCGTCATGATATAGTCATGGAAGAGGATTGGCGAGATTGGCAAAGAACCTTCTCTGCATTCACAACGCGCGGCTGGTTTCCGGCCGGGAGATGCGGCACGGCGGGGTTGTCGTCGGCCCGGATGGCCGGATCGCGGACATCGCGGAAGCCGGCGCGCCGCCGGTCGCGGCCGAATCCGTGATCGATGCCGGAAACCGGCTCCTGTTCCCCGGCTTCATCGACGCGCATGTGCACATGCGCGATCCAGGCTTTCCTCACAAGGAGGACTTCGAATCCGGTTCCAGGGCCGCGGCCTGCGGCGGGATCACGACGGTCATGTGCATGCCCAACACCGACCCGCCGGTCACGTCGATCGATGGCTTCGATGCGGCGCGCGAGGCCGGGGAGTTGTCGAGCCATGTCGACTTCATGCTCCAGGGTGCGGTCACACCCGCGAACAGGCAGGAACGGCAGGATCTGGAGGAGGCCGGAGTTGCCAGCCTCGAGGGGCTCATGTCCGATGTTCCGGACGGGGACTGCCTCGACAGGACCGAGCTCCATGTGGCGGTCGAAGGGACGGCCGCGTGCGGCGGCGTGCTGGGCATCTACACGGGTGACCGATCCCGTCTTGAAACCGCCATCACGATCCTGCGCGCGCTGGGGCGCACGGATTTTCGCAGCTTTGCCGAGGCGCGATCGCCGAAGGCCGAGGAAAGGGGAATCAGGACCGCGATAGCAGCGAGCCGGAAGTACAAGGCGCGGATCGTGCTGCGGCAGGTGTCGACGGCAGGCGGCTTCGAGCTTGCCCGCGCCGCGAAGGCGTCGAAGCGCAAGGCGCCGATCTTCGTCGAAGCGACGCCGCATCATCTGCATCTCGACGACTCGCTTGTCGAACGCTTCCATGGATTGGCCCAGGTGATTCCGCCCCTGCGAAGCCGGAGCGACTGCGACGCCGCGGTTCGGGCACTGGCGGACGGCACGGTGGACTTCGTGGCCTCGGACCACGCACCGCATACCCAGGATGAAAAGGCCGGCGCCGACTGCTGGTCGGTTCCCGCCGGAATTCCCGGCCTCGACACGCTGGTCCCGGCGGTCGCAGACCTCGCAGCACGCGGGCTGATCTCGTGGCCGGATGTCGCGCGTCTCCTCTCCGAGACTCCCGCCGCCCTGTTCGGCCTTGCCGGCAGGAAGGGCAGCATCCAGCGCGGCGCCGACGGCGACCTCGTCCTGCTGGACCCTGAACTCCGGCGCACGGTGTCGCGGACGGACATCCGCTCGCGTGCCGGGCGCTCGCCGTTCGAGGGGACGACGCTGACGGGATGGCCGGTAATGACCGCACTCCGAGGCCGGGTGATTGCCAGCGACGGCAAACTGGCCGGCGGCCCGCCTGCGGGCATCTTTCTCAAGCGCGCCGAGCCGAGCTGGCGGAGCTGAGAATGTACGGTTCCCGGGCTCGGATCGGCCTCATCGTTCCGGCGAACAACTCCGTGATCGAGCCCGAGTTGTGGCGGCACGCGCCGGACGGCGTCTCGTTCCATTCCACGCGCATCCTGGCGCGTGGCGACCTGACGCCCGAAGCGGTGCGTCTGATGGAGGGGGCGGTCGACAGGGCGGTCGAGGAACTGGCGGCAACCGAAGTCGATATCATCGTCTATGCCGACATGGTCACGAGTTTCATAATGGCGCCGGGATGGAACGAATCCCGCACCGCCGAAATCGCCGCCCATGCCAGGGTACCGTGCATCTCCGCCTGGACCGCCATGGAGGCCTCGCTCGCCGTCCTCGGCGCCTCGCGTATTGCTCTCGGCACCCCCTACCCGTCCGCCATTCATGCGCTCGCGCCACCCTTCTTCACGGCGCGCGGATTCGACGTCATTGACAACGCGACGCTGGACATCAACGCCATGCGCGAGGTCCCCGAAGTCGACGGGCTGAGGCTTGCAGAGTTCGTCGGGAAGCTCGAGACAGCAGACACGGAAGCCCTTGTGCTCCTCGCCACCGACCTGCCGACATTCGGGGTTCTCGATTCCCTCGAGCGCTGGCTCGGCGTTCCTGTGGTGTCCTCGAATCAGGCGATCCTGAGGACCGCTCTGCGCAGGAAGGGCCTGGAGGACGCGCTTGACGGGCTGGGAAGGCTGGGAAGCCTCTGACATCCGGACCGGCAGGCCCGGAAGCCTCGTCGCACTCGGCGGCTGCGGCAAGACCCCCCAAGGCAGCACCTTTGCGGCTCCCGGCCGGGCCGGGACTCAGACGGCCGCGGCCGAGATCCTTTCGACGGCCGAAGCAAGAACCTGGCATCCGCCCAGGATGTCCGCATCATCCGTGTTCTCGGCCTCGCTGTGGCTCTTGCCGCGGATGCTCGGGATGAAGAGCATGGCCGCAGGCAGGCGCCGGGCCACGATCATGGCGTCGTGCCCGGCGCCGCTCGGCATGTGCATGCTGGCGATTCCGGAGGCCGAAGCACTCTCCTCGAGATGCCGCATGAGACCGGGATCCATCGCGGTCGGGGCAACGTCCAGGGTCTGGGTCGCCTCGCACGGACGGCCGGTCTGGTCCGCAGTCGCCGCGAGACAGGCCGACATCGCGCTCTCCATCCTGTCGAGCACGTCGGCAGACAGATCCCGCATCTCCAGGACCATCACGGCCCTGGCAGGCACGACGTTGTCGGCACCCGGCTCGAAACGGATCGACCCGATGTTCCAGACGCTGTCATCGCCGGCAGCTTCCGCCATCTCTCTGTAGAGCGCCGCTGCACAGAGCACTGCGGCATGGCCCGCATCCTTGCGCATCGCCATCGGCACCGTTCCCGCATGGTCGGCCTCGCCGGTCACCTCGATGCGGAAACGCCGGATTCCGACGATTCCCGTCACCACGCCTATGGCCAGCCCGGCAGCCTCCAGCCGCGGCCCCTGCTCGATATGCGCTTCCAGATAGGCAAGATGGCGGCCCGGATCGGCGTGGACGGGCCGGTTATCCGCATAGCCGCAGCGCGCGATGGCATCGCCCAGGGGTTCGCCGTCAAGGCTGTGGCCAGCCGCGATCCCGTCCGCGCTGATCTCCCCGCAGAAGCTCAGGCTGCCGACGCAGGGCAGATAGGTGCCCTCCTCATCCATGAAGGAAACAGCTTCCACCGCAATCCAGTCCTGGAGGCCCCTCTCCATGACGCTTCGCGCGATCTCGAGGCCGTAGACCACGCCGAGCGCGCCATCGAGCCAGCCACCCACGGGGACCGAATCCGTATGCGATCCGATGACTATGGCGCGCCGGCCGCCCGGCGTTCGCCCAAAGACGTTGCCGACGCCGTCGACCGCGGTCTCGAGTCCCGCCTGACGCATGCGTTCCCGCAACCAGGCGCGCGCCTCGGTGTCGGCATCCGAATAGGCCACACGGGCAACGCCCGTGGTCAACTTGCCGAAGCCGGCAAGCGTCCGCAGATCCTCAAGCAGCCTGTCCTGGTCGATATGAAGATGTTGCGCGCCGGTCATGAAGAGCAGTTGATACCAGATCGATCCATGGCGCAAGACCGGGGCGGGTGTGCGCTTCCAGTTTTCGCGAGCGTGGTTGGGCATGGCGCCGCACCCGGCGCCATGGAGATCGCTGCGGCTTCGTCGACCCGGAATTGATGGCTATGCCCATGGCCGACGCCACCTTCGACGAGGCCTTCCGCTTCCTCGTGCTCGATGCGACTGCCCGTCATATATCAGCGCCACCGGGTTGGAGCGATCCCGATACCGGCCAGGCATCCCGACGCCGGCGGCGGCAAGATGGTGCTGTGCGGTCTGTCGCCCAAGGTCAGGGAATACCCGGCCGGACCCGGGCCCAGCCGGCGGCGGCGGCGAAGGATGGAACCGGCACACGACCCTTCCGAGAGGCGGTCCCGACGATCTCGCAGGGATGGTTTAGCCAGCCGGCTGGGCGGCGGCCATCCTGGCATCGTCGGAGAGGGGCGGCCATATGCCCTCTCCCGGTTCGGCATTCTCAGCGACGCCTCCGCGCCAGATCGGCGATCCGCAGCGCAGGCGCGAACCCGGAGGTCCGCGCCTGGCCGGGCCGTCATCCGAGCGGTTTGCCGAGATCCTCGAAGTACTGCCGCGTGACCCTGAACACCATTGGCGCGAGCAGCAGCAGTCCGATCAGGTTGGGCACCGCCATCAGGCCGTTCAGCGTGTCGGCAAGGTTCCACACAAGGTCCACCTTCACGTTCGCGAAGGCCAGAGCGGCCGCCACCCATAACGCCCGGTAGATGACCAGGCTCTTCTCCTTGAAGAGGTACTGCCAGCACCGCTCTCCGTAATAGGACCAGCCGAGAATGGTGGTGAAGGCAAATACCGCCAGCGCGATGGTGACGATGTAGTGGCCGCCGGCCATCGAAGCCTCGAAGCCGGTCGAGGTGAGCACCGCGCCGGTGAGCCCGCCGCCGTCGGCGCCCGTCATCGTCCACGCTCCGGAGGTCAGGATGACCAGCGCCGTCATCGTGCACACCACGATGGTGTCGATGAAGGTGCCGAGCATGGCGATGATGCCCTGCCGGACCGGGCTGTTGGTCTGCGCCGCCGCGTGCGCGATGGCGGCCGAGCCGAGCCCCG
>JAJEBT010000058.1 GCA_022822405.1 Alphaproteobacteria bacterium
ACCAACGGCTTCCTCGAAGCCCTCAACGGCCTCGTCCAGGCCGCCAAGCGCAAAGCCCGCGGCTACCGCTCCTTCCAGACCATGCGCACCGTCATCTTCCTCGTCGCCGGCAAACTCGACTTCCAGGCCATCAACCCCCACACCGCCTAACCCACTCGAAATTCAAAAGAGCCACAATTTCTGAACGGACTTTGTACAGCCTCTTGATGGTCTCTCTGATCCCTTGCCGATCGGTCGCGTCGGTTCCGAGAAAGCGGGCAACCCTTCTCTGCAACTCGTACGATTTGCCCCGCCTCGGCAGTTCGTACATGCCTTCAAGGGTGACTGCCACGTCCAGCACCTTGTCTTGCAGCGCAAACCGTCCCGTTCGTGAAAACGCCCCGGACAGTCTTGCGACAAAGCGCGCCATCCTTTTTTAACGCACGCTTCGGCGATTCCGGAACGCCTCCAGCGCCTCGTCGACGCCCTCCGGACTGATCATCGGCATCTCGCTGAATCCGTCCAGCCCTCCCGCCGACCATGTACCTAGCACCCCAGAACCTATTTTTGACCGTCCTAGGAGCTGGCCGGCCGACAGGTCGATGCGATTGCACATGCTCGCGAGCGGCACGACCGGCGCCTCGTGACTCACAGCGATCAGATCCAGCAGTGTACGAGCGTCGACGAAAAACCGTTCTCCCGGGTGCCTCGACGGTTCGTTCACCCTGCCTGCGCGCTGGAATCTCGGTCGCCAACGGTACGGTCGAACCACTGCGCCCAACGAACGCCAGTCGTGAACGCCGAGCCCGGATGGCGTCAGTTCGTCCACCAGTTCCCGCTCGACGAACCGCCGGAATTTCCGGAACGGCAGGATCGTCATCCCGGCTTCTACATCGATTCGTTCGGGCACCGTCAGTCCGAAAAACAGGAGCGCGTCGCAGGCCGCATCGAGATTTCCCAGCACATCGGGCGGCTTCTCCCGTTTCGGGAGAAGCAAATCGTTCAGTTCGCCTGCCGCCACCCGGAATCGGTCCCCCGATATTTCCGCGGCCCGGGCCATTAGCCCCGCGATCAAATCTCCGGCGGAAATCGATGTTCCAGAATCCAGCATTCGCAACCAGAAGTTGTTCTCGCCAACGGTCCGGCCGGCTACCGCAACCCTTTCGAGCTCGGGGTGCGAAAGCAGGATATGGCGCGTGGGATCCAGCACGCTGCGCAGACGCGCATACTCCGCGTCTTGGCCGAACCGTTCGCTGTACCGCGCACTGGAATACACCATGCGCAAATCGTCCAGCGGAAACGGTGTCGTGTCTTTCCCGTTCACGATTACGACCTTTCGCGTTTTCTGCTGCTGGTACGAGTGCAGATACGGCCTCTCCACTTCCTCCAACTCAACAAGCGCTGCCGCCAACCGCTCGATCCAAGCCCCGACATCGAATCCCTTGGCCGTCATTGGACTGTCCCGTCCGCTCTTGCGCGCAGGCTGTTCTTCGTTCGCACTGTGACTTCCACACCGCAAGCACTTCGGCCAACGCGCCAAGCACCCATGCAAGCGCTGCGATCCATCACACCGAAGACGCCCGTCATGCCTCGCGAACGTTCCACCAAACGGTGAACCGGAATGCATCGAACGTCCGCCAAATCAATAGATTCCCGAGCCCTTTCAGTCGCGCTTCTGACGCCCCAACTGTCCGTACGTGCGCTACTGGCCGTTTTCCCAGACGCATTCGTGCCCATGTGGATATTCTGTTTCATTATCGACTCCTTGCTTATGCCGAGCCGTATCGATAACCGCCGAATCAGACGACGATCATCCAGCTTCAGTTGCGGTCCCTGGTCCTTGTGAACCGCCCCGGGTTTCCAAGAGGCTCCAATCCTTGACGCCGAATAACGTCAGATTGGTCCCCCGTAGGCACCGAGATAAACCGTCCGGCGAGCGCGCTCGCGATTGCGTTGTGCACGGAAGGTATGGTCGAGGCGGCGTTTCGACTCAACCCACCTGAAACGGCATGAGCGTCACTCTCCTCGACATCGACCGTCTACGCTTCGTGATCCGTCGGCGACTGCGGCGGCAATTGCCCCCAGGAGTTGGCGACATCGTGCCACTTGCCGTCAGGTACTCGCGCTACCAGTTCGAGTTCGAGGCGCCGGCCATCGGCCAGACGGCGGGAGCCGAGCTTATAGCTTGCCGTCGTCGTTCCCTCCTCGATCGCCTCGATCAGTTGGGGAATCCTGACGGCGATTGCACCAAGTAGCCGGCGCTGTTCGACCGTCAATTCGACCAATTCCCGAACGAGCGCCAAATGACTGTATATATGTACAGCATGCCCGACGTTGGAGAGCGAAGGCAAGTGCGGGCTCGAGATTTAGCGCACAAACGGATTCCGGCGCACCCGGCCGCGCCGTTCCGCTACGCCTCCGGGGCTACGTACCAGTTTCGTCCGCGAACCTTCCGATGACCTAATCCGCAGGTATCGCATTACTACACCGTTAGCCGCGTACTGGTCGGTTCGCGCGGAATAGGCACGCCGGTCGGCGCGTAGTTGTCACCCTGGACACAGCGTCTCGGGTGTCTCGGCGAAAATCACTTGAACAACGTTACCCCGGCTTGGCGGCTGGCGGCCTTCAATTGTCTGTCGTTGGTCGCCAACGCGCCTCCCAGACGCAGCGCAAGTTCCAGGTAGGCCGCATCGTAGACGGACAGGTCGAGTTGGATGCTCAGCGCAAACGCCGCGGTCGCGGCGCTTGCATGGCTTGTCGCGTCGGTTACGATCGGCAGCATCGCGATCTGTTGGAGGTAACGCGTGGCGGTTGATTGCGGAACCTGGCCGTTCCGCACCAGCGCGGCAGCCACATGCGCGGACTCGTAGTGCCAAATCGTGGGAACGTGAAACATGCTCCCGGCAGTTGCTTGTCGAAGCACCCGAAGCGCGTACTCGTTGTTCTCCGGATTCTCGGAATCCGGTGAGAGCAAACGACTGTTGATGCTGTTGTCCAGTACGATCCTTGCCGTCACTGGTCCCGCCCTTCCTCCAGAACTTTCCGCAGCTCGCTGTCGCTACTGCCGACTCCCGCCGCCAACTGTGCTTGCTGCAGCGCGCCAAGAGCGTGAACGGCTGCGGTGAACTTCCCTTTATCGATGGGCGCCTTGCGGATCTCCACATGAGGCGCACCGTTCTTCGTGACGATGATGGTCTCTCCCGCGGCGGCGCGGCGGAAGATTTCCGCCTGCTTTGTCTTGCATTCGTACGCAGTGACCAGTACCGGTTTCCGCATCGACTTCACCTTAACCTGAATTTCAGACTAGTCTTTATAATAGACCAAAACGTCCTGGTGCGCGATTTCCGGCGCGGTCGCTCCAGCGTCGCTGGGGCCACGTGTCGCTTGCAAAACGGTTTTCGTTTCCCGATTGCCTGGGCAGGCAGAGTGCGGATAGGCGACACTCTCCGGCGCGCCGTTCTCATACCGGGAAGCCTCCCTCCTTGACGACTTACCGGCCGACGCCGCGTCGTGTCGGTGGGCGGACGGCTACGATAGTCTCCAGGAACGCCCTCCTGGACGATCTACCAGCCGATCTCGATACCTGGACGCCGGTCGACTGAGCGCTCCGCGGGACCGGCGACCCTCCGGTACCGCTGTTCGGACCGACATGGAACGGCGGCCTGGCAGCCCGCCCCCCGGCGCCCCGTGATCCGCGAAGGCCATCCGGCCTGCGGGCGTCGCGCCTGACCCCAAAGGAAGCGCGGATGTGGAAGCTCGTCGTCGAGTCAGCCGGCGCCGGAGAGGCCGATCTCGTGAACCTTCACCGGGCAACACGGGCGAATCCTCGTGTTCGGTGCGGTTGTACTGTCGGCCGAGAGTGTGGCGCGACAATCAGGATGAGACGAGCGCGACAACCAAGATGAGAAGGTGTCGCGACGGATGATGATGCCTTGTCGGCGGAGGACGAGGCAAGGGGCGTTCGTAGCGCCGTGGGGGGATTGCGGTGGTGCGTGGTGTCACGGGTTTTGGTCTGGATTCTGTGGGTTTTTCGATGAGCCGGCGCCGGGGAGCTTGACCGGCGTGTTGGCCGACGTGGCGCGGGGGGCGGTTCGCCCGCGACGGCGCTGGGTCTGCACTGCGGCGCGTCTTCGATAGCTTTCGACGTTGAGTTCGAAGATGGTTGCGCGATGCACAAGGCGGTCGATGGCGGCCAGGGTCATGGCCTGTTCGGGGAAGATGGCGCCCCACTCGCCGAACGGCTGGTTGGCGGTGACGAGCAGGGAGCGGTGTTCGTACCGGGAGCTGATCAGTTCGAACAGGACGCTGGTTTCGGCCTGGTCCTTGCGGACATAGGCGATGTCGTCGAGGATCAGCAGGTGG
>JAJEBT010000153.1 GCA_022822405.1 Alphaproteobacteria bacterium
GGGAGTTGAAAGGATAGCTCTCCTGATTTACACTCTGTCGGCATGGGGCGGCCTCCGCGCTTCTGGTAACTGCTTGATACATTTACCAATAACACGGATTTACGCCCCATGCAAACTCCCGTGGTGATTTTTGCGGGTTAGTAGGAAAGCGCGAGTCTTGCCGGCACGGTGCCGGTTTCGCCGACCACGACCGAGGCGTCGGCGAAACTCGGCGGTCCCATCACCCCGGCCGCGTCGTTGGCGAAGCCGTACCCCTCCTGGGGGATGCCGAGGATGTTGGTGTCGAGCTTCCCGTTGGCGTTCTCGTCATGGAATGCGTTGACGGCGTAGCGTCCGGGTGTGAGGCCGCGGAAAGCCATGCGGACCGGTCCGCCGTCGGCAAGGCGCCAGCCGCCGGCGACCATGCCCGCGGCGTCGGGAAAGCTGACGTTGTCCACAGGCCTGTGGACAGCGACGTAGACACGGCCCCTGTCGGAGCGGATGCCTTCGACCTCGATGGCGAGGTCGCCGGCGGCGGCCGGCAGGGCGAGGAATGCGGCAGCAAGCAGCGCCGGCGCGGAGCGGAGAAGCGGCATCGGGTGTATCCCCCTCGGATGGTTGATAGTATGGCGCGCTGCGGGCGGCGCGCCCTGTTCGGAACAGGATGTGGGATGGGGACAGACGATTGCAATCGCGATTCCGCGAACCGCGCCGGTTTTTCGCGGGATGCGCTCCGTCTGCCGTTCACGATGCGCGAACTGCGCCGGAGCCGGCGTTTCCGGAGCCACGTCCTGGCGCTGGTTGCCGCCGTCGCGGTCATGGCCTATCTCGCGCCGTTCGGCACCGGCGCGTTTCTCGGCCCTTTCGGGCTCGTCGGCTACTGGAGTGCGGCGATAGGCGTCAACTGGCTGATCGCCGTTGCCGTGATCTCCTTCAGCGTGCGTGTCATGGAGAAGGCGGAGAAACCGTCATGGACCGGAACCGTCATCGGCGCCTTGGCCGCGGCGGTGCCCGGCACCGGCGTCGTCTTTCTGCTCGAAAGCGGGTTCGGACGGGCGATCGAATCTGCCGGTACCCTGCTCTACGTCTATTCCTGCGTCGCGCTGGTCATGCTCGTGGTCGGCTTCTTCGTGTCGCGGCTGATCGAGGAGCCCCTGCGCCGGACGGCCGCGCCTCGCGACGCTCTGCGGGAGCCGGGCGGGGCGCCGTTCCTCGAACGCCTCGCGCCGTCCCTGGGGCGCGAATTGCTCCATCTCCACATGCGCGACCACTACGTGGAGGCGCATACCGCGAAGGGGTCGGAGCTGATCCTGCTGCGCTTCAGCGACGCGCTGCGCGAAGTCGACAGGCTCGACGGCATGCAGGTGCACCGTTCGCACTGGGTTGCGGCGCGGGCGGTGGTCGGCGCGTCGCGGCGGGGCGGACGCACGCGGCTCAGGCTGGTCAACGGCGCCGAGGTTCCGGTGAGCCGGACCTTCGCCCCGGCGCTGAAAGAGCGCGGCTGGATCTGAATCGCCGCCGCTCGCGCGGCGCTCAGGAAGTCCGGGAGCGTTCCCCGAGGATAGCCTGCAGGCTCTCTTTCGGAGGCACGATGTCGGTGACGAGATCGCGGACGAGCTTCTTGTTGGCAAGCGGCCCGACCGTCGTTCCCGCCGGGGACAGGCGCGCGGTGCAGGCATAGCGGGTGTGGCCGTCAACGGCCACCATGCATTCCTTGCAGGCATTGGCGTTGATGCAGCTGTAGCGGAACGCGATGGTCGAATCGACGTGGGTGCGCAGCCACACGATGGCGTCGAGCACCGACATGCCTTCGCGATAGGGGACCTGGTGGGTTTCGAAGCGCGGCTCCTCCCCCGGGGCGCCGCGCTGGATGACGACGGGCACGGCCCGGGTCATGGCGCGGCCTCCGCCAGCGACTCCCCGGCGCTGCGGACCACGGGGGCGAACCCGGCCGCCAGCTCGCCGTTGCCGTCGAGATGGAGGTACTGGTTGTGTTCCTGGCCCGGATCCGTTTCCGGGAAATCCTCGCGCTGATGCGCGCCCCGGCTCTCGGTGCGGTTGAGCGCCGCAAGGGCGACGGACTCGGCGACAAGGAGCGCCGAGCGGAGATCGTGCCAGTCCTGGAGTGCGAGGTTGAAGGCGTTGCCTTCCGGCGGCAGGAGGTCCCGCAGATCGCGGCGCATGGCGCGGATCCCGGCGAGCGCCGCCTCGATCCGTGCGCCGGTCCGGAGTACGCCGACATTTTCCCACATCAGCCGCTGCAGTTCCGCCCACATCTCGCCGAGCGCGGCCCCGGCGCTTTCGGCCTGCTGCCCGCTGCTCTCCGCCCGGATCCCGTCAAGGCAGCGCGCCGCTGCGTCGTCGGGCCATGTGCGCCGGCCTTCCCCGGCGCGGGCGGCTGCGAACCTGCCGGCCCGCTCGCCGAACACGAAGGCCTCGGGGATGGCGTTGCCCGACAACCGGTTGGCGCCGTTGGCTCCCCCGACGGCCTCGCCGGCGGCGTAGAGACCGGGCACCGACGTTTCCATGCGTTCGTTCACCTCGACGCCGCCCATGTGGTAATGCGCGATCGGCGAGACCTCGATCGGGCGCCTGGTGAGATCGATTCCGTTGTCGGCGAGCCGGTCGATGACGGGGCCGAACGCCGCGCGCAGCTCGTCTTCCGGAATGTGCTCGAAGCTCAGGTAGACGCCGCCGTTCTCGGTCGCGCGGCCGGCTTCGGCCTCCTTGGTGATGCCGTAGGAGATGATGTCGCGCGTCGTCACGTAGCGGCCCTCGTCGGCGCCGCCATAGGCGTGGACGAACTCCTCGCCCTTGGCGTTCAGGAGCCGGCCTCCGAGCTTGTAGCGGAACGGGTCCCACATGATCGGATCCATGCCGACGAGGCGCGGGGCGAGGTGGCCGATCGGAAAGAACTGCGGAAACTCCATGTCGAGAAGGCGCGCCCCGGCGCGAAGCGCCAGGGCGTACCCGTCCCCGTTCATGTTCGCCGAGGCGCTGTTGCGCTGGTAGATCCGGGTCAGGCCGCCGGCCGCCAGCACCACGGCGGCGGCGGAAACGGCAACCGGCGATCCGTCGTCGAGGGCGAAGCCGACGGCGCCTGCCGCGACGCCGTCGGCGACCACGACGTCATTGATCGCGAGTCCGCTGATCCGCGTGATGGTCTCGCCGCGCGCGACCTGCGTGCGGAGGCACTTGGCGACTGCCGGGCCGGTGTTGAGGAAATCGACATAGACGCAGCGCGGCGCGCGGTGGCCGGGTGCGGTGACGCCGATGATCTTGCCGTCCTGCCGCGCCCAACCGACCTTCCAGCGGTCCATCTCGCGGATCCGCGTCACTGCCTCCTCGCAGAGGATGGCGGCAAGCGCCTCGTTGCAGAGCCCGCGGCCCGCCTCGAGCGTGTCGCCGAGATGGTCCGTCCAGTGGTCGGGTTGGTGTTCGCCGAGGGCCGCGGCGGTCGTCATCTGCGCCATGATGGTGGCGCCGCCGCGCCCGATCATGCTCTTGTCGGCAAGGATGACGTCGGCGCCGTTGCGCGCCGCTGCGATCGCCGCGTACATGCCGGCGCCGCCGGCGCCGACCACAAGCACGTCTGTCTCGAGATGAATCATGCGCGGGATCCGCTGGCGCGCGGGACCTCCGGTCCGGGCGCACGACAGGGCGGCCGCACGCTGCGGCCGCGGGGGACGCCGGAGCCGACGCGCGCCGCCGCCTCCGGGCTCAATCGACCGGTCCGGCCCGAAGGACAGCCCGAGGCGCCTCTATAGCACAGGAGCATCGCGGTTCTCCAGCGCCGCCGCCGCCTGACGGGCGCGCCAAGACTTGAATCGCGCGGCGCGGCCGATAGATTAGCGTGTCCCTGCGGATGGTCCGCGGCCGCCGTCCGCCGCGTTCCGATGTCCTCCGGCCCGCGCCAAGGCCGCTCCGCAGGGCGACCTTGTCACCCTGACGCGGTTGCCGGCCGGCCTCCGCGGCTAGCAGGAAGCTTTGCACCTTGTCAGATTCCTCCCCTTCTGCAGACATTGATCACGGTCGCCTGGCCAACGCGATCCGAGCGCTGTCGATGGACGCCGTCCAGGCCGCAAACAGCGGCCATCCCGGCATGCCGATGGGTGCGGCCGATATCGCGACCGTGCTGTTCACCCGCTATCTCCGATTCGATCCGGCGGATCCCGCCTGGCCCGACCGCGACCGTTTCGTGCTGTCGGCGGGGCATGGCTCGATGCTGCTCTATTCGCTCCTCCATCTCGCCGGTTACGCCGACATGACGATCGAGGAGATCCGGAATTTCAGGCAGCTCGGGAGCCGCACGGCCGGGCACCCGGAATACGGCCACGCCGGCGGCGTGGAGATCACCACGGGACCGCTGGGGCAGGGGCTGGGCGCGGCCGTCGGCATGGCCATCGCCGAGCGGTCGATGAACGCGCGTTTCGGCGACGGCCTCGTCGATCACCGGGTCTGGGTGCTTGCCTCGGACGGCGACCTCATGGAGGGCGTCAGCCACGAGGCTGCTTCTCTGGCCGGCCATCTCGGCCTCGACCGGCTGACGGTGTTCTACGACGACAATGCCATATCCATCGATGGTGGCACCGAGCTCAGCCTCTCGGACGACGCGGTGAAGCGTTTCGAGGCCTATGGCTGGGACGTCCGCCGCTGCGACGGACATGATCCCGAGGCCATCGCCTCGGCGATCGACGCCGCGCTGTCGGCCCCCGCGCCGTCGCTGATCGCTTGCCGCACCACCATCGGGCATGGCGCGCCGACCAAGGCGGGCACGGCCGGATCCCACGGCGCCCCGCTGGGAGACGAGGAGATCGCCGGCGCCCGGGCGGCCCTGGACTGGCCGCACGCGCCGTTTGTCGTGCCTGACGACATCCTGGCGGCATGGCGGCGCGCGGGACGCCGCGGCGCTTCGCTTCGCGAAGCCTGGGCGGAAAGATGCGCGGGCTCCGACCTCGGTCCGGAATTCACGCGCACGGTCTCGGGTGCGCTACCCGAGGGCTGGGACAGCGCGATCCTAGGGATCAAGCGCTCGTTCTGCGACGAGGGCCCGTCGCTGGCGACACGGGCGTCGTCGGGCCGGGTGCTCGACGCCGTTGCGCCGGCGCTTCCCGATCTCATCGGCGGATCGGCGGACCTGACCGGGTCCAACAACACGCTGGTGGCGGGGATGCGCCTGCTTTCGCGCGAGGAACGCGGCGGCAACTACATACATTACGGTGTGCGTGAACACGGCATGGCGGCCGCGATGAACGGCATGGCGCTGCATGGCGGCGTGCTTCCCTACGCGGGCACGTTCCTGATCTTTTCCGACTATCTGCGGCCTGCCGTCCGCCTCAGCGCGCTGATGGGGCTGCAGGTGATCCATGTGCTGACCCACGATTCGATCGGTCTCGGGGAGGATGGGCCCACCCACCAGCCGGTGGAGCATCTCGCCAGCCTGCGGGCGATGCCGGGGCTGCACGTCTTCCGGCCGGCCGACGCCGTGGAGGTCGCGGAATGCTGGCAGCTGGCGCTCGCGCGCCGCGAGGGCCCGTCGGTCCTCGCGCTGACGCGGCAGGGCGTGCCGGCGCTGCGCAGGGAGTTTTCCGCTGCCAACCGCTGCCAGGAGGGGGCGTATGTCCTGGCCGAAGCCGGCGGTTCAGGTGGCCGGCGGGCGACACTGCTCGCGACCGGATCGGAAGTCGCGATCGCCGTCGAGGCGCGGGAGATGCTCGAGGCCGACGGCATTCCGACTGCCGTCGTGTCCATGCCGTGCTGGGAGCTGTTCGAGCGCCGGGACGATGCGGACAGGGACGCGGTGCTCGGGCCCGGAACGGTCCGCGTCGCCGTCGAGGCGGCGGCGCCGCTGGGATGGGACCGCTGGACCGGCCCCGGCGGCGGGTTCGTCGGCATGAACGGGTTCGGCGCCTCGGGGCCGGCAAGGGACCTCTACGCGCATTTCGGCATCACTGCTGCCGCGGTTGCGGCCGAAGTCAGGAATCGGCTCTGACCGGGCGGATGACGCGTTTCCGGGCTGCAATGAAAGGAAAGGGAAGATGACGGTAAGGGTTGCAATCAACGGCTTCGGCCGCATCGGCCGGCTGACGCTGCGGGCGGCGCTGGAGGCCGGGCGGGAAGATCTCGAATTCGTCGCCATCAACGATCTCGGCTCCGTCGAAATGAATGCGCATCTTCTCCAGTACGACACGTCGCACGGCCGCTTTCCCGGGAAGGTGAAGCATACGAAGACCGGAATCGATGCCGGCCGCGGCGCGATCAGGGTCCTTGCCGAACGGGATCCCGAGAATCTGCCCTGGGGCGATCTCGGCATCGATGTCGTGCTCGAATGCACCGGCCTGTTCACCAGACGCGAACAGGCCGAGAAGCACCTCGCGGCCGGAGCAAAGAGAGCACTGATCTCGGCGCCGGCAACCGGTGAGGACTTGACGGTCGTGTACGGCGTCAATCACGACCGGCTCCGCAAGGCGCATACCATCGTGTCGAACGCGTCCTGCACCACCAATTGCCTCGCGCCGGTGGCGGCGGTGATGCACGATGCCATCGGCATCCGCCAGGGCTACATGACGACGGTGCACGCCTATACCGGCGACCAGCGCATCCTTGACACGCTGCACAGCGACCCGCGACGGGCGCGGTCCGCGGCCCGTTCCATGATCCCGACCTCGACCGGGGCGGCCAAGGCGGTCGGCCGCGTGCTGCCGGCGCTGGACGGAAAGCTCGACGGCACCGCGGTCCGCGTGCCGACGGCCAACGTGTCGATGATCGACTTCAAGTTCGTGCCCGGCCGCAAGACGACGGTCGAGGAAGTCAATGCTGCCGCCCGCAAGGCGGCGCGCAGCCGCCGCCTCAAGGGGATCCTGAATATCAACACATCGCCGCTGGTGTCGGAGGACTTCAACCACGACCCCGCCTCGTCGGTGTTCGACGTGACCCAGACCCAGGTGATCGAAGGCAAGCTCGTGCGTGTCCTGAGCTGGTACGACAACGAGTGGGGGTTCTCGAACCGCATGCTCGACACCGCCGCGGCGATGGGGCGCCTCGGCTAGGGCGAGGCGGCGCCCGGACCTGCCACGGCTGCGGACGGCGGAACGATGCCCAGGCGCGGGCTCGACGACATCGCGGTGTCGGGCAAGCGGATCTTCCTGCGCGCCGACCTCAACGTTCCGGTTCGGGGCGGGGCCGTTGCCGATGCGACCCGCATCGACAGGCTGGCGCCTACCATCCTGGAGCTCGCGGATGCGGGCGCGAAAGTGATCGTCGCTTCGCATTTCGGCCGGCCGGCCGGCCGGCCGGTTCCGGAGATGTCGCTGGCGCCCCTGGTCGCACCGCTTTCGGCGGCGCTCGGAGGGAAGCCGGTGGCGTTTGTCGCCGCCACGGTCGGGCCGGAAGCGGAGCGGGCGGTGGCCGCGGCGGAGGCCGGAGACGTCCTCCTTCTCGAGAATCTCCGCTTCCATCCCGGGGAGGAGGCGAACGACCCGGAGTTTGCGGGGAAGCTTGCGTCGCTCGCCGACATCTATGTCAACGACGCCTTCTCGGCATCGCACCGGGCGCACGCCTCGGTCGCCGCCGTCGCGCACCTGTTGCCGGCGGCGGCGGGACGGCTGATGGAGGCGGAGATCGGTGCACTCGAGACGGCGCTCGGCAGTCCCGCAAGGCCGGCCGGCGCCATCGTCGGGGGGGCCAAGATCTCGACCAAGCTCGATCTTCTCGGGAACCTGACCGAACGGTTCGACATGCTGGCGATCGGCGGCGCCATGGCGAACACCTTTCTTCATGCACTTGGCACCGATGTCGGCGCATCGTTCTGCGAGCGCGACATGGCGGACACCGCGCGGTCCGTGCTGGCGCGGGCCGACGCTTCGGGGTGCGAGATCGTGCTGCCGTCCGACGTCGTCGTTGCTCCGGAACTCGCCGACGGCGTTCCCTCGGAGGTGGTGCCGGTCGGCGGCGTGCCCTCGGGAATGATGATCCTCGATGTCGGCCCCGGCAGCGCCAACGGTCTTGCGGTCCGGCTGGGCAACCTGAAGACGCTGGTATGGAACGGCCCCCTGGGCGCGTTCGAGACACCGCCCTTCGATGCCGGGACGATGCAGGTCGCGCGCATTGCCGCCGACCTGACGCGGCACGGCGGGCTGCACAGCGTGGCCGGGGGCGGCGACACCGTGGCCGCGCTTTCCGCTGCCGGCGTCGTCGACGAGTTCTCCTACGTGTCGACCGCCGGAGGCGCCTTCCTGGAATGGCTTGAGGGCAAGACGCTGCCCGGGGTGGCGGCGCTGGAGTAAGGCCGGCGGTGCGGCACCCGCCGCGCCGCGGCCGTCAGGGGATCTCAACTACGGGCGTTTTCGCCGATGAAGGCGTCGATTTCCGCCGGAGTCATCGCCTCGCGGAACATTTCAGCACGCATGCAGACCCGCTGCATGCTGATGGCCCGGATGGCGTCGGTCATGTGCGCAATGTCCTCGTCCGAGGAAATCAGCCCGACACAGACCTTGGCCTGTTCCGCGTAGTGGTCCTTTTCGTCATCATAGATGATCTGCATGGCCTTCGCGGTCATGTCGTTGACGGCCGATCCCGAGAGCTTGGCGCCTTCCCGGAACAGCCGCGCGCCGCCACCCTCGGTGAAGCCGACTGCGGCCCGGGTCAGCTCATCGCCACCTTCGACATAGCTCCGCCTCAATTCACCGAGCTTCCTTTCTTCCGGCAGTTGGACCGTGTCTTCGGGCGCGATCCTGCGGCCCACGAGATGTTCGAAGATATCCGCGAGAAGCACGTAGTGATTGAACTCCTGGGTCAGCTGCATGAGCAGGAAATGGTAGTCGTGGCGGTCGATGGACTTGTCGATTTCCGGGAAGCGGTCGGCGAGCTCCTTCAGCTCCCTGTGCAGCCCGTTGAAATAGCCGTCGACGGGATTGAGCTCCTTCCAGAGCTGCGCCCGCAGATAAAACACGTGGTCCTCATCGGTGGCCCCGGCGAAGAAGCGCCTGGCAATCTCGCCTTCGCACTCCCAATAGGGCCAGGCCGTGTCGACAAGTGTCTGTTCGATGTCGGCGGTCATTACCATCTCCCGTTGCGTTCGACCACGGGCATTATAGGGGATTGGCCGCCGGCCGGCAGATCCCGCTGCAGCTCCGCGATTGCGGAGATTGCCCCGCCTTCTGCGCTATCCGCTGAAATTCATGGCGGCGAAAACAATTCGCCGGCTGGGTTGATTTCTTGTCCCGGGGCCTCTATTTTTGTTTGACCGACAAGAGGCGACGCGGCATAGCGCGCCCTTCATACTTGCCGTTACACGTCAGACCGCCTCTCCATTTGCGAAGGCTGTTTACTGTCCGGCCTCCGCGATTTTTGTAACCACCCCTCCCTCCTCCCTTCACCATTCGGCTGAAGTCATGAATTTGCAGGAACTGAAACAGAAGGCACCCGCGGACCTGATTGCGGAAGCCGAGGAACTCAAGATCGAGAACGCGTCAAACCTGCGCAAACAGGACATCATGTTTGCAATCCTCAAGCAGGTTGCCGAGAACGGGGACGCCATCTCGGGTATCGGGGTTCTCGAGATTCTCCAGGACGGGTTCGGCTTTCTCCGTTCCCCCGAGGCCAACTACCTGCCGGGGCCGGATGATATCTATGTCTCGCCGAGCCAGATCAGGCGCTTCGGGTTGCGGACCGGCGACACCGTTGAAGGGGAGATCCGCGCGCCGAAGGACGGAGAACGGTATTTCGCGCTGCTCAAGGTCGGCAGGATCAATTTCGACGAGCCGGAGAAGGTTCGCCATCGGATCAATTTCGACAACCTGACGCCGCTCTATCCCGACGAGAAGCTCGAGTTGGCGCCCTCGAATCCGACGTCAACCGACATGACTCCGCGCGTGGTCGACCTCATATGTCCGCTGGGCAAGGGGCAGCGCGCGCTGATCGTGGCGCCGCCGCGCACCGGCAAGACGATGATGCTGCAGTCGATCGCCGCGGCGATCACCTCCAGCCATCCCGAGGTCTATCTCATCGTGCTGCTGATAGACGAGCGGCCCGAGGAGGTCACCGACATGCAGAGGTCGGTCAACGGCGAGGTCATCAGCTCGACATTCGACGAACCGGCATCGCGACATGTCCAGGTGTCCGAAATGGTGATCGAAAAGGCCAAGCGGCTCGTCGAGCACAAGCGCGACGTCGTCATTCTCCTCGATTCGATCACGCGTCTTGCGCGCGCCTACAACACGGTCGTGCCGTCGTCGGGCAAGGTGCTGACCGGCGGTGTCGACGCCAACGCGCTGCAGCGGCCAAAGCGTTTCTTCGGGGCCGCCAGGAACATCGAGGAAGGCGGATCGATGACCATCATCGGCACCGCGCTCGTGGATACCGGCTCGCGCATGGACGAGGTCATTTTCGAGGAGTTCAAGGGGACCGGCAATTCGGAAATCATCCTTGACCGCAAGCTTTCCGACAAGCGCACCTTTCCTGCCATGGACATCACCAAGTCCGGCACGCGCAAGGAAGAGCTCCTCGTCGAAAAGAACGTCCTTTCCAAGATGTGGGTCCTGCGCCGCATTCTCACGCCGATGGGCGTCGTGGACGCGATGGAATTCCTGCTCGACAAGCTCAAGGGCACCAAGTCGAACGACGAGTTCTTTGCATCGATGAATCAGTAAAGGACTCTGGCTCCGCTATGGCGACCTCAACGGATAGCGCCTGGAGCCTGAGTAGACGACAAGCGGCCTCTCCGAGAGAGCGTCCTGTTTGATGCGGTGGAATCAGTGACTTGCGCCCGTCGCCAGTCCCAGGCTGATTTCTGCCGCCCAGGGAGTCGCCTCCGGGATTCGACGGGCGTCTCGAACGGTGTCCGGACGGATTTCGCTCCCCGGCCCACGGCTTTTCGGTGCTGGCATCTATTCCACAGCGCTTGCAGCGGCCGCCTTGCGGTGGGTGCTCCTGCGAGCAGGCAGACAGCCGTGAAGTCGGCGTCCTTCACGGGCGATGAGCCGGAGTTACGGCTCCAGAACGATCGATCCCATCGTCTTCCGTCCGGCCAGGTCGCGATGTGCGCGGGCCGCTTCGCGTAGCGAGTACTTGTGATTGACCTGGATCTTGACGGCACCGGACTTGATGACCTTGATGACGTCGTTGGCCATCCTCCTGGTTTCTTCCGGTGAGCTGGCGAAGTGGAACAGTGTCGGCCGGGTCATCAGCAGCGAGCCCTTCTGCGCGAGGATCGACGGGTCCATCGGTGGGATCGGGCCGGAAGCGTTGCCGAACGAAACGAACAGCCCGCGAGGCCTGAGGCAGTCGAGCGATGCGGGCCATGTTGCCTTGCCGATGGAATCGTAGACCACCGGCAGCATCTCGCCCTTGGTTATCTTGCGCACCCGGTTCACGAAGTTCTCACGCGTGTAGATGATCGGGTAATCGCAGCCGTTGGCCTTGGCGAGGCGTGCCTTTGCCGGCGAACCGACGGTGCCGATGACGGTAGCGCCGAGGTGCTTCGCCCACTGGCAGAGAATGAGGCCGACGCCGCCGGCGGCGGCATGGATGAGAATGGTGTCCTTGGCCGACACCTTGTAGATGCTGCGGATCAGGTAGCGGACCGTCATCCCCTGTAGCATCATCGAGGCCGCAATGTCGCTCGGGATGTCGCGGGGGACCTTGACGAGCTTGCCGGCGTCGATGTTCACGGCTTCGGCGTAGCAGCCGCTCCCTGCGGTGCCGGTCGCGACGCGGTCTCCGATCCTGAACCCGGACACACCCGATCCCACCGCCTCGATCTCTCCGCACATCTCTCCGCCGGGGGTGAACGGCATCTGCATCGGATAGAGGCCTGAACGCTGGTAGATGTCGATATAGTTCACCCCGATCGACTGGGCCCGCACCGTCACCATGTTCTTGCCTGGGCGCGCGATGTCGACGTCGCGCCATTTCATGGCCGACGGCGGGCCGGGTTTGTCAACCACGATTGCTTTTGGCATAGCAGAGTCCTTCCCAGTGGCAGCGCCTCGCGGGGCTGCCTGCAGAGGGCGGCGTCAGGCGAGCGTATTCCTGAACAGTTCGGCCGTCCTCGAATTGGCGGTCGCGGCAGCATCCTGGTCGTAGTGTTCACCACCGGTGCGGGCAAATGCGTGATTGACGCCGGGATAGGAATAGACAGTCACGTTCGGGTTGTTGCCGAGCGCCGACCTGATTTTTTCCTGAGCTTCGGGCGGGCAGTAGTCATCGCCCTCGGCGAGGTGCAGAATGAGCGGATTGCGGATGCCGGACGCGGCATCGAGCGAGTTCTCTATCTGGACCGGATAGTATCCCGAAGCGGCGTCGGCGTCGGTGAAACAGGCGGTCGCATAGGCTAGGCTGCCACCCAGGCAGTAGCCGGCTGCCCCGACCTTGCCCGTGCAGCCCTCAAGGCTGCGGACGGCAGAGATGGTGGCTTGGATGTCAGCCACACCCTGTTCGAACATGGGCAGGAACGCGTTCATCAACTCGAAAGCGCGATCCCATTCGGCCTGGGTCTTGTCGGTCAGCTCGACACCCGGCTCGATGCGCCAGAAAAGGTCCGGACAGACGGCGATGTAGCCCTCGCCTGCATACGCGTCGCAGACTTCGCGCAGGAACTGATTGACTCCGAAGATTTCCTGAAGGATCACGACTCCTGGCCCGCTTCCTCCTTCGGGGGTCGCGCAATAGGCCCCGAAGGTCCCGCTGCCGTCGGTTGCCTCGATGGTCAGATTAGCCATGAATATTCCCCGTCATTTTCGGAATCGCACAAATTCTCCCCCGCCGCAGCCGCTCACATTGCGGCAGGGCGCACCAGAAGTGCCGAATATAACAGTCAGATAACGACTTGTCATGCGCTGGCGCCAAAAAAAGCCGCCACTATGCGATTTCAGGCCGGCTTCTCCAGTGCGAGAAGGAATGTCTTGGTCCCCAAGCCGCCATGACCGGAATATCCGCCGTTCCCGCTGCGCGCCACGACCCGGTGGCAAGGCACGATCACCGGAATCGGGTTGGCGCCGCAGGCCCCGCCAACGGCGCGCGCCGAACTGCCGAGTCTTTGCGCGAGCGCCCCGTATGTCGCGGTTTCGCCGTACGGGATGGCGGACATCGCCTGCCATACGCGCTTCCCGAAATCGCTGCCCTCGGGTTTCAGGGGAAGGTCGAAGCGGGTCAGTTCGCCGGCGAAATACTTGCCGAGCTGCCGCGCCGCCTCATGGAGAAGTGGCGTCGGCGCGTCATCGGCGTCGTCGTCCCACCCGAGCCGGACAATGTGGCCTCCGTCTTCACAAATCGTGAGCGTGCCGAGCGGCGAGACGGTATTCAGCACTGCCACCGGTCAGGTCCCTTCCAGATGGGAGCGCAAGGCGTCGGCGCTGGTGAGTGGCAGGGAGCAGGTCTGGCCGACGCAGACATAAGCCGCGGCCCGGCCCTCGACCGGGCCTTTTCCGGCTGCCACATGGCCGTCGGGAAGCGTGTTCCCGGAATGGGCCGGGACAATGAGCTTGTTCTGGCCGGCGGCTTGCCATGCGGCTGCGGCAAGCGCCCGCGCATCCGCGTCGCCGGGGTCACCGGCGATCACGATCTGGGTGCACCTCTGCAGAAGCTCGTTGGCGCAGAGCAGCCCCGCGTATCCGAACACGTTGTTCGCGGTCTCCGCGGCGAAGGCCGCGATCACGGCTTCGGCGCGTTCGCGGAAGGAGTCGTCGCCGGTCAGGTAATGGAGCCGGGCGAGTACCGCCGCCATGGTGCCGTTGCCCGCCGGCGTGGCGTTGTCAGCTGCGGTTCTCGTGCGAACCAGCAGCGCTTCCGCATCGTCTGCGGTGAAGAAATAGCCGCCGTTCCGTTCGTCCCAGTAGTGGGCGTCCGCCGCGCCCGTCCAGGCGCGGGCGCAGTCGGCGTAGCCGGCATCACCGGTTGCCTCGAAGAGAGCGAGCGCCGCGCGCGCCATGTTGGCGTAGTCATCGATGGTGGCGGCATGCTTGAGGATTCCCTTGCGCCAGGAGTGTCCGAGCCGTCCATCGCTGAACATGTGCTCGCGGACGAAGCGGAAAGCGTTCGCGGCAGCGGCCAACCAGTCCGGGTTGTCGAACACCATGGCGGCCCGGGCCATCGCCGCGATCATCAGGCCGTTCCAGTCGGCCAGCACCTTGTCGTCCCATCCTGGCCAGACGCGCCGATCTCGCACTGCGCGGAGCGCTTCCCTGGACGCCGCGAGCGCAGCTTCCTGCTGCGGATCCAAGAGATCCGGGCGGGCGGTGCGGTTGAGGATGGACGAGCCTTCCCAGTTGCCGCCGGGCGTGACATCGTAGATGTCCTTGAAGAGCGGAGCGCTATCTCCGAGAACGCTGTCGATTTCCTCGGCCGACCACACGTAGAAGCGGCCCTCCTCGCCCTCCGAGTCCGCGTCGTACGAAGCGGCAAACGCGGCCATGCCGTCCCCGGTGCCGGGAGCCAGCATCTCGCGCAGGGTCCACTCGATGGTTTCCGCCGTTCGCTGCGCATAGAGCGGGTTCCGCGTCGCCTGCCACGCCGAGACCAGCAGGTCGACCAGTTGCGCATTGTCGTAGAGCATCTTCTCGAAATGCGGAACCAGCCACTGGTCGTCTGTCGAATAGCGTGCGAAACCGCCGCCGAGATGGTCGTATATTCCGCCCTGGCACATCTTTGTCAGCGACAGCAGGACGGCGTTGCGCAGCATCTCGTTGTCGGAGCGCAGGTAGCTGCGCCAGAGAAGCTCGAGGATCGGCGGGTTGGGGAATTTCGGAGCGCGGCCGAAACCGCCATGAACCATGTCAAACTCGCGCGCGAGACGCTCGGCCGCGCGGTCATTGAGGGCGAGCGGAATGGTGCCGTCTCCGCCCGCGCCCTGCGCTTCCGGCGTCCAGATCCGGCGCAGGCCCTGACCGAGCGCTGCCGCCGCTTCCAGCGCATTGTCGCGCTTGTCCTTCCAGTGTTCGGAAATCGCGGTCAGCACCTGCGGGAAGCCCGGACGCCCGAAACGCGGCGATGGCGGAAAGTAGGTGCCGCCCCAAAACGGCGCGCCGTCCGGCGTCAGGAACATCGTCAGCGGCCATCCGCCCTGCTGCCCGGTCAACTGGAGGGCATGCTGGTAGATGGTGTCGATGTCGGGGCGTTCCTCGCGGTCGACCTTGACGTTAACGAAATGGCGGTTCATGAGTTCCGCTATCCCGGCGTCCTCGAAACATTCGTGCGCCATGACATGGCACCAGTGGCATGCGGCATAACCGACCGACAGAAGTATGGGCCGATCCGTCGCCTCGGCTTCGGCCAGCGCCTCGGGGCCCCAGCCGTACCAGTGGACGGGATTGTCGGCATGCTGAAGAAGATAGGGGCTGGTCTCTTCAGCGAGGCGGTTGCGGGACATGGGCGGCCTCCGTCCTGGTTCGGAAGGCGGCTGGACTGCGCGGCCCTCAGGAGGGGGCGGAGTATAGGGTACCCGGGGCGTCAAGCCCATTGCCACGGACACAGGGTCGCCGGCGCTGCGCGGACGGAGGGGCGCATGTTCGTGCGCGCGCCAATAAATGTATCTACACATATTCAGAGAGCCGCGGCGCCTCCCGGCCGCCGGCGGCGGCGCGCACCGCCGGTCCGCGCGCCGGCCGCACGCCCAGGTCCGGATCCGGTTGCGGGACCGCATGACGTCCGGTGACACCATCTTCGCGGTCGCGACGGCACCGGGCCGCGCCGGGGTGGCCGTCATCCGCCTTTCGGGCCCGGCGGCCGCCCGTTCCGCGTGCCGGCTCGCGGGACTCGCGGAACCGCCGCCGCCGCGTCGCGCCAAGCGGTGCCTGCTGCGAGCGCCGGACGGCGGCGGGGAGCTGGATGACGGGCTGCTTCTGTGGTTCCCGGGCCCGGCGAGCCTGACCGGGGAGGACGTGGTCGAATTCCATATCCATGGCGGCCGCGCGACCGTCGAGGCGGTATGCGGCGCCCTTGCGAGCGAGGGCGGGCTCAGGCCGGCGGAGCCCGGAGAGTTCTCGCGGCGCGCCTTCCTTGCCGGCAAGTTCGATCTCGCCGAAGCCGAGGCGCTTGCCGATCTCGTCGATGCCGAGACCGAGGGGCAGAGGCGCCAGGCCCTGCGGCAGCTGCGCGGCGGGCTGTCGGCCCGGCTCGAGGCGTGGCGCGCCGAACTGATCGGGATTGCGGCGCATGTTGAGGCCGACATCGACTTTTCGGACGAGGAGCTGCCGCCCGGCACGGCATCCTCGGCGATCGCCGCGATCGCGGGCCTCGAGGCCGGGATCAGGGAGTTTCTGGATGACAGCCGTCGCGGCGAACGCCTGCGCGACGGCTTTCACGTCGCGATCGTGGGCGCGCCCAATGCCGGGAAGTCGTCGCTCCTCAATGCGATTTCGGAACGCGATGCGGCCATCGTCTCGGACACCGAGGGGACGACCCGCGACGTCATCGAGGTCCGTCTCGATCTTGGCGGCTGGCCGGTAATTCTCGCCGACACGGCCGGCCTGCGCCGCGCGTCGTCGCCGATCGAACGGGAAGGTGTGCGACGCGCGCGGCAGCGGGCGCAGGATGCCGACCTCAAGGCGGTGGTTTTTGACGCGGCTCTTGCGCCGGATCAGGCAAGCGTCGAACTTCTCGACGACAGGGCGATAGCGATCGCGAACAAGTCGGATCTGTGCGATCGTCCGCCGGCAGATATCGCCGGCCTTGCGGCCATTGCGGTTTCCGCGCGCACCGGTGCCGGGCTGACGCGCCTGCTGCGCCGTCTCGAGGAGCGTGCGGCCGAGGCGATGACGGCCGGCTCGGAGGCGCCCCTGACCCGGCTCCGCCACCGCCTGGCGCTCGATGAGTGTGTGGATGCGCTGGCGCGCGCGCGGTCGGCAGGCGCCAGTGAACTGGTTGCGGAAGACCTCAGGCTTGCGGCACGCGCGCTCGGCCGGGTGACCGGGCGGGTCGATGTCGAGGACTTGCTTGACGTCGTGTTCGCGGATTTCTGCATAGGCAAGTAGACGATGGCCGAAGGCTCCCGAGGCTCGCGCTGCCGGCCGCCCGGAAAGGCCGGGACTTGCGGCATCCGCCAGCCGATTGAAGAAAAATCTGCAACCGGCCAAGGAATTTGACACCGGCATGCGTCAAACCCTTCGAGGAGGGACGGTGTTGGACGATTGTGCTCGCATGAGCGCGGATACGGATACGGATGTCGCGCTGGCCAGCCGTGCCGCCGCCGGAGACCGGACGGCGTTCGCGACCCTCCTTGAGCGCCACTACGAACGGATCTACCGCGTCGGAGCGCGTGTACTCGGCAACGAGCAGGACGCTGCCGATCTGGCGCAGGATGTCTGTGTCGGCCTGGTCGGCAAGCTCTCCTCCTACCGGGGCGAGAGCCGGTTCACGACCTGGCTGTACCGGGTGGTCGCCAACGCCGCGCTGGACAGGCTCCGGCGCGACGGCACACGACGGCGCAAGGAGCAGGACTTCACCGAAGCCGAGGCCGTCATCAGGGCCGGGCAGGCCGGGGGAGCCGATGAAACCATCTGGCTCCGACAGGCTCTGGACGGGCTCGGGGCCGACTTGCGGGCGACCGTGATCCTCGTGGCCGGGGAGGGGCTGCGGCACTCGGAAGCTGCAGAAGTCCTCGGCGTGACCGAATCGACCGTATCCTGGCGGATGCATGAGGCGCGCAAACGTCTGCGCACCTCATGACTGGTGGGGAGGTGATGCCTTGAACGACAATCTTGAGAAGCTGGAAGCGGCGTTTCGCGCCAACGAGCCGCAGCCATCGGCCCGGGATCGCGATCGGGCGTTTTCCGCCGCGATGGCGGCTTTCGACCGGCGCCACCAAGAAGTCGGGCGCGAGGCGCGTCAGAAGGGGCATGTACCGGAACCCGGTACGCACTGGCTAAGGAGGATCTCCATGCCCCTGCCTCGTCCCTATCTGGCGGTTGCCGGCGCCGCTGCCGCCCTCCTCGTCGCCGTCGGGATCGGATATCAGAGCTTCCTGGTTCCGGTATCCGGCGAGAGCACCCGGCACATGGCAGCCGCCGAACCGGAATCCCGACACGCACAGCAACAGTTGATGCCGGCCACAACACCGAATGACTCCCCGCTGCCGATGCGCGCCCGGGAAAACTCCGTCGACGGGCGCCTCCGCTCTCTCCGGACTCCGCCGCCGTCGGCGCCCATGCCCGGTCCCGGGGCGTCGGTGGCGCCGGTGACCGCGATGGAGCAGCCGTCCTCCGGTTACCCCGGCCAGGGGCGCGACCGTTTCTCTGCTTTCGAAGCGAACACGACAAGGCTTGTCGCGGAGCATCCGGTGTCCACCTTCTCGATCGACGTCGATACCGCGTCGTACGCCTTCATGCGGGCCTCTCTGAACCGAGGCACGCTGCCGCCACGGCACTCGGTGCGCACCGAGGAGCTGGTCAATTACTTCCCCTATGACTATGCGCCGCCGGAAAGCCGCGACACGCCGTTCGCGGTACATGCTTCGCTGATGCCGACGCCATGGAACGGCACAACCCGACTGATGCACGTCGGCATCAAGGGCTCCATGCCGGCCGGCGGTTCCCGTCCGCAGGCGAACCTGGTGTTTCTGATCGACACCTCGGGTTCGATGGCAAGCCCGAACAAGCTGCCGCTGCTGATCAGCTCGTTGAAGCTGCTGCTGGGAACGCTGGCACCCGACGACACCGTGGCCATCGTCACCTATGCGGGCTCTGCGGGCCTGGCGCTTGCACCTACAAGGGCTGCCGAACGCGTCAGGATCGTGGCCGCTCTCGAGAATCTGGGCGCCGCCGGGTCGACGGCGGGCGCCGAGGGGATTCGCCAAGCCTACTTTCTTGCCGAGCAGGGTTTCGTCACGGGCGGCATAAACCGTGTGATTCTCGCCACCGACGGAGACTTCAACGTCGGCATTACCGACCCGGACGAACTGGAAGGCTATATCGCGCGCAAGCGCGGCAGCGGGGTGTTTCTCTCCGTTCTCGGCTTCGGCATGGGCAATTACAACGACGCGTTGATGCAGCGTCTTGCCCAGAACGGCAACGGCAACGCGGCATATATCGATGGCCTGTCGGAGGCGCGCAAGGTGCTCGTCGACGAGGCGACATCCATGCTCGTCCCCATTGCGAAGGACACCAAGATCCAGGTCGAATTCAACCCGGCGCTGGTAAGCGAGTACCGGCTGATCGGTTACGAGACCCGGGCGTTGCGGCGCGAGGATTTCCGCAACGACAGGGTGGATGCCGGCGAGATCGGCGCGGGCCACACCGTGACCGCCCTCTACGAGATCGCGCTCGCAGGTTCGGACGCAGGTCTGATGGCTCCGCTTCGCTACGGGCAAAAAGGTGCGGAGTCGCGGGATGGTTTCGGGGATGAATTCGCGACCATCTCCATCCGCTACAAGATGCCCGATTCCGACGCCAGCACCGAAATCGCGCGGAAGGTGACCTTGGCCGACAGTTTCGAGAAAATCGACGATGCGCCTGCAGACATCAGGTTTGCCGCAGCCGTCGCCGGGTTCGCACAACTCCTGCGCGGCGGCCGCTACACCCGGGATTACGGCTATGACGACGTCGCCGCCGCCGCCCTGGCGGCGCGGGGCGACGATCCGTTTGGCTACCGGAGCGAGTTCATCGGCCTTGTTCGGCTGGCCGGGTCCCTCTCCGCCGCGACCCCGGTGCGGCGTCAATAGGAACAATCCGGACGGGGCGCCGCCCGGCGTCTCGTCCGTCGCACGCGGGCCCACGGTCATCGGCCTGAGTCCTGCTGTCGGTCTGCTGGCGGCCGCTCTCTCCTGCTTCGCCGCGGGCGCTGCGACGGTCCTGATCCATCGGTATTTGCGGGCCCCTTCCCTGTTGACGGGCCCGTTCGCGCCGATCTCGCTCTCCGCCCCATCCTGCTGCAGAAGAGCTTTGCAGTTTTCCAAGGTATGGTGAGAAAATGCTGATGGTCGGCATTCCGCGAGGCGGAAGTCCATTCCCGTGCTTCGCCGACCGGTTATCGCAGTTGAACCGGCGGAAGACGGCACGCTAGCTGGGGGGAAGGAGATCGGGCATGCAGAACCTCAAGGTCAGCAGCGACCGTCTGTGGGCGTCCCTGATGAAGATGGCGCAGATCGGTGCAACCGAGAAGGGCGGCGTTTGCCGACTTGCGCTGACCGACCTTGACCGCGCCGGCCGCGACCTGTTCGTCCGCTGGTGCGAGGCCGCCGGCTGTACGGTGAGCGTCGACCGGGTCGGCAATATCTTTGCACGGCGGCATGGCCGGGACGGGTCCCGGCCGCCGGTGATGGCAGGCAGTCATCTCGATTCGCAGCCGACCGGGGGCAAGTTTGACGGTGCGTATGGCGTACTCGCCGGGCTTGAGGTGATCCGCACCCTCAATGACCTGGAAATCGAGACCGATGCGCCGGTCGAGATCGTTGCCTGGACCAATGAGGAAGGCAGCCGCTTTTCGCCGCCGATGATGGGCTCTGGCGCCTTCGCCGGCGTCTTTCCCGAACAGGAGGTGCTGGCTCGGCCAGACAATGTCACCGGCGACCTGCTGGGCGATGAGTTGAAACGCATCGGCTATGCCGGTGCCGCCGCGGTCGGTGGCCGGGATATCGGCGCCTATTTCGAGGCCCATATCGAACAGGGCCCGATCCTCGAGAACGAGGAAAAGACAATCGGCGTGGTCACCGGAGCCCAAGGGCAGAGTTGGTACGAAGTTACCGTGACAGGGCAGGAGGCCCATGCCGGGCCGACCCCGATGCCCCTGCGCAGGGATGCGCTGGTCGCGGCCGCCCGCATGATCGATGCCGTCAACCGGCTTGGCCATGCCTTTCCGCCCGACGCCTGCGCCACCGTCGGTTTCGTCGATTCGAGTCCGAACTCGCGCAACACGATTCCCGGCCGGGTCTTTTTCACCGTCGACCTGCGCCATCCGGATGACGCGACGCTGGCAGCGATGGACGGCCGTCTGCGGGCTGATCTGACCGGGATCGCTGAGGCCGCAGGCTGCGTCGTCGAGATCGCCGATTTCTGGGACTTCCCGGCCACACCGTTCGACGGGACCTGCGTTTCCGCCGTGCGCAACGCTGCCGAGCAGGGCGGTTATGGCTGGCGCGACATTGTCTCCGGCGCCGGTCATGACGCCGTCTACATCGCTCGTGTCGCCCCGGCCGCCATGATCTTCATCCCGTGCGAGGGCGGCATCAGCCACAACGAATTCGAAAACGCAACGCAGGCAGACTGTGCCGCTGGCGCTCAGGTGCTGCTTCAGGCTGTGCTCAACCGCGCGACGGGCTGCGACAGCACGGGAATCTGAACGGCGGCCGCTCCGAAAGCGGGGAATTCGCCATGGCCGGGCGCAGGTCTCGGCCGCGCGCCCTCTGCGGGCGGGGTAGCGGTTTGCCGTTGAGGCGGGTGGACGGGCGATGGGATCGGCAATCCCGACCCGTTGCCCGCGCTCCGGAAAGCGCAGCCCCATAGACCACCCGGTCAGTTTTCGTGGGGGCGATTCCTGGTGGCCTGTATTCTCCGGATCCGCTCCGGCCAAGTCGATCGGATGTAGGCCAGGATGTCCCAGATCCCGTCGTCGGTCAGGACGTCTCCAAGGCCGGGCATGCCGCTCTTGAACCGGGTGATGCCCCGCGCCTCCATCAGGGCCTTTCCGCCGAACTTGGTGTAGTCGAAGAGAAGCTGATTGTCGTGGTGCCAGGTGTGGCCGCTCGCATCGTGCGGCGGCGCGGGCAGAATCCCGTCCTCCCCGATTTGCCGCCAGTTCGGCTGGCCTTCGAGTTTGGCGCCGTGACAGGAGGCGCAATGTTCCTTGTAGAGAACCCGACCGTTGTCGAGATCGCGATTGTCGAGCTCGTGGCCTGCCATCGTGCTGTTCGGCAACAGGAATGCGAGTGCGAACAACAGGTGCCTCATGTAACCGCCCCCGATATCTTCATACCGGAAGCCCGATGCGCGAGATCATGGCGATGCTTGAACCGTTTGCCGGAGTTGCCCGACCGGGAATGGGTGCCGCGGCTCTGCCGCGGCATGGTCGACATCGTGTCCCGGTACTGGCCGAAGAGACTGTCATTCCGCATCTTGCAGATGCGGCGGCCGTGACAAAGCCCCGCGGTTTCACAGAGCGCTCCGGGGCGGCAATTCCGGCCCCACGGTAAGCGCCGCCGTAAGGAGAAGGATGGCGCAGATGGCGATCCATTCCAGTGTGATGGACCGTCGCAGGAGTGATGCTGCGCTCTCGTCACCTTTTTTCATGGCGGGAACGAAGCGAAGCTTATTGGCTGCCGCGGCTGCGAGCAGCACCGCGACTGCCGTGACCTTTCCGAGCAACGTGAGGCCGTAGGCGGTCGTCACCAAGGCCGGCAGCCCGCCGATGAGGCGCCATGCCATGACGATCCCGGCTACCAGCAGAACTGGCACGGTGACGGAGGCAGTACGGCCGAAGCGGTGGCCAAGCATCGCCGCCTCCGCCAGGCTTCCTGCCTCCCCGGCGAGCGTGCGGAGGGGGGAGAGGATGCCGATCCAGAAGGCAATGCCGGCAAGGTGCAGCAGCAGAAGCAGTTCGAACCAGAAGGATTCCATGCCCGCAATGTGGCCCGTCCGGGTGAACGACCACAGTGCCAAGAGGCATCCCGCGGCAGCAATCCAGAGGCCGAGTCGCGGAACCCTGAGCCCGCCAAGAACAAGGGCGAGGCCCACGACGACGAGAAGTAGCCTGGTTCCGACCGGCGTATGCCAGAGCAGGCCCAGCATTTCCGGGTCCGCCATGCCCGAGACGTCGCCGGCCAGCGCCGCGCCCTGCAGGAGGAAGCCGAACCCGGCAGCCAGGAGACCAAGGAACGCCAGCACCGAGGCCTGCCTGCATATCGGGCCATGGGCCCGGCTGGTCGTCCGTCTGAACGCAACGCGGACAAGAATCAGCCCGGCGCTGGCCAGAACCCCGAGATAGAGCAGGAACTTGGCAAGGACCGATGCGAGTTCCCAGACATCAAGCAAGGCTCACTCCACCCGGAACGTGAACGCGCCGCGCATTGCGTGGCCGTCCGATGCGAGCCCGCGCCACTCCACCCGAAAGCTGCCTCTGCCCTTGTCGGCCACGGGGACCGCGAACCTTGTCGCAAACGCTTTCTGATCGCCGAGATCGAGGTCCACGGGACGGTCCTGATCGCGGGCGACCTGGACCCTGGTCAGGCGGATGCGCTTGGCGAATGTCAGGACGATTTGGGTCGGCGGCTCCTTCAGCACGGCGCCATTCGCCGGGATTGTCGTCCCGAGTTGCGAATGCGCCGCCGCTGCCAGCGGGATCAGGACGAGCAGGCCCGCGAACAGCAACCGGTTCATCTTCGCCACTCGATGCCGTCAGCCGGTTGAAGTTCGCGGAACCGGACGGCTACGCGCGACAGACTCGCGAGCCCGGACGCCGCAGGCCATGAGCGGAAGAATCGCCCATTGAAAACGGGTGTCTTTGCGATTACCGCCATGTCTGCCTCCGTCGCTGCGCCAGCGCTGGCAATCTAGCGCCCATGATTGCCGGAAGGTCAAGGGGAAACACGGCAGCGCGCCCGTTCAGGACACGGCGGCCTGTCCGCAGGTCCGCTCCGAAAGACCGGGCACCCGTCGACCGTTTGCAAGAA
The DNA here is from genome assembly GCA_022822405.1 of Alphaproteobacteria bacterium. Lineage (GTDB taxonomy): Bacteria > Pseudomonadota > Alphaproteobacteria > MPNO01 > UBA830 > JAJEBT01. Next base: position 23,573 of record JAJEBT010000153.1, read on the forward strand.
GCTTCCGCAACGCCATCCTCTAGTCGAACAACGCCTTGACCGTCCAGCCGGGCGCGTAGTCGCCGCGGATCGCGAAGACGACGAGCACCCGGCCGTCGTCAAGGTCGATCAGCGCCTGCTGCCCGCCATGGCCCATCATCGCGATGTGCTTGCGTGTCATCCGCTTGCGGTCGCTCCAGAAGAACTTGCCGTATTGCCGGTAGGGCAGACTGTCGACGTCGACCGACACCGAATCTGCAGCGGCGCTCCTGAGATAATCCCCAATGCACCCGTCGGACCGGGCGTCCTCCCCGATCCGGATCGCCGCGCGAAGCCAGTCCATCCGCGTCGCGTAGAAGAAGGCGAAGGCGAGCGCGGCCCCGTCCCGGTCGGCGAGATAGAACGAGCGGCGCTCCAACCCGGCATCGGTGGCGAGCGTGCGGTGCGCGAACGCGCCGAGCCCGCCGGGCGAGACCGCGGCCAGGACCAGGGCGATGGCGTCGGTATTCGCGTTCCTGTAGGCGAAGGCGCGTTCGTCCGCCTCCCGGACTCCGAACCTGCGCAAGGTCGCGGCGACGGTCGATCGCTGGGTCATGACAGGAGCCACGTATTCCCTGTTCTGGGCCCTGCCGCCCCGGCGCGTGCTGTTGGCATAGAGGAACCTGTCGCCCGAGGCCATGTCGAGCGCGTCGCCGATTCTGATATTGCCGTAGAACGTATCCGCGAGCCCAGGCACGTATTTCGCTATCCTGTCGTCGAGCGAGGCGACGAGGCGATTGCAATGCGCCCGGCCCAGCAGGTAGGACGTGATGCTCTTCGACATCGACGCGCCGAACAGCGGGAGATCTTCCCGGATATCGTGGCGCCGCCAGTCGTGCTTTATCGCGCTTCCGTCGTAATAGAGCAGGCTGAGCGCGGAACTCTCCTCCAGCCGCTGCAGAAACCCGGACTGCAGCTCTTCGACATCGCGGGCAAGTACCCTCGGCTTACTGGCAGGTGCGATGGCGATCTGCCGAAACCACCCCGGAAACCCATGGAGCCGCTGCTCGTGGACCTGCTCCAGCCGCTCTTCGCTGGCGTTCCTGAGATGTGTCGCCAACGTGTCGGACGGCGAGCCAAGGAGGGAGAGGGCGAATGCGATCGCTGTCAGGGGAAAGAGGACGGTAGCGATTGCGCCGGGTTTGGAGGGAGTCTCGGTGTCGACGACGGCAAGATCCAATGTTCCGTTGGCGATGTTTCTATCCACTTGCCGCCTTCCTCAAACCGTCGTGGCTGGATTTTCCGGCCATCGACGCGTTTGCCGGCCGCCGGCGCCGGCCCACGGCCTGCTCGCCCGCGGTGCGCTGTCCCGGTCCCGCACCGTCGCCTTCCCGCGTCAGGATCGCGATTCCTGGGCTGGGCTCCCAGGGCTCATTGCACCAGCGGTATCTCCGTGGCGGCGATGTCGTGGCCGGAAATCCGGGCGCTTCCCGCGAGCAGTTGGACGTACTGGCGGAAGGCCCGTCGCCAGGATGCTTCCTTCAGGTAATCCGCGACCTTGTCGGCAACCGCTTCGTAGGGAAGCGTCCGGCCGGGCAGGCGCTTGTCGACGCACACGACATGGATGCCGTAGCGCGTCTTCACCGGCACCGGCGAGAGCTGTCCGCCTTCCAGATTGAACAGGAAGGTTTCCATCTCCGGCACCGTATCGCCGCGCGAGATCTGGCCGAGCCGGCCGTCGTTCTGTTTCGAATCGCAGGCCGAATGCGTCCGCGCCAGCTCGCCGAACCGGTCCGGGGTCTCGGTCAGCGCTTCGATCAGGTTTTTGGCCTGGGCCTCCGCCCTTTTCCGCCCTTCCTCATCCCCCGGCGCGGCGGCGAGCAGGATATGCGCGGCCTCGACCAGGTCCGGGCTGCGGAACCGCGCGCCGTTGTTCTCGTAATAGCGGCGGCATTCGGCATCCCCGGGCTCGGGAACGTCCACCTCGCGCTCGATCACCGCGCGGAGCGCCGCCGCTTCGTCCTCTTCGTCGATCCCGACCGCGCGCGCCCGATCCAGCAGGAGTGCACGGATCACCAGCCATTCGGTGGCGGCATGCCGCGCCGCGGGGACATCTTCGGCCGGGTGATACTGCATCTCGCGCAGGATATCGTCCTCCGCGATGAGCCGATCATTGACCCGGATCTCGCCCATCGTCGCGTCAGGCAGCTCGCCGCCCGTCGCGGCTGCGGACCACCTGGTAGCCGCGACGCCCCAGATAGCCTACCGGCGCGCTCCAGATATGGACCAGCCGGCTGAACGGGAAGATCAGGAAAATCGTGACGCCGAGAAAGATGTGCGCCTTGTAGACCCAGGCCACGTCGACGACATGGATCGCGGCGTCGGCCTGGAAGGTGACGATCTTCTGGGCCCACAACGACAGCGCGACCATGACCTCGCCGCCCTCCCGGTGCGCCCACGAGAACGGCAGGGTCGCCATGCCGAGCACGAGCTGCAGCCAAAGGAGGGCCAGGATCGCGATATCCATCGCGCTCGACGTCTTGCGGATGCGGGGATCGAACAGGCGCCGGTGCAGGAGCATGGTCAGGCCGACAAAGCACACCGCGCCGAAGAAACCGCCGGCGACGATTGCCAACACCTGCTTGGTGCCGGAGCTGAGGCCGAGGGCGTGGTAGATCTCCTGCGGAGTCAGCAGGCCGACAAAATGCCCGAAGAAGAGAAGCAGGATGCCGACATGGAACAGCACGCTGCCCACGATCAGCTGCCGGCGCCTGAGCAGTTGGCTGGATCCGCTGCGCCAGGTGTATTGTTCGCGGTCGAAACGGATCAGGCTGCCCGCCAGGAACACGGTCGCCGCAAAATACGGGTAGTAGCCGAAGACGAGGACGTGGAACCAGTCACCCATGATCATGCTCCGTCCCGTTCGTTGCCGCGTGCGGCGAACGCGAGTTCCGCCATGCGGTTGAGGGTGTCGCGCACCGCCCCGCACGCGCCGTCGCCTGTGCCGGCAAAGGCTGGCGCCTCCTCCCAATCCTTGTCGATCTCCGCAGCTTCCTCCGCGGGCGGCTTGTCGTGCTCCAGCAAGCCCTCGACCACGGCGCGGTCCGGTTTCCTGCCGGCCAGTTCCTCGAGCGCCTGGAAGATTCCGGCATAGTCGCTCTGGCGGCGCTCCAGCCGGATGCGGATCGCGGCAAGGATATGAGCCACATCCGACAGCAGGCCGGCAGCTTCCTCGGGCTCGGTCAATGACAGGAATTCGAGGAAAAGCGGCAGATAGTCGGGCAGCTCGTTGACGTCGATGCTGTAGCCGTGCGTCTCGTAATGGGCCGCCAGGTTGATCATTGCCTGACCGCGATCACGGGATTCGCCGTGGATGTGCTCGAACAGGTGAAGGGACAGGCTGCGCGACCGGTCGAACAGGCCGACATAGGTCTCCTGCGCCGTCAACAGGTCGCTGAGTCCAAGTCGCGCCGCCAGCCCGTCGATCGCGGTTCGCCCCCGCCGGGACAACCGTTCCTCCGCACTGACGATCGCGGCGATCTCGCCCGCCGCGTCCGCCAGCTCGGCGGTCGGGTATTGCAACAGCGCGCCGAGGGCGCGGTAGATCTTCATCGCTCTGCCGCCGGGTTGCTCGAACGCCCGCCGGCGCTCGGCCCCACCCGCACGTCATGGCTGAACAGGTCGATCTTGTCGCCGCCGCCGCTGCACCCGTCGCCGAAGCTGAAGCCGCATTCGCCGCGCAGATCGAACGCCTCTTCCGCATATTCGCGATGGGTGGTCGGGATCACGAACCTGTCCTCGTAGTTGGCGATCGCCATGGTCTGGTACATGTCCTCGATGTCGGCCTCGGTCAGCCCGACCTGCTCCAGGGCGCGGGTTTCCCGCCGTCCGTCGACATGCTTGGCGCGCATGTAGACCCGCATGGCCAGCATCCGTTCCAGGCCCAGCCTGACCGGCTCCTCATCGCCCGCCGTCAGCATGTTGGCAAGGTACTTGAGCGGTATGCGGAGCTGGGACACGTCAGGGATCAGCCCTTCCGAGCCCAGTATTCCGGTCTCTGCCGCCGACTGGATCGGGGACAGCGGCGGTACGTACCAGACCATCGGCAGGGTGCGGTATTCCGGGTGCAGGGGGAAGGCGACTTTCCAGTCCATTGCCATGCGATAGACCGGGGAGCGCTGTGCCGCGTCGATCCATGCCTGCGGCACCCCGTCCCGGAGCGCCTGGCGGATCACCTCGGGATCGTGGGGATCGAGAAATATGTCGAGTTGCGCGTCATACAGATCCTGCGGGTCCTCCGCCGACGCCGCGGCTTCGATCCGGTCGGCATCGTACATCAGCACACCGAGATAGCGGATGCGCCCGACGCAGGTCTCGGAACAGACGGTCGGTTCTCCCGCCTCGATCCGCGGATAGCAGAAGATGCACTTCTCCGATTTGCCGGATCGCCAGTTGTAGTAGATCTTCTTGTAGGGGCAGGCCGAGACGCACATGCGCCAGCCGCGGCACTTGTCCTGGTCGATCAGGACGATGCCGTCCTCCTCGCGCTTGTAGATCGCTCCAGACGGGCAGGCGGCGACGCAGGAGGGGTTCAGGCAGTGCTCGCACAGCCGCGGCAGGTACATCATGAAGGTGTTCTCGAACTGGCCGTAGATTTCCTTCTCGACCGCTTCGAAATTCACGTCCTTGCTGCGCTTGTCGAATTCGCCGCCGAGGATTTCCTCCCAGTTCGGCCCCCACTTCACCTTTTCCATGCGTTCGCCGCTGATCAGCGAGCGCGGCCGCGCCGTCGGCGGGGTCCGCGACTCCGGCGCGTTTTGCAGATGCTCGTAATCGAAGGTGAAGGGCTCGTAATAGTCGTCGATCTGCGGCATGTCCGGATTGGCGAAGATCTTCGCCAGGATGCGCAGCTTGCCGCCCATCTTCGGCGCGATGCGGCCGTTTTTCTTGCGGACCCAGCCGCCGTTCCAGACGTCCTGGTTCTCCCATTCCTTGGGATAGCCGACGCCCGGCTTGGTCTCGACATTGTTGAACCAGGCGTATTCCATGCCCTCGCGGCTGGTCCAGACATTCTTGCAGGTCACCGAACAGGTGTGGCAGCCGATGCACTTGTCGAGGTTCAGGACCTTGCCGATCTGCGCGCGAATTTTCATTCCGCTGCCTCCATAGAGGTTGGCCGGTAGGGGCCTTCCATCCAGTCCACCGTCTGCATCTTGCGCACGATCACGAACTCGTCGCGGTTCGAGCCGACGGTGCCATAGTAGTTGAAGCCGTAGGATTGCTGGGCGTAGCCGCCGACCATGTGGGTCGGCTTGACCGTGGTCCGGGTCACCGAGTTGTGGATCCCGCCGCGCCCGCCCGTCACCTCGCTGCCGGGCACGTTCACGATCTTTTCCTGGGCGTGGTACATCAGCGTCATGCCCTCGGGCACGCGCTGGCTGACCACCGCGCGCGCGACCAGCGCGCCGTTAGCGTTGTAGGCCTCGATCCAGTCATTGTCCTCGACGCCGATCTTCCGGGCGTCGGTTTCGCTGACCCAGACGATCGGGCCGCCGCGCGAAAGCGTCAACATCAGCAGGTTGTCGGTATAGGTGCTGTGGATGCCCCATTTCTGGTGCGGGGTGATGAAGTTGAGCACGACCTGCGGGCTGCCGTTGTCCTTGTCGTCGATCAGCGGCCGGATCGTTTTGGTGTCGATCGGCGGCTTGTAGACACAGAGCTGCTCGCCGAAGGCGCGCATCCACAGATGGTCCTGGTAGAGTTGCTGGCGGCCGCTGAGCGTACGCCAGGGGATCAGCTCGTGCACGTTGGTGTATCCGGCGGTGTAGGTGACATGTTCCGCCTCGACGCCGGACCAGGTCGGCGACGAGATGATCTTGCGCGGTTGCGCCTGCAGGTCGCGAAAGCGCAGCTTGTCCTCCTCGCGGGCTGCCGCCAGGTGCTGGTGCGCGCGCCCCGTCGATTTGCCCAGTGACGTCCAGGCCTTGACCGCGACATGGCCGTTGGTCTCGGGCGCCAGCGCCAGCACGACCTCGGCGGCGTCGATATCGCTCTCGATCTTCGGCAGGCCCTGCGAGACGCCGTCCTCGCGCACCACGCCGTTCAGCCGCTCGAGGAACGCGACCTCGTCCTCGGTATTCCAGTTGATGCCCTTGCCGCCATTGCCTGCCTTGGCCATCAGCGGGCCCAGCGCGGTGAACTTCTTGTAGGTGTTCGGATAGTCGCGTTCGACCACCACCATGTTGGGCATGGTCTTCCCCGGCGCGGGCTCGCACTCGCCCTTCTTCCAGTCCCTGACTTCGGTCGCCTGGGCCAGTTCCGCCGGCGTGTCGTGCAGGGTCGGCGCCAGCACGAGGTCGCGCTCCACGCCGAGCACGCCCTCGGCGATCTCGGAGAACTTCTTCGCGATTCCCTTGAAGATCTCCCAGTCGCTGCGGGACTCCCACACCGGATCGACCGCGGCCGACAGTGGGTGGATGAAGGGGTGCATGTCCGAGGTGTTGAGGTCGTTCTTCTCGTACCAGGTCGCCGTCGGCAGCACGATGTCGGAGTAGAGGCAGGTCGTCGACATGCGGAAATCCAGCGTGACCAGGAGGTCGAGCTTGCCTTCGGGCGCGGCGTCGTGCCACGCGACCTCGACCGGTTTCCGGCCTTCGGTTTCGCCGAGATCCTTGCCCTGCACGCCGTGCTGGGTGCCGAGCAGGTGCTTCAGGAAATACTCGTGCCCCTTGCCGCTGGAGCCCAGAAGGTTGGAACGCCATACGAAAAGATTGCGGGGCCAGTTCCGGGGATCGTCGGGATCCTCGCAGGACATGCGCAGGCTGCCGTCCCGGAGCGCGGCGACCGCCGCCGCCACGGGGTCCTCGCCGGCGGCCCGGGTCACCTCCAGCGGGTTGGTCTCGAGCTGCGGCGCGGAAGGCAGCCAGCCCATGCGTTCCGACCGCACGTTGAAGTCAATGAGGCTCAGGGTCTCCCATTCGCCTTCGGGGGCAAGCGGCGAGATGATCTCGTCGACGTCCAGCTTTTCGTAGCGCCACTGGTTGGTGTGGCTGTACCAGAAGGAAGTGCTGTTCATGTGGCGCGGTGGACGGTTCCAGTCCAGCGCGAAGGCGAGCGGCAGCCAGCCGGTCTGCGGGCGCAGCTTTTCCTGACCCACATAGTGCGACCAGCCGCCGCCGGACTTGCCGACGCACCCGCACATCACCAGCATGTTGATGATGCCGCGGTAGATCATGTCCATGTGGTACCAGTGGTTGAGGGCGGCTCCGACGATGACCATCGAGCGGCCCTCGGTCTTGTGCGCGTTTTCCGCGAACTGGCGGGCCACGGCGATCACCTTGTCGGGCGCGACCCCGGTGATGCGTTCCTGCCATGCCGGGGTGTAGGGCACGTCGTCGTCGAACGACTCGGCCACGTTGTCGCCGCCGAGGCCGCGGTCCAGCCCGTAATTGGCGACGAACAGGTCGTACACCGTGGCGACCAGCGCCTCGCCGTTGCGTGTCGCGACCTTCTTTACCGGCACGTTGCGCCAGAGCACCTCGTCGTGATCGGTGCCGGCGAAATGGTCGTGCGCGGTGTTGCCGAAATAGGGGAAACCGACCGAGGCGACATCGTCCCTGATGTCGATCAGGCTCAGCCGCAGCCTGGTGGCCGCGCCGTCGGCGCCGTCCTTTTCCTCGATGTTCCACTTGCCGGCCTCGCCCCAGCGGAAGCCGATCGACCCCACCGGGCAGACCAGCGAGTCGTCGCGGCTTTCGTCCACGGCGACGGTCTTCCACTCGGGGTTGTTGGATTGTCCCAGCGCGTCCGCGAGGTCCGACGCCCGCAGCATGCGGTCCGGCACGTGGCCATCGCCGGAGGCGCGCAGGGTGACCAGCATCGGCATGTCGGTGTAGCGGCGGCAATAGTCCTCGAAATACGCGCTCCTGCCGCCGAGATGCCATTCCTTGAGGATGACGTGTCCCATCGCCATCGCCATCGCCGCGTCGGTGCCCTGCTTGGGGTTGAGCCAGATGTCGGCGAATTTCGAGGCCTCGCTGTAGTCGGGCGTGACCGTCACCGTGGTCGCGCCCTTGTAGCGGACCTCGGTCATGAAGTGGGCGTCGGGCGTGCGTGTCTGCGGCACGTTCGAGCCCCACATCATCAGGAAGGTGGCGTTGTACCAGTCCGCGCTTTCCGGAACGTCGGTCTGCTCGCCCCAGGTCTGCGGGCTGGACGGCGGCAGGTCGCAGTACCAGTCGTAGAAGCTCATGCAAACGCCGCCGATCAGCGACAGATAGCGCGAGCCGGCGGCGTAGGAGACCATCGACATCGCCGGAATCGGCGAGAAGCCGATGACGCGGTCGGGCCCGTGGGTCTTGATGGTGTAGAGGTTGGCCGCCGCCACGATTTCGTTGACCTCGTCCCAGTCCGAGCGGACGAAGCCTCCCAGCCCGCGGACCTTCTGGTAGTCGCTGCGTTTCGCGGGATTCTCGACGATCGACGCCCAGGCGGCGACCGGCGCCAGGGTCTTGCGCGCCTCGCGCCAGTGCCGGATCAGCCGGCTGCGCACCAGCGGGTATTTCAGCCGGTTGGCGCTGTAGATGTACCAGGAATAGCTGGCGCCCCGCGAACAGCCGCGGGGCTCGTGATTGGGCAGGTCCGGCCGCGTCCGCGGATAGTCGGTCTGCTGGGTCTCCCAGGTTATGATTCCGCCCTTGACGTAGATCTTCCAGCTGCACGAACCGGTGCAGTTCACGCCGTGGGTCGAGCGGACCACCTTGTCGTGCTGCCAGCGTGCCCGGTAGGCGTCCTCCCAGTCGCGATCCTCGCTGGTGACGATTCCGTGCCCGTCGGAGAAGGTGTCCACGGTCTTTCTGAAGAAGGTCAGCCGATCCAGGAAATGGCTCATCGGATCCGTCTCCTTACGGGTTCTTCACATACGCGTTCTTGCGCAAATAGAACCACCAGTTGATGCCTATGCACAGCGTGTAGAAGGCTGCGAAACCGTAGAGCGCGTATTCGGGGGTGGTCGCCTTGATCTGTTCGCCGAACACCTTCGGTATGATGAAGGCGCCGTAGGCGGCAACTGCGGACGTCCAGCCGAGAACCGGGCCGGCCTGCACCTTGTCGAACACGACTGCGATGGTCCGGAAAGTGGAGCCGTTGCCGATCCCGGTGGCAGCGAACAGGATCAGGAACAGGATCAGGAAGGGCAGGAAATAGTCTTCGGGCGTCGGCGAGGCGTAGGCGAGCGACAGGAAATATGCGACCCCGAGGGCGCAGACGACCATCACGACGGAAACGATCTGGGTGACCAGCGCGCCGCCCAGGCGGTCGGAGATCATGCCGCCGACGGGGCGGATCAGCGCGCCGATGAACGGCCCTGTCCATGCGTACATCAGTGCGCTCGGTCCGTTGGGGTTCTGTGTCGTGTGGGTGATCACCCCGTCGACCTCGATATGCTGGAAGCCGAACACCACCTTGATCGCCAGACCGAAGGCCGCAGCGTAGCCGATGAACGAGCCGAAAGTCATCGTGTAGATGACCGTCATTGCCCATGTGTGCTTGTTCCTGAATATCGCGTATTGCTGGTTGAGGCTGCGGCGGATCGTGCCGGGGATCAGCCGCAAGGCGAAAACCGTGGCGGCGATGACCAGCGGCAGCACAAGCCACTTGCTGAGTTCCAGCCCGGAGCCGCCGGTCTTGGCCGGCAGCAGCAGCCACAGTCCGACCGCTGCGGTGACAAGCCCGATGGCAAGCATGCCGAGGATCTTGCCGAAAGCCGATGTGGTCGAGGTCAGGCCCGGCGAGACATGCTCCACGGTGATGTTGTTCATGCCGAACCAGGCGGCGATCACCAGCGGGACCAGGATGGCGACCCAGACATAGCCGGCGTTGTGAATGTAGGTCTCCGTGCCGGCCGGGATCTTGCCGATCAGTGTTCCCGAGCTGTTGGCAAGGATCAGAGCGGAGCCACCGAAAATTCCGACGGTCATCACCAGCGGGACCAGGATCTGCATCGTTGTGACGCCGAAATTGCCCAGCCCCGCGTTCATGCCGAGGGAATAGCCCTGCACATGCTTGGGATAGAAGAAGGAGATGTTCGACATCGAAGAGGCGAAATTGCCGCCGCCGAAGCCGGACAGCAGCGCCATCATCTGGAACTGCCACAACGGCGTCGCCGGGTCCTGCAGCAGAAACCCGGTTCCTGCCGCCGGGAGGATCAACAGCGCCGTGGTAAGGAAGATCGTGTTGCGGCCGCCGGCGATTCGGATGAAGAACGACGAGGGGATCCTCAGTGTGGCGCCGCTCAACCCGGCGATCGCGGCGAGGGTAAACAGTTCCGCCTGCGAGAACGGAAACTTCAGGTTGATCATCTGGACGGTGATGATCCCCCAATACAGCCAGATCGCGAAACCGCACAGCAGGCAGGGGATGGAAATCCACAGGTTGCGGGTCGCGATGCGCCTGCCCTCGGCCTGCCAGAAGGCGTCATCCTCCGGGTTCCAGGTCGTCAGGTTCTTGGCCATCCCGTTGCCTTCTTCCTGCGAGCCCGTGGCAAGAATTTCCGCCTGAAGGCGGGAGCCGAGCAAACTGCCGAACGAATTATAGGACGCGTCGAATCAAGATCGAGGGGGGCGGCCGGATTTTTTTGCGCCGGCCGCCCCGCGCTCCGGTCTTCGGTACGAAGCGGTTTCCCTAGCCGCTCCTTGCCGGCGGGCTGTCGTCCGCGGGCGGTGGTTGCGGCATGTCCGGCACGTCGCTGAGATAGCGTTCCTCGACAAGCGCCGGGTGACGGCGACGCTCCATGAGGCGGATCGCCACATGCATCCAGACCGTGCTTACCAGCACGATGACGAACAGGAGCATGAAGGAGCTGGTCCAGACGCCGAACCAGTCGTTCAGGATGCCGAACGTGATTGGCAGGACGAAGCCGCCGAGACCGCCAATCATGCCGACGAGTCCGCCGACCGAGCCCACGTGATTGGGGTAGTACACCGGGATGTGCTTGTAGACGGCAGCCTTGCCGAGCGACATCACGAAACCGAGCAGCACGCTGAGGATGACGAAGGCCGTCAGGCTGACGCCGAAGGTGAATTCAACCGGACCATCGATCCCCTGCACGATGTACTGGGTGCGCGGATAGCTCATGACGAACAGGCACGCCAATGACACGACGAAGGTCAGGTACATGACGAATCGTGCCCCCCACTTGTCCGACATCCAGCCGCCGAGCGCACGAAATATCGAACCGGGCATCGAATAGGCCGCCGCCAGCATGCCGGCGGTTGCCAGCGGCAGGTCGTAGGCGCCGACATAGAAGCGGGGGAGATAGGAGGCGAGCGCGACGAAACCGCCGAACACGAAGAAATAGTACGTCGCGAAACGCCAGACCTGCAGATTCTTCAGCGGTTCGAGCTGCTCGCCGGTCGAGACCGGCTTGCGGCCCTCGCGCTTGCGCGCCACCTCCGAGGGGTCGGGCTTGGCCAGCAGGAAGAAGGCGACGGCAGTCAGCGCCAGCAGGACCGCATAGATCTGGGCGGTCTGCTCCCAGCCGAAGGCGAGCAGGAGGAACGGCGCGCCGAAATTGGTGACCGCTGCGCCGACATTGCCGACCCCGAAGATGCCGAGCGCCGTGCCCTGGCGTTCCTTCTCGAACCATTGCGAAGTGTAGGCGACGCCGACGATGAACGACCCGCCGGCCAGCCCGACGCCGAGGGCGGCGACCAGGAACACCTCGTAGGTCTGCACTTCGGACAACAGCCAGCACGCCACGGCCGTCGCCAGCATCTGGAGGGTGAAGACCATGCGGCCGCCATACTGCTCGGTCCAGACGCCGAGAAAGATGCGGCTGATCGATCCGGTCAGGACAGGCGTTGCGACCAGCACACCGAACTCGGTCTCGGACAGACCCAGATCCTGCTTGATCTTGACGCCGATGATGGAAAAGATCGTCCAGACGGCAAAGCACACGGTGAACGAAAACGTGCTCAACCCGAGCGCCCGATACCGGTCGCTCCTGGAAATACCGGTGAGATCGTGCATGGCGCGGACCCCTTCCTTCCGGTCGCGAATCTCCGGGCGTTTGCCTGCGGGACATGCGGGATGAGGTCCAGGAGAAGATGACCTGGATTCACCAGCGCCCGGTCAGGCTCCGGTTATATCGCACCTCCGTTCCCGTGTTCAACGCTCCACGAGAGCCGGTTGGCGCCGATCTTGTCGACCGCATGGATTCGGCTCCGACGCGAATTCGGCGGGAGCGCCTCTCGACGGCTCGCCGAAGAGACCGCAGCCTATCCGTCGAGGGACGGCCTCCGGTCCAGCAGCCCGGCTGCAAGCTCGAACGCGTGCGCCGCCCGTAACACGGTTGCCTCGTCCCAGTGTCGTCCGGCTATCTGCGCGCCGATCGGCGTTCCATCCTCGAAAAAGCCGGCCCGCACCACATGGCAGGGGTGGGCGGTGAGGTTGAACGGGATGCCGATGGTCGGCACGTCGATGAAGGGGAAGGGCTGGGCGTCGTCGAACGGCGGCGCCGGCGTCATCATCCCGGTGGTCACGACGATGTCGCACCGCGCGAGCACCGCCTCGAGCTCCGCCAGGAGTTCAGTCCGCCGCCGTTGCGCCTGGATGTAGTCGACGGCGCGGAACAGGCTGCCCAGCATCAGCCGGTTGCGCGCGAGGCGGCCATACTCCTCCCACCGGGTCTGCAGCCGTTCCTCGTGGATCGCGAAGGCCTCGGCAGGCACCAGAACACGGCCGACCGCGTGCCAGTCCATCAGCGGAGAGACCGAAACCTCCTCCACCTCGGCGCCGAGCCCGGCGAGGGTCTCGGCGACCCCGTCGATTGCCGCTACGATCTCGGGTGGCGACGCGAAGTCGTCCGTGTAGAAGTGCCGGATCAGGCCGACCCTGAGGCCCCTGGCCCCGCCCTCGAGACCGGCGATGTAGTCGGGCACCGCGACGTCGGCGCTCATCGGGTCCCGCGGGTCGTGGCCGGCAAGGACCTGCAGCATGATGGCGGCGTCTTCGCTGGTCCGGGCCATGGGGCCCACGCAGTCGAAGGAATAGGTCAGGGGCATGTCGCCATGGGCGCTGACCCGGCCGATGGTGGGCTTCAGGCCGGCGATGCCGCAGAAGGCGGCCGGCAGCCGGATCGAACCGCCGGCGTCGGTTCCGAGCGCGCCGAGACAGAGCCCGGCGGCGACGGCGGCGCCCGACCCGCTCGACGAGCCGCCGGTGATGCGCCCGGCGTCCCAGGGATTGAGCGCGGGCGGAAAGGGAGGTTCGCTCGAGGGCCTGCCGCCGAAGGTGAACTCGTAGGTATTGAGCTGGCCGAGAAGCACGGCGCCGCCATCCTTGAGTCGCGTGATCACGCCCGCGTCCTCGTCGGCTTCGAAGTCGATCATCACGCGCGAGTTGGAGGTGGTCTTCCTGCCCTTCCAGTAGAAGACGTCCTTGAGCGCGATCGGAATGCCATGGAGGGGACCGAGATCGGCGCCGCGGCCAAGCGCTTCCTCGGCCGCCCGCGCGGCCGCGGCCGCCTCTTCGGCAAAGACACGGTGGTAGGCATGGAGCGCGGGGTCGTAACGCTCGATGCGCTCCAGGCAGAGCGCGGTGAGATCCACCGGTGACAGCGTGCCGTCGCGGAAACCACGCGCGGCCTCCGCGATGGTCGGCAGTTCAGCGGTCATCCGCGGGCGCCCGAGGCGTGTAGTGCGGGAGCGTCCGAACTTCCCAGCTTCGTCCGGGCAGGCGAGTGCGCTCGGCCAGCTTCATCAGCGTGCCGTAGGTCTTGCGGAGGTCTTCCTTCTCCTCCTTCGAGACCGGTACGCCGGAGGCGTCGATCAGCGCTTCGAACATTGCATCATGGTCCGCCATCTCGCCCTCCTCAACTTGCCGGATCGATCGGCGTCTCGATGGACGCGTGTGCCTCGACCACCTCGCCGGCTGCCAGCAGGCGCTCCTCGCCGAAGCGGGCGGAGACGATCTGAACGCCCGTCGGCACCCCGCCGGCCGTGCTTGTGGGCACGGAGAGCCCTGGCAGGCCGAGCAGCGACACGGCGAGCATCGGGCGGTGGGCCTCGAGCATCTCGCGCACCGCCTCGTCGCCCTTCTGGTCATGGTCGATCGGATAGGGGAGCTGCCAGGAGACCGGCATCACGAGGATCGGCCAGCGCTCGAAGAACGCGTTCCATTCGCGAAGGATGGTGGTCCGGGTGGCGAGCGCGCGGACATAGCTTTCATAGTCGAGATCGCCGGCATAGGCGCGGACCGAGGCGCGGGCGCGCTTGACCGCCTCGTCGCCGAACCGTTCGATCCCGCTCGACGAGGCGGCGCGTTCGGCCGGCGTGGCCGCGCGCTCCTCGGCCATCAGCATCGGCCAGAACAGGCCCGAAGCCTCGTCGAGCCTGGGCGGAGCGCTCTCCTCGACCTCATAGCCCGCATCTTCGAGCCACGCGCCGGCATTGCGAACGGCCTCGGCAACCGCCGGATCGGCGTCCGCGCCGGAAAGGGACGGCAGGATCGCGGCCCTGCACGGGCCCGCGTCCCCGCCCGCGCCGAGTGGGACCGGAACCGACCACGGATCCCGTGAATCGGGCGCGGCCAGCGCCTCGAGACCGAGGCGGACATCGCGGACCGAGCGCGCCAGCGGACCGTGAACGCTGGTCATCTGCGAGGAGATGCCGCGCTCCTCGGCAGCCGACGGGTTGAAATCCGGCACCCGACCGAGACTCGGGCGCAGGCCGGCGACACCGCAGGCATAGGCCGGATACCTCACCGAACCGGCGCGGTCGTTGCCGTGCCCTATCGGACCGATCCCGGCGGCCACGGCGGCCGCCGCGCCGCCGCTCGACCCTCCTGGCGTGCGGCTCGCATCCCGCGGGTTGAGCGTCCGCCCGTGCAGGTCGTTGTCGGTGAAATAGCGGGTCGAGAAAGCCGGGACGTTGGTCCGCCCGAGAATCACCGCGCCCGCCTTGCGCAGGTTGGCTACCGGAGCGCTGTCTTCCGCGACCGTCATGTCGGCGAACGCAACCACGCCGTTGGTTGTTGCCCGGCCGGCATAGTCGACATTGATCTTGACCGTTACCGGCACCCCGTGGAGAACGCCGGATGCCTCGCCCCGGCGCACCGCCTCGTCCGCGCGGTCGGCGGCCGCCAGCGCTTCGTCGGCGAGCACGTCGACGACGGCGTTGACCTCCGGATTGACCGCTTCGAGCCGTGCGAGGCAGCTCTCCGTCGCCTCGCGGCTCGATATCGCGCCCGTTCGGATGCCGCGGACCAGTTGCTCGGCCGTCCAGCGCCAGAGTTCGTCACCCATGTCCTTCCCTTTCTTCCGGCGTCCTGCCGTCCAGCGGCGCGTCCCCATCGGGGCGCCTTCCGTGCCCGATCCGGTCCGGTTTTCGGGGCCGGTCCGCAGACCGAACCTGATTAAGCCATATCCGGCCGAAAAGTCACCCGCGCGGCACGGAGCGCCCTCCGCGGACTGCACGGATATCTCGAGCGATGCATTTGGGGCCGTTTCCGCGGGCCGGTATCGTAGCCACCGGCAAGAGGAACTCTTGTTGGGGTGGATCAGGCAACATCTTCACATCAAGGCGCCCTTCGAGATGTCGCAGGGGTGGCGCGCTGCGGACTTCCGGCGCACAAAAAAAACCGCTTGCGCCGACGGTGCCGCGCCAGTACAAGCGCTTCAGTTCGATGCGTTGGGGGTGGAAGAGAGTCGCTTCAGGTTCCCTGGAAGCATGTAGCGGGGGAGGTTGCGATGCCGAACGCCGTTCCGTTCCCTCAGTCGGTGCCGTTGCCGGCCGCGAAGCGTGATGCCGGCGCACGGGCACCGAGGACGCCTCGGCCGATCCGCCGGCGAGACCTCCGATGAAGTCGCATGCGCGCGTCGTCGTGGTTGGCGGCGGTGTCATGGGAGTCGCGCTCCTCTACCACCTCGTCCGCGAGGGGTGGTCGGAGGTGGCCCTGGTCGAGAAGGGCGAGCTCACGTCCGGCTCCACCTGGCATGCGGCCGGACTGGTCCCCCATTTCATCGCCAGCCTCAACATGGCCAAGGTGCATCTCTATGGCTCCCGGCTCTACCAGCGGCTGGAGGCGGAAGTAGGCCAGTCCACGGGCTGGCACGGCTGCGGCGCGATCCGGCTTGCAACCAATCAGGACGAAGTCGACTGGTTTCACCATGTGCAGGGCGTGCTGCGATGTGCCGGCGCGGAGTGTCACCTCATCGGTCCCGCCGAAATCGCCGCGCTGCACCCGTTGCTGGACACCGAAGGCGTATTGCTGGGCGCTTACACGCCGGGTGACGGCCACACGGATCCTGCCAGCAGCACCATGGCGATGGCCGCTGGCGCGCGCGCAGGCGGCGCCGAGATCTATCTCCGCAACCGGGTCGTCGACATCTCCCGGCGTCCCGAGGGAAGCTGGGACGTCGTCACCGAGCAGGGCACGATCGTTGCCGAGCACGTGGTCAACGCCGCGGGCGGATTCTCGCCCCGGATCGGGGCGATGGTGGGGCTCGACGTTCCCATCGTCAACGTCGTTCATCAGTATCTGGTGACCGAAGACCTCGACGCGGTCGCCGCGCTGGAGCGGGAGCCCCCGGTGGTTCGCGACCCCCGTGCCTCGTGCTACTACCGGCAGGAGCGGCAGGGGCTCATCGTCGGCCCCTACGAGACCGACGGTGCGCAGGCCTGGGCGCTGGAAGGAATCGACTGGTCGTTCGATGCCGAACTGCTGCCGCCCGACATCGACCGCCTGATGCCGTGGCTCGAACTGGCGGCCAGGCGCATCCCGGCGTTCGAACACGCAGGCATCAAGCGCGTCGTCAGCGGGCCCATCACCCACACCCCGGATGGCGGGTTTCTCATCGGGCCGGCCCCGGGGCTCGAGAATTTCTGGATGTGCTGCGGTGCCGGCATCGGCATCACACAGGGCCCGGGCGCGGGGAAATATCTTGCGCAGTGGATGGTCCATGGCCAGACCGAGATCAACGTCCGCGAGATGGAGGCCAGGCGGTTCGGCAAGTGGTCGATCGGCAAGTACAGCCTGGAGAAAGCGCTGGACGAATACCATCAGATGTACCAGGTGCATTATCCCGGTGAGTTCCGCGATCCTGGCCGGCCGGTCACGACCACGCCGGTCTATGGCAGGCTCGCGGCGCGTGGCGCCGTTTTTGCCGAGACCTTCGGGTGGGAGCGGGCCAAGTGGTTCGCGCCGGGCGGCGTCGGGGAGGAGTATGGCTTCCGCCGCATGAACTGGTTCGACGCGGTCGCCGGGGAATGCCGGGCGGTGCGCGAGCGGGTGGGCGTGCTGGACCTGTCGGCCTTTTCCAAGTTCGACGTCACCGGTCCCGACGCGGCCGCGTTTCTCGATCGCGTCATCGCCAATCGGGTGCCGCGTCGGGACGGCCGCATCATCCTCGGCCACGCGTTGACCGAACTTGGCGGCATCGAGAGCGAGTTCACCGTGACACGGCTGGACGACAGCCGGTTCTATCTGCTCTCGGCCGCCGTCGCCCGGATCCACGACCGGGACTGGCTGGTGCAGCATCGGCGCGAGGCCGAAGATATTGAAATTGCTGATGTTACCGAAGATTACGGAGTGCTGGTGGTCACCGGACCGCGTTCGCGTGAGGTTCTCGGGACGCTGACCGACGCGGATCTCGGCAATGCGGATTTCCCGTGGCTGTCGGCGCACGAGATCGAGGTCGCGGGCGTTCCGACACGAGCGCTCCGCGTGTCCTATGTGGGCGAGCTCGGGTGGGAACTCCATCATCCGATGGCTCGCATGGAAACGCTCTACGACGCCATCGTGGCGGCGGGCGAAGAATACGGCATTGCGGATTTCGGCCTCTATGCCATGAACGCGCTCCGCATGGAGAAGGCGTACAAGGCCTGGGGCGTGGAGTTGACGACCGAACTTACGCCGGTCGAGGGCGGGCTGGAACGTTTTGTCGACATGGATAGCGACTTCATCGGCAGAGATGCCGTGGCCAAGCGGGCCCGGAACGGTGTCGACACTCGCCTTGTCTACCTGTCGGTGGACGCGGTCGACGCGGACGCTCACGGCAACGAGCCGGTCTACGCCGGCGACCGCCTCGTCGGGCTTACGACCAGCGGCGCCTATGGGCACACCGTCGGCCAGAGCATCGCCTTCGCCTTCGTCGAACCCGATCTTGCTGCGCCCGGCACCGAGCTTGAAATCGCGATCCTGGGTCACCGCCGAGGAGCCCGGGTGCTCGAGAAACCGCTTTACGATCCCCAAAACAGGAGGTTGAAGGCATAGCGAAAGGGCGCCGCCGGATCGCCTCGGCGAGAAGGCGGTTTCGTATCAATCGCGGGCAATCCGGACCGCAGGCATCGTGGCGCATGGGCCGGTGAGTCCGTACACGACGGGAGTGCCTTGGAATGAACGAGATCCTGACGAAGGCCGACTTCTATTTCGGTCCCCGCTATCGCAAGTCCCCCTTTTTCGAGGCCACGCGCCGGGCTGGGTGCAAGGCCTGGGGCATTTACAACCACATGTACATCCCGAACTACTACGACGATCCCATCGAGGAGTATCGGAGCCTGACCAACGATGTGACGCTGTGGGATGTGAGCGTGGAACGCATCGTAGAGATCACCGGACCGGACGCCTCCGAGTTCACCAACCGGCTGACGCCCCGGGATCTGACGAAATGCGCGATTGGGCAGGGCAAGTATGTGCTGATCACCGCCGAAGACGGCGGCATCGTCAACGAGCCGGTGTTGTTGCGCTTGGGCGAGAACCAGTGGTGGCTGGCGCTCTCGGATTCCGACGCGGGCCTGTGGGCGCGCGGGTACGCGGCTGGTTGCGGGCTGGACGTGAAGGTCCGCGAACCCGAAATCTATCCGGTGCAAGTACAGGGCCCCAAGTCCAGGGACGTGATGATAGAACTGTTCGGCGATGCGGTGGCGAACATTCGCTACTACTGGACCATGGAGACCGATCTCGACGGCATTCCGGTGGTCATCAGCCGTACCGGATGGAGCGCTGAGATCGGGTTCGAAGTCTATCTCCGCGACCCGAGCCGCGGCGAAGAGCTGTGGGACCGGATCATGGAAGCGGGGAAACCGCATCGCATCCGGCCGATCGCGCCTTCGCAGATCCGTCGCATCGAGGCCGGGATTTACCGGTACGGCGCCGACATGACGATCGAGGACAACCCCTTCGAAGTCATGGGGCTCGAACGGCTGGTCGAAGACCAGAGCGCGGACTATATCGGCAAGGAAGCGCTGATGCGGATCAAGGCGGAAGGGGTAAGCCGAAAGCTGGTCGGCCTCGTGCTCGACAGCGACGAGATGGTCCGCGGACGTCCCGACGCTGCGCCCGCATACAGCGACGGCAAGGAGATCGGACGGGTAACGGTGATCGTCTGGTCGCCGCGCATGCAGAAGAACATCGGCTACGTCTGGGTACCCATCGAACTGGCCGCTCCCGGCAATGCGATCGAGGTCTGCACGCTGGACGGGACGGCCATGGGGAAAACTGCCGCCGTGCCGTTCTTCGATCCCGGGAAATCGGTGCCCAGCCAGCGCCTTGCGGCCGGTTGAGCCGGCACGGCGGGCGGAGGTCCTGCCGTCGATCCTCCGCCGTCGAGTCGGCCACAGTCGTATCCTCGAACGGGCAGGGCCGGGGACGGCGGGAAAGCGCCCGCAGACAGGGAAACCCCCGGCCCGTTGCGGCAGGGTGACGCCTGGCTGGCCGCGACATGTCGGGGGCGGGGCCTGAATTGACCGCCCCCTTCGCAATCTCCAGGCCAGTGGCAGATATTGCGGACCGCCCTGCCTATCGCAGCCCGGCTGAAGGCGCTCTCTTGCCCGGGTTCGCGGGCATTCGCGCCATTGTCTCTACGGATCACGGACCGGGCTCCACCGAAATGTGCAATAATTTTGCGGAATATCACCAATTTAGCGTGCGCCGTGGAAAGGCGCCTTTCCCTAGCGGGTGCGAATCCCGCCCGGCAACTTTCGCTCCAGCCGGTAGCAATCGGAGCGGGTTATGGAGGTAACGACATAGCCTGAAGCACTCTGACAGACGGACCGCCTTGGGTGGTTCAGCGACCATGCGGGCCGCAACGCGAGTGAACGCTGGACAGGCCTCGAAACGTGAAGACGCGGAAGCCGACCCGATCGCTACTTCGGGGAAGGCTGCCACCGGCCGGGAAGCGAGCGAAAAGAGCACCGGCCGGTTCCGCCGGGGTAGTGGCGGCGGCACGCATGGAAGAGGGGAAGGGTAGCAACACGGGAAGCCCTGTCGGTGGCGTGCACGCGTCAACCGGAACCCCGTGAGGGGCAGGCCGGGCCGGCAGGGTGGCGGACAGGCCCGTAGGACTGAAGACGCCGGGTAATTCCGGTCGAGGGAAGGGGCCTGACTTTGAGAGGGGTATGGAAAGGAGGCAAGGCGTGACCACTGGCGAGAGCCTAACAGGGTCAGACAAGGTCCGGAAACTTCAGACCATGCTACATGCGAAAGCGAAGGAAGAACCCGACCGGCGCTTCCACGCGCTGATCGACAAGGTGTGGCGTGAGGATTTTCTTGCCGAAGCCTGGAGGCGTGTCCGCCGCAACGGCGGCGCTGCCGGGGTGGACGGAGAAACCTTCGCTGACATCGAGTCGTACGGCGCGGGGCGCTGGCTTGGGGAACTGTCGCGGGATCTGAGGGGCGGGACCTACGTGCCAAAACCGGTGCGGCAGGTCCTGATCCCGAAGAAACAGCCCGGCAAGTTCCGGCCATTGGGCATCCCCTGCATACGGGACCGGGTGGCGCAGACATCGGCCCTGCTCGTGCTTGAGCCGATATTCGAAGCCGACCTGCAACCGGAGCAATACGCCTATCGACCGGGACGGAGCGCGAACGACGCGGTAAAACGCGTCCACAGGCTCCTGAACACGGGGCACAACGAGGTGGTCGATTGCGACCTGTCCAACTACTTCGGCGAGATTCCCCATGCCGAACTGATGAAGAGCATCGCCCGGCGCGTGAGCGACGGCAGGATGCTCGGGCTCATCAAGGCATGGCTGGAAATGCCGGTGGAGGAGGACGACGGGAAAGGCGGCAAACGCCGCACGAACCGGGCGCGCAGGGAGCGAAAGGGAACCCCACAGGGCTCACCGATCTCGCCTCTTGCCAGCAACCTCTACATGCGGCGCTTCGTGCGGGGCTGGAAGGCGCTGGGCTACGCCCGGCGCTACCGCTCGGAGATCGTGAACTATGCGGATGACTTCTGTGTGGTCGGCAAGGCCCCGGCAGCGGAGATGCTGGCGGCGGTCAAGCGGCTCATGGACAGGCTGAAGCTGCCGATCAACGAGCAGAAGACCCGATGCGTGCGGTGTCCGGAGAAACCGATCGACTTCCTCGGACACCGCATAGGGCGCAACTACGGCCTGCATGGACGAACCTATATCGGGACCCGTCCGAGCAAGGCGAGCGTCCAGAGCATCTGCCGCCGGATCAGTGAACAAACAGCCGCGCGGAATGGGACGATGAGGACCGAGGACATGGTGGAACGCCTGAACCGGATGATAGCCGGGTGGGCCAACTACTATCGCCACGGCCAGGTCGGCCCTGCCTACTCGGCAATCAACAATCACTCGACGAGGCGGCTGCGACAGTGGCTCTGCCGGAAGCACAAGGTGAGGAGCGGGAAGTACGTGCACTACCCGAACCGTCGGCTGTGGAAACACTACGGCCTGACCTGCCTTGAGCCAAAGACCCAGGGCCTTCCGTGGGCGAAGGCATGATCCCAAAGGAAAGCCGGATGCCGGAAATCGGCACGTCCGGTTTGACGAGCAGGGGAGTGGAAACGCGGCCATGGGAGCCGGACTGAGGACCGGAACGAAAGTGACGGAGTGCCCTCTACGGGCTTGTACCACCGGACCCTACCGCTGGCGCGCCACCCCCTGACTCTACCACCCGGTATCACCAAAGTAGCCACCCCTTGGGGGCGGCGGATTTTGGAACGACTCGGGTGCCGTCCTACCCCTCGGATTTTCGCGATCGATCCGGAGGTGTGTGGGATGGCACGGGGAAGGCTGCCGATGAGGAAGGTGAAGAAGGTTCTTTCGTATCATTTCGACGAGAGTCGCAGCGCGCGCGCGATTGCGGCTCACTGCGGCATCGCGCGGCGCTCTGTGGCGCTGGTTCTGGAGCGGTTCGCCGTCTCGGGTTTGAGTTGGCCGGAGGCCCGCGGGCTGGGCGAGGAGGCCCTTGAGGCGGCGCTTTATCCGGCGGTGCGGGACGCTCCGGCAGAGGATGTGGACTGGGCGCAGGTCGAGAAGGATCTGTCCGGGCGCGGCATGACGCTGAAGCTGTTGTGGCAGGAATGGCGCGAGACGCATCCCGACGGCATGAGTTATCCGACCTGGTGCCGCCGCTTCCGGGAATGGCGGCCGCGCCGGGGCGCGACGATGCGCCAGAACCGCCGTCCCGGCGAGCGGCTGTTCGTCGATTACGCGGGCATGACGATGCCGGTCATGATCGACGGGGCGGCGCGCGAGGCGCAGTTGTTCGTGGCCTCGATGGGGGTCTCGGGGCGGCTCTACGCCGAGGCGACGCTGACCCAGAAGATCGACGACTGGTGCGCCTCGCATGTCCGCTGCTTCGAAGAGCTGGGTTGGGCGCCGGCGGTCGTGGTTCCTGACAACCTCAAGCCGGCGGTGACCAGGCCGTCGCGCTACGAGCCGGTCCTCAACGAGACCTACGCCGATCTGCTTGAGCACTACGGCGCCCAGGGCTTCCCGGCGCGCGTGAGGAAGCCCCGCGACAAGGGCCTCGTCGAGAACGGTGTGCTTCAGGGCGAACGCTGGATCCTCGCGCCGCTGCGCAATCACGTCTTCCATGACCTGGCGTCGCTGAACCGGGCGATTGCCGCCCAAGTCCGGAAGATCAACGCCAGGCCCTACGCCGACGGCACCGGCGAGACCCGCTACGAGCGCTTCGAGGCCATCGATCTGCCGCACATGAAGCCGCTGCCCGAGCAGCGCTGGCAGCGCACGGTGTGGCGCAAGAACACGGTCCACCCCGACTATCACATCGCCATCGACCGGCACTTCTACTCGGTGCCCTACCAGTACGTCGGCAAGGAGGTCG
>JAJEBT010000132.1 GCA_022822405.1 Alphaproteobacteria bacterium
ACGACACCTTTTCGCCTGAAAAATGCGAACCGGCGATCTCGGCGGCCATTCGACCCGCCGTCGGTTCATGAGAGCCCCTGCTTCAGGTCAGGATCCGGGCGCTTCACCGGTCGTATGTCGACCGTGCCGTTGAATGTCAAAATTCGGTCCCCATTTGGTGACGTGACCGAATGCACTCGGGAAGTCCGGCGTGACCCGGCACGCGCCTGTCGAACGTTTCCCCGTTCCGTGCCCGCCTGGAATACGGGCCAGAGACGAACTTGGCACTACACGCGCCTCTCACGCCCTACGAAAGGTTGATATGGTGTCCACTTCCGCCACCGACATCCGTATATGGTAGGCCGATGAGCGGGATTCCTGCAGATCCGGAGTTCAGCAAGGCCAAAATGCGCGAAAGTGTTAAAGATGGGCTAAAGTGTCCAGGTGATCCTTGTGAACGTCGTTACACACATGGCAAGGCACATTCGTTGGCGGTGTTTCTCACGTGATCAAGGTCAGGAATAGGCATCCACGCGACCCAATGATCGCGTATCGCCAGCCGGGGCGCGGCCTCCTTCCGGGCCGCCGAGTGCCACAAGACTTTGCACCCGTCAGAAACTCTGAAGGCTCTCACGCGGGCCGTTCCGACCCACAGAAGGCGCCGGCAAGGCAGGCGCGTGGACCGAGACGGCCCGGCTGCTCGCGGTGATGCAGGGAACCGGATGTAGGAATTCGACGCGAGTAGGTCCATTGACGGAACGTCGGCTCAGCCAAACCTTGCATCCAGCTTATCCAGAAGTTCCAGCCCGGCATTTGGATTCCCGGCCGCCGCCCTTGCACGAAAGCGCGTCTCCACGTCGAATTCTGTCAGGGCTTTGGTCGAAAACTCCTCGAACAGCTTGTTAAGACTGAGCCCGCGATGCAGAGCCAGCGCCCTGAGGCGTTCATGTTGGTCATCCGGCAGGCGAATAGTCAGTGTACTCATGGCTTTCTCCTTCCCAGAAACGCCCCGGCACTTTCGATCCTGACCGACGGGAAATGCAGGTTGCTTCGCCTGAAGTCCCGCTTGTTCGCCGCGATGATGACTTCGGCACCACCAGCAACCGCAAGCTCAAGAACGTGGTTGTCGCCCTCGTCGGCCAGATTCGGACGCCACAGGAAATACACGGGCATCCAAATCGAAACGCTCATCAGGGCATCGGCCAGCGAGTCGCGTTCGCCACGATCCAACAGGCACTTGTCCCACAATGCGTCTCGCGCGAGAACATCCTCATACTCGCAGAAAAGCGCATTGCCTATGATCGGGGCAATCTCGCCACGCAATGCCAACCGCAACACGTGACGCGGCGCTCCCGCCGGCACCATGATGGCGAAGACGAAGACATTGGCATCGATCACGACGCGCTGCATTGGCTCTTGATAGCATATATGCTGCCGGTGCCAAGGTTCGTTGGTGCAACGCCCAGGCAGATTTTTTCTGTGCGTGATCGGCGTTTCCTGCAAATGATTTCCTGAACTGGGTGGTAGCGCAGTCCAAGGGCGCGGAGACGGAATCAACGGAACGCCCTGTGGTGCCTCTGGGTGATCAGCCTGCCTTCATCCGTCCCGTTCCGAAGCGCCGCGAGTCGGCGCGGGTCGCGCTCGCCGTCGACGATCGTGCACAGGATCCTCTGCCCCGTCGCTCCGGTGATGTCGCTGATGACCGTGTCAAGCCGCACATTCATTTCGGTCAGCGTGCGCCTTCTGCACAGCGCACAGCACGCGCGTTCCTCGGTCAGCCGCTTCGCCTGGCGAGCGTACGAGCGCAGCCGGCACACCGCGTCGCCGGGACGGGCGGACGCGAGGCAAGGACCCTCCTGAAGATCCGGGCCGAGGCCGCCTGACCGGGCGAAGTGGCGCGTGAAATTCGGACTGCGCGCAACGGCGGCTGGCCCGTGCCCCGGACTGCGGGATCTCGCCCGAACCCTGCCGCGCCCGAAGCTGCGCTCGGCGTTTCGACGGTGATCGACCCGGCATCGGCGCTCAAGTGCGGGATTTCCCCAAAGCGGCCATCGAATGCCACCCGGCTTCCGGCGCGCAGCGCGGCCGCCGCCTGCCATTCCCGGGCCAGGCGGATTCCGGCATCGGCGCCGCCCGCCTCGCTCGCGACGGCGTCCAGCCCGGTCGCGTCCAGCCGGATTCGGGTCCGTTCCATGCGGAATTCACGGCAGATGCCGTGAACGGGTTCCTTCCGCTGTCCTTCTGGGACAGCGACGAAGGACAAGCCTCTTGTGATCTCACTGCCGTCAATCCCGTTTCCCCGACCGTATTCGCCTCGCTTCCGGAATCACGGAGGTCCGGCCCGGGCATTCCTTTCCCGGCAGCCGTCTCCCCCTTGCGACAACGATCTTCCCGTGTCGTCACGTTGTTCCAGCGCCCTCGTCGGGACGGTTCGGCATCACTCGGGGATGCTCAGGTCAGAACGTCGCGGTTCCTCGGCGCGTCCATCGCCCGCGCCGTACCTTGACCGCTTGCCTACCGCCGGCCGACCTGACCCTGGAGCCCCGAATCCGTGCGACCGTCGCCGTCTTGCGACGTCTTCGCGGCAACGGGCGTGCCGGTGTAGCGCGATCCTTCCGGTCCGTATTCGGCGATCAGGTTCGCAATCATCTCGTCGTCTGCGCCTTCCGGCGCGGTCAGCGCGCCGCCTGGCTCGGGACGGACCCAGGAGTCCTTTCCCATCGGGACCGGCTCCCGGCTCGTCACGGCCCCGCCCCTGCCATCGAGCTGCAGTCTGCCGAGGCACGCCGCGGGCAGGCGCGGCATTATCTTCCGCGCCTCGTCGATCGCGGCGCGAAGCCCGGCAGCTGGCTCGCCCTCCGGCAGGTCTGCCGTGGTCAGGACCTGGGTTTCATGCATGTCCCTGGCGACCGCGACCGGGAGATTGCGGGACATCATCTCGACAAGAGCAAGGGGCGCGCATTGGGGGGATTTCCCGGACGCTGCGCATGCCATTCGCCACAGCGGCATGACATGCCTGTCGAGCATCCAGAGATCGACGAAGTCCCGCATGGCGACCCGGTCAGTCGCGGCCAGGACCTTGTTGGCCGCGAGGTCGGCCATGTGCAGCCTTCGGCTGAAGGCCTCGTCGGGGACCGGCGAAAAATACTCCAGGGAGAGGCCTGCGGCCCAGTGCAGGACCGTCGTGCCGGTGTCCGGTCTCATGACGCGGCACTCGCGGAACCCGGTGCGCGAATGCGTCTCCCGGACCGTGAACCC
>JAJEBT010000062.1 GCA_022822405.1 Alphaproteobacteria bacterium
GCGGCGGCTCGCGGAGGACGGCCGGTTCGACTACCTCCTCATCGAGTCGACCGGCGTTTCCGAGCCGCTGCCCGTGGCGGCCACCTTCAGCTTCCGGACCGAAGAGGACGAGAGCCTGGAGGACGTCTCCCGCCTCGATACGATGGTGACCGTGGTCGATGCTGCGAACCTCCTGCGCGACTACGCCTCGACCGATTTCCTCAAGGACCGTGGCGAGGCGGTGGGCGAGGAGGACACCCGCGCGCTGGTCAACCTGCTTGTCGATCAGATCGAGTTCGCCGATGTCATCATTCTGAACAAGATCGACGCGGCAACACCTGAACAGCTCGACGCCGCGCGCAAGATCATCCGCTCGCTCAATCCCGATGCGGAACTCATCGAAACCAGCATGTCGCGCGTGCCGCTGGACAAGGTCCTGAACACCGGACGGTTTGACCACGACAAGGCCCAGGAACATCCACTCTGGTTCAAGGAGCTGTACGGCTTCGCCGAGCACAAGCCGGAGACCGAAGAATACGGCGTGCGCAGCTTCGTGTATCGGACGTGTCGCCCGTTCCATCCAGAAAAATTCCACGTTTTCATCAATTCCTCCTGGCCGGGAGTGATTCGCGCCAAAGGGTATTTCTGGCTGGCCACCCGCCCGGAATGGGTCGGCGAGCTGAGCCAGGCCGGCGCTCTTGTGCGTCATGCGGCCGCGGGCTTCTGGTGGGCAAACGTGCCGAAAGAGCGGTGGCCCGATCACCCGGAATGGCGCCAGCAGGTCGAGAAGTCCTGGGACACTGTCTACGGAGACCGTCGTCAGGAAATCGTCTTCATCGGTACCGATATGGACGAGGCCGCGATCCGTCGCCGCCTCGACGCCTGCCTTGTCGGCGACGCCAAAGCCATGCAGCCCGCAGCCTGGAAAAAGCTGAAGGATCCATTCCCGGTCTGGAAGCTGGGCGAGCCGTCATGACCGGTTCGTTGGCATCCCTGGAAGACAGGTTCGTTGGCACGTCAGCCACGTTGGGTGCCGGCATCGAGACGTGCGATGCAGCGGAAGGCCTCGCCGCCATCAGCAACCCCGGCATGGAACTCGTGATCTGGCGCCGCGCGCTACCCTTGTGCTTGCAGACCTGGCTCGAACGAATGGACGCGTCGTGTCTTCCTGACATGCGGGTTCTTGTCCGACCGAGCGACCTTCGACGGGCGATGGAATCGCACTTCGATGACTGTGGCATGCCTCCGGGAGACATGCGGGACCTGCTGCTTGCGGATATCGATGATCTTGTCTCGGCGTTTGCCAGGATCACCCAAAGTGATCTCGTTGATGTTCGGCTGGAGCGCGTCAGCCACGATGCCTGCTGGAAGTACCATCGCGACTGCGTAGAGGCGCGCATCCTGACGACGTACCGCGGTCCCGGAACCGAGTGGATCCAGCCGATCCATGCCGAGCGGGCATTGCGCGCACAGAAGCAATTCGAAGGACCGGTGGAGCACCTCGAGAACAACGACGTGGCGATTTTCAAGGGAAGCTGCGCCGCACCAGGCATCGGAATCGTGCACCGCTCGCCGCCGCTCGCGGGCAGTGGCTGCACGCGATTGCTGCTCTGCCTCAACCAGCTATCGGCCGCATCTCCGGAGCCGTGGCGAGAGGGACTGGACACGAGCCGCCGCTATCATGAATGATGAGCTGCCGACCATTTCGGTATGCACGCGTCGTCAACCACAGGGCTGGTCAGACACTCCAGACCGTCGGCTTAGTCGCGGCTCACCCGGTCGAGGGCTTCGGTGATCACGATCTTGAACGGGCTCCGTCGCGCGCCTTCAAGCAGCCCCTAGATGCCGGGGCGGAAGATCACACTGTCGCCGGAGATCGCCGCGTCGCGGTAGGCGCCGACGATCTTCCATCCCTAGCATCCGGCGTGCTCGCGGCAGACGCGGAACTGGTGCTCGATGGAAGCCGCCTTTTCTGGTCGGACGAATAGCGGGCATAGAGCGCCCAGCGAAGAGTCATGGTCTCGGGTCTCCTGTCTCTCATCGGCGTCGTCCGCCGGCGCGTTGTGTTGTCTTCGGTGGTACCCCATGGACGCACACCGGTTCCAGCCCGTGCGCGTCTGACTACAGGTTTACGCGGGCTCGAACCGGATACGCAGCCGGGTTCCTGTTGCCGTAAGATGGGGCTCCATCATAGCGGAGACCGACATGACGACCATCGTCGCCGAAGACGACAAGATCCTCCGGTTCCTGGAAGTCATCCTCGACGCGCAGGCAAGTCCGGAGCGCTGCGCGGCCTTCCGCGACTACCTGTCCTTCGACGAGCCCGACCCGGAGGGGTGGTTCGAGACCCTGCGCGCGCGGGCGGCGGCCATCCGTCCGGTCACGGTGACGATGGTCGCGGACCACGATGCGCTCCGGGCGGCGCTTCCCGGCGCCGACGCGGTGGTGACCGAGGGCCTGAGGATCGATGCCGGGGACATAGGGGCGGCGCCCGGCCTGAAGCTCGTCCAGAAGTTCGGGATCGACACCCGCAACATCGACCTCGAGGCCTGCCGCGCGGCCGGGATCGAGGTCCGCACGCTGCGCCGCAGGGTCAACGCGGCGGTCGCCGAACACGCGCTGCTGCTCATGATGGCCGTTGGCCGCAAGCTGGTGGAAACCGACGGCGCGCTCGATTTCGCGTCGCTGGAATCGCTCGGCTACGCTCCCCGACTGTTCGACACCGCGCATGTGGCCGGCGCCAACTGGGCGCGGATACCGGGTCTGCGCAGCCTGCAGGGCTCGACGTTGGGTGCGCTGGGCCTCGGAGAAATTGGTCGCGAGGTCGCGCAGCGGGCGCGCGCATTCGACATGGAAATCCTCTACCACCAACGCTCGCGCCTGCCGCCCGCCCTGGAGCGCGAGTACGCGGCGCATTACGTCTCCTATGCCGAGCTTCTGGAGCGCGCGGATTTTCTCAGCATCCACCTGCCGCTGACCGAAGACACGGAAGGGATGGTCGATTCGGCGGCCTTCGCCCGCCTGAAGCGCGGCGCGATCCTGGTCAATATCTCGCGCGCGGCGATCGTTGACCGAGAGGCGCTGGTCTCCGCGCTCGACAGCGGCCGGCTCGGCGGCGCTGGGTTCGACGTGCATTACGCCGAGCCGGGCGCCGCGGACGAGCCGCTCAAGTCCTATTCCAACGTGGTGCTCAGTCCGCACATCGCCGTCGCCTCGCGGCGGCACAACATGGCCGATGTCGCAGAACTGATCGAGAGCCTCGCGGACGCGCTTTCGGTCTGACGCCGAGGGGCCGCCGTTACGGCGAGAGGCCTACGGTGACCTTCTCGATCCATTCTTCCGGCGCGCCGGTGGTGTCGAGTTCTTCCCGCGCCTCCGCCTTGGTCTGAAGCACTGACCCGATGACCGCGGGCGCATCGCCTGCGTCGGGCTGGCAACAGGCCTCGAGGCGGATGCCGTTGGGGTCGTAGAAATAGATCGAGACGAGGCCCGGAAGGATGTCGATCGGGCCGTCGTAATCATATCCGCTGTCGGCTAGCCGCGCCTGCAGCGCCTCGAACTGATCCGGCGTCACGGCGAAGGCGCAGTGCTGCATGCCGCCGATGGCGTCACGGTCCGATTGTGGCTTTTCGCCCTTCGGAATCTCGAAGAAGGCGAGCAGGCTGTCATTGCCCATGTCGAAGAAGTAGTGCCTGACTTCCTCGTAGGGCGGATTACCGCGATTTCCCGGTCCCGTCCCGACACCGGGCGGCACCTTCATCGCGTGAACGAGCGGCATGCCGACGACATTGACGTAGAAATCGGTCGTGGATTGCATGTCCTCGGTCGTTAGCGCCAGATGATGCACGCCGCGGGTGGCCAGCGACGACTGCGCCGCCGCAACCGATCCGGTATCCGGCATGGCCCTGTCTCCCGTTTGCCTTTTGCGGTCTTTAGTGTAACACCGGTCGCCGTACGCGCAAGACAACCATGCGGCCGGATCGGCCGCGCGCGCGGCCCCGCAGGCCAGATGGCGTGCGGACATGCGGCGGCGCCCGCCGCCGGCAACGGTACAGGGAGGAACCTGCATGATCTACGAAGCGCGAACCTATCGCCTCGCCCCGCGCGGCGTGCCGGAGTTCATCAAGACCTTCGGCGAGGCCTACGAGAAGCGCCAGAATCTCTCGAAACTCGCGGCCTTCTTCTACACCGAAATCGGCCCCCTCAACGAGGTTATCCACATCTGGCCGTACGAGAACGCCGACGATCGCGAGAAGACGCGCGCGCAGTCGGTCTCCGACAAGCAGTATTCCTGGCCGCCGAAGGTCGCGCACCTGCAGGAGCACATGCGGTCCGAGATATTCACCCCTGCCCCGTTTTCGCCGACTTTCCTGAGCGGCGACAAGGGCCCGATCTTCGAGTGGCGGGAATACATGATCAAGCCCGGCGCGCTTCCGGACCTGTACGAGAGCTGGGCGAAGGCGCTGCCGAAGAGGATCGAGATGTCGGAACTGGTGATGGCCATGCACACCGACGCCGGCGACCTCAACAAGTTCGTCCACATCTGGGCCTATGAGAGCCTCGAACACCGCGCCGAGGTGCGGGGCGAGGCTGTCAAGAAGGGCATCTGGCCTCCGAAGGGGCCCTACGAGACGCTCCAGACCCAGGCCAACAAGATCGTTCTCGCGGCACCGTTCTCGCCGGTTCGCTGATCCGGGCATCCCGGCGTCGAAGGTTGCATGGGGCGGGATCCGGGGAAGCGTACCTTGCCGACAGATCGAGGGGGCGGCAGTTCGCTAATGGCTGTCGCCATCCTGCCAGCAGCCTGATTTCGACGGTGTCCCCCATTGTCTCCCAACCAGCTCATCATGACCTGGTTGGGCTCGGCATGCTTGTCAGTGCTCCGTAGGCACCGCCCGGGCCGTTCGATCAAGGAAGCTGCGCGGAGAAAGAACTTCCACCAACCCATATCGTGCCTGCGTGAAGTGCCGGCTGTTGTCCGTAATGGGCACGGAGAGCGCAATCTCGTGATCACGCATCGCCTGAATGATTACCCTGCCGCATACCCCTCTGGATCAAGCCGCCGACACAAGGACATTGCAATCAATGACAACATTCATGTCTTGCGGGCGTGGCGCTCTTGGCGAGCCCGGGCGATTTCAGCGATTGAATCTTCCATGAGTTCGTCCTCGGAGCGGTCAGCGTCCTCCGGCGAAGATTCGGTTTGTGCGAGTATGGAAGTAACTCGGTCTGCCGCAGCGTTGCGATCCACCACCACCTTGGGACGAAAGAGGATACCGTCACCAACAACAGTGGCCTCCATGAGGTCGCCCTCGTGCAGATTAAGCCCTCTGCGCAACTTGGCGGGAATGGTAACCTGGAACTTCGGCTTCACGATGACCATGACACTAGGTTTCCTCATAGTTGCGGCATAATCCGTTTCATGAAGTCGTCGAAGAGCGGTACGGTGAAGGCCGTGTCGCCGTAGGCAGGGCTGTAAATCATGCCTTTGGCGATAAGCGCGTTGCGCATGGGGGCAACCGAGGTGACCTGCCGATTTAGGATTTGGGCAATATCGCCGGACCGGTGGGGCCCAGGTCCAAGTTCGGCCATGGCACGCATGTAGCGCTTTTGGGTCGGCGTCAGCCGATCAAAGCGCACGCGGAAAAAACTTGCGTCGAGTTCAGCGAGCGCCTCGGTTGTTGCGCGCAGCGCATCGTCGAGTTCAATCGGGGAAGCTTCGGCGACGTCCCAGCTGTGCTTTCCCCACTCCTGGAGGAAGTAGGGATAGCCATTTGTCTGGCGCAGAATCTCGGAGACCGCACCGGGTTCGAAGGTGACACCCTCCTTGGAAGCAGGCACGACGAGGGCATCGCGGGCATCGTCGTCGCCGAGGCGATCGACGGACGCGAATTCGAAGAGGCGCTCTGCGTAGGACTTAGCGTCGCCAGTCCGCCCGACCAGTTGGGGCAGTCCAGCCGCCACCATGGTGATCGGCAACTGCTCTTGGCTTGCGCTATGGAGCGCAGCAATCAGGGAAGCGAGTTGGTCTTCCGGTACATATTGCAATTCGTCAACGAAGAGCACGATTGCGGTGGCGCGCTCGCCGGCGGCATTGCCGAGGGTCCGAATGAGATCCGTGAGATCCGTGTCGAGGTCGCTGCTGTCAGCCAGACCGGTTTCAGGATCGACATCGATGCTGAATTCGATGTCCTGATATTTGACGTGGAGGGCCTTGGTGAAACTCGCTAACGCCCTCATACCTTTCAGCAAACTGTCTTTGAGCACCTCTCCGCGGCTCAAGCGCAAGAGGGTTGTTCGCAGTGCCGGAATAAGCAGGGCCGGCAGAGATCGCTCCTCGGGAGCTTCTACTTTGACACTAGCGATACCGCGTGCCTCAGCATCTAGGCGGATGCGGTTAAGCAGGACGGTCTTGCCGACCCCGCGCAACCCATAGAGGATAAAGCTTCGAGCCGATTTCCCCGCGCGAATGCGGTCCAACGCTACGGCGGCACGCTCGATCAACTCGTCTCGCCCTGCAAGTTCGGGCGGGGGCGTGCCGGCGCCTGGCGCATATGGGTTCTGCCTAGGATCCATTTTGAGTCACTTTACCTAAGTTTTTCTTCTGAAGATAATATTACATAAACTCGATAAGAATCAACAGCAACCTTGACCGTGGATCTCGTTTAGAATCGATACTTGCCAGCTAGAGCATAACCGATCATGAAAACAACCATCAAAATAGAGCGGCGATAACCTCACGCTCAACGGATTCTCAGGGCGTCCGTGTTTGACCGTCTACGGACGCCCCTGGCAATGCAAGCGAGACCTTTGGCAGGTTCGGTGCATGCGGTCAGGTGCTGTCGGTTACGCCGCAACATCGGAGACCCGTACCACGATCGAATTTGCAGAGAATATTTGACACAACTAAACGGGCCAGGATGGAACGATCGATTTGTGACCATCAGGCGTGGGCTGTCCATCAGGCAATGACTATCGGCCCGGTATCGTTTCGAGATCGGACGGACGGACGAATTCGACCAGGCGGCACCCGCCGGGCGCGGTTTCCTGCCAGCCATCGTCGGCAAGGTCGAATACCGCCAGCGCCCCTGTCGGATATTTTCCGAAGGTGGCCATCTTCTCGTTCCTCGAGAGGCCGCCCGTCAACTCAACGGCAAATTCGGCCATGCCCGGATTGTGCCCTACGACGATGGCGCTGGCGTAGCGATCCTCAATGCAACGGACAAGGTTGAAGAGTTCGCACAGGGACGCCAGATAGACGTCACGGCGGATCTCCTCGTCAATCTCGCAATCGAGCATGTCGCGGACATGCGACCAGGTCGCACGCGCGCGCCGCGCCGGGGAGCACAGCGCCAGGTCCGGGTGGTAGGCCTCCCGGGCCATGTGGGCACCGACGAGCGGCGCCGCGCGACGCCCCCGAGGCGACAGCGGTCGTTCGTGATCGTCAAGCCCGGGATCGCCCCAGGACGACTTCGCGTGACGAAGCAGATAGAGCCTTTTCACGGCATCCGGCTCCGCCCGGAGACCGGCAGCTCAGTTGCCAGTGACGCGACGGGCGGCCGAGGCGCCGGCGAGACGCCCGAACACGGAACCCGAGGTCAGCCCGCTCCCGCCCGGATAGTTGAAATAGAAGAGGCCACCGACGAGTTCGCCGGCCGCGAACAGACCGCGGATCGGCTTGTGGTCGGTGTCGAGCACCTCGCCTTCCTCGTTGATGCGGAGCCCCCCGAACGTGAAGGTCACGCCGCAGGTGACGGCATATCCCTCGTAGGGCGGCTCGTCGACGGTATTGGCCCAGTTGCTCTTGTCTATCGCCAAGCCTTCGGTACGGCGTCCGTCCTTGACGTTGGGATTGAATTCGACGTCCTGGCGGACCGCTGCGTTGTAACGGGCAATCTCATCGACAAACGCTTCCGAATCGACGCCGTCGAGCTTTTCCGCCAGCTCCTCGATCGTGTCGGCCGTCACCTTGGTGATTTGGCGGATATTGTACTCGTCGCGCTGCAGGTGCTTGACCTTCTGGTCGAAGATCTGCCACGCAAACTGCCCCGGCTGTTCCAGGATCACGCGGCCGTAACGGGCGTAGGTGTAGTTGCGGAAATCCGCGCCCTCGTCGACGAAACGCCGCCCCGTTGCGTTGACCATGATGGCGAACGGGTAGGAGTGCTTCTGGAACTGGTCGCCGACCGCAAGGTCGCCGAATTCCGGCGCATTCATTTCCCAGCCGACGGCATGGCAGCCGGACCAGTTCCCGAAGGGGCTGGCCCCGATGTCGAGCGCCATGCGGATTCCGTCCCCGGTGTTGAAACGGCTCCCGCGCACCTTGGCGAGATCCCAGCCGGGGCCGAGATAACGGGTACGCCATTCGGCGTTGGCCTCGAAGCCGCCACAGGCGAGTACCACCGTCCCTCCCGAGAATTCGACGGTCTCCCCGTCGCGGCGGACCTTCACGCCACAGACGCGGTCGTCATCGCGGAGGAGGTCGAGCACCCGGTGCTCGTAGAGGACTTCTATCCCCTCGCGTTTCGCGATGCCGGTCCACATGTCGATGAGGCCGGGGCCGCCGCCGACGGTCTCGACCGTCAGCCCGCCCCAGAACTTGAACTTGCCGTCGATCTTGAAGGCCTGGCGCCCGTAGATGGGAACGAAACGGACGCCCTTCTCGCGCATCCAGATCAGCGTATCGAGGCTCCCGGTCACGAGCCGGTCGACGAGTTCCGGATCGGACCGGTATTGCGTCACGCGCGCCATGTCGTCGAAGAACTGGTCCTTGGTGTAGGATCCGAAATCCGTGGTCTCGATCTCGGTCTCGGAGAGATCGGGAACCAGCTTCAGGATGTCCTCGACCCCGTCATAGGCGACGCGCATGGCGCCGGCGGTAAAGCGGCTGTTGCCGCCCGCCTCGTCCTCGGGCGCAGCCTCGAGCATGACGACCGAAGCCCCCTGCTCGCGCGCCGCCAGAGCGGCGCAGAATGCGGCATTGCCGCCACCTACCACTATCACGTCCCAGTCGCTGCTCATCTTCTATCCTCTTGCTGCTCGGATCCGCCGCATGTGCCGGCCGGGGCACCGCCCGGCGACGCAAGGGCGTTCGGAAACGGAACCGGCGCACGGCGGGATTGCCGTCCCGGAAGCGCCCGGCGCGAACCGCGAGAGCGCTGGTGCGGGCGGGGGGACTCGAACCCCCACGGGCATACGCCCAACGGATTTTCGTACCATCTACGGCTTTCGCCGCCCCGCCCCGATCTTCAGGAGCGGGTTTGTGGTCTGGACTATCCCTTCGCCCTAGCGCGTGCCTTAGGCGCTGCCCGTCTAGTCTCTACACCTTCCCGGCCGATCTACCGCCGTCCGGGCTTGGCTCGGGATTGCCATCTGACAGGTTTCCCCGAATTTGAGCAGTTCTACGTCGCGCGTTTCCGCGCGCGCACTCAAGCAGGCCCCAAGTCCGTTGCGTCTACCGATTTCGCCACGCCCGCATGGCAGTCTGTATAGCGCCAGCGGCCGCCAGGCGCAAAATCGCGCCAGCGCGCTCATGCCGCCTCGGCAGCGATCTCCGCGGCAAGCGGCCACTCCTCGTCGCCCTTCTCCGCCATGAGCGCGAGATATTTGGGATCGAACCAGCGTGTCATAGCCGTCTCGTAGCTCGGACGCGCGCGAATCCGCTCGTACCAGTCCGCAAGCCTCGGCTTGCCGTCGATCAGCCCCAGCATGCGGAGGTGGTCGAGCCGCGTGAGGTAGGGCGTATAGGCCGCATCCGCAATCGAATAGCTGTCGCCGGCAAGCCACGCGGTCTCGCCGAGCGCCGCCTCCATGTCGCGGAGCAGCACGACCCACATCCGGACCGCTGTCCGAAACCGGGGCGAAGCCGTTCCGTTCCGGATCAGGTCGCGGCGCTGCTCTCGCTTTTCGGGATCGGACACGCTCGCGATCGCCGCCTCGCACGCTTCCTCGCCGAGCGCCAGAAACTGATGGCGAAAGGCGATCGCGGAACTGACCGTGGCCGTGGCGATGTCATGATGCCCTTCGTCAAGGCGCTTGTTCCACAACCGGACCTGCGCCCTGGCCCAGGCACCTCCGGGGCGCAGCGGCGGATCCGGGAAGACGTCGTCGAGATATTCGAGAATGACGTTGGATTCGCGAACCACTCGCCCGTCATGCACGAGCGTGGGCACGACGCCCCGCGGATTGAGCCGAAGATATTGCGGCGTGCGGGTCTCGCCGGCCCGGAGGTCGAGATGATGCCCCTCCCAATCGAGGCCTTTCTCGGCAAGCGCCAGCCGCACCTTCTGGGCGCAGGACGACATCCCGTTGTGGTAGAGCTCAAGCATGGCCGTCTCCCGGTAGTGATTTGCGCGGCGGCTGTACCGCGCCGCGCACGGCGCGCGAACCAATCACGGCGGCGCCCGAATTGCAAAGGCGGCAGCGCGGGCGGCCAAGCCCCGCCCGTCACACAGCGGCGATCACCTCCGCCCAGCTCTCCACCATCTCCGGCAGCACGGCGCGGATGTGGACGCTGAAGCGGCGATACCCCATGGCGGCGAGCGCCCGGATGCTGTCGCGCAACTCCTCCCTCGTCCCCGAGAGCGTCGCGGCGCGTATGAAATCGCCGGTGATCAGATGAGCTTCCTCGGGCCGCACCGCCATGAGATGGTGCCGGTGATTCGCAAGATATCTTGTACGGGCCGGCTCGTAGCGCCGGTAAACATCCATGTATGAGGCGAGCCGCTCGGCCAGTTCGGGCGGCGGCGAGGCCGAGATGGAGCCGAATTCCCGTTCCTCGGCGAGGTTGTGAAGGAGGATTGCCGCCGACGGCCCGGCCTGCGCCTTCACATACTCCGCATCCCAGTCTCCAGCCGTGTCCAGCACGGCGCCGCCGCTGCTCGCATTGGCGTGGAGATCGGCGGGATCGCGCCCGGCCTCGCTCCACGCCCGTTTCATGTCGGCCATCGCGGCTTCGGCGCCTGCCAGCGACGCCACCGAGTTGGTCCAGCCATAGCCGTGCGCAGCGATCATGCGGCGGCCTCTCGGGCCGAAGGCCGAGACGTGCACGGGTATCGGATCCGCGAGATTGACGAGCCCGAGTTCGGGATTCGTGAACCCCGTCGGACGGAGCGCACCCTCGACCTCGACATCTGCGATCCCGCCCGAAAGCAGCGTGCATACCTGTTCGACATAGTCGAACACCGCCTGCAGCTTCATCGGCCCCACGCCCAGCGTGCGCCGGCCGGTAAAGCCGGTTCCGACCCCGAAATCCACGCGGCCGGGCGCCAGGGCGTTGAGGCTCGCGAGCGCGCTCGCGGCCACCGGCGCCAACCGGTTGGACGGAATCAACACCCCCGTACCGAGGCGGATGCGCTCCGTCTTCATCGCCGCTGCCGCCATGGAGACGAACAGGTCCGCATTTATCAGCGGAGAATCGATAAACCACGCATGATCGAAGCCGAGTTCTTCGGCGCGTTGCACGATCTTCCACGAGTCCGCGGCAGGCGCGATGTTTATGCCGAATTCCATCGGTCCATCAGACCCCAAAGCCGAACCCTCCGCAACACCGCCCGTGTCCGGCTGCCGCCCGGGCCGGCCGCTTCAGGTCCGCCTCCGCGCCAGCGATCGTATACGGGTTCCGTATGCCCGAAGCTCGGCAATGGGCACTGCGCCGAACAGGACGCACCCGCCGGCAAAGGAGGCAAGTCCGAGCACAACCAGAACGGCCAGCGCAAGCGCGCGCTGCCAGACGTCGGCTGCGGCGAAGGCGGACAGGGCGAACTCCGCCGCCCACAACACCACCGCCATGGCTGCGCAGGCAACCAGTATCCGCGGCAGCAATCGCAACAGGCGCGCATCGAAAGCGAAATGCCCGCGGCGCATGAGGACGAACAGCAGCAGCCCGGCATTGATCCACGCCGATGCCGACGTCGCGATCGCGATTCCGACATGCTGGAACGGCCCCATCAGGACAAGGTTGAGAGCCAGATTGACGGCGACGCACAGCCCGGCAAGCTTGACCGGCGTGACCGTGTCTTCACGGGCGAAGAAGCCGGGTGCCGCCACCTTGATCAGCACATAGGCCGGCAGGCCGGTGGCATAGGCGACAAGCGCCGCCGCCGTGGCGGTGGTCTCCGTGGCCGTGAACGCGCCGCGCTCGAACAGCACGGCGACCACCGGTTCCGAAATCACGAGAAGCGCCGCGGCGGCCGGCAGCGTCAGCAGGAGCGCGATCTCGAGCGCCCGGTTCATCATCGCCGTCGCCTCGGCCTCGTCGCCGTAGCGCAGGTGGCGCGACAGGAGCGGGAGCAGCGCAGTTCCGACCGCGACGCCGACCACGCCGAGGGGAAGCTGGTTCACACGGTCCGCATAGTAGAGGTACGACAGCGACCCGCGCGGCAGGAAGGACGCGATCAGGATGTCGATCAGCAGGTTCAGCTGCACGACGCCGGCGCCAAGCGCGCCGGGCACGAACAACACGAGCATGCGCCGGACCCGCGGCGTCAGCCGCGGCCGCACTAGCCGCAGATTGAACCCTGCCCTGGCGCACGCGGCGACCAGCCACACCATCTGCGCAGCGCCTGCCGCCGCCACCCCCCAGGCAAGCGCGTGGCCCGGCGTTTCCACCAGCGGCGACAGCGCGAGGATCGCGGCGATCAGGCAAAGATTAAGAATGATCGGCGCTGCCGCCGCTGCCGCGAACCGGTCGAGTGCGTTGAGAACGCCGCCGAGCTGCGAAACCACGGAAATGAACAACAGGTAGGGAAAGGTGATCTGCGCCAGCGCGACGGCAAGTTCGAACCGGTAGGGATCGTCGGCAAGACCGGGGGCGAAGACATGCATGAGCCAGGGCGCCGTCACCTGCAGCGCAGTCACCAGCAGAAGCAGCGCCGCGACGAAGACCGCCAGCACCTCTTCGGCGAACCGGCGCGCCGCCTCGCGCCCGTCCCTTGTCATGTGCCCGGTGAAAAGCGGGATGAAGGCAGCGTTGAACGCGCCCTCGGCAAAGAGCCGGCGAAAGAAGTTCGGCAGCTTGAAGGCCACGAAGAAGGCGTCGGCGACGGGGCCTGCCCCGAGGATGGCCGCGATCAGGATGTCGCGCACGAACCCCAGCACGCGGCTGACCATCGTGTAACCGCTCACGGTGAAGATCGGGCCAAGCAGGGACATCCTGCGAAGGCGCGTGTCGGACGCGGCGCGGCGCAGCGGCTCTTCACGGGCCGGGAGGAGCGGCATCGCGCGTCGCCCGGACCTATTCGGCCGCGTTCGCCACCACTTCCCGGCCGGACGGCCGTTCACCGGTTCCGGAAGCGGGATCATCGTCGGTGATTGCCGCAAGCAGGGTTTCGCGAACCCGCTCAAGCTTGATTTCGTGGGTGATCTGCAGCCCGAAGATGTCCTTGACGTAGAAGACGTCGGCCGCCGTCTCGCCGAATGTCGTGACATGCGCCGATGACAGCCGGAGGTTGAGCGAGGTCATGGCGCGGGCAATGTCGTAGAGAAGTCCCGGCCGGTCGCGAGCGTCGACCTCGATAACGGTATGGGTGCGGCTGAGCTCGTTGTCGATCGATACCCGGGGGGCGACCTTGAAGACGCTGGTCCGGCTCGACATCGGCGACGCGCGGCCGAGTTCGTCCCGCGGCCGCAGCGAACCCGCAAGGGCCTGTTCGATCGAGGCGCTCAGCCTCGCGAGCCTGTCCGGCTGGTCGAAGGCCCGACCGCTATCGTCCTGAATCCAGAAGGTATCGAGCGCCATCCCGTCGCTGGTCGTGAAGATCCTCGCATCCACGATGTTTGCGCCGCGCACCGCCATCGCTCCGGTGATCCGCGCAAACAGGCCGGGATGGTCGGGCCCGTAGACGGTGATCTCGGTCGCCGAACGCCCGTGATCGACGCGGGACCTGATCGTCAGATCGTCGGACTGGAGGCCTGCCTCGCAGGCGAGGCGGGCATGGCGGGCATGGGTTTCGGCGTCGAAGGACTGCCAGTAGAAGGACGTGCAGCGCGCAACATGGGCGTCGAGCTCCTGCTCCGGCAGGTCGGAAACCAGTTCCCTCAGCACCGTCTGCGCCTGGGCGACGCGCGCCTCCGCAGCCTCCGATTCACGCACGCCCGTCAGGCGCTCTTCGGCAACCTGGTAGAGTTCCCTCAGCAGCGCTGCCTTCCACCCGTTCCAGACATTCGGACCAACCGCACGGATGTCGGCAACCGTAAGGACGAGGAGCAGGCGCAACCGTTCGACGGATTGCACGATCGAGCAGAAATCGGCGACCGTCTTGGGATCGTTGATCTCGCGGCGGAACGCGGTGTTGCTCATCAGCAGGTGATAGCGCACGAGCCATGCGACGGTGTCGGTCTCCTCTTCGCTGAGCCCGAATCTCGGGCACAGTTCGTGCGCGACGTCAGCGCCCAGTTCGGAATGATCGCCGCCCCTGCCCTTCGCAATGTCGTGCAGCAGCAGCGCGACATAGAGCGCGCGGCGCGAATGGATCCTGTGCACGACCTCCGAGGCGACCGGCATCTCCTCGACGAAGCGGCCGTCTTCGATCCCCGACAGGACTCCGATCGCGAACACGGTGTGCTCGTCGACCGTGTAGACGTGATACATGTCATGCTGCATCTGGGCGATGACGCGCCCGAAATCCGGGACGAAACGGCCGAACACGCCGGCCTCGCTGAGGCGCCGCAGCGTCGTTTCCGGATCGTTCCGCGACGTTAGCATTTCGACGAACAACCGGTTGGCGGTCTCGTCGTCGCGGATCGCGTCGACGGCCGCGAGATTCCGGGTCACCGCCCTGAGCGCGTTGGGATGGATGTCGCGCCCGTTGGCCTGGGCAAAGTGAAACAGTTCGAGGATCTTCACGGGATCGTCTGCAAGCTCCCGTCCCGGCGCAAACGACAGCCGGTCGCCGTCGAACACCAGGCCATCGGGGGCCCTCGGAGAGCGGCCGAGCGACGGCAGGCGGAACCGCGGAGTGCGCTTGTGCTCGGCCTCCAGCGCGGCGCAGAAAATCCGTGTGAGGTCGCCGATCTCCTTGGCGACCAGATAGTAGTGCTTCATGAACCGCTCGACGCCGCGCATGCCCACACGGTCGCTATAGCCCAGCCGCGCCGCGATCTCGGGCTGTGCGTCGAAGGTCAGGCGGTTCTCGCCGCGTCCCGCGAGATAGTGGAGATGGCACCGGACATTCCACATGAATCCGCAGGCGCGGGAAAAGCGATTCACTTCCTCCTCGGTAAGAACCCCGAGGTCGATGAGCTTGTCGACATCGTCGATCCGGTAGAGGAACTTGCTGATCCAGTAGAGCGTCTGGAGATCCCGCAGACCGCCCTTGCCCTCCTTGACGTCGGGCTCGAGCACGTAACGCGAATCTCCGGTCCGGCGATGGCGGGCGTCGCGCTCCGCCAGCTTGGCCTCCACGAACTCGGGTCCGGTCTTTTCGGTGACCGAGATCCGGAAACGCTCCCGCAACGCGTCGAACAGCGGGCGGTCTCCCCACAGGTAGCGCGCTTCGAGCAGCGCCGTGCTGATCGTCAGGTCGGTTTCCGACAGGCGCAGGCATTCGTCGATCGAGCGCACGGCATGGCCAACCTTGTGCTTGAGGTCCCACAGCATGTAGAGCACATATTCGATGACCTGTTCCTGGCGCGCCGTGATCTTGTAGGGCCGGAGGAACAGGAGGTCGATGTCGGAATGGGGCGCGAGTTCGGCGCGGCCGTAGCCGCCGACCGCGGCAACGCAGAGCCGTTCCCCCTCGCTGGGATTGGCTGCCGGATAGACGTGGCCGGTGGCGAAGTCGTAGATCAACCGGATGGTCTGATCGGCAAGGAACGCCAGCGCGCGGGCCGACTGCTCGCCGTCGGCCTCTCCGGCCTCCAGGCGGCGGCGTATCTCGGACCTGCCGGCCTCGTCCGACGCCTTCAGCAGGTCGAGAAACTCCTGGCGCATCTGCTGCGGCGCGGCGCCGTCGTCGAGCATCCGGTCGAGCGTGGCCGACAGGGCCGCCCGGTCGATAATCCGGCGGGGTTGGAAAATCCGGGACATCAAGGACTTACCGTCTGGTTGCGGCCGCACTATACAGTGAATGCTGGCGCTTGTCGCCGCCGAACCGCCACATACCGGCCCGGCGACGGGGAGTCGGCATCAGCGGCACCTCCGGCGGCCGCGCCATGTCACAGCATCGCCCTCAGCCGGTACAGCGCGTCGAGCGCATCGCGCGGGGAAAGTTCGTCGGGATTGACCGACCGCAGCGCCTCCTCAACCGGCGACGGCGCGGCCGGTGCTGCCGGACCCCTTCGCACCGGCGCCGAAAACAGCGGCAGGTCCTCCGCCAGCTGGGCCAGCGCGCCGGACTGCTCACCCTGTTCGAGCGCGCTCAGCACCTCGCGTGCACGGACGACCACCGCCTCGGGGAGGCCGGCCAGCTTGGCAACATGGATGCCATAGGAGCGGTCGGCGGTGCCGGCGACGACCTCGTGCAGGAAGACGACCTCGCCCTCCCATTCCTTGACCCGCATGGTGTGGCAGCAAAGCGCCGGCAGCTGCTCCGTCAACGAGGTCAGCTCGTGAAAATGGGTGGCGAACAGGGTCCGGCAGCGATTCAGGTCATGCAGGTGCTCGAGAGTCGCCCAAGCGATGGACAGCCCGTCGAAGGTCGCGGTGCCGCGGCCGATTTCGTCGAGTATGACCAGCGACCGCTCGGTGGCCTGGTTGAGGATGATCGCCGTCTCCACCATCTCGACCATGAAGGTCGAGCGGCCGCGTGCGAGATCGTCGGCGGCGCCGACGCGGCTGAACAGCCGGTCAACAACGCCGATGCGCGCCGCCTCGGCCGGAACGAAGGAGCCCATCTGGGCGAGTACCGCGATCAGCGCGTTCTGGCGCAGAAAGGTGGACTTGCCGGCCATGTTGGGCCCGGTCATGAGCCACAGGCGCTGCCCCTCGTCGAGATCGCAGTCGTTGGCGACGAAGTTCGCGCCCGCTGCGCCCCCGGGCGCCGCCTCGACGACGGGATGGCGGCCTGCGGTGACGCTGAAAGAGGTGTCGTCAGCCATTTCGGGACGCGCGTAGCGACGGCGCGCGGCAAGCTCCGCGAGCGCGCTGGCAACATCGAGCACCGCAAGCGCCGCGGCGGTACGCGAGATGGCATCGGCACGATCCGCGACGCCGGCCACCAGCTCCTCGAACAGGCCAAGTTCGAGCGCCACCGCGCGCTCCCCTGCCTGGGCGAGCCGGCCTTCGAGCTCGCCGAGCTCGACCGTGGTATAGCGGACTGCGGAGGCGATGGTCTGGCGGTGGATGAACCGGTCCCCGCCCACGGCCGCAATCCTGTCGGCATGACCCGGCTTGATGTCGACGAAATATCCGAGCACGTTGTTGTGCCGGATCTTGAGCGACGCGATCCCGGTCTCCTCCGCGTATCTTGCCTGCAGGGCGGCGATGTGGGTGCGGCTCTGGTCGCGGAGATGCCTCTGTTCGTCGAGTTCCTCCGAGAAACCCGCCCTGACGAAGCCGCCGTCCCTGGTCGCGAGCGGCAAGTCGTCAGCGAGCGCGCGGTCGAGGTGGTCGATCAGCGCGCCGTGATCCCCGAGTTCCTCCATGGCGCCCGCAATGTCCTGCGGCAGTTCGCCGGCGGCGGCAAGCGAGGGCCGCAGGGCGGCGGCGGCGGCAAGCCCGCCGCGCAGCGAACCGAGGTCGCGGGGCGTGCCACGCCCCATCAGCAGGCGCGACAACGCGCGCTCCATGTCGGGAGCCGAACGCAGCGCGCCGCGCATGTCTCCGCGCATGTCCCTCTGGGCGGCAAACCAGCCGACGGCGTCGTGACGCGCGCGAATGGCGGCAGTGTCGGTCAGCGGAGCCGACAACCGGGCGGCCAGCAGCCGCGCTCCCGCTCCGGTCACGGTGCAGTCGATCACGTCCAGAAGCGAGCCCTCGCGGGCGCCGGACATGGTCTGGGCCAGTTCGAGGTTGCGACGGGTGGCGGGATCGATGTCCATGACCGCGCCCTGCCGCAGGCGCCGCGGGCGCTGCAACCCGGGCATCTTGCCCCGCTGGGTCAGTTCGATGTAATCGAGAAGCGCGCCTCCGGCCGACAGTTCCGCGCGGGTGAAATCGCCGAATCCGTCGAGCGACCGGACGGCGAACATCTTCTCGAGTCGGCGGCGCGCCGCCTCGCTGTCGAACGACGCCGAAGGGACTATCGCCAGCCTGTCGCCGAGATCCCGGGCGATGGCGGCCACCTCGGGCCTGGACGCAAGCCGTTCGGGAACCAGGAGTTCGCCGGGCTCGATGCGGGCGATGGCGGCGGCAAGCGCGGGAGCCGCGACCGGTTCGGTAAAGAAGGCGCCGGTCGAGATG
Source organism: Alphaproteobacteria bacterium (assembly GCA_022822405.1). Lineage (GTDB taxonomy): Bacteria > Pseudomonadota > Alphaproteobacteria > MPNO01 > UBA830 > JAJEBT01. Next base: position 18,320 of record JAJEBT010000062.1, read on the forward strand.
TCGAGCCAGGCCAGCCCGTGTCCGCCGGCAGCGTCGGCAACGGCCGCAAGATAGTTGTGGCGCCGGGCGTCGAGGAGCGCGTCTTCCATCAACGTGCCCGGCGTGATGACGCGCGTCACCTCGCGGCGCACGACTGCCTTCGAGCCGCGCTGTTTCGCGGCCCGGGGGTCTTCCGTCTGCTCGCAGACGGCAACGCGGAAGCCGCGCCGGATCAGGCGCGCCAGATAGGTCTGGGCGGTCTGGACCGGAACCCCGCACATGGGGATGGTCTCGTCTCCGTGCTTGCCGCGCCGGGTCAAGGTGATGTCGAGCGCCTCGGCGGCCTTCACGGCGTCGTCGAAGAACATCTCGTAGAAATCGCCCATCTGATAGAAGAGGATGGCGTCCGGATGGTCCTTCTTGATCTGGAAGTACTGGACCATCATCGGCGACTGCGCGGCGCCGGGACCCGGCGCCGCCGGCGGCGCGCCGGAAGACGGGCGTTCGGGCTCCGATGCCTTCGCCCCGGCGATGTCCGCTGTCCCGACCACGTCCGCGGCCTTGTCCATCATGGTGCGCTCGTAGGCTGTTGCTGCCGCGCGATAGTGAGTTTTCGGACTTGCCAAGTCAACGAATCCGCACTGCCGCCGCTTGCCTTCGCGACGGGATGCGGTCCGGGACGGCGGCCCGCGAGCCGCCCGGCTGGACGCCGTCGATTTAGTGACTATCCTGCCGGTATCGCAGCTTGGCGGGATCGATACATATGGCGGAACGGAAGCTCAGCGATCTTGACCGGGACGCCCTTGCGATGCATCGCTCCGGGCGGCCGGGCAAGATCGAGATTGCACCGACCAAACCCCTCGCAACCCAGCGCGACCTCGCACTGGCCTATTCGCCCGGGGTCGCCGCCCCGTGCCTGCAGATCGCCGACGATCCGGCCGACGCCTTCGAATACACCGCCAAAGGCAACATCGTCGCCGTGATTTCCAACGGCACTGCGGTTCTCGGACTCGGAAATCTCGGCGGCCTCGCCTCCAAGCCGGTCATGGAGGGCAAGGCGGTCCTGTTCAAGCGCTTTGCCGACATCGACGCCATCGACCTCGAACTCGACACCGAGGACGTCGACGCCTTCGTCAATTGCGTGCGCCATCTCGGCCCCTCCTTCGGCGGCATCAATCTCGAAGACATCCGCGCCCCCGACTGCTTCCAGATCGAAAGCCGGCTTCGTGAGGCGATGGACATTCCGATCTTTCATGACGACCAGCATGGCACCGCGATCATTGCCGCCGCCGGCCTGATCAACGCGATCGAACTGACCGGACGCGACATCGCCACGACGACCCTGGTCATCAACGGCGCCGGCGCCGCGGGCATCGCCTGCGCCGAACTGCTCAAGGCCTTCGGGATGCGCCACGACAACGTGCTCCTGTGCGACACCAACGGCGTGATCCATACCGGCCGCGAGGACGGAATGAACCAATGGAAGTCGGCGCACGCCGTCGACACGCGCGCGCGCAGCCTGGCCGACGCGATGAAGGGCGCGGACGTGTTCTTCGGGGTCTCGGTGGCCGGATCGGTGACGCCGGAGATGGTCAAGTCGATGTCGGCGCAGCCGATCATCTTCGCCATGGCCAACCCGGACCCCGAGATCTTTCCCGAGGCGGCGCAGCGCGCGCGTTCCGACGCGATAATCGCCACCGGCCGGTCCGACTATCCCAACCAGGTCAACAACGTTCTCGGCTTTCCCTACATCTTCCGCGGCGCGCTCGACGTCCGCGCCCGCACCATCAATGACGAGATGAAGATGGCGGCGGCGCGTGCTCTGGCCGAGCTCGCGCGCAACGACGTCCCCGACGAGGTCGCCGCCGCCTATTCCGGCCGGCGCCTGCAGTTCGGGCCGGACTACATCATCCCGGTCCCCTTCGATCCGCGCCTGATCTCGTGGATTCCGCCGGCCGTCGCCCAGGCGGCCGTCGACAGCGGCGTCGCGCGCATGGAGATGCCGGAGGTCAAGTCCTACGAGGTCGCGCTGTCGGCGCGCCTCGATCCTACCGTCTCCATGCTCCAGACGATTCATGCCGACGTGCGGGCGAGCCCGCGCCGGGTCGGATTCGCTGAAGGCGAGGAGGAGACCACGATCCGCGCCGCCATCGCCTTCGCCCAGTCCGGGCTCGGCACGCCGGTGCTGATCGGCCGCGAAGAGCGTGTCCAGCGGACCATCCAGCAGCTCGGGCTGACCGGGGCCGGGGGGATCGAGATCCACAATGCCCGGCTTTCGGGCGGCAACACCCATTACATCGAGTTTCTCTACGGCCGCCTGCAGCGCGAGGGACTCCTCTATCGCGACTGCCAGCGCCTCGTCCATACCGACCGCAACGTGTTCTCCGCCTGCATGCTCGCCCATGGCGACATAGACGCCATGGTCACCGGCCTGTCGCGCAACTATTCGGTGTGCTACGCCGATATCCGCCGCGCCGTCGACCCTGTTCCCGGGCACGAGGTCTTCGGACTCGAGATGATGATGTCGCGCGGCCGCACCGTGTTCATCGCCGACACGGCCATCCACCAGAGCCCCGACGCGGCGCAGCTCGCGCGCATTGCCCGCCAGTGCGCCGCCAAGGCGCGGTCGGTGGGACACGAGCCGCTGGTCGCCTTCCTGTCGTCGGCCAATTTCGGCAATCCGCCCGGCACCTTCGCCTCGCACGTGCGTGAGGCCGTCGGGATTCTCGACGACGAAGGCGCGGATTTCGAATATGACGGGGAAATGACGGCCGAAGTCGCGCTCGACATGGATTTGCGGCACGTCTACCCGTTCTGCCGGCTGTCGGGCCCGGCCAACGTCCTGATCATGCCGAGCCTGCATTCGGCCGCGATCTCGTCGCACATCCTTCACAAGCTCGGCGGCGGCACCGTCATCGGCCCGCTTCTGATCGGGCTCCAGCATTCGGTGCAGATCGCGCCGATGAGCGCCAACGATGCCGAACTCGTGAACTTCGCGACCATGGCCGCCCATGACGCGCTGGAAATGGCCGCTCGCGCCGAGGATTGCACCCGGGGCCGCTGACACGCTGATGGTGCGGGCGCCGGAAGCCGGTGCGACAGCAGGAAGGGATGAATAGAGGGAACATATCCTGGTGGCGGGTTCTTGCGTTGGCCGGCATGGCCTCGGCACCCGTCCTCGCCGCCCTCGCCGTCCTCGCCGTCCTCGGCATGCTCGAGCCCGATGCCGCCCTGATCGCCGGCATCGTGTGCGCGGTGGCGCTTGTCGCCGTCGCCCGCCACCTGCTGCGCAACATCGCTGAGATTGCCGGGCGCGCCCGGGAACCGGGAACCGGCACGGCGCATGCGGATCACCACCCGGGGCTGCTGCCGGAGTTTGCCGCCGCAATCGACAGGGCCAATTCGGCCTGGGAGCGGGAATACCAGCAGCTCACCGCACAGGTGGCGGCTGCAGAGACGATCCTGGAAGGCCTCCCCTATCCGCTGATCCTGATCGACAGCGACCGCTACATAGTTCACGCGACCGTCGGGGTGACGGAACTGCTCGGCACGGCAAGCCGCGGCGCCGACCTGTCGTCCGTGGTGCGCGATCCCGGCGTGCTAGCAGCTGCCGACCGGATCCTCGCGGGCGGCGACCGCGAGCTCGTCGAGTTCGAGACCCTGTTTCCCACCCAGAGCACGTTCACTGTCCAGATGCGGAAGCTCGCGGTATCGCCGGAAAGCGAAGCGGCGGCCGTGCTCGCGTTTCATGACACCACCGAGATCCGGAAGATTCATCAGGCCCGGGCCGACTTCGTGGCCAACGCCAGCCACGAACTCAAGACTCCGCTTGCCGTGCTTGCGGGCTGCATCAAGACGCTCCAGGGAGCGGCCACGGACGATCCCGAGGCGCAGCGAAAGTTCGTCGAGATGATGGACACCCATATTGCCCGCATGACCCGGCTGACCGAGGATCTGCTGTCACTGTCGTGCATCGAGATGAACGAGATGACGCCGCCGGGCGGTGTCGTCAATCTTCCCGATCTGCTCTCCGATGTCGCCCGCTCCCTCCAGATTCCGGCGGCGGAACGCGGCATCGACATCAGGGTGGAATCGCCGCTCTCCCTGCCCGGCATCCGCGGCGACGAGGAGGAAATCACGCAACTCCTGCAGAACCTGGTCGACAACGCCGTCAAGTACAGCGGCGACAACTCGGCGGTGCGCATCATCGCCCGCAACAGCAGCGAACCGCTGCCGGAGTCCGCGGATGGCACGAGCATCGAGATATCGGTCATCGACGACGGTCCGGGAATAGCCGACGAACACAAGCTGCGCCTGACCGAGCGCTTCTACCGCGTCGACGCCGCCAGATCGCGCGAACTCGGCGGCACGGGGCTCGGCCTTGCCATCGTCAAGCACATCGTGAACCGCCATCGCGGCCGCCTCGAGATCGAATCCGAGGTCGGCCGGGGCAGCACCTTCACCGTCCGCCTGCCTGCGGCAGAAACGCGCGATCCGGCCGACGCCACCACACCCTCGTGATCCCGGCGCGGCGGTATCGGGGGATAACCGGACCGGCGGCACGATCGTCACATAATTTTAATAAAACTGTCATGTACAGGACTTGGAGCACGGGTACCTAGCGGGTTCGGGCAGGGTCCTGCGGGTCACGGGCGCGCCTGGTTCCGGATATGGGCCGTACCGGCGGTCATGCCGCAGGTCCCCGCGGACGCGCGGACCGGGATGCGAATGCGGAGAACAAGATGTCGCCCACGGTGCTGATCGCCGTCCTCCTCCTGCTCACCGCCATCGGATACGTCATGGGCCGGAAGCGGGCGGTGGCCTCGACCGGCAGTCGACCTCATCTCCTTCACTCCCGGCCGGTCTATCACGGCACATACCTCGCCCTGTGGTGCGCGGTGCCGGCCGTGCTCGTGGCGGCGCTGTGGCTGATCGTGCAGCCTGTGGTCCTCGAGGATCTCGTGACGTCGTCGCTTCCTGCCGAAGCCCGGAACCTGCCCCCGGACCAGCTCGGCCTGCTGATGAGCGACATCCGCGCGCTTGCCGACGGCAACGTCACCGGCCGCGGGACCGACACGCTGCTTGGCCAGGCCGCAGCCAGCGGCGCCGAACATCTCAGGGAATTGCGCGTCATCGGCAATAGCGCACTGTTCGTGCTGGCGCTCGCCATTGCGATCGGGTGCGGCCTCCTGGCTCTGCGCACGGTGACTCCGGCAATGCGGGCCCGCAATCACGTCGAGCGGGCGCTTCGCATCTTCCTGATCGCCTGTTCCACGATCGCGATCATCACCACCGCCGGCATCGTCCTGTCGCTGATCTTCGAATCGATCCGCTTCTTCGGCAAGGTGTCGTTTGTGGATTTCCTGTTCGGGATCGAATGGAGTCCGCAGACGGCGCTGCGCAAGGACCAGGTCGGGGCGTCCGGCAGTTTCGGGGCCATCCCGCTGTTCTCGGGCACGCTGCTGATCACCGCCATTGCCATGATGATCGCAGTTCCGATCGGCCTGTTCTCGGCCATCTACCTGTCGGAATACGCGGCGCCGCGCATGCGGTCCGCCATCAAGCCGGTGCTGGAGATTCTCGCCGGCGTTCCCACGGTGGTCTACGGGTTCTTTGCCGCCCTGACCGTCGCTCCACATCTGCGCGAGCTCGGCGACGTGCTGGGGTTCGACGTCGCGTCCGAGAGCGCGCTCGCAGCCGGCCTTGTGATGGGGATCATGATCATCCCCTTCGTCTCGTCGCTCTCCGACGACGTCATCAGCGCCGTGCCGCAATCCCTGCGCGACGGATCCTACGCGCTCGGCTCGACCCAGTCCGAGACCATCAAGCGCGTCATCCTGCCCGCCGCGTTGCCGGGAATTTTCGCCGCCTGCCTGCTCGCCGTCAGCCGCGCCATCGGCGAAACGATGATCGTCGTCATGGCCGCCGGTCTCGCGGCCAACCTTACGGCCAACCCGTTCGAGGCGGTCACGACCGTCACCGTCCAGATCGTCACGCTGCTGGTCGGCGACCAGGAGTTCGACAGCGCCAAGACGCTTGCCGCGTTCGCACTCGGCCTCGTGCTTTTCTGCGCGACGCTCGCGATGAACGTGGTTGCGCTGCACGTTGTCCGCAAATACAGGGAACAGTATGACTGACGCGACACAGGCGGCAACGCCGACCGCAGGGACCGTCGACGGCCGGTCGCCCGGCCTCGCCGCGAGGCACCGCGCCGAGCGCCGGTTCCGTGCCTACGGCATCCTCGCCGTGGGCACGGCCGTTGCGGTGCTGCTGTGGCTGATGATCACGATCATCGGAACCGGCTACAGCGCCTTCGTCCAGACCGAAATCCGTCTCGACATCCATTTCGATGCCGAAGTGATCGATCCTGACGGGACGCGCGACGCCGAGGTCCTGAGAACGGCCAACTACGCGGTTCTCTACCGCCGGGCAATCGAGAAGCTGTTTCCCGAGGTGCGCAAGCGCCGCGACAAGCGGCAGCTCCGCAGGCTCGTCAGCTCGGGTGCCGACGTCGCCTTGCGGAGCATCGTGATCGACGATCCGGACATCATCGGAACCACCCGCGAGATCTGGCTGACGGCCTCCGACGATCTCGACCAGTTCCACAAGGGAAAGTACGGCGTCGACACGCCGGAGGACGAGCGACCGTTCAAGGACCGCGAGGTGGCGTGGTACGAGCGGCTCGCGGCGGACGGGCGGATCGAGGCGAATTTCAACACGACGCTGTTTTCCGCGGGCGCGTCGCGCGAAGCCGAGCAGGCCGGCATCTGGGGCGCAATCGTCGGTTCCTTCTGGACCATGCTGGTCACCCTGCTGCTGAGTTTTCCCGTCGGCGTTTCGGCCGCCGTCTATCTCGAGGAATTCGCTCCCAAGAATCGCTGGACCGACCTGATCGAGGTCAACATCAACAACCTCGCCGCGGTGCCGTCGATCGTGTTCGGCCTCCTCGGACTCGCTGTCTTTCTCAACTTCTTCGGCCTGCCGCGCTCGGCCCCCCTTGTCGGCGGCATCGTGCTCGCGCTGATGACGCTGCCGACCATCATCATCGCCACTCGCGCCGCTCTCAAGGCGGTGCCGCCGTCGATCCGCGAAGCGGCGCTCGGCGTCGGCGCCTCGCAGGTGCAGACCGTGACCCACCATGTCCTGCCGCTGGCGCTGCCCGGCATCCTGACCGGCACCATCATCGGCATGGCCCAGGCCCTTGGAGAGACGGCGCCGCTCCTGATGATCGGCATGGTCGCCTTCATCGTCGACATTCCCGGCGGGCCGCTCAGCCCCTCGACCGTCCTGCCGGTGCAGATTTTCCTCTGGAGCGACCTCCCGGAACGGGCGTTCGCCGAAAGAACGGGCGCTGCGATCATCGTGCTGCTCGGCTTCCTGGTGATCATGAACCTCCTCGCCGTTCTCCTCAGGAAGAGATTTGAACGACGCTGGTAGCAGGTGCATTTTATGAGGGATGATATGAACATCGCATCGGCCGCGCTGGCGGCAGGGGACATGACCGAAGAGCTCGAGACGACTGCGGCGGCAATCAAGATCAGGGCGCGCGACGTGTCCGTCTTCTATGGCGACAAGCAGGCGCTGTTCAACGTCGATCTCGACGTACCCGAGAATCGCGTCATTGCGCTGATTGGCCCGTCAGGTTGCGGCAAGTCGACCTTCCTGCGCTGCCTCAACAGGATGAACGACGTCATCGAGGGATGCCGCGTCAGCGGAGAGATCGCGATCGACAACCAGGACATCCACGACCGCAATCTGGATGTCGTGCAGCTTCGCGCGCGCGTCGGCATGGTGTTCCAGAAGCCCAACCCGTTTCCCAAGTCGATCTACGACAACATCGCCTACGGCCCGCGCATTCACGGCCTCGTCTCGAACCGCACCGACCTCGACGAGGTCGTCCATTCCAGCCTGGAACGGGCGGGCCTGCTCAACGAGGTAAAGGACCGCCTCGGCGATCCCGGAACCGGACTGTCCGGCGGCCAGCAGCAGCGCCTGTGCATTGCCCGCGCCATCGCGGTCAGCCCGGACGTCATCCTGATGGACGAACCGTGCTCGGCACTCGACCCGATTGCCACCGCGCGCATCGAGGAGTTGATCGACGAGTTGCGCAAACGCTTCACAATCGTCATCGTCACGCACTCGATGCAGCAAGCCGCCCGCGTCTCCCAGAGAACGGCCTTCTTCCACCTCGGCCGCCTCGTCGAGGTCGGCGATACCGAGAACGTGTTCACCAACCCGAAAGACGAACGGACGCACGGCTACATCACCGGCAGATACGGTTGATACGGGCATTCGGAGACGCAGCCATGGCAAACAGCACCCCGACACCCGGCGATCACATCGTCAAGTCGTACGATCAGGAACTCGAACATCTCGACAAGGACATCATCCGCATGGGCGGACTCGCCGAGTCGCAGATCAGCCGCGCGGTGGAGGCCGTCGTGCAGCGCAACCCGGACCTTGCACAGGAGATCATCTCGGACGACGACCTGATCGACGATCTCAACTACGAGATCGACATCAAGGCGACGCGGCTGCTGGCGCTGCGCCAGCCGATGGCCCAGGATCTTCGCCAGATCGTGGCCGCTCTCAAGATCTCATCCGACCTGGAGCGGATCGGGGACTACGCGGCCAATATCGCGAAACGCTCGATCACGCTGTCCGCCGCCCCGCCGGCGGGCCCGGTCCAATCCATTCCGGGCATGAGCAAGCTTGCCCAGCAGATGCTCAAGACCGTGCTCGACGCCTATATCGCCCGCGACGCCGACCGGGCCATCGAAGCCTGGCATGCGGACGAAACGCTGGACAATGCCTATGCCAACGTATTTCGCGAGGCGCTGCAGGTGATCGAAAACCCCAAACACGTCGCGGTCTGCACCCAGATCCTGTTCATCGCCAAGAATGTCGAGCGAATCGGCGACCATGTCACCAATGTCGCAGAAACCATCTATTTCCTTGTCCACGGAGAACGGCTGCGCACGGCGAGGCCGCGGGGCCGGGAAGCGGAAGCATTCGACCTGCCGCTCTCGGGAACGGCAGAGGGCGCGACGGAATGACGCCGCTGGTCCTTCTCGTCGAAGACGAAACCGCGCTGGTGGATGTCCTCCGCTACAATCTCGAACGCGGAGGGTTCGATGTCGTGGCGACCGAGAGCGGCGAAAGGGCTCTCGAGATCGTCGACGAACGGGCCATAGACATCGTGCTTCTCGACTGGATGCTGCCGCACATGTCCGGCATCGAGGTCTGCCGCCAACTGCGGCGCCGGACCACCACCCGGGACCTGCCGATCATCATGCTGACCGCGCGCAGCGATCGGACGGATCGCGTACGCGGCCTCGATACCGGCGCCGACGACTATATTTCGAAGCCGGTGGCGCCCGACGAGCTGCTTGCGCGGATGCGCGCCGTCCTCCGCCGTGCGCGCCCGGCTCTGGCCGAAGAAAAGCTGATCTACGCAGACATCGAAATGAGCCTTTCCGAGTACAAGGTACGGCGCGGTGGCGAACTGATCGCACTCGGCCCGACGGAGTTCCGCCTGCTGCGCCATTTCATGGAACGGCCGGGCCGCGTGTTCTCCCGCAACCAGCTCATCGACGCGGTCTGGGGACACGATTTCTACATCGATTCCCGAACCGTCGACGTCCATATCCGCCGGTTGCGGAAGGCGCTCAACGCGGGCAAGAAAAAGGACCTGATCCGCACCGTCAGGTCGGCCGGCTACGCCCTCGATGCGGGATAGCGCCGGCGCGGAGAGCTCCCTCGAGCGCAGCCGGCCGCGCAGACCACGACATGCACAGGCCTAGGGAGCGGCGTGACAGCACCTAGCCGGACGCGGCGCCCGCCTCTTCGGCCGGCTGCTCGCCTTCGCGCCTCCGCATGGCGCGCACCAGCCACCACAGGAGCAGGATCGCGGGCACGGACGCTGCGCCGACACCGATGAAGAACAGGGTCCAGTCGCCGCCGAGCGCGTCCACCGCCCACCCCGAGACCGAGCCGAGCTGAATGCGCGCGAAATTGCCGATCGACGCCAGCAGCGCGTACTGCGTGGCAGTGAACGCGAGATTGCACAGGCCAGAGAGATAGGCAACGAACGCGGTCGTCGCCATGCCTCCGGTCAGGTTGTCGAGGAAGACCACCGCCGCGAACAGCCCGAAATCCTTGCCTCCCGAAGCGAGCAAGGCGAACGCGAGATTGGTGGCCATCATCAGGAAGGCGCCGAGGAACAGCGCCCGCATCACGCTGATGCGCACGCAGACCCATCCGCCGACGGCAACGCCGAGCAAGGTGGCGACAAGACCGACGGATTTCGAGTAGTTCGCGATCTCGACCCTCGTGAAACCGAGATCGACATAGAATACGCCCGCCATGCGGCCGAGCATTGCGTCTCCGAACTTGTAGAAGACGATGACGGCCAGGACGAGGGCAGCCAACCAGCCAAGCCGCTGGAAGAATTCCGCAAGCGGCGCCACGGCTGCACGACGCAGCCGGTCGGCGACACCTGCCGAGGGAGGCGCCGGCTCGCGAAGACGGTCAGGCTCACGCGCAAAGAAAACGGCTGACGCCACCCCTGCGATGGCAAGCGCCGACAGCATGTAGGCCGTCGTCCAGCCGCCCCAGGCGGCGGCATAGAGCGCGCCGGCGCCGGTGACGAACGCGCCGGCATGCCAACCATAGATCGCGACCGCCGCGCCGGCTCCATACTCCTCGGGCTCGAGGATCTCGATCCGGTAGGCGTCGATGGCGACATCCTGGGTCGCGGACACGATCGAAATCATGAGGGCAGCAGCGGCAAGGACGGCGGTCGCTTCCGCCGGCTTCTGCAGTCCCATAGCGATCACCGCCGGCACCAGGGCAAGCTGGCAGGCCAGCAGCCATGACCGCCGCTGCCCGAGCGCGCGATGCAGGCCCGGCAGGCGCAGCCGGTCGACGAGCGGCGCCCACAGGAAATTGATCGCATAGGGGGTCGTGACCGCTCCGATCAAGCCGATCGACGTTCGCGAAAGGCCTTCCTCGCGCAGCCATATGGACAGCGTCGCAAACACCAGCGGCGCCGGCAGCCCGCTTGCCATCCCGAACAGGAAGATCGTCCGGAACCGGGAATCAAGGAGATACTTCATGCAGCCCTGCAGGAGTCCACGAGTCCCCCCGACCGCAACGGCACGGCCGGGCATGATCCGCAGGCCCCGGCAGGCCTATGCCGGGGCGGCACCGGAGGCATGCCTGCGGCTCTCGCGCTTGCGCGCAGTGGCGTCAAGCACGCGCTTGCGCAGCCTGACGTGAGCCGGTGTCACTTCGACGAGCTCGTCGTCCTCGATATAGCCGATGGCGTCTTCAAGACTGAGTCGTCTCGGCGGCGTCAGCCGTATCGCGTCGTCATTCCCGGCAGCACGGATATTGGTCAGCTTCTTGGTCCGGAGCACGTTTACGGCAAGATCGACATCCCGGCTGTGCTCGCCGACGATCATGCCTTCGTAGACGTCGGCGCCGCGATCAATGAACAGTTCGCCGCGTTCCTCAAGAGCTGCCAGCGCATAGGGCACCGCCCGCCCGGCGCCGTTGGCGACGAGCACGCCGGCGCGGCGTCCGGCAACCGGCCCCTTCACGGGGCCGTAGGCGTGAAAGATCCGGCTCATGACGCCGGTCCCGCGGGTTTCGTTCAGGAATTTTCCGTGCCAGCCGATCAGTCCGCGCGAAGGTGCATGGAAGACCAGCCTCGTCTTGCCGCCGCCCGACGGCCCCATGTCGATCATCTCGCCATGGCGCTCCCCCATGGCGCCGATCACCACACCGACAAATTCGTCATCGACATCGATGACGACCTCCTCGATCGGTTCGATCCGCCCGCCGGTCCGGTCGTCAGTGCGCAGGAGCACGCGCGGACGCGACAGCGACAGCTCATACCCCTCGCGCCGCATCGTTTCGACAAGAACGCCGAGTTGCAGCTCGCCGCGGCCCCGGACCTCGAACACGTTCTCGTCTTCCGTCTGGCCCACCGAAATCGCGACGTTGCCTTCCGCTTCACGGTAGAGGCGCGCGCCGAGCATGCGCGAGGTGAGCTTGTCGCCATCATTGCCGGCCAGGGGCGAATCGTTGATCGAGAAATACATCGACAATGTCGGCGGATCGACGGGGCGCGCGGGAATCGGCTCGGGGTGTTCGGGATCGCAGACCGTGTCGGCAACGGACGCGTGCCGGAGACCGGCGACGGCGACGATGTCTCCGGCGGCAACCTCCGCGACCGGAACCCGCTCGACGCCGCGGAACGCCAGGAGCTTCGTCAGGCGCGCGGTTTCCAGCGGCTCTCCGTCGCGTCCGACGGCAACCACCGGCGCATTGTTTCGCGCCGTGCCGCGTTCGACGCGTCCGATCAGCACACGGCCGAGATAAGCATCGTTCTCGAGGATCGTTGCCAGCATTGCGAACGACGCATCTGCGCTGGCGGTGGGTGGCGGCACATGGGCGACGATTGTGTTGAACAGCGGCGCCATCGTTTCACGCGGGCCGTCGGGAGAGTTTGCCGACCAGCCTTCCCTGGCCGATGCGTAGAGCATCGTGAAGTCGAGCTGCTCATCGCTCGCGCCGAGTGCGGCAAACAGGTCGAAGATTTCGACCTCGACCTCTTCCGCACGCTGGTCGGGACGATCGAGCTTGTTGATGACCACGATCGGCCGCAGGCCCAGCGCAAGGGCCTTCGCGGTCACGAACTTGGTCTGCGGCATCGGTCCTTCCGTGGCATCAACGAGGACCAGAACACCGTCCACCATGGTCAGGATGCGCTCGACCTCGCCCCCGAAATCCGCATGGCCGGGGGTATCGACAAGATTGATTCGCACGCCCTTCCACATGACCGAGGCGCATTTGGCAAGGATCGTGATCCCGCGTTCCCGTTCGAGAGCGCCGGAATCCATGATGCGATCGGCAACCTGCTGTCCGTCACGGAAACTGCCGGACTGGCGCAGCAACTGGTCGATCAGGCTGGTCTTGCCATGATCGACATGAGCAATGATCGCAATGTTGCGAAGTCCGGTCATCGTTCAACCGCTTGAGCCTGCTCCCGATCCGGTGGCGCCCGGGAGTCTAGCCGAGGGCCTCTCTGACAATGTCGCTCAGCGGGGTCTCGGGCCTCGCCCCGTAATGGCTGATGATCTCGGCGGCACAGATGGCCCCCACCCGCCCCGCAACGTCGAGCTCGTACCCCCTCGTCAGGCCGAACAGCACGCCAGCCGCATAGAGGTCGCCGGCTCCTGTCGTATCGACGACGTCAGCGACCGGTTCGGCGTCGACATGGAACCTTTCGCCGTTGCCGATGATCACGGATCCCGCCTCGCCGCGCGTGATCACGGCGGTCTCGACCTGGGCCGAGACCAGGTCAGCCGCATCATCGAAGGACTCCACCTCGTACAGGGAGATGATTTCATCGCTGTTGGCAAACAGGATATCCACATGACCTGCGACGAGCTGACGGAATGCGGCACGATGGCGCGCGACGCAGAACGGATCCGAGAGCGTCAGCGCAACCCGGTTGCCGGCCGCGTGGGAGAGTTCGGCGGCACGCACGAACGCCTGCTTCGCCAGGTCGAGGTCGAACAGGTAGCCTTCGAGATAAGTGATCTGCGCGTCGCGGATGGCGGCGGGATCGATATCGTCCGGGCCGAGCAGACTGCTGACACCCAGCGATGTCTGCATGGTGCGGTCGGCATCCGGCGTGACAAAGATCAGGCAGCGCGCGGTCGCCGGACCCTCGGCAGCGGCCGGCAGACAGCAGTCGACCCCGATTGCCGCCATGTCGTGCTGGAACGCCCGGCCGGATTCATCTTGCTGCACCTTGCCGACGAAGGCGACGCTGCTTCCGAGTGAGGCCATGGCGGCGAGGCTGTTGGCGACAGAGCCGCCGGAACTCAGTTTCGCAGCCGTCATCTCGCCCATCAGGCGATCCGCCTCCTCGGGCTCGATAAGCGTCATCGCGCCCTTGTTGAGGGCAAGCCGCTCGACATCGGCAAAGTCCGCCCGGGCAATGACGTCGACAACAGCGTTGCCGACCCCAACCACATCGTACATTTCACGCTCCGCTACTGCAGTGACAACGACCAGCGGCGTTTATAGCCGGGATCGCGACACGAGACATCCTCGCGTCCGACCACGAGCGGTGACCGTGGTTCCGGACCGGATTCCGGTGGGGTGCCGCCGATTCCCGATTGTCATGCCCGGAAACGATGAACTATAATGCAGCCGTGCCTCTTCCTGTGCATCTGTCGGCGGAACAGGCTGTGCGGCAACGGCCGCGGGACGGGTCGCAACACCACGGCACGGTGGCGCTGACCCACCGGCTTTATGGCGAATTGTCCGGACGCCTGCAGCCACACGAAACGATGTTGCGGTGGAAGGCCTGATCGCTTCTGGACGGATGGGCAGCCGGAAGGGCGCGCCGGCAACCGGCAGTATTTCGGTGCAATCGAAGGGTCGCCAACAGGGAAGGCATCATGGACAGCAACGAGGAAACCACCAAATCCGAGGCCCCGCCGAAGGCGGACGGGGAACCGGCCGACGCGCGGGCCGGCGCCCGGCTTCCCCCTGCAGCGGCGAACCCGATGCGGGCCCCTGATCCCCTGCACTCGGGCCGGGCTGCACCGAGACAGGCCGAGCCGGATAACAAGAAACTCATCGTTGGCCGCGACATCAAGCTGACGGGCAACATCGGTTCCTGCGAGAGAATCATCGTCGAGGGCGATGTCGAGGCCGAACTGACGGATTGCCGGGAAATCGAGGTCTCCTCCAACGGAACATTCAACGGCGAAGCCGATGTGGAAAAAGCCATCATCAGCGGCAAATTCGAAGGCCAACTTACCGTCCGCAACACGCTTTCCGTCCGCTCGGGCGGGCGGGTGGCAGGCACCATCAGGTTCGGCCAGCTCGAAGTCGAGCCCGGTGGAGAAATAGTCGGCGACATCGGGACCGTATCCGACCGGAAATCCTAGGATGAACGGCAGTTGGCGCCTTTACCGTCGTCATCCGGCCGACCGGCCCGCCTCCGCGACCGAACACGCAGCCGGCTGATCTCCAGCGCAATGCGCTCGCCGCACGGCTTGTCCCCCGGACTCCTCGTCCTCGTTCTGGCTGCCGGCCTCGGCCTGTCGGGATGCCGTCTCACGGACATGCCTTCGGCATCTCCTCCTCCCGCCACATCCGCGACCGATACCGGCGACCGGACTTCTGCCGCCGGGCCAGCGCCAGAGCCAGCACCGACGCCAGCGGCCAGAGCGCCGGAGCCGTCTCCCGGAACCGGCGGCCAGGAGCAGCAGGTTTCCCTCAGGCCGGAACAGATGCTTGGCATGACCCGCGCCGAAATCGACGGGCTGTTCGGCAAGCCAGCCTTCGTTCGCCGCGAACCGCCAGCGGAATTCCGGCGCTACCGGACGCCGAACTGTCTTGTCGAACTCTATTTCTACCGGCGGAACAACGTGCATGTGCTGGACCACGTCGAACTCCGTGGCCTGCGCGGCGGCAGCAGCGACGCCAGGTGCCTGGCATCGCTGCTCAGATCGCGAACGGGCGCGGTCCGCGACGGCCGGAACCGGGGACTGTCCGACATCCCCGCCCGCAGGGATCTGTCCTGGCACAGGACGGACGAGAGCAGGCGAAGGAACTCCTGACGGCCCGGCGCCGCAAGCCGACACGACGCGTCTTGCCGCGCTGAGCAGACCCGGTCGGCGTTCCGCCCCAGGATGCCCTTCGCACCTACGCGACCGCATGCGGGCAACGACTTCCCACGGGTCGGGCGGCCGGGAAGGACTGGCTCCACGTCCGTCCGCCGGACCGGGATCCGATCCGAACGACCGGATAGCTGCCGCTTCAGGAAGTCGGTCGCCTGTTCCGGGCTCCTGATTTCCTCTCGATTTCCTCGAACTCCCCGTCGATTACCGGACCAGCCCCGTCACCCCCGCCGGAATCGCCGGACCAGCCATCCGGACCGCCGCTCGCGGCAGCCGAGACCACATGTCCGCGCTTCGCGAGACCGCTGAGCAGCCCTCGCGCAACCCATAGTCGGAAGGGCGGAATCATGAGGGCGAACCCGACAAGGTCGGTAAAGAACCCCGGCGTGAGAAGGAACGCGCCGGCGACGAGCAGGCACAGGCCGTCGAAGACCTCGGCCACGGGAAGCTCGTTGCGGAGCATGCTCTCGCGGAAACGGCGCAAAACGGCCAGGCCCTGCAGGCGCAGCAGCGCGGAACCCGCAACCGCCGTGGCGATCACCACGCCGATCGTCGGCCACAGACCGATCCAACTGCCAATCTCGATGAACGCGGCGATCTCGATAACCGGAATGGCGATGAACGCTGCAAGTAAGATGACTGCCATGCTTGCGATTTCCGGGCTAACGCCTTATGTACAGTACTGACGGCAGGGTGTACGCTTTCGAACGAAAGTTCAATGCCGGAGCGCGGTTGCGTGATCATGCCCTGTGCGCGCCCGCCGGCCCTGGCGGCGGAAGATTTGGCCGGGGCCATATCAGGGGATCTGCAGAAAGCTGGTCAAATGGGCAACGGATTTCAATTCCTTGACATCATCCTCTTCGCCATGGTTGCGGCTTTCCTGGTGCTCAGGCTGCGGAACGTGCTCGGCAAGAAGACGGGGCATCAGCGGGAGCGGCAGAACCCGTTCGCCGAACGCAGCCAGGAAATGAACGAGGACAAAGTCGTCGAACTTCCCAATCGTCGCGCGGACAACGGTGCGGAACCCGACTTTGAAGACGATGAGGAGACCGCCGCCCAGGCGCACCGCCCGGACCCCGCATACGATTCCGACGACGACAGATTGGTGGCGGGCATCGAGAATATCCGCGAGGAGGACAGATTCTTCGATCCCGCCGGGTTCCTCGAGGGCGCGAACGGCGCGTTCGAAATGATCGTCAGAGCGTTTTCCGCCGGCGAACTCGACAGACTCCAGCCCCTGCTTGCGGAAGATGTCTTCGAACAATTCAGGGACGCCGTCGAGGAACGCGCCCGGGCAAACGAGACGCTTGAGACGGAAATCACGGGTATCTCGTCAAGCATCGTCGACGCCGGCATGGCAGGGCGGGATGCGGTCGTAACCGTCTGTTTCAAGTCGGGCCAGATCAACGTCACGCGGGATGCGGAAAACAGGATCATTGACGGCGATCCCAACGACGTTACCGAGATCGAGGATATCTGGACCTTCCGCCGGGACACGCAATCGGCCGATCCCAACTGGAAGCTGGTGGAGACCGGCGCACAGCAGTGAGGTCGGGCACGGCGGCAATGGCGTCGGCTGGGACGGCCCGGCAACCGCGAGGCGGCGCTCCGCGGCCGGTGCGAATATGCGCGCTGGCGCTGTTTGTCCTCTCCGCCGCCGCCTGCGCCCCGGCGGAACGCAAGGAAAGCGCCGGGGTCCGCTTCGAACCCGCCCGGTTCTCCGATCTGCGCGGCTGGGCCGATGACAACCATCGGGCGGCGCTCGTCACCTTCCTGAAATCCTGCAGGTGGCTGCTCCGGCACGGTACGGGGCGGTTCGGACGCGCGGCCGACTGGCGGGCGGTGTGCAGGGAAGCGCGGGCCTCCACAGGGCGCGCCCCGGACGCCAGGAGATTCTTCGAGCGCAACTTCGTCCCGGTCCGGGTCACCGCCGGGGACGGCAATCCGGATGGGCTGGTCACCGGCTATTTCGAGCCTCAGCTCCGCGGATCCCGCAAGCGCGACACCCGCTACAGCGTCCCTCTCTACAAGCGTCCTCCGGAACTGATAACGGTCGACCTCAGCCGGTTCCGGAACGATCTCAAGGGCCGGCGGGTTGCAGGCCTCGCGGTCAATGGCGCCCTCAAGCCCTATCACGACCGCGCCAGCATCGACGGAGGCGCCCTCGACAACCGCGGCCTCGAACTGGTCTGGGTCGACAGCGCCATCGACGCATTCTTCCTGCAGATCCAGGGTTCGGGACAGGTTCGCCTGCGCGATGGAACCGTCATGCGGCTGGGCTATGCCGGATTCAACGGACAGCCCTACACGGCGATCGGCCGCGCACTCATCCGCAACGGAGCCATTCCGGCGGAAAAGATGTCGATGCAGGCCATCCGGCGATGGCTCAAGGCCAATCCGAAGGCCGGCCGGAAGCTGATGCACACCAACAGGTCCTACGTGTTCTTCCGGCAGCTGTCCGGCCCCGGTCCGGTCGGCACCGCCGGCGTGGCGCTGACGCCCGGCAGAAGCGTTGCTGTCGACCGTCACCGGATTCCGCTGGGGATGCCGCTATGGCTGGAAACGACCCTTCCCGGGGGGCGTGCCGAACCGTTCCGGCGGCTCGTTGTCTCACAGGACACAGGCGGCGCGATCAGCGGCGCCGTCCGCGCGGACATCTTCTGGGGCGCGGGACCGCGGGCGGCCGAAATCGCGGGCCACATGAAGTCGAGCGGGCGGTATTGGCTCCTGCGGCCGCGATTCTCGATACCGTCGGGCTGATCCGCGGCCATCATCCGGGCCGGCTCCGCGGCCCGCGCTTATCCTCCTCCACGCCGGACGGGCGCCGCGCTCATGCCAGCGCGTCGAATGCCAGCTGGTCCGCCGGCGCCTCCGATGCGCTGCCCTCAAGCCATTCGCGAAGCTTCGACCATCTGCGCCGCCCCGACGCCGCTCCGACGGCTATGGCGACGGCCTTGTGCTGGCCGACCAGGACCACCAGCCGCTTGCCGCGCGTCACGCCGGTATAGAGGAGATTGCGCTGCAGCATGATGTAGTGCTGGGTCGTCACGGGAATGACGACAGCGGGATATTCGGAACCCTGCGCCTTGTGAATCGTCGTCGCATAGGCAGGCACCAGGGCGTCGAGTTCGCCGAATCCGTAGGCCAGCGCCCGGCCGTCGAACTCGACCGTGATCTCGGCAGTCTCCGGATCGACATCCTGAATGAAGCCGATATCGCCATTGTAGACCTCGCGGTCGTAATCGTTTTCGGTCTGCATCACCTTGTCGCCGCGGGAAAAGGTCCAGCCGAAACGCTCCACCTTGCGCTCTTCCGAAGGGTTGAGGGTCTCCTGAAGCTCCTTGTTGAGCCGCCGGGCGCCGACATCGCCGCGCTGCATCGGGCACAGCACCTGGATGTCCTGGATCGGGTCGAACCCGAAACGTCCCGGTATGCGGGTGCTGACAAGCTCGACGATGCGCTGCAGGGCGGTTTCCGGTTCATCCGCCCGCACGAAATAGAAATCGCTTTCGCCGTCGGGCCGGGCGAGTTCGGGGATCTCTCCCTCGTTTATGCGGTGGGCATTGACGATTATTCGGCTCTCCGCCGCCTGCCGGAAAACTTCGGTAAGGCGGGCGACCGGCAGCAAGCCGCTTCCGATCACGTCCGCAAGCACCTGTCCCGGCCCGACCGAGGGCAACTGGTCCACGTCGCCGACCACCAGCAGCGCCGCGTTCCCGGGCAGGGCGTTCAGCAACGCGTACATCAGCATGACATCAACCATCGAGGCCTCGTCGACAACCAGGAGATCGCACTCGAGCGGGTTCTCCACGGTTCGCCGGAAGGTGCCGTAGCGCGGATCGACCTCTAGCAGTCGGTGAATCGTCTTCGCCTCGCGTCCGGTGGCCTCGCTCATGCGTTTGGCGGCGCGGCCCGTCGGCGCGCACAGCGCGATCCGGACCTGCTTGACAGCGAGAATGCGCAATATGGTGTTGACGATCGTCGTCTTGCCGACACCGGGCCCGCCGGTGATGACCATGACCTTCGAAAGAAGCGCCGTGCGCACCGCCTCCCTCTGGCTGCCGGCGAGTTCGAGGCCGGTGTGCTGCTGCGCCCACGGGATCGCCTTCTCGCTGTCAATGTCCGGCCACGGGCGGCCGCCGCGGCGCAACGCATGAAGCCGGCGCGCGATATAGGCCTCGGCACGGTACAGCGCCAGCAGAAAGACGCATTCCGTGTCCCCGACCCTGTCGACCACCACGTAACCGTCGGCAATCTCCTGCTCCATGGCTTCGGCGACGAGATCCGGGGCGACTTCCAGAAGGCCGGCGGTATCAGCAATCAGCCTGTCCCGCGGCAGTCCGCAATGGCCCTCATTCATCGCTTCGGCAAGAGCAAAGGAGATCCCCGAACGGATCCGGATCATCGCCGTCTTCTCGATGCCGAGCTGCATCGCGATCGTGTCGGCCGTCCTGAATCCGATGCCGCGGATGTCGCGCGCGAGGCGGTACGGGTTTTCGGACATCACCTGCACCGAGTCGACGCCATATGTCTTGAAGATGCGGACCGCACGCGCAGTGCTGACGCCGTGCTCATGGAGGAACACCATGATCTCGCGCACGACCTTCTGCTCCGCCCACGCCTCGACGATGCGGGCAGCCCGTACCGGACCGATCCCGCTCACTTCCCGCAGTCTCTCCGGATAGTTCTCGATGACGTCAAAGACATCCTCTCCGAACGCCTGCACCAGCTTGGCCGCATAGACCTTGCCGATACCGTGGATCATGCCGGAGGCCAGATACCTCCGGATCCCCTCGACAGAGGTTGGCTGCGACGTTCGGAGGAAGCGCGCCTTGAACTGACGGCCATAGCTGCGGTCTTCCACCCACTCGCCGGAGGCCGTGATCCATTCCCCGGCTCCGATCGTTGGGGCATGGCCGACCACTGTCTCGAGATCGCGACGCCCCCTGACCTTGACGCGAAGAACGCTGAACCCGTTCTCGGCATTGTGAAAGGTCACGCGTTCGACGAGACCCGCAAGCACCTCGGGTTCACCGCGTTCATCCTGTGGTTTGCCGGGGTTCGACATCGATGGGCTTAGAAACCTCCGAACGGAACAGACGGCAGCGCGAGCCCCCTGTTTATCACTTCGGACAGGATGCAACCAACCGGTGGAAGCCTGCCAACCGTTCCCGCCCGCGGTTCCGGAGCAACCGCATGATCGCAACGGGCCTCCACGTCGGAAGAAAGCCGGTTCTACAAGTCCTGGAACTGCAGAACCGGGACCGGATCCCGACCCCCTCGAAGCCTAGAGTCTGTACCGAGCCACTCCGAATTGTGTCAGTACATCAAGTTGAATTGGCGCTGGTGGAGGTGAAGTCGTCTGGCGAACGAATTTCCGGCCCGCTTACTTGCCACGGCATGTAAGGTCGACGGGACCGACATGTTGGGAAAACGTGTCGACAAGAGCAGGATACATCGACATGGCCTTTGACCCCGATCGCCTGTCATGGACTGCGGCCGCCTTCCGATTTGCCGCAGTGCCTGCAGTGTAGGGTATTGAATAAACGTTGTGTCGTCCACTCATCTGTAAATTTTGATGAGGGCTGGCAAGGGAATCAAATCGAAGAGGGCTGGATCCATACCAGCGAACACCTCGCTCCCATTCGGAATGACGGAACCATTGAACTGGATCCTCTTCACACGCGACCAGCGGCCAACGGCGGCCAGTCAAGTATACAAGTCCCATAGAAACCGCAAGCAACGGTGCAAGCCTTTTGGTGAAACCTGATTTCTGCAGGCTAGCGATTGCAGCACTGCATTCATACACCTATAGAGCATGCATCGAAGGCATGATGGAGAATTGACTATGGCCATGCTGACCGTGTGCAACCT
This sequence comes from Alphaproteobacteria bacterium, assembly GCA_022822405.1. Lineage (GTDB taxonomy): Bacteria > Pseudomonadota > Alphaproteobacteria > MPNO01 > UBA830 > JAJEBT01. Next base: position 39,883 of record JAJEBT010000062.1, read on the forward strand.
GCCCGACGAGGTGCATCGCGCTCTGCGTGTGCGGGCAGCTCTGAAGGGCCGCAGCACCGAGGCCGAGGTGCGCGCTATCCTGGAGGCAACAGTCCTGCCGGAAGGGCGGGCCGCGCTGGGGACGCTGCTGACCACCGTCGGCCGGCGCGCCGGGTTGACAGACGAGGAATTCGCGGGCTTCACACAACGAGATACCGCTCCGGCACGGCTGATCGATCTGGAATGATTCTGGCAGACACCAACGTGGTGTCGGAGCCGCTGCGCAAGGCTCCGGAACCGTGCGTTGCCGAATGGCTCGACGCGCAGGCATTGGAAACGCTGCATCTGTCCGCCATTACCGTCGCCGAGTTGCGTTTCGGGGTCTGGCCGCTGCCGGCCGGCCACCGGCGAAATCGACTGCATAAGGGCCTGGAGGAGCAAATCTTGCCGATGTTCGCCGGGCGGGTGATGCTCTTCGATCTTGCGGCTTCGCAGGTCTATGCGGAGCTGATGGCGAAGGCCCCGTCCAAGGGGAGGCAAACGAAAACCCGGCCGACCGGCAAGCTTCGCCTAGGTCCTCGGCCAACTGGCGAAAACCGACCCTATCGATGCGGCCATGCTGACTCGCCTTGGCTAGCCCGCAAAAATCACCACGGGAGTTTGCATGGGGCGTGAATCCGTGTTATTGGTAAATGTATCAAGCAGTTACCACAAGCGCGGAGGCTGCCCCATGCCGACAGAGTGTAAATCAGGAGAGCTATCCTTTCAACTCCC
>JAJEBT010000121.1 GCA_022822405.1 Alphaproteobacteria bacterium
ATCGACTCGAAGTCCATCCACAACTACGTGTCCCGTGGATGGCTGGAGCGGATCATTCGGGGAGTCTACCGCCGACCCCTGCCTGAGGGATTTCAGACTTCTCCCGGTTTGTCCTGGGAAATCCTGCTTCTCTCATTACAATGGCTCCTGAAGCATGACGTGCACCTGGGCGGCGAGAGCGCTCTCGACATTGCGGGCTATGCCCACTATGTCGGTCTCGGCGGTTCGCCTCGCATTCACGTCTACGGACGCGCGCCGTCATGGCTGAAGCGGTTGCCGATGCAGGCGAAAATCATCACGCACCGTTCCACGCTCTTCGACGATGACCTGACGGGCGTAATGCACGCCGGTCAAGATACCGGACAACCCGCTCAGCTGGTGAATGCGTTGGGGTGGTCCATCAAAGCCTCATCGCCTGAACGAGCCATCCTCGAGGCGCTCGACGAGTTGCCGCACCGCGCGAGCTTCAACTACCTGGACAAAATCTTCGAGGGGTTGACGACGCTGCGACCTCAACATTTGATGAGACTGCTCACGCTCTGCCGTAGCGTGAAGGTCCGCCGGCTGTTTTTCGTTTTCGCGGACAGGCACCGGCATCCATGGCGCAAACATCTCGACCCCTCGGAAGTCGACCTCGGCTCGGGGCCGCGGGCCCTGGTAAGTGGCGGCAGGATGCATCCGGCCTACCGGATCTACGTGCCAGGGGAGTTTGCGACCGTGGACGGAGATGGGGGAGACTCACATGCATGAGCGCTATGTGCATCAGGTTCGGTTGCTTCTGAGCGTCCTGCCGTATATCGCCCGGGAGAACGTATTCGCGCTCAAGGGTGGCACGGCCATCAACCTGTTCTACAGAAATATGCCGCGCCTTTCCGTCGATATTGATCTGACCTATCTGCCCTTAGGCGCTCGCGAGGAATCGCTCAGGGACATCGACGAGAGATTAGGCCGGATCATGGCTTCGATCGCGAGGCGCAATCCGCGTGCGCAGGCGAGACGTATGTCTGGCGGCGGTGACGCCGGGACGCGAATCACGGTCCGTGACGCCCGGGCGCAGACGAAAATAGAAACTTCCCCGATAACGCGAGGGACGGTGTTCCCGCCAAATCTGATGACGACCACTGAGGCCGTCGCCGAACGATTCGGCTTCGTCGAGATGAACGTCCTCGCCTTCGAGGATCTCTACGGCGGCAAGCTGCATGCGGCGCTCGACCGTCAGCACCCGCGCGATCTGTTCGACGTCAAGCTCCTCTACGAGAACGAAGGCCTCACCGATGAATTGTTCCGCGTGTTCATGGCCTATGTGGCCGGCTCCGGCCGGCCGATGCATGAGTTGCTGGTGCCGGCCGCTCCCTTTCAGGACGCGCTGTACGACGAGGAATTCCTGGGAATGACGCGAGAGAATGTGACGAGGGACGAGCTGATCGAGACTCGTTCTCGCCTTCACGCAGATATCAGGGAGCGCTTGAGTGGAGAGATTGCTGCTTTTTTGCTTTCGCTCCATGATGCGGAACCCGATTTCGACCTCATCAACCTTCCGGGGGCGGCGGAACTGCCGGCGATCCGATGGAAGTTACTGAACCTCGAGAAGCTGAAGAATGACAACCCGGCCAAACACGCTGCGCAACGGGGCGCGCTCGAAGAACTGTTTCATTGAAACGAATCGCGCGAGGCGGAGTAGCCAATAATTTTTTCGGAATGCTTGATAACCGGCCAAACACGCTCGTAACAGGAGTGCAGATGAACATTCAGGCTCATACGGAACTCACGAATCGCATTTGGGATATCGCCAACCAGCTGCGGGGGCCGTACCGGCCTCCGCAATACCGGCTCGTGATGTTGCCCTTCCTGGTGCTACGGAGGCTGGATTGCGTGCTCGATTCCACAAAAGACACCGTACTCAAAGAATACAAAGGGAATAATTAAGCAAAGTTGGCAAGGATAAATACAAAAGGCGGCATCGGGGTTTTTTGAGTTGGGGGATCAAGGCGTGATGCCTATCACCCACCAGAACCCATGCAATCGCCCCGATGCCGCCTTTATTCTATCAAAACTTTGGTTTCCGCTCCCCGCCCTTTTCCCTAAGAAAAGAGCACACGCCCTACGGCAATTTTTTTAATTTCCGTAACTTCGCCCGTGTCGTCCGATTTGACCATCCGATAAGTGAGCGGGGGCGCACCCTGTTCCCCACATGTTCCTATCAGATAGTTGACCCCAACCCGCCAAAAGATCACGTACCCATCCACAATACGCGGTATGTAAAGTTCGCGTTTTCATGAATTTTCTAACTTCTGGCGTCAGGAATTTGTGCTTTGAATTTCCGTAGCTTTTGCAGATATTGCCGATCAAATCCTTTGATGCGCCCGTACCTTTCAATATCTTGGCACATACGAGTATCCTTTCTTTCTTCATATCGGCCCTTGCATCAGGTGCGGAAACGAAAACGAACATCAAAACGGCACAAACAATTAGTAGCTTCTTCATCTTTACTTCCCCCTTTCAAATGAGAGTTTGCCGACCTCCCAACGAGGCCGGGTCGGTCGCCAAACAAATCCCAATTGTGAAGGGGTTCCTGCGTATTCCCGCAAGGATGCGGTTTTGTATTCCGCAGGCGGCCCGACTTCAGGGCCTTGGGATTTGTTTGGCATCTAACATGTTGAATAAGACAATCGGTTTTGTCAAGGGTCAAGGACTTCGTTGCGCCAAAACTTAAATCGGGGGAAGCGGGTTGAATTATACGGAAGATGTATGTTTTATGGGCTTACTTACCTTTATTCTAGCATCCCTGTTCAAAGCAACAACTAAAAGCCCATCATTAGGTTCAAGGGACTTGGAAAGAACATTGAATACGATGTTTGATCCATCGGTATCAACACCGGGATACTCAAATACACATAAGGAATCAAACACGTGCGTAGCCCTAAGTTGTCTAAGCATTCGATGTAGTTTTTTGTATTTCCGGTTCGGGTTTCTTAGGTTGTAGCAAATCATGTATTTCATGGTGGATTCCCCTTTCAAAAAAATCCCCCCTTTCGGAACATATAAATAGATGAAAGGGGGGATTAGTTAATCCTTCTTAAATCTATTTCTTTTCTTTTTTAAGAGGTTCCAATGAATCTATCCTGTCTCACGCCCTCGGACTTTCCTTTTGTTGTTGATGGTATTCTGCGTCCAAAATCATCATATCCTGAAACGATTTTATTTGTCCCAAATCTTTTCAATGTAGAGGTAGCGCGAGGCAAATATAGTTGATTGAGAAGAAGAACCAACAGAAAGGCTTATCCCTTTTGCTCATAGACCGGAAGCTCGGTCCACAGATTGACAATCTGGGCATCAGGTGTTTTTGTGATCCCGCCCGAGCAATTATGGGCACGATATGGGAGATCTTCTCGTTCGTTTATTGGGACCGAAAAATGAAACTTCGATGCTTTTCGGCGATCTTGTCCATGTTTAGCGTGACGATGTCAGGGAAAAAGAGCCTGTGAAAAATTCATTCGGAAGCATTTTTCATGATGGAATCCTGTGACTCGCGAGCGGCCTTCATGGTCCGGTCGAGCTCTTCACGGCGTCCTTCGCGGAGCATTTCATCCCGCTTGATTGACGCGAGAAGGTATACGCCGCGATAGATCCGCTCGATCTGGGCGGTAATTTCCGGCGGATACGACCCCGATTCGCTTTCCGTGGTGGCCAACGCGGCGTTGCGAATGAACTCGGCCGCAGTGTCGCCACGCCGCTTGGCGGCGATTTCGACCCGTTCCCACTCGGGATCGGAGAAGCGGATGGTCCTCGATACGCGCGCGTGGCTTTGTTTTCCTTCCGTGCGGGCATCTTCTCCTGTCGGTTTTTGGTCGATTCCGCTCATCATTTCTCATCCTCCATGCACATGGTTTGGACCGTAAATCGATAGAATCCGGCCTGTGGAACGTTCGGCCACAGCGTACCTTGCGACCCGAGCGGCGAATGCCGATCAGCATACATGGAAGAGGAGCGCTGTTTCCAGCGAATGTCGATTGACATGCGCGAGGTGTGAAGTGAAGGGATTTCAAAGAGATACAGGCGCATTTCGATCGGCATTCGCTTTCCCAACAAAAACGGGTCGGTATTTGACGGCGTTTGAGCAAGGAACGGCATGCCTGGCGCACGATTGACCTGCACCCAGCAGCCCGCTGCGTGGGGTGTGAAATCCGAAGCGCCGAAGGGCGGCTAACGGCGGATTCCTGGGAACGAACGACGGGGGAATTTTCGCCGGAGAGAATAACGGGCGGGAGCCTTCGCGGCGATTGAGCGGACGGAGCGGGGGCAAGAGAATGTGAGGGGCGCTGAACCTTGCGCCCGGATTCACAAGCGGAGGGCGTACGGGGCGCTGTGGCTTGCGCTTTTCATCACAAGCAGACGAACAACCGGGGAGAAGAACGGGCCGCGCCATCTGCCGACGCGGCCCGTTCGGTGTTCGCCTCAGGCCACTCGCTTGACGGGAATACCGAGCGCCCGTGCCTTGTCGACGAGGTTGTCGGTGATGCCGGAACCCGGGAACGCGACCACGCCCCTGGGGAGGAGGGAGAGCAGCTCGTCGTTGCGCCGGAAAGGAGCCGCACGTCCATGCGCATCCCAATTCGGCTTGCAGACGATCTGGTGGACGCCGTTCCGCTCGGCCCATCCTGCCGCTATCTTCTCGGCGCCGGGGCCGCCGCCGTGGACGAGGACGACGTCGGCGTACTTGGCCTTGACCTTGTCGAGATGCGCGATGATTTTGCCCGCGTCGTCGGCCTCCTTTCCGCCCGCGACGGCGACGAGGGTTCCCTGGGGAAGGTGGGCCGTGTTCTCGCGGTTCTTTTTCGCACGCTGGAAGTCGCGCGCCTCGATCACGGCCGATGTGAGCTTGCCGGTCTGCGAAACGTGCGATCCTCGTCTCGGCCGCCATACCTCGCCGGTCTCGACGCGGTAGGCCTCGGCGGCCGTGTCGCGCAGCACCTCGAAGGCGTCGCGGCGGGCGGTGAGGTTCTCGGCCCGGTCGGTGGCGAGTTCGAGTTCGCGGGAGCGGATCTCGGAGCCGTCCTGCTCGCGCTGCATTTCCCGGATGCCGGGGATGAGTTTGTCGGCGGTGCGGTCGAGGCGCTGGGTCTGGGCGTCGAGGGTGTTGACGAAGCCCCACAAGAGGCTGGCCCGCTCGTCGGCGAGTTGCGTTCCGTCGGGTGCTGCTTCGGCGAGCAGGTGGAATGCCTTGATGACGGCGGCGGTGGACTCCGCCTCGCCCCACACGGGGCGGTTGTCGAACTCGTCGGGTCCGGGAGTCGCGCCGAACAGTGCGGCCTGTTCGCAGACCATGGCGGTGAAGGATTCGTTCTGCGCTTCGATGTTGTCAACCTCGTGCATGATCATCTCCTTGTGTGTCTCGGTGGCAGTCATCATTCACTCCTTTGGTTGTCCTCAAGCGAGGGGATGGTTGAATTCGGGAAGAGCGTAGCCACGCTCGTTGCGCCCCACTTCTTTCGGCATCTCGTCGAGATACCTGGCTGCCCACTCGGCGGCGCGCGCGAGTACGTCGCCGTGGCACGGGAGGGGATG
>JAJEBT010000213.1 GCA_022822405.1 Alphaproteobacteria bacterium
GTCTGCTACGATACTTCGTAGAAGAACGTAGCTCAGAGGGGCCGGAATAATTGCGTCGCATTTTGCGTCGCTCCGAGCTACATAAGAATTGTTCCCAATGAAGCAATGACTTGAGCGTCACGTTCGATAGACCTTCGGGCATGGCGCTCCGATAGACATGGCCCTGTTACCATACCCGCATCCCGTTCCGCACCCGCATTCGGGGCAGGGACAACTGCTGAACATTGCGTTGGTGAGCGAGTAATCGAGTCAAAATCGACGACAATGTTTCCATCAGAGGCCCTCAAATCGTTCAACAAGCAACCCTGTTTCAGCTTCAAGGTTCCGCCAAACTCCGGTCCCGGCGTCGCGATGAACACGAATCGCCGTCGCGAATGCGCGCCGCTTCACGGAAAATGGTGCGCGCATCAGCGCTGCAGGGGGGAATGGAGCCATGTCCGGGACGATCAGCAAGCACATCCGCATCGACGAAGAGCTCTGGAAACGCCTCGAAGCGGCCGCCGGGGAAGAGGACATGACCGCCAACCGCCTCCTCGCCGAGCTCGCGGAGCGGTGGCTGGAGACCAGGGAGTGGCCGCAATCCGAGGTACAGGTCCGCGTCGCGCGTGCTTCGCTCTTCGCCGCACAGGCCATTGCGCTCGACATGATCGCCGCAGGCCGCAAGACCGAGGTCGACCAAATCCTCGAGCATGTGGCCACTATCGTTCCCGGCGTCGCTCCCGAACCGTTGGCGGAGGGAGAGGCGGTCTCGCAGAGGCGTGATCCAGACTGGGAAGACTCGTGAACCTTGCGCGCCGTCAGCCGTCGACGGCGGGCGCGGTGCTGCATGGGCTGGCCTACGGACGCGAGAATTCCGTCGTCGGCCCACTCGACTTGCCTCAAGATCAGCTCGGAGTGTAACTCCGCTTTCCACTCCGGTGCGCCTGTCCGCTGCGACTGGGGCGATCCTCGGCCCAAGATATTCGCCGCCGGAAGCGCTGACCGGTTTCAAGACCGCACCATCACTCTCCTCGTGAGCGGTGAGCGGGAGGCTTCGGCAGGGTTATGTTGCGGCCTGTCGGCCGAGCAATCGATCCCGGGCAGCTCTGATGTCTTCAAGGGCTGGGCCGAGATCGGCGTGGCAGCGCCAGGCCGAAACGCGGAGAACTTCCCAGCCGCACTGCCGGAGAATGCGATCGCGCCTGATGTCCTGGCGTCGGAGCTTACCTCGAACGTCGATGTGGTGATCGCCGTCGATCTCGACGTTGAGCTTAATCAATCCCTTCGTCGAGCAGCGTGAAGTCCAGTTCATAGCCGGCGACATTGAGTTTGGGGTAGGGCTTGAGGCCGGAGTCCCTCATGCCCTCGAAAACAATTTGCTCCGCCCGACTGTCCGCCCGGAAGTTAGAGATGGCGGAAGGCGTTTGCTGCTCCGCCGCTACTTCGTTGCGCAGATAGGCTCGGAGCGAACCCAGCGTGGGTATGCCGAGCTGATCGATTTCCGGGTGGCCGAGGTAGTCCGTGAATTGATGGGGGTTGGTGCTCCAATGGCACCAGCGGGCTCGGCATCGCGGTCGTGCTTGGCGAAGTCGCCATGCCCCAGGCCGACAAAATCCGCCGCAACCTCTACCTCTACTCATCGGTCGCGTCGTGCTCGTCGGGCGTGGAACTCGACCGCGGGAAGATCGCCCTCTTCGGCAATGCGCCGGGGGTCGGCGGGCGCTTCCGCATCGTCCCAGATCAAGGGCGGACGCAACATCCATCCAGTATGACTCGGGTCATCGTCTCGGCTGCGGTGTCGAAGTCATTTCTCGTGAGCCGTCGCCGCCTGAGCACGTCGGCGGCCAACATCCCGAAGTCCGCATAGAACTGGGTCGCGGACCACAGCACGATGAAGAAGTGGCGCGGGTCCACCGGCGCCATCTTCCCGAGGCGGATCCACTCCTCCACCACATGGGCGCGCTGGTCAGTGACCTCGCGAATGTGCTGGCGCTGGCGCCGCTCCAGGAACTGCGCGCCGCGCAGGATCTCGTTGGCGAAGAAGCGGGATTCCGTAGCGTGGCGGCGTGAATACTCGAGCTTCGAGCGAATGTAGGCAGCGATGGCCTCGCGCGGTTCGCGCTCGGACACAATGTGTTCGAAGGCTCGGTCCCATTCCTCGATCAGGCGCTCGATAACCGCCGCGTAGATGCTCTCCTTGGTCGGAAAGTAGTAGTAGACGTTGGTCTTCGGCAGGCCGCTGACCCGGGCGATCTCCTTCATGTGCGTGCCGTGAAAGCTCTTGTCGGCAAAGAGGCCGACGGCGGCGCGCAGGATCCTTTCCTCGTTCCGGGCCCGGATACGCGGCGTCCCCCCCGCATCTGCTCGCTTCGTTTTCGTCATGCCTGTGCCCCACCTCACACTACAACTTTCTGCGCAATCGCGGCCGGCCTCAGTCTAACCCCGCTCGGCTGTTGCCGGGCCAGAAATGAGGCGTGTGCGCTGTCGGGAATCCCTTGATGAGCAAGGGCTCCAGGTGATCTGAGATTTTTCC
>JAJEBT010000160.1 GCA_022822405.1 Alphaproteobacteria bacterium
CTCGCCGGACAAGGAGATCACAACTCATGAGTTCCATCACTTGGAGTGGCATGAAGCTCGTGCAGACGCTCGGCCACGATTCCGAGGAATTGGGAGTGGTCCGCCTCGACGACACGTCGAGCCGCCATGTCCTTTGGCTCAAGGACACCTGCGGCGTGCTCGACCTCGACGGTAGCTACATACGGGCCGACGAATATCAGTCTCTGGACGACGCGAAAAACAACGCCGCACTGTCATCTTCAGCCTTCATCATGCACTACATCTGGATACGAAGAATCGCGAAACTCCGCACGATGGAAGCATTGGACGAGCACTGGGATGACATAGCAGCCGCAATACCGTACGGGATCAACAGGGATGCCGTGCGCGATCGCGTCTCGAAGTACCTCGACCGGCTGCCCATCGACCAGATCAAGCAGTGGGGGACGCGAATTCGCGATGGCGTGATCGTCAGCGCGTTGGTCGAACTGATCAGGAGCTTTCTCGGCGGATAGACGCCCCGGCCCGCTTTACGGACCGGCGGTCTCTAGTCGCGCGCCATCGATGATTGAATGCGGAAGAAATCCTCGATCACGCTCGACACGTCGATGCGCTGCGAGAGCAGGGTTCCGTGGGCGATGTCGTTTCGCACCCTGTAGTGCTCAACGGTTCGTCTCCACTCGTCGCTGGTCTCGTCCAGAACAAGCCTCAGCCGGTTCCTGAAGCTCAAGCGGGGTCTTTCCGGATCGTAGAGGCTCCACGAACGCCGGCGGCGCCAGTCCGCGTGAGAGCGTCCCTGGCGAATCGCGTTCTCGCACGCGTCGTCGACGTTCGCTTCCAACTGCCCCCAGGCGAGCACGAAATACGCCTGATCGTTGATCCTCTGCTCGCCTTCGACACGGTCTCGCCCGGCTTCGTCGCCGGCTTCGTCGAAACTGTCGCGCAGATCGTCGAAGCGGTTGTCGACCTGCTCATACAACGCCGCGATCGCCCGCAGGTCGTTCACCGCACGACGCGCCGCAGCCAGTCCCGGGTGAACGCCTCGCGCTCGCACCGACGTCCGGCGCTCGCGACCTTCCAGTCCGGCGCCTCGAAATTCTCGGCCAGGTCGACAATCAGATAGCGTTGGCCGTCGTGCTTGAGGTCCACCCGACCATTGCCGCCAATGATCCACAGCGCGCGCGGTTCGAGCCTTGCGACATGGCCCGCCCGGCCGTGAATCTCGAGGGTCGGGATCCGTTTCGCCGCGACACCGAACTTGCGCATCAGCTCTTCGTGCATGACGACCGGGGCGCCCCGGCGCGCTTCCCATCCTTCGGGCAACCACTCGCCGATCAACGCGAAGAGCCCGTTCAGGCGATCTTCCCAGTCCTCGACACGCCGCCTTATATGCGCCGCATCGACCGTTTCGCTGGTCACCTCGTCGAGAACCGTGTTCATTGGACCCTTCCACACCGGCGCCTGTTCGGCTGGCCGTTCATTATCCGCGCTGCGGTGACCCTTGGACACCTTATATGGACCGCCGGGAGGCGTTTCAATATCGTGCGGCGCCCGGGGGCCGTCTCCATTCCCCCGAACCCGTCCCTCCGCCGCCGAAACAGGCACCCTACAGCCCGAGCCCCCGATCGACGCCCTTTGTTGCGCCATCCCGTTCCATCCCCGGCGCCTTGTCCCGCCCTTGCGACACGGCCCCCTCGCTCTCCCGCCCGGTGCTCCGGCTCGCGTCCAATCCACCGTCCCGACCTTTCGCCTTGTCCGACTCGACCGCTTCGAGCGCCGCGATCCGCTCGCCGGTGGCCGCTTCGAGCTGCTCCTTGAGCGCCGCCTTGTCGTCGGTCACGAGCTCCGCCTTGTCCCGCGCGCGGGAGAGCTCGACGTAGAAGCTTTTTTGCGTGGTGAGATGGGGATGGTTGGCCTCCATCGCGGCGATCACGGTGTCGACCGTCCGGCCCTGGAACGCGTGCACGGTCGAGGCACATGCGCGGTCGAGGTGGCGGAGCTGCGGGTCGCCGGGGGCAAGGTCGAGCGAGCGCCCGTCCTCCGGGCGGAATGTGACCCTGCCGCCCTTCACCGCCGCGACCTCGGTCGTGCCGCTGTTGACCAGCCCGAGCCCGGCGTCGTTGCGCGTCCAGCGGATGCGGTCGCCGGCGCGAAGCTCGATCTCCTCGCCGCGGTAGACCTCGACGCCGCCCGCGCGTGCGGCGATCCGGTTGGGCTCCCACGCCACCGAACGCCCGTCCGCGCCCTCAGACTCATCGTGCGGCTGGCATGATCGACGCGGGCAACGCGCAGCTCGTCCGCCTTCTCGACCCCGAGGCGCTTGTAGGCCCCCCCCCGGAACGTCGGCACGGCCATGGAATGGCTCTCGTTCCCGGTCGATGCCGGTATGGCGGGTTCATGACGGAGCGGCGTGAAGGCGCCGTCGAGCCGTTCTTGCAGGTCGCCGGCGCAACAATCTTGAAGAGAGGCTCGTTTCCACATATTTATGTGGTCATGAAGGCGAAGAAGCGAAACATGACGCTCCAGCTCCCCGAAGAGCTCATCGCGCGGACGCGCGCCTATGCCGCCGCGCACGGAACGACGATGACCCGGCTCGTCCAGTCCCACCTCGAGAAGATTACCGCGAGCGCCGACGCGGACGTCGGGAACGACGTGTTGCGGCTCTATTCGGATGGCCGCCTCGGCACGCGCGACGCATGCCGCCGCCTGGGCCTCCGCGATGGATCGGAACTGCTCCTGGCGCTGGCCGAACGGCAATTGCCGGTTCCGCTTCCGCCGCCGCATGTGACCGAGGCGCAGGCCGAGGAGTTCGTGCAGCTCTGGCAGGGCCTTGCATGAGGCGGTGCCGGGTCCTCATTCCGGACGCGGGACCGTTCAATTCCCTCTGGGTTGCAAACGCGCTGGACCTGCTCCTGAAGCTCGATTTGCCGATCACGCTCGTCGATGCGGTCTATGACGAGATGACCTCCGACCTGTCCTACGCCAAGGATGCGGACGTCAAGGCGTTCGTCGACAGCCATCGCCCTCCGTTTCACATCGTCGAGACGGCGCAGGGACAGGCCGAGCGCGAACGGCGCGCGCGGGGGGAGCCCCCGAGGAGGAATGCCGGCGAGGTGGCGATGGCCGACTTCCTGACGTCCGAGGACGGTCTCGACGCCTGGCTGGATACCGGTGAGCCCGTCGTGATCCTCACGGAGGACATGCGCGCGGCCCGGCAGCTTTTTCTTCCGGAGGCGCGGGTGCATGTGCTGGGCACGATCGGCCTGCTCCGCGGCATGGAGCGCATGAAGATGATCGCCTCCGCCGATGACGTGCTCCGCGAAATGCAGAATCCGTCTGGGCCGGGCCGGCGCCTGAGCGACGGACGGAACCGCCGCGGCTGAAACCGGCTATCGCCCTTGGCGATCTCGACGGTGCGGACCTCGCCTGCCCATTCGTAGACGTCCCGGAACAGGTGGCGGTGGATCGCCTTCAGGTGGTCGAGGTCGAGATCGCCCGGCAGCACGGGCTCGAGGAGGCGAAAGGCGACAAGCTCGCGTTCCTCCGCTTCCAGTTCCTGGGCGTCCCGGATGTCCAGCCTGTTGCGGAGAACGGTGTAGTCACGCGGATAGCAGTAGTCGCGGTCGCTCATTCCGCCGCGGCGACGCGGCCGCGGTCCTCGATCCGGCGGAGGATATGGGCGCGGCGCCGCTCCGACGGCCACCCCTCGCGCTCGAACATGGCGATCTCTTCTGCCGTCAGGGGATTGCCCTCGATCGCCTGCAAGTGCGCGGCTTCGGCCAGCAGCCGGTCCGCGGCGGTGCTCGCGGCGGAATTGGAACGATGCTGCGTCCTGGACATGATGCGACCGTACCACGTTGCGCCGGTGAAGGCGACAGGCGGGCACGCTGAAAGAGCGGATCGCGGCGGGCTCGGTACGCCGCGCACTGGACGCGGCGTGGCTTCACAGTACATTGACGAAACAGACGGTATAGACCAATATGCACGCAAGGTTTCCTTGCCCTGGAGGACTGCCATGGCCTGGGCCGGTGGAGAGAAGATGCGCGAGCTGGAAGGCGTGCTGCATGAGGCGGCAGGCCGGCTGAGCCCGGCGCATGTGGCGGTGCTGGTCGCTCATCCCGACGCCGTGCGCTCGGCGCTGGCGGTGGCGGCCAACGTGTTGACGCTGGACGACGCGCGGGGGCCGGCGCTCGAAACGATCGCGGGCGCGGAACCTGTCCGCGTGGGAGCCGAAGAGGCCGCCGGACGACTGGCGGGGCGCACGCGCGGGAGCGCGCCCGAGACGCTGCTGACCTCGGACGAACTGGCGTCGCGGGTGGGGCTCAAGACGCGACAGTCGGTGCATGACTGGCTGAAGAAGGGCCGGATCGTGGGTTGGCGAGGAGCGAGGCGCGGCCATGTCTTCCCGGCGGGACAGCTCGATGAGCGGGGCCGGCCGTTCGACGGTCTCGACCGCGTGGTCGGCCTGTTCGGGGACGGCTATGCCGCCTGGGTCTGGCTCACGACAGAACTGTCCTCGCTCGAGGGGGCGAAGCCGCTGACGCTGCTGGCCGGGGGCGAAATCGACCGCGTGGCGAAGGCCGCGGAGGGAGACCGGCAGGGCGACTTTGCGTGACCGGGGGCTACGACCCAGACCGCCTGCGCTCGCGGCTGCACAGCGTCCGTCTCGGTCACGTCTTCCGCGTGATCCACCGGGACCTCCGCGCAACCCCGCTGGGGGCTTCGCCGACGCCGAGCCGGTTCAGCGACCCGCGGGAACGTTATGCCGTGCTGTATGCGTCGGACACGGTACGCTGCGCATTCTGGGAAACCCTGGCGCGCAACCGCTTCGCGCGCCGGCGGCGGCGCGAGCTGCCGCGAAGCGAAGTCGAGGCCCGGCTGGTGGTGTCGATCGGCTCCACCGGAACGCTTGCCCTGATCGACCTGCGCGGCGACGGGCCGGTGCGCATCGGCGCGCCGAGCGCGGTGGCGCACGACGGCAACCATGCGGCGGGCCGCGCCCTGTCGGCGGCCGTCCATGCCGGCGTGGCGGAGGCGGACGGATTTTTGTTCACGTCGCGGTTTACCGGCGATGCCTGCGTGGCCGTGTTCGACCGGGCCATCGGCAAGCTGAGGACGTTCGGCATCGACGAGCTTGTCCGACACGCTGGATTCCTGGACGCCCTCGACGATTACGAAATCGTGCTGACGGAGCCGCCGGGGTAGCGGAGCCCGCCAACGAAGCTGGCGATAGCCGGAATCGCGCGATTCCGGAAAATCGTGGGGGTAGCGCGGGAGGCGCGGCATGCGGCGCCTGGAATACGGTCGACTCCGGTCACTATATGATTCTGGATTTTGTGCCGGGAAAATAAAGTCAATGAATACGGTGGGTTAGATGGGTATGCCGCACAAGAATGCCTGAGGTCATGAATAGGTTCGAGAGCCGGCATCGAACAACAGGCGGATGGGTGTCAACGACTGCACATTCCGATTTGAACATTGCCTGTACCTGTCTTCGAGATTAAGGTCTAATTGTGAAAGTTGAGCGCCGATTCGGCCGCAAATGCTATCAACGGCCGCTGCGACCGGAAAGAAAGGAAACGGAATGTCCCAGAACCGGGTGTATCTGTTGGGCGGATATCAGTCCGATTTCAAGAAAGCGTATCAGCGTGCCGGCATCGACCTGAAGTCCCTGATGGGAGAGGCTGTCGATGGCGCCATGACGGCGACGGGCATCGAGCCTGAGGATGTCGAGGTCGCTCACGTCGGTAATTTTGTAGCCGAGCTTTTCTGCGGTCAGGGGCAACTGGGCGGAATATTCGCGGCGCTTCACCCGGAATTTTCCGGCCTGCCGGCTTCCCGGCATGAAGGGGCGTGTGCGTCCGGCAGCCTGGCGGCGCTGGCGGCCCAAGCCGATATAAAGGCGGGGCACTACGATCTGGCGTGTGTCCTGGGCGTGGAAATGATGCGGCATACCGATGCGCAAACCGCTGCAAACAACCTGGCCGCGGCCGCGCATATCGGCGCCGAGGGCGAGGAGGCGCAATGGATGTGGCCCTGGATGTTCGACAAGTTGGGCGAAGAGTACGATCGTCGATATGGCCTGAAGTACGAGCATCTTGCGGCGATCGGCGAAACTAACTTCGGCAATGCCCGGACCAACCCGAATGCGCAGACCCGGGAGTACCGGTTTTTCGAGAACAGCTTCGCCCAGGACGACGATGCAAATCCGGTCGTCGAAGGGATGATCCGAAAGCAGGATTGCGGACAAATCACCGACGGCGCAGCCTGTGTTTTCCTCGCGTCCGAATCCTATGCAAAGGACTACGCCGCCAGACGCGGCGCGAGCCTTGAGGACATTCCCTATATCAAGGGCTGGGGCCACCGGACCGTGACGATCCGGCTGGAAGACAAGCTCAAGGAGCAGCACAATAGCCCTTACGTCTTCCCACATGTGCGCGGCACTCTGACCGACGCCTACGGGCGTGCGGGAATTGCCGGGCCGGAAGATCTCGATGTCATCGAGACGCACGACTGCTTCACTACCACCGAATATATGGCGATCGATCATTTCGGTATCACAGGGCCGGGCGAAAGCTGGAAAGCTGTGGAGGACGGCACGATCCAGCGCGACGGGAAGCTGCCGGTCAACCCGTCGGGCGGGCTCATCGGCGGTGGCCATCCGGTCGGTGCCACCGGAGTCCGCATGCTGGTCGACGCTTACAAGCAGGTAACCGACACCGCCGACGGGTACCAAGTGGAAGGCGCAAAGACCGCCGCAACGCTCAATATCGGCGGATCGTCAACGACCATGGTCAGCTTCATCGTCTCCGCCGGCTCCGCCTGAGCCGGCGGACCGCCTATGCGAAAATGCGCCCGGCGGGCGCCTGCAACTTCCGGTGGGTTACAAGCTGCTGGCGTCATCGGGCAAAGCGAAACGGTAGTATAAAGTCATCACGGACTGCCCGAATTGACTTCGCCACAATTATCGCAATCCCTGGAAGCAGCGCCGGAACTCTCGATCGACTACCGCGATCCCGATGCCTGTCACGCCGCCTTGTCCGCCGCGCTCGTGCGCTTCAACAACATATTCGGCGATCCCTGGTCGGTTCTGATCCTGCGAGACTGTTTCCTGGGGATCAGCCGCTTTCAGGAGTTTCGCGACAGCACGGGGGTTACGCGGCAAACGCTCAGCGCGCGTTTGAAGGAGTTGACCCGTCACGGTGTCTTGCGCCGAGTCTGTTACAATGAGCGGCCTGCGCGATACGAATATCGACTGACGTCGAAGGGGCTCGATCTCCACCGCTTCGCCTACGCTGTCTGGAAATGGAGCGTCGACTGGTCCCTGTCGCCGCCTACGCTTCCGACAATCCTGTTTCACCGGAAGACACTCCAGCCTGTGACCCCGGTGTTGGCCTGCAGCAATTGCCAGACACCCCTTGCGTTGAATGACCTGGTTATGGGAGCCGTCGGGCGCGAGTCAGTCGACGTGCAACTCAACCGGCGGGCGCGGCGCTGGGCCGGCAATACCGCGGCGGCCACCGTTGGCGACACGTTGTTCGGCAAACGAACCTTCATCATCGGCGATCGGTGGGTCGGCCTGATCCTCGCCAGCGTGCTGTTGGGCGTACATTCCTTCGACCGTTTGGCCGACCGACTTGGCATCGCGACCAACATCCTGGCGCACCGCCTCAAGACGCTGACGGAGTACGGCCTCCTGTCGGCGCCGGTCTACGACCCGGACCAACGATGCTACGACTATAGGCCGACACAGGAAACAGCGGCCCTTGTCCCGCTGTTCCTCTCGGTGTCGGAATGGGTGGCGCGATGGGAAACGCCGGTTGGCCTGGCGCATCCGGTATGGTGGCATAGGCCCTGCGGCGAGGCGATTGAAACCTGCCTGGTCGACGAAACGTCCGGCCGTCGCCTTTCGGTCTCGGATATTCGGTTTTCGGCGCCCGTACAGGATCGATAACGCCGCGACGCCGAGCCGCGCGCGGGTCCCATCTCAGCCCATCGCGCCGATGGCGGTGGGAAGCCACAAGACAACGCCCGGGAAGGCAACCAGCAAGCCAAGGCGCATGAGGTCAGCCGCCAGGAACGGGGCCGTACCGGCGAACACGGTACGCAAGGGGAGGTCCGGTGCCATCTTGTGGAGCACAAAGACATTCATCCCGATCGGCGGCGTGATCAGGCCGATTTCGATCACCATCACGTTGATGATGCCCCACCAGATCGGGTCGTATCCCAGACCGGTTACCAGCGGAAACACGAACGGTAATGTGATCACCATCGCCGATATGGTCTCGAACACCGCCCCCAGGATCAGGTACATCACGAGGATCGCGCAAATCACAAGGATTGGCGCGATTTCGAGACCGCCGATCCAATTGACCAACGCTTCCGGCACCGTGGACGCCGTCAGGGCGAATGTGAAGATAGAGGCGCCGACGATAATCAGGAAGATCACGGCGGTCGCCCGGCCCGTTTCGACAAGTATGTCGAAGAGACCGTCGAACCGGCCATCGGTTCGCAACATCCAGATCAGGAAAGTGAACAGAGCGCCGACCGCGGCGGATTCCTCGACGGTGAATATCCCCGAATAGATGCCGCCCATGACCACAACCACCAGCGCCACGACGGGCCAGCTCTTCAAGACCTGCCTGCCCCGTTCTCTCCACGTCGCGCGTCGGCCGGCCGGACCGGCTGCCGGATCCAACGTAACCACCAGTCGGATGGCCGCGAAATGGAACAGGACCGCGATCGCGCCGGGGACCAGCGCTGCGGCAAACAATGTCAGGACGAACTGTTCCGTCAGGTGACCGTAGACAACCATGACGATTGACGGCGGGATCAACATCCCGAGGGTGCCGCCGGCCGCGATGGATCCGGAAGCCAGCCGGCGCGAGTAATTTCGGGCAACCATCTCCGGCATGGCCACCTTGGTCATGGTCGCGGCTGTGGCGAGCGAAGAGCCGGAAACAGCACCGAAACCGGCGCAGGCGCCGATCGTTGCATAGGCTAGGCCGCCGGGGCGATGGCCCAGAAAGGCGTAGACGAGGCGGAACAGATCGCCCGAAAGGCCCGCCGCACTCGCGAACGACCCCATCAGGATAAACAACGGCAGAATGATCAGGTCGCGGTTGCTGAAGGTCGACGAAGGCTGGGTCGACAGCAGCGAAAGCGCGGCGTTCGGGTCGATTGCGAAAGCAACGCCGATCAATCCCGACAACCCCATCGCGACGCCGATGGGTATGTGCAAGGCGATCAGGACAAAGAGCAATCCAAAGGACAGGATGCCGATCGTGACGAGGTCCACTAGCGAACCTCGCGGGAGGTGAGCCAATGCCGGATCACAAGACCGACCCTAGGCAATTTCGGCTCGCTCTTCGTCAGGCACGAACAGTTCGACAAGATGCGCCAGCGCGCTCAGCCCGATCAAGATCGTCGCCCCGTACCACCATGGGGCGACCGGCCATCCAAGGACTGAGAGTTGGCGGTTTTCCTCCGCCATCTCGTGGCTGTGCAGCAAGAGGTAGTAGGCGATTGCCCCCATGAAAACGGTCATGGACAACGCCCCGATCCAGTCAAAGATCTTGCGGGCGCGCGGACCGAGGACATAGCCGGCGACCGGCAGGGAGACATGTGCGACCGCACTGGATCCGGCGACGAAAGATGCAGCGGCTATCAGGATGATGACGGTGCCGGCGATATCCATCGCACCGTGAATCGGTTGCGAGAAGAACCAGCGCATCAACACGTCGAACACCGTCACCAGGGCGACCAGGAACAGGCCGATCATCGCCGCAATGGCGGCGGTGCGAGTCAGAGATCGGTGGAACGATGCGAGCCGCCCGGCCTTTCCCGGACGCGCCGACGCGGCAGGTTTGATGTCATCCGCCATGAACTGGAATCGTCACCCGATTGCCTCGGCGACCGCCGGCCAATACCGGCGAGCGGGCGGCTTTTCCCGCAGGGCAAGCCGCCCGGTCTGTCGAGTCCCAAGGGTTAGTTGGTGCCGCGCACTTCCTTCAACGCCTTTTCGTAGGCCTGCCAGCGCGCTTCTCCCACCGTCTTGCGCAGATCGGCATTGATCCCTGCAAAAGCTCTCTTCATCGCTGCCCGATCGGCGGCGGAAACCGGCGTGTAGGTGCTGCCGTCGGTGGCCTTCACCTTGGCGATGGAGGCCGCCGTTGCCGTGTCCGAAGCCGCACCCTGCAACCTGGACATTAGAGCAATGCCTTCCGGCACCAGCATCTTGGCCTTGTCCGGAAGCGCCGCGTAGACCTTCTTGTTCATCACCACCATGATCGGCAAGACGCCCAGCGAAGTGTGAAAGTGACTCTTGGTGACCTTGAGGATCTTGAACGTTTTGGCGGCGTTCCATTCGGAAACGGATCCATCGAGCAGGCCGCGGGAAATGTTCTCGGCGATCTTGGTCACGCGCATGCCGACCGGCGTGGCGCCAAGGGCCGTGACGATCCGGTTCTGCACCCGGCCGCCGGCGCGGAGTTTCATGCCCTTCAGGTCTGCGATCGTCTTGACCGGCTTGACCGTATGGATGGAATAGGCACCGGTGGTGAAGACACCCAGAAGCTCGATCTTGTCCAGGTTCCGGATCAAGCCGGCCTTGTACAGCTGCCACACTGCATAGGAGCCCTCCGTTGAGTTCCGCGCCAAGTTCGGCGCCTGGAAAAGGTCGAAATCCGGGAAGGTGCCCGGCGTGTAGCTGGGCACCACAAAGCCGATGTCCATGATGCCGGAACGCACCAGCTTGTACTGTTCGCGGGGGTTGCGGCCCAGAGTGCCGCCGAAGAAGAACTTCACCTTGACTGCGCCCGCCGACTTTTCTTCGAACCACTTGGCCCAAGGTTTCAGAACCTTGCCAACCACATTGGCGCGCTCGCTGAAAAACACGCCGAAACGCACCTCCTTTGCCTCAGCCATGGCCGCTGACGGCGCGGCCGCCAAAAGCGCGGCGCCTAGGCCAACTGTCGTCAATACTCGTGTCATGGTTTCTTCCCTATCGTTGGTATCGGGCGTAAGCATCGGACAGAAGCAGTTGCACAGTTGGTTCGTTTGTGCAAGTTCAGAATTTGTCGGCAAGGCAGAGGAGAAGCATGAAGCCAATATTGGACGGGGTCAGGGTGCTCGATTTCGGCCATTTCATTGCGGGACCGTTTTGCGGCGCTCTGCTGGCCGACTTCGGCGCGGACGTGATCCGCGTGGAGAGGCCCCAAGGCGCAAACGATCGGTTCCTCGTGCCTCTGAGCGAACCGCCCAACGTCGGTGGAGCTCTGTACCAGCAGGTCAACCGGAACAAGCGCAGCCTGGCTCTCGACACCAACCGGCCTGAGGGGATTGCTGTCGCGACAGACCTGATTAGACAGGCCGATGTCGTCATCGCAAATTTTCCCGACCGCGTCCTACGAGCCCTGAAACTCGACTACGCGACCCTGTCGGCAATCAAGCCGGATATCATCTTGTGTACCTGCAATGCGTACGGCGGCGTGGACAGTCTGTCGGACAAGCCGGGTTTTGACGGTATCGGCCAAGCGCTTTCGGGCGCCATGGAGATGACGGGCGACCCGACCGGTCCACGCAAGGCCTATGCCCATTATGTCGACTTTTCGACCGCCGCACTCTCCGCCTTCGGCGTGGCCCTGTCGCTGATGAAACGCACCCAGACCGGAAAGGGCGATCATGTGCGGACATCGCTTCTCCACACGGCGCTTTCGATCATGAACTCCACGCTGATCGAAGCTTCCGTTACCGGTGTTGACCGGCGGGGCACCGGAAACCGGGCGCAGCTCGCCGGACCGGCCGACTGCTTTGCCACCAGGGACGGCCATATTCTGGTCCAGGTCGTAGGAGGATCCATGTTCCGGCGCATTGCAGACGTTGTGGGCCATCCCGAATGGCTGACGGACCGGCGATTTACCACGGACGAAACGCGCGGCGAAAACGGCGCTGTCCTGAGCGGTGCTGTCGCCGACTGGTGTCGCACCAGGACAACACAGGAATGCATTGCGGCGCTGGAAGCCGCCGGCCTACCGGCCGCGCCGGTCGTCTCCCCGATTGACGTCATGGCCGATCCTGCCGTAGCGGGGCGCGGTTTCTTTTCGGATGTCTCGGTGCCGGGCGTTGCCAAACCGGTGCCGGTTGCCGGATCGCCGGTCGCGCTGGCTTCCGCCGGCGCGTCGGAGCCCACCGTTGCTCCGGCGCTCGGCGCCCATTCCAGGGAAGTGCTGCAGGGTATCGGCTACGGAGCTTCGGCCATTCAGGGGCTAATCGACCGGGGGGTTGTCCTGGCGTCCGACTCCGTCTGAGTTAACCCTGCCCCGGCAAAGACCAACTCGCTGCGCACGATCTTGTTCAAGGGATTGCGCGGAAGCTTTTCGAGAATTTGTAAGCGCTCGGGAAACTTGTACTGCGCCAATCCCTGCTCGGTCAGGAATTCGGCGAGGCTATCCAGGCTGATCTCAGCCCCGTCTTCCGGTACGACATACGCGCAGACGCGTTCGCCCAACCGGTCGTCCGGATAGCCGGCCACGGCAGCGTCTTTCAGCAGTGGATGTTTGGACAGAACGGTATCCAACTCCACCGGTGAGATGTTCATGCCACCCCGGATGATGATCTCGCGTTTGCGTCCGACGAATCGGTAGTAGCGCGGTCCGGATGCATCTTCCGCTATCTCGAACAGGTCGCCGGATGGGTAGAACCCCTCGTCGTCGAAGACATCGCGAACGACGGTCCCTCTGCGGAAATATCCGGGGAAGACGGAAGGTCCCCGGATAATCAGCTCGCCGGCCCGGCCGGGCTCATCGATTTCCGCACCCGTCTCGACATCCAGCAGCCTGGTCTCGCTCCAGTTCATCGCCGGGTTTCGCCAGGTAAACCGATTGCGGCCGGCGCGCGGAAAGAACCGGGCGCGAGCCTCCGGATCCGCAACATCGTCAATACCCGACGTAAGCGAAACGCCCTCGTTGGAGCCGAAAAAATTGGTGACCGTGACGCCGAACCCGCATTCGAAAACCTTCATCATCCAGGCATCCGGCGGCGCCGAGCCGGTCCCGACGCCGTCCAGCTCGCTAAGGTCCAACGACGCCAGCAGTTCCGTGTCCCGGGCGATCCGGTTGAGCAGAGCGGGCGCCACGACCGTGTAATTGATGCGCTCGGTCTGGATCTGGTCCAGAAAGCCGTCGAGATCGAAAGGATGGTGCAGGACAAATGTGCCGCCCGTAATCAGCCATGGCATCCAGATTCCGCCGATGGATGCCATGTTGACCGTCGGAAACGGGTTCAGCAGACGACACCCATCCCGTAGCCGCCCTCCCACGACGATTCCCTTGCCGGTGGTCATCCAGTTATTGTGCGTGCGCGGCACCCCCTTCGGCTTCGCTTCGGTACCGGAGGTCCAGCAAACCGAGAAAATCTCGTCCGGAGACACCTGAGCAGCCTTGCCGATCTCCCCTTCGCGGCCTTGCGCACCCTCCGCCAGCCGCGCTTCCAGATCGATTGCGCTCGGATTTCGGCTGCGCCCCCACGCATAGACCCGCGACGGTGGGCTGGAGAGCCCGGTCAGAAAGAACTCGACGTGATCGAAGCCCTTGAAGTTCGGCGTTGTGAAACAGGCCGCGGCGCCCGATGTCTCCAGGATGTCGGCGATTTCCTTGTGCCGGTATTGAATCGGAATCGGGCTGATGACCAGACCGAGTTTGGCCGCGGCCAGATACAATTCGATCTGCTCCGCGACATTCGGCAACTGCACGACAATTACGTCGTCTTTCTCAAAGCCATCCGCTGTCAGGATTGCGGCCAGCCGGTCTGCCGACTCGGCCAGGTCCCGATAGGTCAATCGCTTCGGCGTTCCGGTGGTGAAGGTTGGCCGGCGCGGATCGTCGATGACGGCATCGCGTTCCGGCGTTGCATGACAATTTGCGATGAAGCGTTGCCAGACGGTCTCGTCGCCCCAGGCGCCCAATGCCCTGTATCGCTCGATCACATCGGGCGGAAACGGCGTCATCGACAGTTCTCTGAAATCGGTCCTTTCACGGCAAGCGTCCGGCGGATCGCGGAGCCCGTTCAGACGGACTGAGCGTATTCGGACTTGAAGCGGGCAACCAGATCCCGAACGGGCAGCGTGCCGTCAATCGCACCGACGCCCTGGCCTGCCGACCAGATGCCTTTCCACGGCTTCACTTCCATATCCTTCTGTCCGGTGAAGTTCATTTTCGCTTTCTTGTCGATGAGGTCGTCCGGATTGATCCCCTGGGCCTCGATGCTCGGCCGCAGCATGTTGGCGTTCGCGCCCGTGAAAGCCTTGGTCACGACCAGATCCTGCGCGTTGCATTCAGCGAGCAGTTGCCGATGCTGCGGATCGGCCAGGCTTTCCTCCGTGGCGATGAAGCTGGTGCCGACATACGCGAAGTCGGCGCCGAGAACCTCACACGCCCGAACCGCATATCCTGTCGCGATTCCGCCAGCAAGCGCAATGTAGCCATCCCAGAACCGGCGCACTTCGTCGACGAATGCGAAATGGCAAAGGTCGCCCGTGTGACCGCCGGCACCGGCGCATACGAGTACGAGGCCGTCAACGCCGGCGCCTGCGGCCTTCCGCGCGAGCGGTACGCTGTTCACGTCCGCAAACACCAAACCGCCATAGCTGTGGACATCGGCGACTACACGCTTCGGGCTTCCCAATGCGGTAATGACGATCGGCGCCCGATACTGAACGACCAGTTCAAGGTCTTCGGGCAGACGTGCATTGGTCGAATGAACCACGAGGTTGGCGGCCCAGGGCGCAATGGGCGTCTCGGGATCTTCAGCCTGTGCCCCGGCAAGCCTGCCGGTGATCTCCTTCAGCCATCGCTCCAGATTGTCGACGGTCCGGCAATTGGGCGTGGGAAAGGTGCCGACGACGCCGGCCCGGCAAGCCTCGACAACGAGGTCGGGGCCCGAGACGAGAAACATCGGCGCTGCGAACATGGGCAACGAAAGCAACTTCAGCGCCTCCGCAGGAACCATGGTCAGGCCCAACCCAGATCTTCGCCTCGCACCCATGTCGTATGGAACCCTATCGGGATGCGCTGCGGAATCTTGATTCGCGCGATCGGGCCGTCACCTGGATTTTGAGCGTCGAACAGGTGGCATTCGGATTGCCAGGTAGCCGTATCGGTGACGAAGGTGACAACATACCCGTCGTCCTCCCGGTCGTTCGCCGTCGCCCCGATTTTCGGCGCGAAAGGCGCCTCGTTTCCGTAGCAGCCCTCACCGTAATCCCAGCGTTCGTACGATCCGGTCTCGGTATCGTACTTCACCAAACCGTCGAAGGTTTGGCAGTGACCGGTTACGCTGCCTGGCGTGCGGTCCATCGGCGGGATGAACTGGTTGTAGGAGTAGCGCGATTTCAGTCCTGCATAGAGCGGATTGACCGTCGGGAATTCCGTGTTCAGTTCGTCGATCCGGTGCTCGCGGGTTTCGCCGGTCTTCAGGTTGAAGCGCCAGCGATGCAGCATATGAATGCGCTGGCGGAGCGAGAGCATGGAGGCCAAGCCTTCGTTCCCCGGATCGCGCTCGTAGCTGGGGTCAGGCTGGCGACAGCCGTCCATGACGATCCAGTCGCCCTCTTCCCAGCAATTGACGATGTGCAGGATGTAGCAGGGGTCGGCCTCGAACCACCGGACCTCGTCGCTCCGGCCATAGCGCGGAATGACGCCGAAACGCGCTGGCAGATCCGGATGGAAGCGCACCTGGCGCTTGTTCGCCGTATCCAGCAAATCGACATCCTGGAAGAAGGGCAGATCGTGGAGGATGGAGTAGTTTTCCGTCATCCCGATATCGTGGGGCGAACGCGGGCCGGGAATATCGATCGGCACTTCGTGGATCAGTTCGCCGGTCGGGCTGCCGACGCCATATGTCATGTAAGGCGGCTCGTTACCGTAGTTGAACATGATCAGTTCGCCGGTCCGCGGATCGGTCTTGGAATGCGCAGACAGCGTATGCCGCAGTTTGCCGCCAAAATCTTCGGCGCCGCGCGTCTTCAGTGTGAGCGGATCGATCTCGTAGGGGACACCTGCGAGGTACCACAGACTCAGCAGCTTTCCGTTGTAGAAGATGACATCGGTGTTGGAATTGTCCTTGATCGGCGAATGGGGCAGCGAGAAATCGAAAGGACCTGCCAGGCCGGGCCAGATGTTGCGCCCCTCCTCCTCCTCGCGGCGAAAAGCGAATGTATGGATCCAGCGCGACACGTAAGACGCTTTGCCATCTCGGAAATAGATGGCGTGGAGCATCCCGTCACCGTCGTAGTAATGATACTTGGTCTCTGGCTTGAAGCGCTGGTTCGGCCCGTTCCGCACATAGGCGCCGACGAGACTATCCGGTAGTTCGCCTTCGACTTCGAGCGTATCGGCCGACATCTCGGTCGTGATAGGCGCAAAGACGCCGTGCAGATACGGGTGATCGACATCCCAGATCCAATCCGGCGTGTCTGTTGGCGGAGTCCCCGCAGCGCCGAGCGCTTCGATATTGCGAACGGTGATCGGCAATCTGGCTAGCCTTTTCCGGACGGATGTCATCGTAGTCGAACCTCAGTGGCGGACTGCAGAGTACGCTCATCGCAAGGCGGAATCGCGTTTTGCGGCGCGCGCAATCGGTTGCAGCACCTTTTAACTTTCATTACTAGACTTTCTAAATGTCAACCGGGAGAGCGCTGTTGTCAACCGTCCCCGACGGGTGCCCCCGACGGGCGTCGGCGCTTTGTATTGGAGTGAGGAGAAGCGAATTGTCGAGACTGCCGGAACTGCCCTGGATTTTGCTGCCGGGACTGCTTTGCGATCGCGAGTCCTGGAGCCCGGTCCGTTCCGCGGTGCGGGACGTGTCGGCGATCTGTCCGACCTATCCGGAGTCGTTCGCTGTCGCTGAGATCGCCTCGACAGTTCTTGAAGCGGCGCCGGAGCGGTTCGTACTCGCCGGCCACTCAATGGGCGGCTATATCGCTTTCGAGATGCTCCGCCAAGCGCCGGAGAGATGCGCCGGCCTGTTGCTGATCTCCACACAGGCAGAAGCGGACACGCCCGAACAGTCGGTGGCGCGGCAGGAGCTGGCCTGCCGCGCCCGGCGCGAGGGCCTGGACGGCATCGCTGAGTTCATGTCGAAGCTTTGTATTCCCAAGACGAGTAACCGCGCGACAGCGCTCCGGCGGCGATTTGCGGCGATGGCGCACCGGTACGGCGTGGACGCTTTCGCCGCGCATCAGGAAGCCATAGCCGGCCGCCCGTCGAGCGTGCCGGACCTTCCGGGCATAGACATACCGACGGTCCTGGTCGGCACCGCCGATGACAGGATCGTGCCGCCGCATCGGACGTTCGCCATGACCGACGCGCTGCCGGACACCCACGCTTTGAGGCTCGATACCGGCGGTCATTTGCCGATGTGGACGCAGAGCGAAGACTGTATCGATGCTGTGCGTCTGCTATCGGACAAACTGAAGGGGCTTACAAAGAATAATTGACAAGCGCGCCGTCCACGCGAAACACCGGGTCTGGCCTTTAACCCATACGTTCTGCGGCCTTGGCCAAGCTGCCTGCTTCGCCGATGCGAGGCGCAAGTTCTACGAGTTCGCCGACATCGCGGCCGGCAAGAGGCGCGGTAGACATGCGCCGCCGATCTCGCCGCTGGCGCTGGAGGCCGTGAAGCGGATCGATGCGCTGTTCGACATCGAGCGCGGGATCAACGGCGAGACCGCCGAGCGCCGCCTCGCGGTGCGCCGCGAGCGGAGCGCCCTGCTCCTCGCCGACCTTGAGAACTGGATGCGCACCGAGCGTACCGGACTGTCGCGCCATTCCCCCGTGGCCAGGGCCATGGACTACATGCTCAAACGATGGGACCGCTTCGCCCGCTTCCTCGACAACGGACGTATCTGCCTCTCGAACAACGCCGCTGAGCGCTGTCTGCGCGGTATCGCCCTGGGCAGACGCTCCTGGCTGTTCGCCGGCTCCGACCGCGGCGGCAGGCGCGCGGCCGCGATGTACACACTGATCGGCACCGCCA
>JAJEBT010000090.1 GCA_022822405.1 Alphaproteobacteria bacterium
CCGGAATCCGGTACGGTCTGGCACGGGCCGGTCCCGACCAGTGACGCAAACGCAGGATGCCCCTAGCGTCGACCATGCCCGCCCTCCTCGTCAAGCCTCGTCACTCCCCAGTCCCGGTTCAGAACCAGGCACCGTCAGACCTTGCACTCTCCCGACGGGCGGCGCAAGCGCCCGCCACGCGCCGTGCGCCCGCTGCCGAAGCACCCGGGCCACGCAGAGCGCGATCAGCCACAGGTCCATCCATGGCGACATCGCGTCGATGCAGCGCAGGTCGAAGCGGAGCTTGCGGCGCTGATGCAGGTCGTAGGGGCCGCTGGCCGCCTGGGCCAGGCTCGCGATCCCGGGGCGGACCGCGAGACGCCGCCCGTAGCCCGCCACCTCGCGCCCGATCCGTTCCGCAAGCTCCGGGCGCTCGGGGCGCGGACCCACGAGGCTCATCTCGCCGCGGATCACGTTCAACGCCTGCGGCAGCTCGTCCAGGTGCCAGCGCCGCAGGACCCGGCCGACCCGGGTCACGCGCGCGTCGCGCCACGCCGCCCAGGCCGGGCCCGCGCGCCGCTCCGCCCCGTGCTCCATGGTGCGGAACTTGAGAATCCGGAACACCTGCCCGTTGCGGCCGAGACGCGCCTGCCGGTAGAGCGCCGGCCCCGCGCTTTTCAGCCGAATGGCCAGCGGGATCGCCGCCGCGAGCACGATCCAGAGCGGCAGCAGCAGCAGCGCGGCCAGTGCAAGGACCACGAGGTCGAACGGCCGCTTCCACGCGTCGCCGGCGCAGACCCGCGCGACCGCGCCGGGCCTTGCCCGCGACATCCTCCGCAGGTCGCCTGTCCGAAAGACGTCGTCGATCGCCATCCCCATCCTCCCTCGCTCCCGGCGCCGTCCGGCCGAAGAACCGGAGCGCCGTAGCACTGGTCCCCGAAGCGGCCGGACGGTCGACCCAGAGGATAGCCGGATCATGCTCAATCGCTTGCGAATTGCAACGAAGTTCTGCGGAACGGGTGCGTATCCACTGAATTCGAGTCACGAGAGCAGTAAATTCGTGCTCAAGACATGCCTGCTCCGTGTCATTACATGACATGTTCGCTACACTTCGCCGGGATGGCGACCGGAACGGGATGGCGGGATCCTTCGCGAGTACGACAGTTCCGTGCGGAACGACAAGCTGCCGGACGGCGCTGCGGAAAATCATCGCCGTCGAAACGGAAGCTTCATAGGGAAATCGTCGTCCCAACCCGCCCCTTTCGCCATTCTGCGCATCGACGTCACTTTCTCAATGTCCGTCAACCGCGTCGGTTTCAAAGCATTGGTCAGCCAAGTACGGCGCACGAGCTTCCTCTGCACCCGCTCGGCATGGCCTTGCCAGCCCGGAATGCGCCGCGAATCTCTTCGTGACGGCATCACCCAGACCGACGGGTGTCGTGCAGCGCCGACCGTTGGGGATCGCATCCTGGAAAGTCGAAGGGTTGCGGACTTCATGACCCGCGCGTTGCGGACGCCCCGCCAAGGGTGATCGGCCCGTCGTTGCACCCTGCCGACACCGGTTCCGCCCTGCGGTGCCAGCGGCCAGAACGACGCCGCTGCTGCCTGTATCGTGACGACCCGCGAAAGAGCCGAGGATATAGGGCTGAAGCCTCTTGGTAGACCGGTTAGCTGGGGCGTGTCCGGTGTCCGGCCGGATCGCATGAGGATCGGTCCGGTGCCGACTGTGGAAAAGGCGTTGTGTCGGGCTGGTCTGTCGTTGGGCAATATGGACCTGACCGAACTGAAAGAGGCCTTCGCGGCGCAGGCCATCGCCTGCCTGAAGTCCTGGAACATCGCCAATGACGACCCGCGCCACAACGTCAACGGCTCCGGTATCTCGCTGGGCCATCCGGTGGGAGCGACCGGCGTGCGCATTCTTGCCAACCTCCTGCGTGAGACGGGCTGCAATGACCCGGCGTGTTGGCCGGATGCATTGCCGAGAGGTGCATGCGTCGAACATGACGTGATGAGAAATCAGCAGGACTCGCGACTGCTTGAACGCATGCCGAAAGAACCCGGATGCGATTGCGCAGGCCTTGGAAACACGCTTTCTTGCAAGGGCAGCGCACGCCCGGTAAAACGGATGCCCCTGATCTCCGTTGACCCGGACACCTCGGGAGAAGCACCTTGAAGATTGCGGTCGTCTACAACCGTGACAGCAAGAACGTCATCAACCTGTTCGGCATGCCGAACAGGGAACGGATCGGACTCAAGACGATCCGGCGGCTGGTCGACGCCCTGAAAAAGGGCGGTCACCTGGTGATCTCGCTCGAAGCGGACAAGGATCTCGTCGAGCGGCTCGGCGACTTCATGCCCCAGGTCGTGCGGGGCGAGCGACCGGGCATGGTGTTCAACGTCTCCTACGGCCTCCAGGGTCAGGCCCGCTACACCCATGTGCCGAGCATCTTGGAAATGGTCGGCTTCCCCTATGTCGGATCCGGCCCTCTCGGCCATTCGCTCGCGCTCGACAAGGTGGTCACCAAGATGCTGTTGCGACAGCGTGACATCCCGACCCCGGATTTCGCGGTGCTTGACACGCCGGACACCGAATTGCCGCCGGACCTGTCCTACCCGATGATCGTCAAGCCGAAAAACGAAGCCGTGTCGTTCGGTCTCAAGGTCGTCGATGACGAGGACAGCCTGCGCGATGCCGCCAAGGTCATTTACGAGGAATTTCGCCAGCCCGTGCTCGCCGAACAGTACATCACGGGGCGTGAAATCAACGTCGGCATCCTGGGCAACGACCCGGTCGAGGCGTTCCAGCCCGTCTTGCTCGATTTCGGCGAAGGCGCGCAGATCTACACCTACGAGGACAAGACGGGCCGCAGCGGTCGGCAGATCCGTCCGGTCTGCCCGGCGCCGATCGGCGAGGACCTTACGGAAAAGGCGAAGGACATCGCGATCCGGACGTTCAAGGTCCTGGGGCTGAGCGACTGCGCCCGCATCGACATGCGGCTCGACGATACCGGACAGCTCTACGTTCTGGAGGCCAATTCTCTGCCCAGCCTGGGTGAACACGGCTCCTACCTGGTCGGCGCGGACCACGCCGGCCTCGATTTCACGGGATTCGTCAACCGGCTCGTCGATGTCGCGACCGCCCGCTATTTCGGCGTTCCCGACGTGTCGCCGCTGGAAGCGCGGCCAAAGGACACCGCCAGCCAAATCCTGCTCTACATCACGCAAAACCGGGAACGGGTCGAGCGGCGGCTGCGCGACTGGGTGCAGCTGTCGAGCAGCACCAGCGATCCGGTCGGGATCGAACAGGCGGTGGGCAAGGCGCGGCGCATGCTCGAAGGCCTGGGGCTGAAACCGGTCAAGGAGCTGACCGACGGCCCCGAGGTCTGGACGTGGCAGACTTCGGCCGGCTTCGATGGCGGCACCCTGCTGATCGCGCACCTTGATACGCCGGTCGACACCAAGGTCGCCCTGCAGCCCTATCGGCGCGATCCGGAATGGGTTTTCGGCGAAGGCATCGGCACGTCGCGGGCGCCGCTGGTCGTCCTGGAGTTCACGCTTCGCGCGCTGCGGCGAGCGCGCAGGCTGAGCCGGACGCCGCTGGGAGTCCTCTTCTACACCGACGAAGGGCAGGGCGCGTTGCACAGCGCCGAACTGATCCGCGAGGCGGCAGCGCGGGCGAAGCGCGCGATCATCCTCAGCCCGGTCGAGTCGGCCGGCGATTTCGTGACCAATCGGCGAGGATTGCGGCGATACCGCCTCACCGTGGAGGGAGAATCGATCCGCCCGGGCAAGCGGACCAGGCGAATTCCCGTCTTGCGCTGGACCTGGAACAGGCTCGACGAGATGACGGAAATGACGTCGTCGAAGGCACGGCTTGCAGTCGAGGTGCTGGACATCGAATCGGAGCGAAACCCGATGATGACGCCGCATCGGATCACTGCCGAGATCGCCGTTGCCTATTTTAACATCGAAGACGCCGCGCACGTCGAACGACGCATGCGGGAAATCCTCGGCAGGCGCGGGCGGCGCTGGAAGCTGACCCTGCTCTCAGACCGGCCGCCGATGAAGGAACGCGCCCAGGGCCTGCGCCTGGCAAGAGCCTTCGAAGACGTCGCCCGGACGCTCGAACTGCCCGCAGGGCACCATTCGTCGGCCTGGCCGTCGGTCGCCGGCCTCGTTCCCGCCAAGGTCGCATGCATCTGCGGACTCGGTCCGGTCTGCCGCGACCGCGGCACTTCCCGGGAGGCGGTCCAACGGGTCAGCCTGGTCCAGAGGGCACTGTTGCTGGCGACGTTCCTGAGCAGACCGGGCGAAGCGAAATCGCGATGAACGAAAGCCGCGGCGACACCGTTCCGGCACGTCACGCAAGGAGCGGCGCAGGTCGGCGGGCGCGGACCGAAAGGACCGTCGAGCCGCAGCGGATCGCCGTGTCCCTCAAGGGCATGGTATCGACGCAGCATCACTGCGCCACGCGCGTCGGCGCCCGGATGCTGGGAGAAGGCGGCAACGCGGTCGACGCTGCCGTCGCCGCCGCGCTGGCTCTGGGCGTCTGCGAGCCTGCGGCCTCCGGGATCGGCGGACAGGTCATGATGCTCGTCCACTTGGCCGAGCCCAGGCGCACCTTTGCCCTGGACGGCTCGTCCCGGGCGCCGTACCGGGCGGTTTCCGAGGTGTTTTCCGATCGCCGCAGCGAGGTCCGGCGGGGCTATCGCGCGGCGACGGTGCCAAGCGCGCTGGCGACCTACCACTACATGCTCGCCAATTACGGCCGGCTCGGATGGTCGACGGTCTTCGAACCGGCCATCGAAATGGCGCGGGACGGCTACCCGGTCAGCACGCTGCAACACATGCTGACGCAACGCGAACGCCCGCATCTCCTGGAGGGAACCGCGGCACCGTTCTTTCTCGACGAAGGCCGGGCGATCCGGCCGGGGAGGATCTTCCGCCAGCCGACGCTGGCGGCCACCCTCGAGCGCATCGCCCGGCAGGGGATGGAAGAGTTCTACCTGGGCGAAACGGCCGAGCTGATCCACAGGGACATGGAGGAGAACGACGGCCTGATCCGCAAGGACGACCTGGCCCAGATTCCCCATCCCATCGAGCGTCGGCCGCTGACCGGGCCGTTCGACGCCGGCCGGGTGTTCACCATGCCGCCGCCCGGCGCGGGGCGGACGCTCGTCGAAATGCTGAACGTGTACCAGAACCTGTCCGGACGCGCCGCCGATCCGGACACGCCGCTCGGCGCCGTGTTTCTGGCGGAAACGATCCGCCGGGCCTCCCTCGACCGGCAGGACCGGCCCTACGACCCGAATTTCTATTCCCAGGTGTCGTCCCGCGAAATGGTCCGCACCGAATACGGCAAGCGCGTCGCGCGGCAGATCGGCAGGCGGATCCTGGGCCGCGGCGAGACTACGCACCTGACCGTGATGGACGAAGCCGGCAACGTCGTCGCGCTGACCCAGTCGATCGAGAATGTCTACGGTTCGTGCTGCGCCACGCCCGGCCTCGGATTTCTCTACAACAACTACATGAACGCCTTCGAATACAGCGACCCGTCCCACCCCTATTACATGAGGCCGAACGCCGTTCCCTGGGCCAGCGTGGCCCCGAGCGTGATCTTCCGCGGCCGAAAGCCCTGGATCGCGATCGGCTCGCCGGGAAGCGAGCGGATCGCGCCGTCGATCCTCCAGGTCCTGCTCCGGCTGCGCCATTCGACGCCCTTCGCCGCCGTGGAGGCGCCGCGACTCCATTGTTCGCTCAACGGCAGGGTGTCGATCGAGGCGTCCCGCATTCGCGATGACGTTCCGGACAGGCTCCTGAAGCATGGATTCGAGGTCGTCCGCCGGGAGGCCTTCAGCTTCTACATGGGATGCGTCCAGATGGTGGTCCGGGACCACAAGACCGGCCGAATGACCGGCGTCGCCGACCCGCGGCGCGACGGTGCCGCCGCCGGGCCGGCCTCTTGACCCTGCCGCTCCTTTTGTCCGTGCCCCACGCTGGACTGGCCGTGCCTCCGGAAGCGGCACCCTATTGCAGCCTCACGCCACGCGAGATCGCGGACGACGGCGACGAAGGTGCGGCGGAAATCTACCTCGATCTGGAGCAGCACGTCGCGGCGTTCCATGCGACGGACATCGCCCGGGCCTTCATCGACATGAACCGGTCCGAGGACGACCGGAGATGCGACGGCGTCATCAAGACCCACACGTGCTGGGGCGTGCCTGTCTATCCTGCGCCCCTGCCCGACGAGGCCGTCGAGCGACTCATCGCGCGCTACCACCGGCCCTATCACCGCCGCCTGACCGAACTGGCAGCCCGACGGCCGGTGCGACTCGCCGTCGACTGCCACACGATGGCCGCACAGGGCCCGCCCGTCGGTCCGGATGCGGGCCGAGACAGGCCGTGGATCTGCCTGGGATACGGTGACGGAACCTGCCCGAAGGCCTGGATCGACGAGCTGAAGATGCTGTTCGAGGCACGAATCGGCCCGCATGTCACGGTCAACGAGCCGTTCGGTGGCGGCTACATAACCCGATGCCATTCAACGGAGATGCCCTGGCTGCAGCTCGAAATCTCAAGAGCGCCGTTTCTCCTGAATTCCGAAAAGAGGGACGCGGTACTCATGGCGCTG
The DNA here is from genome assembly GCA_022822405.1 of Alphaproteobacteria bacterium. Taxonomy (GTDB): domain Bacteria; phylum Pseudomonadota; class Alphaproteobacteria; order MPNO01; family UBA830; genus JAJEBT01. Next base: position 6,611 of record JAJEBT010000090.1, read on the forward strand.
ACATCCCTTTCCGAACGGATCTGAAGAAATGGGCCCTGACTGACGGAATGGGAGACTTCCTGATGCCGTGCTGCCGAGTGATCCGGAACCTGTCGCAACGGCCCCCGTCACAAGGCAAGGAAGGCCCTCCCGGCGACCAGCGCGGCGGCCTGGCGTCCTGCAGGTCCGTCTCGCGCACATGCCAATGCCGGCGTTCGCGAAAATCATGATCCCGAGATCGAAGGACAGCGGTCTCGCCGGAGTCTCGATTCACGCGGTCGCGCGATGCCGCAAGCGTCACGCCGCCGAGCCATGAACTGCCTCCGATCCCTTCCGCGCGGCGGCCTTGCGTCGAACACCGACGTTGTCCGCGTCCTTCCGGATGTCGAACCCGCCGGACCTCTCGACCAGCGTGCTCAGGTTCGCGCAGCCGTAGCTGCGCGGGTCGAAGTCCGGATGCGCGCCCTGGATCCGTTGCCCGACGCTGCCCAGGTTCTCCCAGCCGTCGGCGTCGGGCTCCCCGATCGCGTCCGCGATGATCTTCCGGGCCTTGCGCGGCGGATCCTTTCTCTGCGCGGTCCTGGCCGGTTCCGCGCTGCCCTTGCCCGCTTCCGCCTCGACGAGATTCTCGACGTAGATGAACCGGCTGCAGGCGTTGCGGAAGGCTTCGACCGCCTTGCGCTCTCCGAAGCCGTACACCTCCAGGCCTTCCTCGCGGAGCCGCTGCGCGAGGCG
>JAJEBT010000023.1 GCA_022822405.1 Alphaproteobacteria bacterium
TCATCCGGACCAGTACGGCCGCGCCCGCCGAATGCCCGATCGCCAGCGTCGGCCGGATCCTCAGTCGCTGGAGCAATGCGGCAATGGCTTTGCACATCGTCGGCAGCCCCAGCTTGAGATTGCGGGGCGACACAGTGAGGCCGTGCCCCGGCATGTCCGGAATCAACAGGCGAAAATGGCGCGCCAGAATCGGGCCGAGGCCGCGCCAGGAATGCGTGGAGGCCCCGGTACCGTGCAGCAGCAGTACGTCCGGCCCCTGTCCGAGCTCGCGAATGTGCCATTCGTGACCGCCGGCGCTGACGAAACGCCCGGTTCGCCCGCCGGGCCTCTCCGCGGCCGCTGCGTCTCCCGAAATCACGGGGTCCCCGGCGCCGATTTTGCCGGGGTCGCGCACCTTGGCCGGCGCCGCGCCTTGTGCGCAGACCGCGTTCATGCGGCATCCTGCGCAAGTGCGTGCACCGTACCCAGCAGGTTGCGCGCGTCGACGTGCGGAAGCGCGACGTAGCGGGCGCCCATCTCCGCGGCCAACCGGGCGGCGTTCGGGCCAGGTCGAGGTGAGGTGTCGACGAACGCGGCGCTGTGGCCGGCCGCGCGCATGCGGTGGGCAGCCGCCACTGCGTCGGCGCCGGCGCGGGTCCGTCCGGCGCGGCCGTCAAGGGCAATGTTCGCCCGCCCGTCGGTCAGGAAGATGGCGATGGGGCTCTCCCCCTTGCGCGCGACGGAATCGGAGAGGGCTGCGGCCGCGTCGATGCCGGCCGCCAGCGGGGTTCCGCCCCCCCCGGGCAGGCCCGCCAGCGTCCGTTTTGCCCTCGCAAGCGAACGGGTAGGCGGAAGCACCGTTTCAGCTCCGGTCTGGCGGAAGGCGATCAAGGCCACGCGATCGCGCCGGATATACGATTCGGCGAGCAGCAACTCCACGGCGCCTTTCGCTTCACCGAGCCGGTGAAATGCGGTGGAACCGGAGGCATCGACGACGAAGATGGTCGTATTTGCCGCGTGCGGCTTGCGGCGGGTCACACGCAGATCTTCGGGAGCGATACGGATTGCTGAATAGTGGCCGTCACCGCCCGTTGGCGGGTCGCTGCGGCGAACGCGTTGAAACGGCGCGGCCGCGCGCAGCGTCTCCACCAGGTTGATACGCAACCCGGGCCGAGGCGCCCCGGCGCGAACGCCCGTCGGCCGGCCCCGCTCGACGGAACCGGGAGTCCGTCCCGGAACCCGGCCCGGTGCGCGCGAACGCGATCGCAATCCGGCCGTTGCCGTCCGGTTCTCGTGTCGCAGCAGGCGGTCCGGAAGGGTTGCCCGGCATGCCGCGACGACCACGTCGTCCAGGGGGAGATCGAGCGCCGGCGACTCATCGGGATCGCTCGACTCCCGGCGTTCGCCGGCAGGTTGCTCGAAGTTCGATTCGCCGGATTCCGTATTGGCGGGCGATTCGTCGGGCAGGTTCAGGGCTCGCGGGCCCAACACGAGACGAGCCGCGCTCTCCATATCATCCTTGGTAACGCTGCCGCGCCCGGCGAGTGCCGCCGAGGCGCGAGCCGTTCGCAGGGCAAAGAGCACCGCCCGGATCGATTCAATGCCGAGTCTTGAAGCGCCTGCGCAGAGCGCCTCCGCCAGGTCGGGTGGGTCTGCGACGTTTGCCAGCCCGCGCCGGGCGGCTGTGATCCGGGAACGCGGGCAGCCGGCCCCGGCGGCATCCCGGAATCCGAGCGCAGTGAGGTCCAGGTGGATGCCCAGACGGTCGAGCAGGGCGGGGGGCGGGTGCTCGTCATCACCGATGCCCTCGTCAAGGGCTACGACCCCGAATCGGGTTGGCGTGCACAACGCCAGACCGTCCCGCTGCAGGCGCACCTCGCCGGCGTCGATGACCGCCGTCAACCGGGCTGCAGCCGCGGAATCGAGCCTCTCCGACATGGAAAGAATCACCGCACCCCCATTTGCCTCCGCCAGCAGGCCCGTGTCGGCGATCGGCCGGCCGGCGCGCAGGCTGGCTGTCAGGTCGAGACCGCCCAGCAGCCTGTCGTCGCCCGTATTCAACGGGATTCGGCGAATTGACGAGGAGACCGGAAACGACGCACGCACGATGTCGAGCCAGCGGTCCCGCACCGGACCGGGCCCGGCTCTGACCGCGACGCCCCCGACGCCCTCCGGATCGACGCAAAAGATCGCGGCTGCCGCAACGGCGTTGTCCCAGAGCGATCTGCGATCTCCCTCCGTCACGCGCCGAAGAGCTCCTCGATGGCCCGCCGCACCCGTGCGCCCGATCCCACGTCATCCAGAGGGTTCCTTCGCAGGCGGTGCCGCAGGGACGGTTCCGCCACCTTGCGAAGATGCGCATCGGTGACTGTATCCGTGCGCTCCAGCGCGGCGACGGCACGCGCAGCGCGAGTCAGGGTCAGTTCACCCCGGAGTCCATCGGTACCGAGCCCGATGCAGAGCTCGGCCGCCTTCTTCAGCACGTCATGAGGAACATCGATGGAAGGCAAGGCTTCCCTCGCCAGACCGATCTGCCGACGAACCTTGCCGTCGCAGCCTCTCCATCGGCGGATGAACCGGGCGGGGTCCCGTTCGTATGCATCCCGGCGGCGCACCACCTCGATTCGGACGGCGAGGTCGGAGGGTGTACCGACGTCCACCGACAGGCCGAAACGGTCCAGGAGCTGCGGCCTCAGCTCGCCTTCCTCCGGATTGCCGCTGCCGATCAGCACGAAGCTCGCCGGGTGCCGGACGCTTAGTCCTTCCCGCTCGACGACGTTCTCGCCGGAGGCGGCGAC
>JAJEBT010000102.1 GCA_022822405.1 Alphaproteobacteria bacterium
CGGGCCCGGGGCGGCGGCGCTTTTGCGGCGGCCCCGGCCGGATGCTGGGTCGGCATCGAGAGAAGGAGCGATGAGGTGCCGGGTAAAGATTGGCAACTACCCCCGGCACCGCACCCGAACGAGACGGTCGCGGGGACCGAACTCCCGTGCATTGTCAGGCATTTTGGCGTCCGGGTCCACCCCCGCTCCCGAGACGGACGGTGTGCACGACGACGGGACGCCTGTTCAACTGCAAGCGGTGCTCCGTCCGCGGCCGGATCGTGACGCACGTGGTGCTGGCGGACCCGTGACCGCGGCGTCCGGGATGACAGGGAGGGCCGCGAGATGGGCTGCACGCATCAGAATTTCCGGCATTTGAAACCAAATACCACGAAAATCTGTTGAATTCCGCCTCCAAACCGGTACTGTCCTGTCCGGATCGGGACACTGGCAATGATCTATAGGATCGAAATCGAGAACTTTCACTCCATCCGCGACCCTCAGGTTCTTGACCTCAGGGTCCCCGCGAACGCGCCACGGGAGGACCATCGGCTTGCCAGTTGCTGGCGAGGCTCCGCCGGGCGCGGGCCAAAGGTCGTTGCCGTCTTCGGAGCCAACGGTTCAGGCAAGTCTGACGTGCTGCGCGTGCTGTCGTTTGCCGCCTGGTTTGTCGCAGACAGCTTTGCCAGTCCTCCCGAGAACCGAATTCCCCATCATCCGTTCAACGACCACGTCTCGCAGGGCACGCCGACCCTGTTGAAATCCTGGTCGTCCGGCCCGAGTGATCCGCGTACCTTCGGCCAGGGTAGATCGGAAGAGTGCCCATATTGCTATGAACTTGCGATCGGCAATGGCGAGAATCCATCGGTGATCGGCGAGGGAATCTTCTATTGGCCGATTGCGACGGGGAGGAAGACGCGGCTGATCGAGAGGTTTGAGGACGGGAACGTGAAGGCCTCCGAGGCATTTCCGATCACAGGCTACAAGAGGGCGTTGGACCGTGCTCTGAGGCCCAATGCGAGCGTGATATCGACGCTCGCCCAGCTCAATCATCCAGCGGCGGCAGGAGTTGCGCAGTCGGTCCGGAGCGTTCTGTCGAACATCTGCATCGAGACGGCCGAGCGAGAAGACGAGGCCGTGTTGCGAACCTACGCGTACAATTCCGGATTGACGGCACGCTTGAACCAGGAAATTCGGCGGATCGATGTCGGGGTCCGTGCCCTCGAGATAAATCACGGCACGGACGGGCCGGAAATCGTGTTCCGGCATGACAAGCTGGACTTTCCGGTCCCGCTTGCTTTCGAATGCCACGGCACCCGGCAGTTCGTGAAGCTGTTTCCGCTGATGGACAGGTCGCTCGCAACCGGCGGCATCGCGGTCATCGACGATCTGGATGCGGCCGTTCACCCAATTCTGCTGCAAGAGATCATCAGCTGGTATCGCGATCCGCTGCGCAATCCTCATGACGCGCAGCTTTGGATGTCCTGTCGCAACGCCTCGCTCATGGAGACTCTCACGAAGGATGAAATCGTGCTCTGCGAAAAGGGCCGCAGGGGGGCAACCAGGCTGTACACGCTGAACGACGTCAAGGGCGTGCGGAGGGACGCAAACCATTACCGAAAGTACCTTGGCGGGGCCTACGGGGCGGTGCCGCGGATCGGATGACGGCGCGACGCCGACGCGCTTGCTGCATGATTCGCGAAGAACATCAGGGAATCGAAAGGTGAACCATACGAGAATCACACCCTTCGGGGAGCGGTTCCTTCCGTCCGGGCGCGTTCCGTGGCATGATGGCGCCGGAAAGGTTGCGAGTGGCGAATGACGTTCGACGCCGCAGGACTCCAGGATTTCATCACGCGGGGCGAGAAGTCGCCGCCGCCGGTCTTCGTCGGGCGCGGAGGCGTCCTGAAAGACATCGAAACGGCGGGCGAAACGGTATGGAACGGAGACGGCCCGGGCGCGCACGGCGTGCCGGGGATGACCCGCATCGTCCAGGGCGCGCCCGGCGCCGGCAAGACCTCGATCCTGGCCGAGCTCGTCAAGCGGTCGGCCGAGCGCGACGGCGCGCACGGACAGTCCCGCGTCGTGACCTTCGGAAGCAGCGAGCTTCTCGAAAGCCTGCCCGACGTGCTCCGCGACGTCGCCGCCGCCGCCACCCTGCCGCCGCCGCGCTGGCGCGACGTCTTCCGCAACCCGACCCTGAGCCTCGACGCGGGACTCCCCAGCGCCTCCCTCGACACCGCCTGGCCACCGGACGTTGCCGCGCCGCAGACACTGTCCGAACTGGCGCGCCGATGCGCACCCGCGACGTGGCAGGCGCCCGTCATCGTCGCCGTCGACGAGGCGCAGACGCTGCCCGGCCCGCCGCATGCGCCGCATGCGCTGTTCCTGCAGGGGATCCACAACGCCGTCAGGGGCCTGCCGCTGAGCCTGGTCCTGGCCGGCCTGGGCGACACCAGGGACGCGGTGCATGAAATGGACCTGACCCGCGGCACCACGATCCACGAGGTCGACGGGCTGGACGCGGCGGACTGCGCGACGCTCATGCAGGGCTTCTGCCGGCATTTCGGGATCGATCCGGCGGGCCACGAGGCCCGGCTCGACGCGCTCGCCGCGCCCTGCGAAGGCTGGCCGCGCCACCTGCATTTCGCGATGCAGGCGCTCGCCGAGGAGGCG
>JAJEBT010000088.1 GCA_022822405.1 Alphaproteobacteria bacterium
GACCTCAAGCCGGCTGCCGGCATGCTGCGCATGAAGAAGGACATGGCCGGCGGAGCCCACGCGCTGGGGCTCGCCCACCTGATCATGGCCCTCGAGGTGCCCGTCCGCCTGCGCGTGCTCGTGCCGGCGGTCGAGAACAGCGTCGCCGGCAATGCCGTTCGCCCGCTCGACGTGATCCGGACGCGCAAGGGGATTACCGTCGAAGTCGGGAACACCGACGCCGAGGGCCGCCTCATCCTGTGCGACGCTCTCTCGGAGGCGGGCCGCGAAAAGCCCGATCTGATCGTCGATTTCGCGACCCTGACCGGCGCCGCGCGGGTCGCGCTCGGCGCCGAGCTGCCGGCGCTGTTCTGCAATGACGACACGCTTGCCGAAGACCTTCTGGCGGCGGGCGGGGAGGTCGAGGATCCGCTGTGGAGGCTGCCTCTGTGGAAACCCTACCGGCGGCTTCTCGACAGCAAGGTGGCCGACATCTCGAACGTCTCCGAGGGCGGTTTCGCCGGCGCGATCACGGCCGCCCTCTATCTCGAGGAGTTCGTCGATCCCGCCACGCCCTGGGCGCATTTCGATCTCATGGCGTGGAACCAGTCCGAGCGGCCCGGGCGCCCTGTCGGCGGCGACGCGCAGGGCCTGCGCGCCGTGTTCGAATACATCGAAAGGCGGTTTCGCTGAACAGTCCTGCGGCGGCGCGATGCGCGCAAGCGCCGCTCCGTCGCTGACGGCCGGACGCCGCCCGCGCGGCCTTTCGGGGCCGGCTCCGGACGCCCACGGGGCGCCGTTCGGCTGGACGGCTGCCGGCTGTTGCGATAGGTTGCCGGCACTCCAGCAACGGCTGCGCGGGGCATACGCCATCGCCGTCGACAAACCACAGGAACAGTTCATGGATACCTATCAGCTCTATATCGGCGGCGAGTTTGTCGACGCCACGGACGGTGCCGCAAAGCCGACCGTCAACCCCTTCAACGGCGAGCCAGTCGCCATGATTCCGGTGGCCGGGGAAGGCGACGCGCGCGCCGCGATCGCCGCCGCGCGCAAGGCGTTTGACGAGGGCCCGTGGCCGCACATGTCGGGCGAGGAGCGTTGCGAGATCATTTCCACGCTGTCGGCGAAGATGAAGGAGCGCCAGAAGGATCTGGCGCGGATCGAGTCCGTTGATTCCGGCGGCACCATCGCCAAGACCGGCGCCGATGCCTATCTCGCCCAGCGTCAGATGGGGTATTTCGGCGAGATGGCGAAGAAGTACAACGCCGAACCCCGCGAGATCGAGGGCATGTCGCGCCCCGGCCGCTCCTACAACTACACGATCAGGGAACCGATCGGCGTGTGCGCGTCGATCATTCCTTGGAATTTCCCGCTGATGATGGCGGTGTGGAAACTCGGTCCGGCGCTCGCCACCGGAAACACGATCGTGCTCAAGCCGGCCACCGACACGCCGCTGTCGGCCATGGAGCTCGCGCGCATCGTCGACGAATGCGGATTCCCGGAGGGGGTTGTCAACATCATCACCGGACCGGGCGGCCTCATCGGCGAGGTCATGACCACCAGCCCGGATGTCGACAAGGTCGCCTTCACGGGCTCGACCGAGGTCGGCCGCGAGATCATGGCCAAGGCCTCGGGCACCCTGAAGAAGGTAACGCTCGAATGTGGCGGCAAGTCGGCGAACATCGTCCTCCACGACGCCAACTGGGACATTGCCGTCGATGGCTCGATCTTCGCCTCCTTCTACCATCAGGGCCAGGTCTGCGAGTCGGGGACGCGGCTGCTGCTCCCGGCCGACCAGCATGACGACTTCGTCGCGAAGCTGGTGGACCGGCTCGAAGGACTGCCGATGGGGGACCCGCTGGATCCTGCGACCAAAGTCGGCCCGGTGGTGTCGCAAAACCACATGCGGACCGTTCTCGACTATATCGAGAAGGGCAAGGCCGAGGGGGCGACCCTCGCCTGCGGCGGCGAGCAGGCCACGGACGGCGACCTCGCGAAGGGCGCGTTCGTGAAGCCGACCGTGTTCACCGACGTCACCAACGATATGACGATCGCCCAGGAGGAGATTTTCGGGCCCGTTCTCTGCGTCATGAAGTACAGCAGCGAGGACGAGGCGGTCGCTATCGCCAATGACTCGATCTTCGGGCTCGGCGGCGGCGTCTGGTCCGAGGACATCGACAGGGCGAGAGCGGTTGCGGGCAGGCTACGGACGGGAACCGTCTGGATCAATGACTGGCACCTGCTGTCCGAGCGCATGCCGTTTGGCGGTTACAAGCAGTCCGGCATCGGCCGCGAGTTTGGTGAGGAGGGCCTGAACGAGTACACCGAGGTGAAGTCGCTTCACGTCGATGACGCGCGGACCCGCGCGAACAAGCCGTGGTACGACATGCTGGTGCCGCGGGAGGAGGTCGGGGCCGAGGAATGACGGCGGAATGAGGTCGGGGCGGAGGCGCCCCGTGCCTCAGCCGTGGCGCGGCATCAGTGCCGCGGCATTGGCGCGGTCGATCGCGCGGCGCCGGTCGGCCGTCATCCCGTCCCAGCCGTCGAGACCGGCGGTTTCCGCCGCCACCTTGTCTTCCGAGATGTACGGGTAGTCGCTGCCGAACAGGATGCGTGAAGGATCGGCGACCGTGTGCAGTGCCGCAAGCGGCAGCGCGTCGCCGGACAGCGCCGTGTCGAACCAGAAACGGCGAATGCAGGCCATCGCACCTTCGGGATAGTTGTCGCTGAAAGACGTCATGTTGTCGAACACGGCTATCCGGTGGGCGAGGAACGGCAGCGTTCCGCCGCTGTGCGAGAGTATGAAGCGTATGTTCGGCCAGCGCCGGACGACCCCCTTGAAGATCAGGTTCACGGCAACCTTGGTCGTCTCGAACGGATAGTCGATGAGCATGCGCGGGATGTCCCAGCCCTGCGCCTCGGTGCCCGGCGGATAGCAGGGGTGGATGAACACGACGGCGTTCCTGCGGTCGAGTTCGGCATAGAGCGGTTCGAAATCCGGATGGCCGACATAGCGATCATCGACGCTGGTCAGCAAGGTGATCCCGTCCAGTCCGAGATCGTCATGAATCCGTGCGGTTTCGGCGACCGCCGCATCGATGTCGGGCAGGGGCAGGAAACCGAACCCGCCGAACCTTCCGGAATGCCGGTGTGCGAGGTCGGCGAGAAAGTCGTTGCACTTTCGCGCCAGGTCCCTGGTCTTGGCGATGTCGCCGAACCATATCCCCGGCGAGGTAAAGGAAAGGATCGCGGTGTCGATTCCGTGGGCCTCCATCAGCGCGAGGCTCTTCTCCGCAGTCCATTCCGGAAACCCCCGATACGCCGAGCCGGTGATCCCGGCCGCGCGCTGGGCCGCGATGTAGAAATCGGGAAGCACGTGATGATGAACGTCGATGCGGCCCGAACGGTCCATGCCTGTGTCCTCGCTACCGGTTGCGGTCTCGCCCCAGACTGTAACAGAAATCCGCGCTCGGCGGCTGCGCCGTCTTCCGGCGCGCGAACCCTTCCGGTCCCCGGAGCTTGCCGACGCTCCCGCCGGCTGAAACGCCGAACGTTGCCGGGCCGTTCGGGACGCTGCGCGGCCCACGATCGCACCGTCGCCGGAGACGGGCAGCTCTATGGGTAAATTCGTGGATATCCTGTGGTAAAATCTGTGGGTATCTCGAAGAGGCGCTGGATGACAGGAAACCTGTTGCGCCAAGATGCAGACGCTGCATGTCTGTTGGCAGGCTTGACCCACATGCGCCCGCACTGCCCCTTCCCGAAGGAATGGCCGTTCCGCATGGGCGGAAACATGACAGCTGCGCCCCGGCCCGACCATGTTTCCATCGGCACGCCGGCCGGGCCGGGCGCAAGGCGCGAGAGCAGCCATGGCGGATGACCCAAGGGCCAGAGAGCTTGATCGGTGGCTGCTGTTCGGGGTTCAGGGCCTCGGCCTCTCGTCCCGGTCCGCCGACTACATGCGGCGCAACGATATCGTCCGTATCGGCGATCTGGTGCAGAAGGCCGAAGAGGACATGCTGCTTGCCGAGGATTTCGGCCGGAGATCGCTTGAAGAGGTCAGGAAAAAACTGGCCGGCATGGATCTGAGCCTGGAAATGAAGATCGGCGGCTGGTCCGCCGAGGATGCCGAAGACCGCCGGCTCGAAGCCCTCATTGCCGCCGGCCATGGCGCCGGAGACGCGCCCCCGGCTCCCGGCTCCGATGCGGCGGGACCGGATCCGAAGGACCCGAACGGGCTTCTTCGGCTCTATTCCGTGAAGATCAAGGATCTGGATCTCTCGGTCCGGTCGACCAATTGCCTCCTCTATGCCGGCATCAGGTTCATCGGCGATCTCGTGCAGAGGAAAGAGGCGGAGTTGCAGCGGATTCCGAAGTTTGGCGACAGTTCGCTGGGGGAAGTCAGGCAGATGCTCGAAGCCTTCGGCCTGCGGCTCGGGGTCAGGGCCGAGGGATGGTCGCCGGACTGGGCGAGCAGGCAGACCGGCATCGTTGCGCCGGCCTGGGGTCCGGAGATACGCGCCGAGAGCGCGGACTCCTTCAAGGACGAGCTGCTTCTGGTAACGGCCCGGATCCTCCGCAAGTGGCCCAACAGGTACATGACCGTCGTTGCCTACCACCAGCTGGATGGCGGGAGCCCCGTCACCTTGCGACAGATCGGTGCCAACGGACAACAGTACGGTTTCGGGAGATCCGTAACCAGGGCGCGTGTCGAGCAGATCGTCTTCTCGGCCAGGGAACGGCTGGTCCGCAAGCGATCCAGGGTGCGATTCACACGCTGGCAGCCGGCCGTCGAGGCCGCCAAGGGGTCGCGCGTGCTCGCGGAAGAGGCGTTCGTGGCCCTGTTCGGATATGGCGGCGCCGAGGCCGCCTTCGGCCCGCGGAGGGGGTATCGCGCCCTGCAGCTGGTATCCGAGCTGTTCACGCTGGAATTTCCCTTCAGCCTTCTCTCCTTCGGCAACCGCGACGTGGTTGCCGCCGGCGACAGCCTTGCCGTTCGCGATGTCCACGGCGGGCTTCGCGATCTCGTGCGTGGCAGGCCCTATATCGAGACGGCAGGGGCGTGCGCGGCGCTCGGCTGCGACGGGGATCTCGCCGGGCTCGTCGTCGACCTCGATCCCCGCCTCGAGTTCCTCGATGATGCTGGGCGCTATGTCTGGAACCGGCCCCGCCTGCCGGTTGCGAGTTTCCGCAAGACGGGCAACCCGATCCTGTCCTGCCTGTGCAAGCTGTTTACGGTTTCGCTGCGCATTTCCAAGGCCGATGTCGTACAGGCAATGTCGAAACACAAGTCGGTCAGGCAGGCAATACCGATCCCGGTGCTCGAAGGCGTCGCCACGCGCTCGGGCCTGTTTTCGATAGACGGCGATTTCATATCGAAAAACCCCGGTCCCGATTTCGACGCCCTGGACCATATGGATCTTGCGGTTCTCAAGACCATCGCAGCCAACGGCGAGGAAATTCCCAGCAACGTCCTCTACGGCGCGTTGCTGGAGTGCGGTTTTTCCAGAAACCAGGCGGCCGTGATCGTTGCCTACAGCCCGTTCCTGATGAATTTGCACCCGGGCCGGGGCAGGCGCCGCGGGGTGCACAAATTCCTGCTCGACTTTGCGGATCTCGACCTCGAGGCGCTTGAAGCGGCCTGGCGCGAGCGGTGGAGAGAACGCAGCCGCGGGAGAGCCGCCCCACCGTCGGTACGGTGAACTGATCCCGGCAGCGCCATCGCGCATCGCCGCATCCGGCCCGGGGCCGCCGACCCGGCCGTTGGCGCGCCCGGTCAGGCGGCTTCCGGCATGACCATGTCCCGGAAGGGCGCTGTCTCCGGCGTCCCTCGGAGCAGCTTCCGCGCATGAGACGGATCTCCCCGCGCCGGTAGCCGATCGCCGGCAACCGCCAGCTGCAGGAAATCCGCGTCAGACAGTGCCTGTCCGGCCATAGATGTTCACTTTATGTTCTGCAGGCCATGTCCGCACACTCTCACGCTGCAACCCATGACGCCCGTCTCTCCGGGGCGATCGGTTCGTGAGCGCCGCCTCGCTCGCGGTCCGGCGGGCCGTCGGCCGGTTCGCATTCCATCGCGACCAGCATCACGGCTGGCGACGGGCGGCTGCCTGGCTGCTGGCATGCAACACGCTGACGGCGGCGGCGCTCGCCGCCTACATCCACCTTCATTCCACGGTCTACATCACGGTCGCCGCAACCGGCGACGGCCGATTGATTCCGCTGACGCCGCTGGACGAGCCGGTGATGAGCGACGCGGCTCTCAAGAACTGGACCGTATCGGCCGTCACCGAGGCGTTCACCCTCGGCCATCATGACTGGCGTCTCAGGCTGTCGAACCTGCGCGACAAGTTCACCGACGCTGGATACGAATCGTTCCTCGGCGGTCTTCGCGACAGCCTGTTTCTCGACCGCCTTCGCGACAATCACCAGGTCGCGTCCGCCGTTGCCCGTGGCGCGCCGGTGGTCACGGACATGCGCCGGTTCGAGGGCCGACTCGGATGGGCGGTCGAGTTTCCGATGCTGGTGACTTTCGCCGCCGGCACCCGCACGGTCAGCCGGAGCCTGATCGCGCAGGCGCTCGTCGTCCGCGTCCCCCTGTCCGAACGCCCTGCGGGTATCGGCATCGCGCAACTGATCGCGACCAGGGAGGGAAAGCGCCGGTGATCCGTTCGCTCCGGCCAGTCCTTCCCCAGCTTGCCGCCATTGTCGTATCGACGATGCCGGCTTTGCCCGCTATGTCGCAGGCCCCGGCGGAACAGGTTCCGTCCCCTCCGCCCCGCGCCGCCGGTCCGGCCGATCCGGATGTCTGGCCGCAGGATGCGGCTTCCGAACGTGACGTGGCGCGCCGGGCGCGCGCGGCGATGCCGTTCACCCAGGCGCAGCTCGAGATGATTGCGCGCCTTGTCGACCAGACGCGCCGGGCAACTGCGCATGGCGGCGGCGGACCGCCGGCCGGCCGCACGCGCCGCATACGGGCCGCTTCCGGGGCCGCGCCGGACATCCCCGCCATTTTGGTGCGGCGCGGCTACACGACGGCGATTTCCTTCACCGACATCACCGGGTCGCCCTGGCCGATAGAGGAGGTTCTGCTCGACCGTCGCTTTCTGCCCGCCGACGACAGCACCGACACCGTCCGCGGCAGCCACCTCCTCTATGTGACGCCCCGCCAGCCATGGCTGCACGGCAATGCCGTGGTCAAGCTCGCCGGGCTGGAGAATCCGCTGGTCATGACGCTCGGCGATGACGGCGAAAACGCGGATTTCCGTGTCGACATCCGCCTTGAACGGGCCGGGCCGAACGCCGACCCGGCGGCATTGACCCGCCCGGAAATTCGTCGTGCCGGCGATCCGCACCTTGCCGGACTGTTCTCGGGAACCATTCCTCCGGGGGCGGAGCGCCTGACGGTCGCCGGCGGCAGCGGCAGCGACCGTGCCTGGCGATTGGGGGACGAGCTTCTCCTGATCACGCCGCTCGTCGTGCTCTCGCCCGGCCCCTGGGCGGCGGAACGTTCCGGCCACCGCTGGGCCTACCGCCTTCCCGACACGCCCTTTGCGCTCGCAACCCTGGACGGGCGGGAGACGCGTCTGGCGTTCCGCAGGGCCGGCAGCGCCGACGGAAGCAACGGGGCCGGCGATGCCAGATGACGCGCGTCCCAGGCGGCGGAGCCTGCCGCTGGCGGCCGGTTGCGCGTTGGCGGTCGCCCAGTTCGCGGCGCTGGCCGGACATGCACAGGTGCCGGACAACCGTGGCGTGAGGCTCAATCCCGACGATCCGGTGCCGCCAGCATACCGCGAAACGCTCGACGCGCGGGATTTCCAGAGGCTGAGCGGCGCGCGCGACAGGGGAGATTCCTATGTTCCCGTGCTGCAGGGAGACGGCCGCGCGCCGCTCGCGCCACCTGCCTCCGGGACGCGGCCTCGCACTCCGGCGCCGGCGCCGGCCGGGCGCGCCGCCGGGCGTATGCCGCCACCCTCGTCGTCGCCGGCTCGCCTCCGGGTGCCGGAGCCTTCGTACGAGCATGTCGACGGCCTTGCCTCGCACTCCGGCGGCGACCGTCTCTCGGAACTCCTCGGCGTGCTCCTCGAATCGTGGAGCCGGGTTCCGGAAATCGTTCGCGTGCGCTACCCGGCGGCTGCGGGCGGGGAGCGCGCGGTCGACGCCGTGCCGGAGGCCGCCGGTGCCGACGGTCGCAGGCCCGACGCCGTTACCGGCCTTGGCGCCGGCACGGGCTTCTATGCGCGCACGATGTATGCGGTGGAGTCGAACGTGCCTGGCCCGGTTTTCGTCGAGATCCTGGAGCCGCCGCTTGCCGGCGCCGTCGCCACGGGGGAATTTTCGATCGTCCGCGACCGTCTTGCGCTCCGTCTCCGCGAGATGCGCTACCGCGGGCGGCGCTACGCGATCGACGCCTGGGGCGTCGGGCCGGATTGCGCCTGTTACGGCATCGCCGGCGAGGTTGAGCCGCATTTCCTGTCGCGCGTGCTGCTTCCGGCGGCGGTCCGCTTTGCCGAGGGTTTCCTCGCCGCTGTCGGCCGGCCGGCGCAGACGGTGCATCTCGGCGACGGCGGCGTGATTCACGAGCGGCGCGCCGCCACCGCCCGCGCTGCCGCCCGCCAGGGGGCCGCGACCGCGCTCGGCACACTCGGCGAGGTTCTCTCGGAGACCGCGCCCAAGGGGCCCACGATACGCATTCCGCGCGACAGCGAGGTGATCGTGACCCTGGCCGGCCCGCCGGCCCCGATGACCGGCCGGACGCCCCGTGAAGAGGCCCGCGATGACGGGAAATGACGCCGGGCAGGCGATGATTTCCCTGGTCCGCGACGTCGCGCCCGGGTTCGCGGCCATGATCGCCATCGTCTGCTACGTCCTGGCGCTCGCGGCGTTCCTCCAGGGCCTGTTCAGGCTGCTCCGGATGTCGAACGGCGGAAGCGGCGCGCCGGGCGGCTGGGGAGCGGTGCTGAGCTTCGTCATCGCCGCGATCATGGCCACGTTCCCGTCATGGCTCGATGCCGCCGGCAACAGCCTGTTCGGCGCGCCGCGTCCGCCGGCGTCCGCCGGTCTCGGCTATGGCGGCGGCGCGGCGGGCCATGACGCGCTGCTCGCCGCCGTCTTCACGATCGTGAGGCTGGTCGGGTTGTGCGCCTTTCTCAAGGGCGTGTTCGTCCTGCGCGCGGCCGCCGACCACCGTCCGGGCGCCAGCACGGGCCGTGCCTGCGCACACATCGTCGGAGGCATCGGCGGCTGGCACATCACCGGCGTCATCAACGCGCTGCAGAACAGTCTCGGCGTCCAGGTTCTGCGTTTTTCATGAAGGGAGAAGACCAATGAAACGATCTGCCGTGCCCGCGGCCCTTGCCGGCCTTGCCGCGGCCACCGCCGCCGTTCCGGCGGCGGCGGTCTCGCTTGGCGACATGGCGAGCCGGGCGGCATCCGATCTCGAGGCAGTGCCGGCGCTTCTCGCGGTCGCGTTCTACATCATCGGTGCCGGCGTCGTGGGTTTCGGGCTCCTCAAGCTCAAGCGCCACGTCGACCACCCGCAGCAGACGACCATCGGCAGCGGGCTGATCGCCATCCTCATCGGGGTGGCGCTGATCGCCACTCCGGCCGTGATCAACGGCCTCGCCGAGACCATCGGGCTCGACAGCGGCGCCCGAACGGTCACGCGGCCGCGGCTCTAGGGCGGCGCCGGTGGCGCTCCGCGCGGTTTTCGAGGATGCCGCGGGCCTTGCCTGGACGCTGCGGCGCAAGCCGCTGGAGAGCTTCATGCTGCCGGCGGCCGCCCTCGGCCGGGACGTCCTGCTGTGCCGCGACGGCTCGCTGGTCTCGCTCTGCCGGATCGACGGGGCGCGCGCAATCATGGGTGCCGGCCAGCTCGACCGCTTCGTCGAACTGGTGGCGCACAGGCTCAACAACAGCTTCTCCGGACCCGGCCACGCGCTGCATGTCGTGCTCGAACGCGCTCCCGACGAAGCGGATCTTCTGGTCGAATCCGTCAATGACCGCCAGCGGCTCCAGGGCCAAAGGCTCGGCCTCGAGCTCGAGGACCTGCTGGCCGAACGCAGCCGGCATCTCGCGGGGCTGCTTGCCGCCGAAACGCTCATCGTCGCTGCCTGGACGCGGCCTTCGGCGCTCACCGCGCAGCAGGAAAGGCGCGACCGCCGGCGTTTGCGCGCGCGCCTTGCCGGCTGGCCGGCCGACATCCGGGATTCGCAGTGCCCTTTTGCGGTCCATGATGCGCTGGTGCCGCGGCACGAAGCCTTTCTCGCGGTGATCGACGGGGTGTTCACGGAAGCCGGTCTCGTGGCCGCCAGGCTTGACGCTGGATCGGCGCTCGGGCACATGCGGCGGCTCGTGAACGGGCCCCGGTCGACGGCACCGGACTGGCGTCCGGCAACCGCGGCGGACGACACGCCCGCGCGCATCACCGATCCGCCGGAAGACGGCGCGTGCCCGCCGCCGCTTGCGCCCCAGATCCTTGCCGTGGATCCCGCGCGCCAGCCCGGCGGGCTGGCAATCGGCGAACGCCGCTACGGCGCGCTCGACATGACGCTCGGGCCGCGCCGGGCGCGGCCCTTCGCCGAACTGATGGAAAGGCTCGGCGCTGCCGGGCTGCCGTTCCGGTTCTCGATGCTGGTCGAGGGCGGCGCGCTGTCCGGGCTCGACGCGCAGCTGTCGCGCATCGCAGCGTCCTTCCTCGCCTTTTCCTCCGATGACAGCCGGCTTGTGCGCAACGCGATGCGCGATCTCGAGGAGTTTCGCGCCGATGCCCGGGCCGTCGTCCGCCTTCGCGTCGGGCTGCTGACGTGGACCGCCAGCGACGCGGGCGAGCGGGCGCTGGCGGAGCGGCTGAGCCGCTTGCAGCAACTCGCCGAGGGCTGGGGCGAGACCGTGTTCTCGGCGTTGGTGGGAGATCCGCTGGAGGCCTTTGCCGCATCGGTTCCGGGTTTCTGCTGCGGCGGCACCGCCCAGGCCGCAGCGGTGCCGCTTGCCGAGGCGCTGCGCCTGATGCCGGTCGACAGGCCGGCGCCGCTGACATCGGCGAGGGCCAACCATCTCTTCCGCAGCCGGGACGGCCGTATGCTGCCGTTTTCCTTCGAGGAGGATGACGACTTCGGTTTCGAGTTGATCTACGGCGTTCCCGGTCGCGGGAAGTCCGTCCTCCTGAACAGCCTCGGCCTTGCCTTCAGCCTCCAGGGCAGCCGGCCGCAGCTCCCGTTCAACGCCGTGATCGATATCGGGCCGTCATCGGCGGGTCTGGTGTCGCTCGTCCGCGAAGCGCTGCCGCCGGCGCGGCGTGCGGAAGCCGGCTGGTTCCGACTCCGGATGACGCGGGACTGCGCGATAAACCCCTGCGACACGCAGCTCGGCTGCCGCGAGCCGCTGTCCACGGAGCGCGCCTTTCTCGAAAACCTGCTGGGCCTCATGCTGACCCCGGCCGGCGCCGACGGCGTGCCAGACGGCATGCGCGAACTGATCGGTCCGACCGTCGCCCGCGCCTACGAGATGCGCTCCGATGCCGTCGCGGACGGGGAACCGCGCGTCCACTCTCCGGGCATCGACGCCGCTGTCGACCGGGCGCTCGCGGAATCGGGCGCCTACCTCCCCGCCGACGCGCTGTGGTGGGAGGTGGTCGACATCCTGTTCGCGGCCGGCCTCCCCGATGCTGCGGCCCGCGCGCAGCGCCACGCGGTGCCACTCCTCGGCGACTTGGTGGCGGCCGTGCGGGAACCCCGCATCCAGGCCCTGGTCGGCGATGTGCGCCTCGGTGCCGGCAGCGAGACGGTGACCCAGGCCTTCACCAGGATCCTGTCGTCGCTGGCGGCAAGCTGGCCGGTGATGTTTGCCCCCACTGCCTTCGATATCGGCAGCGTGCGCATGGTTGCGATCGATCTCGGGGACGTCGCGCCCCGGGGCTCGGCCGAGGCCGACCGGCAGACGGCCGCCTTCTACATGCTGGCCCGCCACGCGCTGACGCGCCACTGGTGGATCGGAGAGGAGATGCTTCCCGAGATTCCCGAACGCTACCGCGGCTGGCACGAGGCGCGCCTCCGCATCATCCGTGAAACCCCGAAGCGGCTGTGCTTCGACGAGTTCCACAGGACGGGCGGGGCGCCGGCGGTCAGGGCGCAGGTCGAACGGGACGTGCGCGAGGCGCGGAAGCTCCGGGTGCAACTGGCGCTGTCGTCGCAACGGCTCGAGGATTTCGGGCCGTCGCTGGTGGAGCTCGCGAACCGCTACTGGCTCCTCGGCGCCGGCGGCAAGGTCCGCGAGATCGAAACGTTGTCCGAGGTCTTCGCGCTGAGCGACGTCCTCGCGGACTCTATCAGCTACGAACTCACGGGACCCGGCCCCGGCGGTGCGCCGGCGCTCCTGATCGCGAGCCGCCGGGGCGGCCGGTTCGAGCAGCTTGTCTACAACGTGCCGGGGCCGGTCGAGCTGTGGGCGCTGACGACGAGCCCGCGCGATGTCGCGCTGCGCGACCGCCTCTACGGCCGGCTGCCGCCGGCGGCGGCGCGCGCAGTCCTGGCGCGGCATTTCCCGTCGGGCACGGCGGGCGAGCGAATCGATGCCGAATTGCGGCGTCACGAGCTTCGCGGCGGCCGCAACGCGGCTTCGGAGAGCGACGTGCTCGACCTGCTGGCCGAGAAGCTGGCGGCCACGACCTTGGCGGCCTGACCGTGGCGGCGGAAACGGAGGCGGACGGAATGTTGAAGGCTCGCGGATGCCGGAACGCGTCGCGCAGCGGCAGGGCGCCGGGCTGGCTCGCGGCTGCCGCCGTGGGCATGCTCCTCTGGACGGGCGCTGCCGGTGCCGGCACGGGTGCCGCAGGCCCGCCGTCCGCCGCCTGCGACCCGGCCGTCCGCGAGGCCCTTGCCGCAAGCGGCCGGGCCGGCGCCGCCGAGGACGCGGCGCTCATTCGCGATCCGCGGAGCGGCATCCGCAATCCGGATTCGATCTTCGACTTTTCCTGTGTCGAGGACCTGTTCGCCTATCGCGCGTTCAACGTGTTCTTCGATCCCGGCCGCGCGATAAGGGACATTCTGGGCCTCACCCGGAGGCGAATTTGCGCCGCGGCCCGGGAGGCTTACGGACGGTATGTGGGGCGCGGTCCCGATACCCGCCTCTATGTCGATGGCGCGCCGCTTCTCCCCGGGGTCGGGCCCGGGCCGGGCGCCGGCGCCCCCTCCGACGGCGGCAGCGTCCGCGGCCTGCGCCACGTGATCGGTGCGGAGCGATGACGGCCGGGATGGCGGCGATCCTGCGGGCGGCCGCGGTTGCGGGCCTCGTTGCGGTTGCGGCGGCGCCGGGGGGTGCGCTCGCGCTCAAGTGCGACCGCACCGACAATGACCGCATCGAGGCCAACCGGGTGCTCCGCGGCATCGGCCGCGACATCGACGAGATGGAGGCGTCCATCGTCGAGGCGCTGCGCCTGCAGACGGGGCAGCTTTCTGGCTACCAGGCCCAGGGCACGAAGGCCGTGATCCAGGCCCTCGACGCGCAGACCCGCCTGCAGGCGCAGACCGTGCGCGAAGCCCACGAGACGCGGAGCAAGCAGGCGCATCGCCCGGTGCCGCACGGCTGCGCTGCGGTTACCGGTCTTGCCGGGCTCGCGCCGAGCCGCGCGGCGGCCGCCACGGCGCACGGCCGGGCCACCGATGTCGAAACCGCCCGCATCGCCAACGACCCGTCGGTGGTCGCGGCGGCAGGCAGCGCCGCCGACACCGCCGCGCGCTTCGACGCCATGGTGTCCACCCATTGCAGCGCGGCGCGCATGACCGGAGACGCGGCCGTGTGCGGCGGCGACGCCGTGCTCCATGCCGCCGACCTCAGGCCCGCCAACCTCTTCGACCGCTCGACCTTCAGGGACCGCCGCGCGCTGCACACGGCGATCGAGCTGTCGCGCAATCTCGCGGCCCCGGTCGTCCACGATCCGCTGCCCCTGGCATCGGCCGGGACCGACCAGGAGCGGCGTCGGGTGCTGCTTGGCCGCGCCGCCGATGCGCGGACGGCGCTGGCGAGCGACTATTTCGCGCATGCGCGGTCACTACGGGCACCAGGCGCCGATCTCGGCGCCTGGGCCGCCGCCGTCGTGCCGTCCTCCGGGCGCGACCCGGCGCGCCCGGTCAGCAGGTACGAGCTCATAGAGACGCTGGCCAGCCGGCGCTTCGACGATCCGAACTGGTTCGTCGGCCTCCAGGCCATGCCCGAGGCCGCCCTGCTGCGCGAGCTGGTGACGCTGCAGGCGTTGTCGCTGATGCTCGACTGGGAGAGGTTCCGGCTCGACGAGCGCCGCGGCGCGATGGACGCCGCGCGGCTCGGAATAGCCACCGAAGACATGCGCCGCCTTCCCGGCCTCGCCAATCCGGGAAGCGGAACGAACTGACTGTGACGGGGATAGTGCGAATCGCGCGGCGGTCCGCTGCCGCGCCGTCGCGGGTGGAAATCGCGCGCCGCCACTGGAGGGCGCGTCTGATGGCTCTGCTCGTGGCGTCGGGCTTGGCTGCGCTGGTTACGCGCCGCGCCGGCGCCCAGACCATCGATCCGGGGATATTCGGCGACGCGGATGCGGCAACGCGGAGCGTGCTCGCCTTTCTCGGCGACCTGGATGTCGCGCGCCACGCGGCGCTCGGCGACATGCTGTTCGTGTTCAATACCGGGGTCCTGGCGCTCGCAGGGTTTCTCCTCGTGTTCCACGCGGTGGCGGGCACGCTCGACACGGCGCGCGAGGGGCGCCCCGGCATCGGCGCCTGGGAGATTGTCCGCATCGTGACGGCCGTTGCGCTGATGGCGCCCCTTCCGGGCGGCATGAACGGCGCCCAGCACGCCGCCCTCGGGCTTGCGGTGCTTGGCGGCGATTTTGCGAACGCGATCTGGAGGCCGTTTTCCGAACAGGTGCTGGGTCAGGGCGCCCCGATCGTGCCGCGGCCGAAGGCTGCTGCCTGGCGGTCCGCGATCGCGAGAACGCTGCTGTCCGAGACCTGTGCCCATGTCGCCAATGCCGGAGCCCGTGTTGTCGGCGACGATCCCTATGTTCGGCTCAGGACCGAGCGCAGCGCAGCCGCCGTTTCGCATCATTACGACGGCGGCGGCCAGGGCATGCCGAAGGATATGTGTGGTGTGATCCGCTTCGATGGCCTCGCCGAATCGGGATCCCGCGGCATCGCCGCGCATGGCCATCGCCGCGCTCTGGAGGGCCTGTTTCCGGCGCTAGGCGAACTTGCGGTCGAGCTCGGCGACCGCTTTGTGCCCGGGTCTCAGGTCTACGGGCGCCCGCTGCCCGATCTCGAATCGGAGCTTGACCGGCGCGGCCTGGCCGACGCCTATGCGGCGGTTCTCGATGCCGAACTCGGCCGCGCCGCGACGGCCGAACAGGTGGCGCTGCAGGAGCTTGTCGCGGCCGATGCGGCGGCAGCGAGCTGGCTTGCGGCCGCCGGTTTCTTCAATACCGTCGCGTCGCGCACGGGGCTTTTCCAGACCGCGGTTCACAACGTGCCCGACGCGGCGCTGCCGCTTCCCGGCCTCGAGGACTGGTCGCCGCAGGCGGCCGCGGCGGTCAAGGCCCTGATCGCCGGCTTCTCCCGATCGTCGCGCTATCAGCCGGTGTTCTTTTCCACGGCGGCGGGCGTGACCGGCTCGCTTCCGGGGGCGGCCGGCGGCGATCGCGGGCTGGCGGACAGCCTGTTCGCGTTCATCGATCTCGATGCCACGGTCATCGCCGATGGCGGCAATCCGGTTGCCGACCTGGCGGGGTTCGGCCATGACCTCATCGCGGCTGCGATGACGGCGATCGTCGCGCTTTCGGGCGCGGCCGCGGGATCGGGGCTGCTGGAATCGATCCCTTTCTTCGGAAAGGGGCTGGACGTGTTCGAAGCGGTGTGGCGGGTCACCGACAGCTTCGTGTCGCTGATCCTCGGCGTCCTGCTGATCGCCGGGATCGTGCTCGCATACGTGCTGCCGGCCCTGCCGTTCATCCGCTTCCTGTTCGGCATATTCGGATGGCTGCTCTGCATCGTCGAGGCGGTCCTCGCGGTTACCATCCTTGCGGCCGCGCATGTCACGCGCGAGGACGGCAACCGCCTTGCGGTCCGCGCCACCCGCCAGGGATGGCTGTTCCTGCCGGCGCTGGTGCTGCGGCCGCCGCTGATGCTGTTCGGGCTGATACTCGGCTATTTCGTGTTTCTGGCGGCGATCGGCCTGTTCAACGATGTCTGGCTGCCGCAGCTTCGCGATGCCGCACGGGCGGACGGGCTCGGGCCGATCGGGTTTCTGGCGATGCTGACGCTCTATGTCATGATCGCCTTCGCCCTGATGAACGGCGCATTCAGGCTGATCGACCGGCTGCCGGAGGCGGTTCTCGGCTGGATCGGCGCACACGGCGGCAGCGGCGATGCCGGCGGCGACCGGCTGATAGGAACGGCCATCGGCGGGATCTCGCGACTGGGTGCGTTGCGCGCACCGCGCGGCCCGGGCGCCCGGGGATAGGCCGTGAGGAGCCTGCAGGCCGTGCTCGGTCTTGCCGTGGCGGCCGCGTCCGGTGGATGGGCGTTGCGGACAGTGGCCGGAGAGGCGGTCGCCGGATCGGACGCCGCCGTTGTCGCTGCCGCGCTCGGCTTGGTTCTGATTGCATTCTACGCTACCGACCGCAGGGAGGACTGGCTCTGGTTCCGGTTCGGCGTCCACGGCGGAGCGTTGGCGATCTGCGCGGCCACCGTCTGGATCCGCATCGCACGCCCGCTGGCCGATGGCGGGCCGGGCGTGCTCCTCACCAGCCTGTCCGGGGCGATGCCAGCGGACCTGTCGGTCGTCATGCTGGCCCTGCCGGGACTGGCGATCGCGTTTGCGCTGTGGCTTGAGGTTGCGCTGCAGGCGCTGAAGCGCCTGCACCGGCGGAAGCGCCGGCAGCGCGCTGATTCAGATCTCTATGGCCGTGCCTCGTTCCTCGACCGGCGGTTCCTGAAGCGCCTGGCCCGGCGCGAAGGCATCCTTCTCGGTCAGTGGGGGCGCGGTCCGCGGGCACCGGTCATCGGCTGGCGGCTCGAAGGATCCGCGATCACGATCGCGCCGCCCCGCACAGGCAAGGGCGCAACCATTGCGCTGAACATGCTGTCGCCCGGACGCCGGGGTTTCAGCGGCTCGACGGTGCTGATTGATCCCCGCGGCGAGATCTGGTGCGTGGTTGCACGCCGCCGCCGTGAAATGGGCCGGCGCGTACTGCTTCTCGATCCGTTCGGCGTCGTCGAGGGGCATGCCGCGCAGTTTCCGGAGGCGCATCTGCCGGTGACGGCGAGCGCCAGCTTCAACCCGCTGGACTTCATACGCGACAACGAGGCCCACGCCTATCATGATATCAGCATTCTGCTCGACGCCCTGCTGACGCCGCCGAAACCGGATGCCCATCCCGCTGCCAAGCATTTCTATGATTCCGCGCACGCCATCATTGCCGGCTACATGGCCTGGGTCCGCTATCGCGAACCCGGGCCGGAACGCACCCTCGAAAGGCTCTATCGCCTGCTTTCGCTGCCGGCTGACGAGCAGGATGCCTTCGCCGCGCGCGTCCGCGACACCGAACGGTTTGCCGGCGGGTTGGCGCATATCGCCATTGAGCGGCAGCTGCAGACGGGATCAGAGGAAAAGGGCTCGACCTTCTCGACGATCGCCAACCAGCTCGCGTTCCTCAATTTCGCCGAGCTCCGGTCGCACACGCGGCGTTCGACGTTCGATCCCTTGGACATCGCCGACGGCAACACCGACCTGTTCGTCGTCGCACCCGAGGAGATGATCGATCACGTCAGGGCCTGGATCAGGCTCTGGATCACGATCCCCAACGCCGTTCCTGGGCGCCGCTCCCTGGAGCGCGACCTCCTCCTGATCATCGACGAGATGCCGCGGCTGGGCTTCCTCAAGCCGGTCATGGACGGCTACAACCTGGCGGCTGGAAAGGGTGTGCATTTCTGGTGCTTCGCGCAGTCGCTCTCGGCCCTCGATTCGACATGGGGCCGGGCGCATCGCAAGACGCTGACAGATCTTGCCGAGGTCATGCAGATTCTCGGCTTTCCGCGCCTCGACGCGGCTGGAGCCGAGGAGATGTCGAGGGCGATCGGCACCGCGACCTTCGAATCGCGAACGGAAAGCCGGTCGGGAACGATCTCGGAGAACCGGATCGTCATGGCCGGTACCCAGTGGCAGTCCGGCGAATCGCGGGCGATGGTGCGCGAGAGGCTCGTGACGCCCGACGAGTTGATGACGTTGCCGTCTGACCGCCAATACGTGATCGCGGCGCCCAAGGACATGCCGCGCGACCCGCTCTACCTCCACCACACGCGCTATTGGGAACACCGAGAGACCGGGCGGCTTGCCGATCCCAATCCGCTTGTCATGCGCAAGGAACGGGCGGAGGCGGAAACCGGAAAGGAGAGGGGATCGTTGGTCGCCGTCAGGCGGCGGGAGCGGGGAGGGCGGCGATGGTGACGCTATCGACGGCGGCGAACGGCCGGCCGCACGGTCGATCCATGTCCGGCCCTTCCATGCGTGCGAGGTGGTGGCAACGGCATGGTCGCGGTGGCCATGCAGTACAGGGGACTTGGTTCCGCTTGTTGCCATGTGCCGCGGCGGCAGGTTGCGGGTATGGTGTCAATGGCAAACGAAAATCCGACAGTTTTGGGGTGAGTTTGTTGCCCCGGGCTTGGTGCCGGGGTGTTGGACTCGTTGGAGCTGTGGGTAACCGGCCCGCCGCAGCGACCGGCGACGAGTCTGGCGGCGGCGGGCCGGATCGAAGACAGCAGCGGTATCGCTCCGGCGGACGAAGCGGGCAAGATCCTGGCAAGCAGCGGAAAGGACGTGTCTCGGTCATCGATGCACGTTCGGGGAGGGTGGCCGCGCCCGAAGAACCGTTTCTGGCGGCGGGGCGCTGGGACAACCATCTGGTCGCGTTGGGGGCCTGAGCACCGGTCGCGGCCGTGAGGCGGTTTGGGCCCGCGACAGCCGACGGTTATTGCGGAGCGCCGCACCTCTGCCCAAGCGGAATAGGCGATGCTGGTGCAACACGCATCCATGATGGCGCTATTAATATGTACATTTGAAATGACTGGTCATATTATATGACCATCTGGTACGGGAGCAGCAAGATGAGAATGATCGGCGCCACGAAATTCAAGGAACAGTGCCTTGCGCTGCTCGACGACCTCGACCAGGAGGGACTCGTGATCACCAAGCGTGGCAAGCCCGTTGCTTGTCTGCTTCCCGTCGGGCGGCAACACGCTGATCTGATCGGCAGCCTGCGTCACAAGGTGGAGATCCGGGGCGATATCCTTTCGACCGGGATCAAGTGGGACGCCGATGCTGAATCTTGATACGCATATTCTCGTCTTTGCCGTCGGCGGCGTCCTGCGCCCGGCGGAAAACGTGCTGTTGTCACGTAACAGGTGGTCGGTCTCGGCCATCGTGTTGTGGGAACTCGCGAAGCTCGTCCAGCTTGGCCGACTGAACATGGACCTCAACGACCGCGAGGTCCGGGGTGTGCTGGCCGGTCTGCATGTCTGGCCTATCGACCTCGAAATCGCCAGAACCTCCACCCGCCTCGACTTCAGGAGCGATCCGGCAGACGAGATCATTGCTGCCACAAGCATCGTGCACGACATCCCTCTCCTTACCCGTGACCTCGTCATCCGGCGATCGAAGCTTGTTCCGCTGACGGTTCCGACAGGGTGACGGGTGCGCAGAACGCCTTTCCGGCCGCGTGCGGCAGGCCGGACTGCTTCACCCATGCTAATGTTGCGGCAGCGGACGGCGCGTTGCCACGCGGCCGCTTGACGTGCGGCGCTCCGCCGGGTGCGAGACGGGATAAATTAAAATATTGAATTAATTTAAAGGAAAAATAACAATAATATTTTACTATATTTTTTTATTTTAAATAATTGTATAATTTCATTGATAATAAATAAAGAAAAAATCAGAAAAAGCAGTGTCTCGGACTTGTGGAACCGGGGTCCAAACCGGTCAGGTGCCTCCTCCAAGCCGTTGCACGGCGAGAACGTTCCGCCTGCACCGATGCGGCCCGAGCCGGGCCTCGTATTGCCGGTGGCGCGGTCAGCGACGCTCCGGACGCGGTGTTGCTGTCAAAGCGGCAGCGCAATGAGATTGTTGATGACGCTGTGGTCGCAGATTACGACGCGTTCCCGGAACAGGAGGCGGCCACCTTCGTGGACCACCGTGTCGCGGTATTCGCCGGTGCTGAAAACCGTCATCGTGCCGTCCGTCATCGTGCGGGTCACGAGATAGTTCGAACGCAGGCGCCAGCCGTCCGGTCCCGATTCCTCGATCCCGATGCAACTAATCAGATGCCGGTAGCGGTGCGGCTCGAACACATTCGCGGTACGGATGGAAACGACGCGGTCCTCCAGCATGCCGCGGCTGTCGCAGACGATGATGCTGGCCGGCAGCCCGCGGTCGAAATTGTCGCGGGTGGTGATCCGGTATTGGCACTTCTCCGTGAACAGGGCCGGCCAGTCCTCGAACCTGCCGTCGTCGATCATATGGGCGTATTCGGCCATCAGGGCGGTCACTTCCGGGGGCACATGCGTGGCGTCGCCGGGTGCGAGCGGCGGGCTTCTGCTCATACCTCCATGAGTTCCCTGTAGGCGGTATAGAATCCGCGAACGCCGCATTCGGAGGCCCGCGAACCAACGATGGTCTCGATGGAATCGCCGTCCAGCTCCATCACGGAGGCCTTGTCCCCGTCTCGCCGGACGCCCCGCTGAACGAGGCTGCCGACCATTCCGTCCTCCATCGAGATGTAGCCGGCCGGACCGATGAGATTACCCTGCTTGAGGCGAATGTCGGTCTGCCAGTCCTCGTCGTCGGCATAGCCGAGCACCGTCCACAGGAGTTCGGATCCCCCGACGCCGCGCGGGATGAGAACCCGCGTCGCGATGGTGTTGTGAATTTGCTGCAGCACGAAGTTCGGGAAGGCGGTCTGTATGGCTGTCGTGATGCCGTCGCCGTGCTCGTCCCATTGCTCGATTACCGACGGATCGTGCAGGCCGAATCCGTCGAGGGCGGCGCCGCCCGAGCGGAATTCGGCGCTGTCGTAGATCTCGCCGCCGCTGTCGGTCAGCATCCGCGACCAGCTCAGATGGTTCCACCCGCCGCGCCCCATCTCGATGGCGCCTTCCATGGTGAAGCGGTTCAGCTTCAGCCTGGTCGCCCAAGCGTGAAGGATCGTTGCGTGATAGGGATCGGAAGCGTTCTCGAAATACAGCTTCCAGTTCGAATCCAGGTACTGGCTGTAATAGCCGAGGACCCTGAACTCGCGGCACGCCACGCGTTCGAAATTGTGCATGAGCTCGACGCCGAGATAGTCCCGGAGAGGCTCGACATTGGCGCTGAAGGTGCCGAACACGAGGCCGTTCACGGTCTCCACACGCAGCCGGTCGAGCCCGTGGTCACAGTGCCGGAACTCCGGCCCGAGCCCTCCCTTGCCGTTGATGCCCTTGGCGAAGGGCACGTTCCTGAGATTGCCTTCGAAGTCGTAGAGCCAGTTGTGGTAGATGCACATGAGCTCGTCGACATGGCCGGACGGCTCGTAGAGCAGCATAGTGCCCTTATGGGCGCAGCGGTTGACCAGCGCGGAGATGCCGCCGTCGTGCCGGCGCAGCATAATGACGGGCGTGTCGCCGACATCCATGAGGCGGTAGTCGCCGGGCGAGGGAATCTCGATCTCGAGGCCGAGATAGTGCCAGATGCGTCCGCGGAAGATCCGCGACATCTCGGCCTCGTAAACGGCGGGATCGGAATAGACGAGGAACGGCGCCCGACGGACGCCCTCTTCGGGCCAGCGGAAGAGTTCCGCGCCGTCCGCCATGCCCCGACGCTCCGCGCTCAAAGCGCCCCGGCCGTCCGGGGCGCGGCGGCGATGGCGCGGGCGGCTGTGGAGGTCACGGCGCCGACATCCCCTGCGGTCTTCCGGCCGCCTATCCGCCGGCGGCGGAGAAGGTGATGTCGCGCGTCGCCCAGCCGGTGAAGCGCTTGTCCATCACCGCGAAGATGGCGTACATGCCGATCGCCATGGCGGCGATGACGATGAGGCCCGCGAACATCAGCGGCGTGTTGAAGTTGGAACTCGCGACCAGCATCAGGTGCCCGATGCCGTTGCCGCCGGCCACGGTCTCGGCGATGACGGCGCCGACGAAGGCCAGCGTGATCGCGATCTTGAGCGCCGCGAAGAGATAGGGCAGCGACCGCGGGATGCCGACCTTGATGACGATGTCGCGCTCGTGGGCGCCGAGTGCTCTCAGGACGTCCTTGAGCTCGGGCTCGATGGTCGCCAGCGCCACGGCCATGTTCACGACGATCGGAAAGAAGCAGAGGATGAAGGCGGTCAGCGTCGATGTGGTGAGCCCGATGCCGAACCACAGCATCAGGATCGGCACGATGGCGACCTTGGGGATCGAGTTGAAGGCGACCATCAGCGGATAGAGCGCGGCGTAGACCGGTCGCCACAGCCCGATGGCGATGCCCATCGCGACGCCGAACACGACCGCGATCCCGAAGCCGATGACGGTGGCGATCAGCGTGGTCAGCGCGTTCTGCCACAGCGCGACGCGGAACTCCCAGATCGCGTAGAACGATTCGATCGCCGACGGCAGCTCGATCCGCGACACGTTGAATATCTGCACCGCCGCTTCCCACAGGATCAGCAGCACCACGGTGACGATCCACGGAGAGGCGCGCTCGTACATCAGTCGTCTCATCACCGTCCTCCTACTGGTCCGACCGTGCCACGTTGATGTGGTGGCGGAGATCCTGGACGAGTTCAACGACGTCCCTGCCGTACATGTCGTCGAGCTTTCTCGGTCGCGGCAGCTCAACCTCGCGTTCGAGGATGATCTGCCCCGGACGCGCGCTCATCACGTAGACGATGTCGGACAGGAACACCGCCTCGCGCAGGTCGTGAGTGACGAGAATCACCGTGCAGGCGCGCTTGAGATAGAGCGTTTGCAGCACGTCCCACAACTCCTCGCGCGTGAAAGCGTCGAGCGCGCCGAACGGCTCGTCGAGCAGCAGCAGGTCGGGTTCGTGCACGAGCGCCCGGCAGAGCTGCGCGCGCTGCTGCATGCCGCCCGAGAGCTGCCACGGCGCGCGATCCCCGAACCCGTCAAGGCCCACCGTGGCGAGAAGCTCGTCGGCGAGCGCCTCGTACTTGGCCTTCTCGGCCCGGAACTGTCGGCGGTGGGGTTGGACGATCTCGAGCGGCAGGAGAACGTTGTCGCGCGTCGAGCGCCACGGCAGCAGGGTCGCGTTCTGGAACGCCATACCGACGATCTTGAGCGGCCGCGTGACCTCTTCGCCGGCGACGGCGACGCTGCCCTTGTTGGCGCGGATCAACCCGGCCACGACCTTGAGCAGGGTGGACTTGCCGCAGCCGCTGGGGCCGACGAGGGCGACGAAGGCGCCTTTTTCCACCTGTAGCGACGTGTCCGACAGGGCCAGGGTTCCGTCCCCGGCCTGGTCTCCGGCCTCGTTGCGGTAGACGAGGTCGATCCCGCTGATATCTATGAAACTCATGGCAGACGGACCCGGAGCGCGCTGGGCGCGCCCCGGGTCTCGGTCCTACTTGTGAATGAAACGCTCGGCCTTGGGCGGGAGGAACGAGCGGTCGAACATGTCCTCGGCCTTGGGCGGATTGCTCAGCCCGTAGGCCAGCGCCGCCTGCTCGATCGACCTCTGCAGCCGCGCCATGTCGACGTCGCCGTAGCCGTTCTTCTTGACGTTGGCCGTCAGGATGCAGCACTCGAGGCCGAGCCTCAACCGGATCGCCTCGACCTTCTCGTCAACCAGCGGCTCGTACTTCTTCGCCGACGCGATCGCCAGCTCGGGATTCTTGACGGTGGCGCGGGCCGCCTTGTAGGTGGCGCGGATGAAGCCGCGCACGGCGTCGGGGTTCTCCTTGAGGAACTTGGGCGAGACCGCGATGCCGTTGGCGTAGGACTCCATCCCGTGGTCGCCGTAGAGGAAGCAGCGGATGTCAGACTCCTTGTAGCCGGCCGCCTGCACCGCGATCACGGTCGAGAAGATGTGCCCTGAGATCGCGTCGACCTCGCCGCGGAGCAGCATCGGCTCGCGCAGGCGCGGATCCATGTTCTTCTTCTTCACCGCGCCGGCGTCGATCCCGATGGCCTTGGCGAAGGCCGGGAACAGCTTGAAGCTGGCGTCGAAGACCGGCGCGCCGAGCGTCTTGCCGACCAGCTGCTTCGGCTCCTTGACCGCGGACTTGGCGAGAACGCAGATCGAGAACGGCGGCTGCTCGTAGAGCATCATGACGGTGGTGATGGCCTTGTCAGGGTTCTTCGCGTTGTACTGGATGATGGCGTTGATGTCCGCCCATCCTAGGTCGTGGGTGCCGGCAACCAGCTTGCGGACGGCGTCCGCGGAGCCCTTGCCCGCGTCGATCTTGACGTCGAGCCCCTCGGCCTTGAAGTAGCCCTCGTACTGGGCGATGAAGGACGGGCCGTGGGTGGATTGTGGCACCCAGTCGAGTGTCAGCCTGACCTTGGTAGCCGCGTATGCATTCGCCGAGGCGAGCACGGCCGCGGCAGCGAACGCCGCGCATCCGGCGCGCAGAACGGTTGCGGCACACTTCGAAATTCGCATTTCCCTGTCTCCCTTGTTGTCGGTCCGGCGCCGGAACCCCGCTCAGGTCCGGTGGCGCCGGGACGCCTGCGTTCGACCGTCCGCCGCGCGGAACGGCCTCAACGACTGTACACCGTA
This sequence comes from Alphaproteobacteria bacterium, assembly GCA_022822405.1. GTDB lineage: Bacteria > Pseudomonadota > Alphaproteobacteria > MPNO01 > UBA830 > JAJEBT01. Next base: position 24,751 of record JAJEBT010000088.1, read on the forward strand.
CTTGATCGCGGCGCGTCTTGCCAGAGCAAACAATGTGCAGGGGATGGGGAAATCTTGTGCAGCCCGCGGATGCTCAGCGCGAGTAGTATTCGATCACCAGGTTCGGTTCCATCTGGACCGGGTAGGGCACTTCCGCGAATGACGGCGTGCGGACGAACCGGCCGCGCATCTGGCCGTGATCGACCTCGAGATATTCGGGGACATCGCGTTCGGCGAGCTCCGGCGATTCCAGCACCATCGGGATTTCCCGGGACTGCTTGCGCACCTCGATCACGTCGCCTTCCTTGACCCGGTAGGACGGGATGTTGACGCGCTTGTCATTGACCCGGATGTGGCCGTGGTTGATGAACTGCCGCGCGGCAAACACGGTGGGCACGAACTTCAGGCGGTAGACGACCGTGTCGAGGCGCTGCTCGAGAAGGCCGACGAGCAGCTCGATGGTGTCGCCGCGGCGGCGCACTGCCTCCTCGTAGATGCGGCGGAACTGCTTCTCGGTGATGTTGCCGTAATAGCCCTTGAGGCGCTGCTTGGCCTGGAGCTGGAGCCCGAAGTCGGACATCTTGCCGCGGCGCCGCTGGCCGTGCTCCCCGGGACCGTACTCGCGCATGTTCCACGGACTCTTCGGCCGCCCCCACAGGTTGCACCCGAGGCGACGATCAATCTTGTACTTCGACCGCACGCGCTTCGACATGCGTCGTTCTCCCTCGATTTCCGAAGTTGTTTCCGGACGACCGCTTCCGTGCCCGGTCAGGGCGCGGAATCCGGACCGTAACGTGGCATGTCCGTTCCGGAAGCGGGGAATATAGGCTCCGGCCGTGGTTTGTCAAACGCCCGGGCAAAAAGATTCGCGGCGGCCGCGCGGTACTCCTTGCGCGTTACTCCGGAGCGTCGCGTCGTGGCTTCGACAGGTCGGACACGATCCCGCGCAGCGTCCGCACTTCCTGGTCGCTCAGCTCCGCCCGCGAGAAGATGTTGCGGATGTTCCGCACCATCCGCGGCCGCTTCTCGATCGGGAACAGGAAACCGCACGCGTCGAGTTCGCGTTCGAGATGCCCGAAGAAACCTTCGAGCTCGCCGCGGGTCGCCGGCCTTCCACCGCGCCTCCGCACCTCCGGCAGCGCGCCCGCACGGCTTTCGTGAAACCACTCGTAGGCAATCAGCAGCACTGCCTGCGCAAGGTTGAGCGATCTGTGCGCGGGGTCGACGGGAACCATGACGATGGCCTCCGCGATCGCGACGGCGTCGTTGTGGAGGCCCTTGGCCTCGCGCCCGAAGAGGATGCCGGCCCGCGCCTCTTCTTCCGTGGCGCCGTGAAGGGCCGCCGCCAGCTGCCGCGGCGAGAGGATCGGCTTTTCCATGTCGCGCCGGCGCGCGGTGGTCGCGTAGAGGCGGTGGAGGTCGGCAACGGCCGCTTCCGTGCTGTCGAACAGCGCCGCGTCCTCGAGGATGGATTCGGCCCCGGAGGCGGTGTTCAGAGCCTTGTGGTTGGGCCAGTCTCCTTTCGGCCGCACCAGGCGGAGCTCGGACAGCCCAAAATTCATCATGGCGCGGGCCGTGGCGCCGATATTCTCTCCCAGCGTCGGCTCGACGAGGACGATAGCGGGTGGGGGGGAAGCGCCTGGCATCGATCCGACTCCGGCGCGCGTCTAGAGCGGTTGCGCTCCGTCGCGGAAGAGCTTGTAGGCGATCGCGTCCTGCAGTGCGTTGTAGGACGCGTCGATGATGTTGGTCGAAAGCCCGACGCAGGACCAACGCGCGCCGGTGTTGTCGCCACTCTCGATCAGCACTCGTGTGACCGCGCCAGTGCCGGCGGTCGGGGTGAGGATGCGCACCTTGTAGTCGACGAGCCGCATGTCGGCGAGTTCCGGGTAGTTGGGCAGCAGCACCTTGCCGAGCGCGTTGTCGAGCGCGTTGACGGGCCCGTTGCCTTCGGCGACGGCCATGTGATGGTCGTCTCCGACATCGACCTTGACCGTGGCCTCGGAAATCGTCACGAGCTCCCCGCGCGCATTCCAGCGGCGCTCGTCGAGGACCCGGAACGACTGCAGCCGATAGAACTCGGGCACCGTCTCGAGGGTGCGGCGCGCCAGCATCTCGAAACTCGCCTCGGCGCCGTCATAGGCGTAGCCCTCGAATTCGCGCCGCTTGATCAGATCGAGAAGCCCGGACAGCTTGGGATGGCCGGGATCGAGTTCGAGGCCGATCTCGCGGAACCGGGCGAGGATGTTCGAGCGCCCCGACTGGTCGGAGACGACGATGTGGCGCTGGTTGCCGACGAGCGCCGGATCGATGTGCTCGTAGGTTCCCGGATCCTTCTCGACCGCCGACACGTGGAGTCCGCCCTTGTGGGCGAAGGCGGACTGGCCGACATAGGCGGCCTGGCGCGGCGGCTCGCGGTTGAGCCGTTCGTCGACCATGTGCGACAGCCGCGTAAGCTGGGCGAGGCCGTCGCGCGACACACCGGTCTCGAAATCGGTCTTCAGCACCAGGTTCGGGATGATCGCGGTCAGGTTGGCGTTGCCGCAGCGCTCGCCGAGCCCGTTGATCGTGCCCTGGACGTGGCGTGCGCCGGCGTGCACGGCGGCGAGCGAGTTGGCGACCGCGTTCTCTGTGTCGTTGTGGCAGTGGATGCCGAGATGGGTACCGGGCACCTTTCGTGCCACGGCGGCGACGATGTCCGCGATCTCGTGGGGCAGGGTGCCTCCGTTGGTGTCGCAGAGCACGATCCAGCGCGCGCCGGCCTCGTGGGCCGCGGTCACGCTGTCGAGCGCGAATTCCGGGTTGGCCTTGTAGCCGTCGAAGAAGTGCTCGGCGTCGAACAGCACTTCCGCGACCGAGCGCGCCGCGTGGGCGACCGAGTCGGCGATCATCCGCCGGTTCTCGTCGTGATCGATGCCGAGCGCCACCTCGACATGGTAGTCCCAGGTCTTTCCGACCATGCACACCGCCGCCGGCGCGGCGTCGAGGAGCGCAGCGACGCCGGGGTCGTTCTCGACCGAACGTCCCGGGCGCCGCGTCATGCCGAAGGCGGTGAACCTGGCGCGGGAGAGCTTCGGCGCGTCGGCGAAGAAGGCGTCGTCTGTCGGGTTGGCGCCGGGCCAGCCGCCCTCGACATAGTCTATTCCGAGCGCGTCGAGCGCGCAGGCGATGGCGGCCTTGTCGGCGACGGTGAAGTCGACGCCGACGGTCTGCGCGCCGTCGCGCAGCGTCGTGTCATAGAGATATACGCGCTTGTCGCTCATGGGGCTTCCGAGGCGGGGCAGGCGAGGCTGCGAGGCCCGCAGTTATAGGTTTTCCTTGGCCGGACGCAACCATGGCGGCGCAGCCCGCCGGGCGCCCGCCCGGGTCAGGGCCGTTCCGCGAAGGGCTTGCCGAATTCGGCCTCGAAGTCGGCCTCGTCCCAGAACCCGATCAGTATGCCGGGCGGCTCCTTCCCCGTCATGTTCTCTATCCTCTCGGGCTCGAGCACTATCCTGCAGTGGTGACGCCGCGCCCAGGCGAAGATTGCTTCATGCAGTCTTGCCCGGACCTCCGCATGCTCCGGTTCGGGGCTGGCGCCGAGATCCTCGAGCTCGTCGGGGTCGGTCTCGAGATCGAAGAGCATGGGGCGGAAGCCTTCCGCGTGGATGTACTTCCAGCGCGCGTCGCGGATCATGATCAGCCGGGCGTCCTCCTGCGCATTCCCGATCAGCAGCCGCGCTTCCCGGGTGGCGTAGTCGTATTCGGAGATTGCGTAGCGCCGCCAGGCCTCGGGCGCGTCCGGCGCGTGCAGGAGCGGATCGAGGGTGCGGCCTTCCATGATGTGCGGCAGTTCGGGGCCTCCGAAGTAGTTGAGGAAGGTCGGCGCCAGGTCGATGCATTCGACCAGTTCGTCGCGCACCTGGCCGCGGGTCGCGTCGGCTTCGGGGCGCGGGTCGTAGACGATCAGCGGGACCTTGACCGACGGGTCGTGGAACAGGTCCTTCTCCCCCATCCAGTGGTCGCCCAGATAGTCGCCGTGGTCGGACGTGAACACGATCATCGTGTTCTCCATCAGTCCGCGCCCCTCCATCCACGACAGCAGCCGTCCCATCTGGTCGTCGATCTGCTTCACGAGTCCCATATAGGCCGGGATGATGCGCTCTCGCACCTCGTCGCGGGAAACGGTGCGGCAGATCCGCGACTCGATGTAGGCGCGGAAGACCGGATGGTCGGTCTCGCGCTCCGCGCCGGAACGGACCGCGGGCAGCATGTGCTCGGTCCCGTACATGGCGTGGTACGGCGCCGGCACGATGTAGGGCCAGTGCGGCTTGATGTAGGACAGGTGGCAGAGCCAGGGCGCGTCGCCGGCCTGTTCCATGAAGTCGATCGCGCGCCCGGTCATGTAGGGGGTTTCCGAGAGTTCCTCGGGGACGTTGGCTGGCAGGTTCGCGTATTTCATGAGCCAACCCGATCGCAGCGCGCCGTCCTCCGCCACGCCCGCGTTGGCGCGTTCCTCCCAGGGATTCGTCGCATTCACCCCTTGTTCCCGGAGAAAGTCGTTGTAGTTGGGGGCGGGGTATATGGAACCGTACGGGTGCAGCCCGTCGTCGCGCTCGAACGGATCGAACCCGCATTCGGACAGCTGGACGCCGATCTCCGACCCGGGGTCTATGCCGAGCCATTCCATGCCCCTCGTGTCCGGGACCATGTGGGTCTTGCCAACGATCACCGGAGAGACGCCGATCCTGCGGAGATGGTCGCCGAGCGTCGGCTCGCCGACGCGCAGCGGGAAGCCGTTCCACGTCGCGCCGTGCGAGCGGCAGTAGCGCCCGGTATAGGAGGACATCCTCGAGGGGCCGCAGAATGGCGACTGCACGTAGGCGTTGGTGAACCGCACGCCGCGCTCGGCGAGACGGTCGAGGTTCGGTGTGTGGAGATGCGGATGGCCGTAGCAGGAGAGGTAATCCCAGCGCAGCTGGTCGGCCATGATCCAGAGAACGTTTCCGGGTCGGTCCATGTTCCTTGGTCTCCTGTCGACGCTATCCGGGCCGGTCCGCCATCCGGTTCGCCGGCTTCAGCCGGGCCTCGCGATCGTCCTGTCGTCGAACGGTAACGCGTCGACCGCTCAGGGGCCTGCCGTATGCCGTAATGTTCCGGCGTCGCGCAAACCCTCTTCCGGTCCTGCCGGATTCGGCTTTCGGCCCTGACTTTACAGCGCTGCGGGCCGGGGTCGATCGCGCCTGTCCTTTACAGCCGGTCCCGCGGAGGATGTCAATACGGGTGCGGTGGCGGGTGCGGTGGCGGCGGGTTTCATGGCGCCGCTCCGCTCCCGGCCGACCTGAAGCTCCTCCCGGATGCGCCCGATCGCGCTTCGCTCGCCGCTGCAACGGAAAAACCGGCCGTCAATGGCGGCCGGCAGTGCAGCTGCGCACTTTGCTGCGCAGTCAGGCACGGCGCTCAAGCCGCTGATCACATTCTCTCCGCGAACACAGGGCCGTATTGCCTCGTGAAGAGGAGAGAGGGTGTACAGGATTCCAGGATTGCTACGCTGGGGAGCGTTTCGTGAATGAAGGGGAGTTGAGCAGTCGCTTCGGGCGGTCATGAAAAAAGCTGGGAAACCCTTGATATTGGCTTTGCAATTCCCATCTTGTTGTTCGAAAGGCTGGTTTGCTCCCGCTTTCGGGCGGAAAATCTGTGAGGTTTGCGCCGGCCTGCGCGTTGGCGTGGTCCGTCGCGCAGACACAAGGAGGAATGCTATGAGAAGTGGCGATGAAATGTTGCAGCAGATTGTCGAGAAGTCCGCTCTGGATGCGGATTTCAGGCAGCAGCTTCTGGCAGATCCGAAAGCTACCATCAGCGAGGAATTGGGCATCACAATTCCCGATTCGATGAACATCAAGGTCCATGAGAGCGACATGCAGACGGTACATCTTGCGTTGCCGCCGGATCCGAACATCACCGAGGAGCAGCTCGAGGCCATCTCGGCCGGTCTTTGCTGCTGCTGGTAAGGCCGTCGGCCGGCGGGTAGCCGGCCGAATCCGCAATTTCGCGACCGGCCGCGGTCAAGCCCCGCCGATGGCGGGGCCTGTCTGCGGCCGGAGCCGTTTGGGCAAGGCGCCGGGCAGCCGAACCGGGCGTGTCGGCGTGCAGGGAACACAGGCCCGGGATGCGCCTTGGGTGGTCGGTACCGTTCCCGGCGGTGGCGGGCGCGCGGTTCGAGGCCGATGTCAGGGGGAGACCGCTCCCGAAAGGACCATGAACACATAGGCGTTGACCTTTCGGAGCCGGTTTCCGGATATGACCAGTTTTATGTGGTGAATGCCGCGCAGCAGCACGTAGCGTCCCGACTTCGCAAAAAGCGTTGTCGGTTTCGAAACCCAGCCGGCAAGCTCCGCAAGCTTCTCCGGAACTACAAGGTCCTCATGGCTCAGGGCATCCAGGAACGGATCCCAGTCGGTCAGGCCGTCGAGCCAGTAACGTGAATCCTTCGTATATCTCTGCTTGACGATGAGCGTCAGGCCGAGCGTCGGACCGACGCCCTCGTCCTGCACGTCGATATTCGCCCCGGTCCTGACAATGTTCACGCGTTCCCTGAAACGCGCAATCACGGATTCGACGGCCGGGATCTGACCCGGCCAGCCCGTGTCTTCAAGATAGGAACATATTTCCTGCTGCGATTTGAAGCCCATGACGGCGAGGCGGATTGCCCGCGAACGAGACGGGAACACACCGAATGAATCCATGCGCGTATCTCCCGGCTGCGCCAGGTAGACCCGTTCGAGGCTCTCGCGCTGGGCGCTGCTCATCTCCCAGCCCAGGCAGGAAACGAGCGCGTCGACCACCAGACCGACATCCGCCACCTGGCCGCGGGCGCCGAGAATAGGGCGCTCGCCGGGTCTGAGAAACAGTCCCGGAACCGAACATCCGCCCTCCGGCGCCGAGCCGATGTCATATTCCAGCATCAGCTTGCGGCCGACAATGTCGCGCAGGGGCGAGATTTCGGTATCCATCTGTCCGAACAGCTGCGTGACCGCTTCCGCGGTCTCATCCGTCCTGTCGGTTCGGGCGCGCTCCCGGAAAAACGCCGCCGTTGGGGTTCCGCTCGCCAGGGAGGCGCCGAAATCCGCCCGCGGATCGCGTGCATGCAGCGGCAGTTCGAAGCCGAAGGGAAGAGCGCCCATCGTGATCGGAAGTCTCCCGGCGCATTCGAGTACGCGCTCCCATTCCGGATCTCCGATGAGAATCGGCGAAATCCTGCTTCGGAAGTGCGCGAGCAGGTCACCCATGGTGCCGCCCTCCTCGGCGAGGCGGTCCTGGGTGAGCGCGACTGCTTCGTCAATGTCCATGTCACCTCCTCACGCGATTACCGGCGTGGGGTTCAGGTCGCTTTCGGCAAGGGGTGCCTTGCGCGAGCCCATGCTCACAGGCACATCGTACAGGCGCCCGGGCGCGAACCTCGCCCAGAAATGGCGCATGCCCGGCACGATGACCCGCGCCACGGGCATGCCGATGTCGGGGCGGGTCTGATCCAGCACCAGGAACTCCATGCCCCGATCTTCGACGAGCGCGCGGCAACGCTCCACATCTTCACGCGTGTCCGCCGATTCGATCGCCGGATAGTGCGAGGCCCCGCGAGGAGGCCTGTCGGGCGCGGGCGCCAGCCAGGGACAGTCGGCGAGCCGGGCGGTCTTCCACCACCAAAGTGCCAGCGGGTCATCGATCATGGGCCGGCCGTCGCCCGTCCCCGGACGCGGCAGCCAAGTCAGGCACTGGTTCAATTCGCAGATCGCGCGCAGCGCCGCTATGCGCGGGTCGGCGTGGGCGCCGGCGCCGTAAATGATGTCCTCGGTCCGGGCGTCGGGTCTGCGCGAGAGCGCAACGAACGTGGGAATGCCGATATCGGAGGTGACGTCGAGCATCCACAGGTCCCGCTCGTAGCCGGCGTAATGGTCCGGAGCAGATGCGAGGTACTCGTCGTCGAAGCTGCAGAGATCGACTGCCGGCACCCGCAGCCGGTTATACCACCAGATGGCGAACGCATCGCGCTCGGCCAGCTCATAGAAGCCCTGCAGGATGGCTTCCTCCAGGGTGTTGCCCGCGGCGCAGCCGTTGGAGTCGGCGATCAGGTCCGCAGGGCCGCGCTGTTCGGCCGGCATGCTGTAGAGCATCGACGTCGGCAGATAGCGGTGGCGCTGCTGCGTGAGCGACCAGACCGGCGTCCAGTCGATTTCGGCGCCGGGGTCGAGACGCGAGGGGACGACATTGTACGGATGGCCCTTCGCATTAATGCTCCTCGCGTTGTCGAGCTGGTGGTCGCTGAACAGTTGCGCATCGTTCGGATGGATTGCCTCGTCTTCCCCGGCGAACTCGGCGAAACGCCTGGGGACACGGATCTCGTCTCCATGACATGCACCCGAATACCGCTCAACCGCCTCGCAGAGGGCGCTGACCCTGGATTGCTCCCGTGTGCTGCCCTTGCCGGCGCTCTTGCTGCGCAGGCTGCGCCTGAGTGAACTCAGGCTCCGGCTTCTCATACCGAGATTGCTTCCGGCCCAATAGACATGCAGCCACGAATCGGCCTCGTCGGTGGTGCGCGAGAGCCAGGTCACGACACCGCTGATCGGGCTCACCAGGTGGCGGTATTTCGCCAGGGTGGCTTCTGGCGCCACCGTCCGTGCGCCGCCGCTGTTCAGATGGGTCTTGGGGCTCGCCTTCAGACGCAGCGGAACCGGCGGCCGGTCCGGCCGGTGCAACGCTTCGTCGCCGCAGGCCGGGCACTGCGGCCGGCGCATTACCCGGTGCTGAGAACTTGCAAACGTGCCCACATTCATCGCGATCGCATGTTCGTGAATCGGGGCCACCTCATCCAGCACAAGCCATTTGACGATCTCCGCCGCGATCAGCCCGTACAACGCGTCCAGCACCGGCGGTTGAGCCGCGAACGGCTTGAAGGCGGCTTCTTCGCCGGCAGCGTTGCGCAGAAAATTGTGGACTTCCTGATGGCTGCGCATGCGGTAGGCCAGGCAGTCCCAGCAGGGTCCCCGCTTGTCGGCGGGAAAGACGGGGCCGAACAGCGCCTCCATGCCGCGCGGCCGCACCAGCATCCACGGCGCCCCCGCCTCGAGCTGGTGTCGATTCACGTCCGCGAGGCGCGCTTCGAGATAGTCGTCGCAGACGATAACGGTGAGTTCGGGATCGCCGGTCCCCAGGCGGGCTCCGCATTCTTCGACGTGCCGGACCAGCCGGCCGTCGTCACCTTCGAACGCGATGCGCGTTTCCGCCAGCCGTTGTTCGACCCAGCGTGGCGACGCCCCAAGCGACGACCAGTAGGCCGCCCGGGACCGGTCCATGCCATGATCGGCAGAGACGACATAGCCCCTGGCGGAGAGCGAAACGATGGCCGCAAGAACATCGGTGGTGGCATGGGCGCCCTCAAGGGCCGCGGCAATCTCGTCCGGCGGGCGCCGACCGTCGAGCAGCGGCAGCAGATCGCAATGCAGCCTGCCGTGCAGCAGGGTGTTGAACGACTCGGAAACCAGCAGCGTCTGCTGTTCGCCGATATCGTGGAACTTCAGGTGCGGGGCAAGCGCGGGAAGCCCGACGAGTCCCCGGTCTCCAGGAGTCGTTCTGGCCAATATTCCGCGCCGGGGACCCGTGTCGTCCTGCGGCGGAGTCCCGGATTTCCGCGCCGGATCGGCCGGCTTGTTCATGCCCGCGAAAGAAGCGCGTCGATCTGCGCGGCGGCGCGGGGCGCGGCTTCGGCAACCGCCGAGTTCAATGCATCGAAATCCTCGTATCCGCAAGCGTTCGCGACGAGGAGCCGGGCCTTCGGTTTTGCCGCCGCCGCGTCAAATCCATCCTCTCCGATGAGGCGCGTGATGCCCTGCAGATCCCGCCACATCGCCGCAGCCCGGGCCAGTGGCTCGGCGTCGGCAGCCTTGAACACCGCTGCGGCGGTTGGAGCCGGATCGTCGAGGTCCGTTCCGCCATCTGTCAATTGCAGGAAGCGCGCGGCTCTCTCGACATCGTCCAGCCCGCCGCGCATGTGGGCGTATGCCGACACGCCCGTTTCGGCGGGGTGTTCCGGAGTTTCGCGCAGCCGGGCGGCGAGGGATTCGTTCGCGCCCCGTTCGGCCAGGACTTCACGACGCGCCTCGCCGAAGCGGCGGCCGGTTTCGGAATCGCCGCACTCGAACACGCAGCGCGCCCTGGTGAGGACGGAAATCCCGTCGGAAGCGGAATTCCTGCAATCCTCGGACAGCCCGGAAAGCGGCAGCGCCCGGAGGGCATTCGGGCCGGGCGGGATCGGGGAGAACAACAGGCTGTCCCGCGCGAGGTCGGCCAGCATGTCCCGGAAACGCCGGCACAGACGCTCATTTTCGCCAACCCGCTCGCCGTCATGGACAAACACCATGTCGATTGCAACGCCGGGATAGGCTTCCCGGCTGGCGAGATCGCCCAGCAATATGGCGGCGATCCCGCCTGCGCGCAGCGGTCCGTCCCGCTCGACGGAATCCTCGACCACGGCGGCCAGCACCGTCGAAATCGACGCTTCGGCGAGATTGGACAGCGCGGTCTTCGCCTCGGCCGGCGACAGGTTTCCGCGCACGACATGCATCCCGATCTGAAAGGCCTTGTCATTCGACCAGTTTCGCACGATTTCCGCGCTGTCCCTTGCATGCGCCGTCGGCAATTCGGCGATCTGATCCTTCATTTCCTGAACGTCCATTTCGTGCGTCCAGTAGAGCCTCGCAAGTCCGCGCCGCGCGATGTTCTCGTATTCCTCGTCCGGCCCGAAGCCTTTCGGCAGGTCGAGATCGGTGAATTCCCGGTCATCCAGGTTGTCAAGAAGCTCTGAATTCCGCTCGATCCATCTGGCGAGCCGCGGGGCGGCACCGAAGATCTCGATTATGGCCTCGAAGTTGTCGGGTCGCGTTGCGGAAATCGGGCTGTCGTAGGCGCTCCAGTCCTCTATTTCCGGATAGAAATGCTTGCGCCATTGATCCACCAGCGGGTCCATCTTCTCGAACCAGCGCTTCGGCCGCAGCACGATGTTCATCATGTCGGCGTAGGTTCCCGGCAGTTCCGGCGATTCGTCGGGGCTGTAAGCCTGGAGCAGCGGATAGTGCCGGGATGCCGTCGCATGATGGTCGGCGTGGCGCTGCATGTTGAAGAACATCCAGTTGCTGAACTTCCAGTCGGCGCTCCAGGAATGGCGTGGCATCGCCTTTTCCCAGCGGCCGTTCGGCAGCCGGATCCGGTGCAGGCCATAGTGTTGAAAGTAGTTGCTGATCTTCATCGAAAAGACGCAGCACAGGCCGAGGAAGGCAAAGACCGGAACCGCCCAGATCCCGCCCATCCAGAACACCAGCCCGTACCAGAACGCGACAGCTATGCCGTAGCGCCAGAACGGGTTGCTGTAATGCCACAGGGGCTGACGGCGCCGCGCCAGACGTTCGCCTGCGACTTTCCAGGAATTGGTGAGGTTGCTTGCAATTTCCTTGGGGAAATATTTCCAGAAACTCTCTCCCTTCGGAGCGGAGCCCGCATCGTGCGGTGTGCCGACCCTGGCATGGTGGATATAGACGTGCTCGGTGGCGTATTGCGGGTAGGAGGCGGAGGCCAGCAGAAATTCGCCGAGCCGGCTTTCCCAGGCGGAGCGGCGATGAATCAGTTCGTGGCCGACCACGAACACAGCCTGCGCCTCCATGGTCAAGATGATTGCCAGGAGCGCGTCTTCCCAGATTGCGAACTGATCCGCGACAAGGATTTGCCACATGCCGAAAACGAGCGTCGGCGGCCACAGGAGCGCCCAGATCCAGACCGGTAGATTGTGCCAGAGCAGGCGGCGTTCCGGCGATTTCGCCGGATCCATGTTGCGGCCGTCGAGACCCAGCTTCCGGTCGAGCAGCCCCGAGAGACTCATGAAGAGAAACGCCGGCAACAACCACCAGCCGCCATAGATCGCGGCGAGGACGATCAGCGGAAAAATGGCCAATGGCAGATAATGCGGAAGGGCGTTGAGGATCGACGGCTCGATGTACCGTGTGATGTCGGCCTCGCCCGGGCCCGAGTCACCGCCTGCGGCTGCATCTTGCGGCATGGCAGCTTCCCTACCGCTCCCTTACGCCTCGGTTCAGCTTACCGGCGGACAGCATAGCCTGCAAGTCCTTCAGGCCTCGAGGATCTCGACGAGATGCTCGAGGGCCTCGATGCAAAATGCCGAGGTTACGGCTTCGGAGCCGTGCCCTATCTGTCCTACCGTGCCCCACTTCAACGATTGGTCGCCGAACGCGAGAAGCTCCGGCCAGCTGCCGTCGTCGCGCTGCGAATTCATGAGCTGTTCCGCCTGGCGTCCTGCATCGATGCTTTCCAGGCTTCCGATATTGTAGAGCGCCGAGACTGCCTGAGCGGTCTGGAGGATATTGCCGAATCCTTCCTTCTCGTCGTGCAAGCCCAGGATGCGGTCCGCGAGTATCGGGCGCAGCTGATCGAGGGCGGGCTGCGCGCGAACCATGGCGCGGGCGGTCGCATAGTAGATCGTGACCGTGTCGGGATACCATTTGGACGAGCCTTCGAGGTTGCCTTTGGTGATCAGGGTCTCCAGCCATTGCCGGGCATCCCTGGTTTCGGGGCGGTCGCCGAGATAGGCGATGATGTTCGCATTGACCACGGGGTCGGCTTCGATACGAAAGGTCGACACGACATCGGGTTCGTCTTCCGCCAGCACCCAGGTCAGGAAACGGCCGTCCTCGTCGCGATTCGCCAGTATTTCCGGAACGTTCCTTCCCAGAAAGATCCAGGGATGAGTCCCGATGACGAGTGAACAGAGCGCGGTACTGTCAAGATCCTGGGGCAGATGGCGGTAGTAGCGCCACAATCCGGGGTATTCGATGGTATCGACAAGATACGCCCTGGTAGCGGCGCACATGGCCCTGGCCCGCGCTTCGCCGCAACTTTCCAGAGCAAGCACGCAGAGCGCCGAAACGAAAGGAGGCCTTTCGAAATGCCGTGGAATGTCCGGGTCGGCTATGTTGAAGCGGATGCAGTGCCAGGCCCCGTTTTCGTCGATGGTGGATTCCAGGAAAGCGAGACCGCGGCGGATGCTTTCCCTGCCCGCTGTTGCAAGTGCCTCGGAGGTGGCGGCATGCCTTCCGGCTGGCGCCCGTTCGCGGGCGGGAGGGCGGACGGGCGGCGCGGGGTCGTAAAGCGTCTTTCGGAGAAACTCGAGCGAAGCCGCGCCGCCTTTCGCTTCCTCCCGTTCGGCCTCGCCGAGTTTGCTGCGCGGCGGAAGCACTACATGCGTGGTGGAATAGGTTTCTTCGTGCACGTGAATCTCATGGTCTTCGGCCAGAGTCACGCCGAACTCCTTTTCGATTGTTTCCCTCGGTTCCGCGAGAAGACGCTCGCGAAACTCGCCGTCTTCGCCAGCTCTCGATGCGAGAATGTCTTCCGCGTCAATGGGACTCTTCATCAATGTCCTCCGGTTTCGTGAGTCCTCGCCGCACCCGAACTGTCAGAACCAGACCGGTGTGGGCGAGTGAATCGTGACGAACCCGGAACGCTCCCGAAACGGCCTCCCCGGATCGGAGGATCCCCGAAGCCCGGCCAAGTCATGGAGCTCTTGCGCCATTGTGGGATCAATCGGGTTCGCGCCTCGCTGCCTCGGGACACGATCGTCTCCGATGCTGCCGCCATTTCGGCCGAGGGCGGAGCGGGAGAACAGCCCCTCGCCGGTCCCGCAACCCTCCGCCTGGCGGCCGGTCTTCCCGACCGACGGCGCGGGGTTCTTGCAAGTCCGTCCAGTCACGAATTTGGAACAAGACCTTCCAGCCGGTCCGCGCATCCGGATCAGGTGATCTGCCTCTTGACTAGTTCTTTGAATACTCCGTCGACCTCCATGAGTTGGCTGAAGGAACCGTTTTGCACAACTTTTCCGGCCTGCAGCACGTAGATGCGGTCAGCCTGTTCCAGCGTGGACAGGCGGTGGGCGATGACGATCCGGGTGGAGGTCAGGGCGGTGAGGTTCTGCATGACCTTGGCCTGGCTTTCGTTGTCCAGCCAGTTGGTCGCCTCGTCGAACAGCATGATTCTCGGGTTGCCGATCACCGAGCGGCCGATTGTGATGCGTTGACTCTCGCCGCCCGACAGGACGGCACCGCTGGTGCCGACCATGGTCATCATGCCCATGGGCATGGCCTTGATCTGGTCTTCGACTTCGGCGATCCGGGCCGCCGCCCATACCTCCTCACTCGCTACGCCATCGCGGTGACCGATCAAATTGTCCCAGAGATCCTGGGGATGGAGTCTGACTGACTGCGGCACCACGCCCATGTTCCGGCGCACCTGCTTCAGGTTCAGATGCCTCAGGTCCCGCCCGTCGTAATACACCGCGCCAGCGGTTGGCCGGTTGATTCCGAGCGCGAGCCCGAACAGGGTGCTCTTGCCGGCACCGGACTCGCCGGCGATCGCGACGAATTCGCCAGGACGAGCGTGAATCGTGACATCGTCGAGAACCAGCGGGCCGTCAGGATCGTAGCGGAAGGAAACGCGGTCGAACAGAATGTCGCCGCCCAGATACTCGACCGGTTCTCCTTCGGCCTCGGTTTCAGGAACCGCGGCGAGCAGCGGGCGCATCTGGTCGAACGCCGGCAGCATGGCGGAAATGGCGCCGACGGACTCGCCGAGCCGGGCGATGGCGGCTTGGAAAGCGATGAAGACGGTGTAAACGACGAGAAAATCACCGATCGGAACGTTCCTGTCGCTCCCCGACGCCACCGCGAAAAGCAGGACTCCGCCGGCGAGGAAGGGCAGCGCGGCAGCGAATGCCCGCGAGTGTCCCTCAAGCGAGCTAAGTTCGATCTCGGCGCGTTTCTGATCGCGGTAATCCCGCGCCCAGATGGCGAAAGCGGACCCTTCCGCGTTTTCCACACGCAGCTTCGCGATACCGCCGACGATCTGCAACAGCCGGCCGTTTACACGGCGTGCCGCGCTGATCATCCGCCCGTTGGGTGAAATCTGGCGCAACCCAAGGAGTACGGTGATCAGCAGCGAAGCCAGGCTGAAGACGAGGGCGATGATCCCGAGGGTGGTATCGTAGAAGAAGATGACGCCAAAGATCGGAAGCAAGAAAATCGCCGACAGCAGGCTGTCGGCGACGACTCCCTGCAAACCATCGCGGAGATTCTGGAACGTCATTCCCGACATGGCCAGATCGCCCGCCGGATAGCGGTGCAGGACACTTGATGGAAGGCGCATGAGGCGGTCCCAGAAAGCGGCTTCGACCCGCGATGCCGAACGCCCCTCGAGCCGCATCATTGCCGTGCTCTGAAACAGGTGCAGCAGTGCTCCGAGCAGGCCGAAACCTGCCACGGCCACGGCCACGGCATAGAGCGTTCCGACGCTTCCGCCCGTCGTTACTTGATGTGCAACGAATCCGAGCGCGAGTGCCGGCACCAGCTTGATCAGACCGCCCGGCAGCCCGGAAATCACCAGCCGTACCAGATCCGGGGCCGATCCACGCAGGGCGAAGCCCAGCAGGTCCGCCGGTTTCACGTTCTCAGACGGCAAGGGCCGGTAGAACACCCAGGCTTCTTCCGCCAGCGCGCCGGCGCGGTCCGCGGTCACGCGGATACTGCGCTTGCCGATCGGGTCGACCTCCCGGTAGCGTCCGAACAGTCCCGGCAGCAGCGCTACAGGCTGGCCGTCTTCGGCGCGGAATGCCAGCATCGCATTGCTGTCGCCGCGCCACCAGCTGTCCTCGGCCTTCAATCGCACGCGCCGGGCGCGTACGCCTGACGCGTCGAGAACGTCAACGAGGCCGATGGGAGAATCGTAAGGTCCCGAGCGCGCCGGAATCGTGAAATCGATTCCTTCATGGCGACCGATGATCTGCAGGGCATCCGCCAGAGCCGTGTCCTCGACACTGGCGTCCCGGTCGATCGGCAGGTCGTAGATATTGAACAGCTGCTGCCGTGCAGCTTTTTCGGCCGTGCGGCGGCTGGCTGTCCGCGCGCGCTCAAGATTCGCATCATCGACCACGGCCAGTTGGCGGTTGAGACGTTCCAGGGCGAAAGCAAGCCCGTGAAAGGAGGCGAGCGCCGGGAGCAGCGTGCCTTGCCGGGCCAGTGTTTCCGTCGATATGCCCGAAACTGTCGCCTCGCCGAGCAGGGTGAGCCAGCTTGTCCGCGTCAGCGGTATCACGGCTTCGTGCGGGCCGGCGGCCTGGGCAAGTTCCGCGTGGTCGACAAGGCCCATGAACATGCTGGTGCCGTGCGGAGGCTCCGACACCCAGACCACATCACGACGTACGGATAGCGTGCAGGGGGCGAGCGTCTGTGTCAGACCGGGTTCGGCCAGCGCGGTCGGGCGCGGAAGGCGGCCCGCAAAACGCGAAAGCGTGTCAGTAATGGCGGTCAGCCACGTATCGGCCTGTTCCGCCAGTTCCTCCGGGTCAACCTCGGACAGCAGGGATGCCGGCAAGCGCTTGAGCAGGGTGCCCGGCAATCCCTTTGCAATCAGGCTGAGCGTGGCGTCTTCGTCATTGTCCGGTTCGTCCGGTGCGACACCCGGGAACAGCCAGCCCGCTTCGCGGCACAGAAGATGCTGCGGTGCCGCCTGCTCTACTCCGTCCCTGAATTCGACCAGGAACAGATTGACGGTGCCCTGATCAATGAACCAGACGCTATCCGGGTCGTCGAGCTTCACCGGCAGGTTGCCGGCGCATGGCACGGATGTGCCGGAGCGAGCGGCGAGCTCCGCGATCGACGTGTATTCCCGTCCCGCGTCCTGCATCAGCCTGACCTGACCAGCTTGAAATACATGCCGTCCCGGTCCGCAATCAACTCGTCGTGCGTGCCGCGCTGCACTTCGACGCCCTGGTCAAGCACGACAATTTCGTCACAATCCCGCACAGTGCTCAGCCGGTGCGCCACGATCAGGCAGGTGACGCCGCGACGCCGCAAGGCGTCATCGACATATTTCTCCGTCGCGGCATCGAGGGCGCTGGTTGCCTCGTCCAGAATGAGCATTGTCGGATTGCCCACCAGCGCACGGGCGATTTCCAGCCGCTGCCGCTGGCCGCTGCTGACGTTCGCCCCGCCCTCCTCAACGAAGGTCGAGTATCCGTCCGGCCTGAGCAGGATTTCGTCATGGATCCGGGCATCCCGCGTCGCTGCGAAGATGTTCTCATCCGGCACGGCCGGGTTCCACAGGGTGATGTTGTTGCGCAGGGACGCGGAAAAGAGCGCGACCTCCTGATCCACCGTGGAAATTGATTGCTGCAGCACTTCCTCGGGAATCTCGTCCCGCGGATGGCCATCAAACAGGATTTCGCCCGACCATGGCTGGAGGATGCCCGAAACCAGACGCGCCAGGGTCGACTTGCCGGAACCGCTGGGGCCAACCACGGCAACCCGCTGACCCGGCTTGATCACGAGGTTGAAGTCCTTGATCAGGGGTGGCCGGCTCTTGTTGAAACCGAAAACGATGTTCCGCAGTTCGAGCTGGCCTGCGAGTTGGAGTCGGCCGTTGAACGTGGCGATCGACTCCGATTCCGGACTTCGGCGTTTGAAGACGGGGTCTTCGGTGGCCTCGGAAATGTCCTCAAGGCGTTGTAGATCGGTTTCAAGCGCCTGGCGTTTGTCGGTGAACTCCAGAAAGCGCCCGACAGGCGCCAGAAACATCTCTGCCAGAATATAGAATCCGACCAGCGTCCCCAGGGTCATTTCTCCAGCCATGACCAGACTTCCCCCGATGCCCAGGATCGCCGCGCAGCGAAGTGCGGCGATCAGGCCCGGAAGGGCGGTATTGACGGAGCTCAGTTCGGAATAAAGCTGGCGCGCATGCAGCTCCTGCGCCTGATGACCGCCCCAGCGCGAAAAAAACCGGTCATCCGATCCTGTCATGCGCAGGTTGTCCGCATGACTCAGCATTTGCATGCCGATGCCGATCAGCAGTCCCTGTTCGCGCCTCATGGCCTGGCTTCGAACAGCCCGGAGCGCGTTGAGAAGGCGGGCCAGCACTCCGTGCAACAGCGCCAGCAGCAGCACAATCAGCGCGAGCAGGGCATCGTAGGCCAACATCGCGATGAGCAGCACCACGCTCATTGCCATGTCGACGATGAGCACAAGATACTGGTCCGTCAGGTTCTTCGCGATTCTGTCGATGGAGGAAACCCGTTCGGTCAGATCGCCTTTCAGCCTGTGTTCGAAGAACTCCACCGGCAACCTCAGCAGCCGCGACAGGCCGCCGCTGTAGCCGATCACCGAAATCCGGACCGCGAGCTGCTTCAGGAACCGGTGCTTGAGCAGCGACAGGACGTACACCAGGACGCCGCCGCCCAGCAGAGCCGTCACCAGACCGCCCCAGGGCCCGTGGTTTTCAAGAACATCGTCCACGAAAACGCTGAGAGATGCGGGAACGACAAGCGTCAGCAACGTCAACATGAGCCCGCAGGCAACCACCCCGGCAAGCATGCTCCATGATCCGACGAGCAAGGCGTCCAGCTGCCTGAACAAGCCGGGCCGCTCACCGCCAGGGCTGAAATCCTCGCCGGGTTTGAACTGCAACGCGATTCCGCTGTAGCTCCTGAGGAACTCTTCGGCGGAAACGCTGCGTCGCCCCGTGGACGGGTCGTTGAGATAGAAATTGCGGGCGTCGAACCCTTCGAGGACAACGAAATGGCTGAATTGCCAGAACAGGATCTGGGGCAATGGCAGCTTTTTCAGTTGCTCGGCGCGCAGGCTGAGTCCGCGGCATTCGAGACCATAATGTCTGGAGGCGCGCGAGATGCTTGCGGCACTGCTGCCGTCCCGGCCCACTTCGCATTTTTCACGCAATTCGGTGAGCGGCACCCAGCGCCCGAAATAGGCCAGCACGCTGCCGAGGCAGGCAGCGCCGCATTCTGCCGCGTGCATCTGCAACAGAATTGGCGTGGCTATCTTTTGTTTCAGTGAGTCCGGTGCGGCCTTGTCTCCAGCCCGTTCAGAGACGCGCGGAGGCATTTTACGATGGCCTCATCAGAAAAAGCGCGGCCGGGGATTGGCGGCCGAGTTCTATGACAACCCGGCATTTCCTGCCTGCAAGAGAAGCAAGATCGACGTTTTCGTCGAGTGAGATATCGATGCGGCGCACGGAAACCGGCGCCGCGGACTCGAGCTCTGCCAGGCCCTCGGACAAGGGTACAGCGGAAACTGTCGTAACTTTTCCATCAAGCGCGCTTGCTTCTCCGTCCGCCATACCCAGCTCTATCACCGCCGGCATCCCGACCTTGATCCGCGACGCGATGCCACTCTCGACCCAGACGAACGCTTGCACGGACCGGTTGGTTTTGGGCAGGTTTTCGGCAGGCTTGGCCAGCACGCCGTCTACCGCAAGGCTGCGGGACGTGTGGCCAAGGAAAAGCCAGGCTGCGAGGACCGACAACAGCAGAGCGATGACGGCGACAAGCAGACGTTCCCGCGGCGTGGAAACCGTCAGCAGCCGGTCGAGTTGTTCACGTTCCTCCTTCGCTTTGGCAACAGTGTTTTGAAACGAGTCGAAAGGATTATTGAACACGAACCTGCGCAGCTCCTCATGAAGATCAAGCGAGGAAAAGAAAGTCTCATTCAACCTGGGTGAAAACTTGACTGAGCGTATACAATCTCAAACGAGATAGTCAAGCCCTTAACTTGTTGGAGAATTTGATCTGTTGTCCATCGGCGCCCGCAATCTGTCTGCCCCGGGGGCACCTCCCCGGTCGATGCCGTCGGTCATTGGCCTCGGGCTGCGAATCCTCTGGCGGGGATCCAGCCCTCCTGAAATTCCGGCAATTCCAGATTTTGCGACCGGGAACGACCCGGATGGTCCGAGCTTCTCGCGACCGAATTCGGGAAGACGGCAGATCAGCGCTCGGGTGCAGCCCGCTTCACGGAGCTTCGCTCTGCCCCTGTCAAAAGCGCTGGAAGAAGCGACAGGTCGGCAATGAGCGCAAAGGCAATGATCATCGCGGTCAACACGCCGACCTGAGCAGTGGGAACGAACGGGGAGAACGCGAATATGAGAAACCCGGCCACCAGCACCACCGTCGTGGTAAACAGCGCCCGGCCAGCCGTATCAAACGCGTAATGCACCGCTTCTTCGGGATCTTGGCCGTATTCATGCCGCGCACGGCGGTACTTGCTGAGAAAATGCACCGTATCGTCGACGACGATGCCCACGGTCATGGCCACCACGACAGACAGCGAGAGTCCCACCTGTCCGACCGTCAATCCCCAGACGCCGAAGCCCAGCACGGCGGGAAGCAGATTGGGAACGAGGCTTATCAGGCCCAGCCGCAGTGACCGCAAGGCGACGAGGAGAATGGCGGAAATCGCCAGGAGCACGACCATCGTACCGATCAGCATGGCGCGGATGTTGCGCTGCCCGATATAGGCGAACAGCGCTGCGGGACCGGTGCTGTTGACGCCGGCCACATGCGGCGCGTTTTCCCTCAGCCACGCTTCGGCACGCGCGTTCAGCTCCAGCAGTTCCCGCGAAGAAAGGGTTTCCGCTGATATTGTTACTCGCGTGGCCGATCTGGATCTGTCGATCTGATTGTTGAGATCCAGGCCCTGGGGGAGCGAGAGCTCGTAGAGCAGCAGGTATTGCGCCGCCAATTCCTGGCTTTCCGGAATCCGGTAGGCGGCCGGATCGTCGCCGTGCATGCTCATGTTGAGTTGCCGGAACGTATCGGTGACGACCGACACATGACGTACGGGGGGCTGCTTGCGGTACCAGTCGGCGAAGTTGGAAACCTCGGCGAGGAAAAGGGGATCGGTGACACCGCCCTCGGCAGGTGCCTGCAGCGAATACTCAAGCAGGGTATTGCCGCTCAGGCGCTCGTCCATGAAATCCGTATCCTGCCGAAACTCGACGCCCTCATCGAAAAAGTGAACCAAGACGTCATTGAGCTCGTTGCGCGGAATGGCCACAACCATGGCGAGTGTAATCACCAGCCATCCCCCGAACAGCGCCTTTCTGTAGCGCAGCACGGAATCTGCCAGCCAGCTCATTGCGGCTCCGCCGAACCGGCTGTCCCGTGGGGCACGAATAGGGAGAAACGAAAGCACGGCCGGCAGAAAGGTGATGGAAAGAATGAACGAGGCGGCGATGCCGAAAGCCACGAAGTTGCCGAGGTCTCGGTAGGGCGGCACTTCGGAAAAATTCATGCTCAGGAATCCAAACGCCGTCGTCAGGCTCGCCAGAAACACCGGATTGAGGTTGAGCCTGACGGTTTCGACGATGGCATCGTGCTTGGAATCCCCCTCACGCAGACGCTGCTGCAGACCGACCAGCAGATGTACGCAGTTCGCCACGACAATCATCAGCACGATGGTCGGCGCTGGCGCGACGGGCGGGGAAAAGGGCAAGCCGACCCATACACCGAGGCCCATTGACGCGAGAATGGAAAAGACGACGACCATTCCGGTTGCCGCCACCCCGGCCCAGCCCCGGGTCAGGAGGCCAAGGACCAGGGCCATGAGAAGAAGACTCGCAGGCAGGAAGATCATCTGGCTGCTGATCGAGGCTTCCAGGAAGGCCTGATTGACCATGACCGTGCCGACGATGCGAATGTCGAGGCCGGGAAACCGTTCTTCTGCCTTCGCGGCGGCCGATCTGGCGAATTCGGCAACGTCGGCCACGGCTTCCAGCAGGCCGTCCTCCGGCAGCTCGACAGTGACGTTTACAACGCTGACATCGCCGTTCACGGCCAGAATGCTGCCTGCGATGCGCGGGTCGGCGAGGGCGACGGCACGGATTCGCGACCGCGCTTCGGCCCGTGCCAGTTCCCGTGGATCAACAAGATCCCGGACATACAGTTCGTCGCCCTCGGCGGTCGTGTATTGAAAGTTGGCGAGCGAGTCGACGCGCCTCGAAAATGGTGTCCGCCAGGCGGCCTTGGTGAGCCAGACGGCAGCCGAGAGCGCGTCTTGCGACGTGGCGTTGCCATCGTCCGGAACGATCAGGAACGCGATGTTCTCGTTCTTCCCGTAGGTGTTCTCCAGCGCTTCCAGCGCCTGCAGCTGGGGATTGTCGTCGTCGAAGAAGATGCGGTAGTTGGCGGAAAATTCGAGCAGGGCCAGGCCGCCCGACGCGGCTGCAACCAGGAACAGCGTGGCCAGGACGACCGGCCAGCGGGCGGCGAGCACCCGTTTGGCAAATCGTGCTGCAAACTGTTCTCCTGCTGAGCCGCGTTCGTCCACAGGTTCAATGCCGCTGGTCGCGGCCGCCCGTGCGGGCAAGCGGCGCGTCAGGCAGCGGACATGCCGACGCGCGGCCATCGACCCGGCTGCCCCGGGAGCGGTGCAGCCTAGACCACACGATCCGGGCCCGCCGAGTTCGAATCAGGCTTGATCAAGGTATTCACCATCCGCAGCACGACAGACCGACGGTCGATGCGGAGCAGGATATGGTCCGCCGGGACGCTATGTCAACGACGCCGGGCAGGTCCAGCGGAGCCCACGCACCGATGGTGCACTTCCTGTCAGCGCCAGCGCCATGTTTGCGGACACGCCGGCCTCGCCGTTCTCGAAGCGGAACATCACGCGCCAGTTGCCGGAGACACGAACGCTCCATTGGCCCACGCGGTCGCCCCTCAGGGGGTGCAACCGGAAGCCCGGCACGCCGCTAAACGCCGAGACCTTGGGACATCTGGGCATAGCTCGTGAGAGGGACCGCGCACATACGATCCCAGTCGGCCTTGTCGATGACCGGCCGATTCATCAGTTCTATCATTTCGTCGAATTTGCGAAGTGCGGTGCAGCCCACCATCTCGGGGTCTGCCGCCGTGCGGTGTCGTGGCCAGGCGCTGTTGCGGGCATGGCGCCAGAATTCGCTGTCGTGAACGGAGCCGCAGGAATAGTGCCAGCCGACGAACAGGCCGTAGCAAAGCATGTTGTTGACGAGAAATCGGTTGACCACCGGCGCGTCGCGCTCGAGGTATTCAACCGAACGGTTGAGGCGCATGTTCAGAACCATGCCGATCTGCAGCTGGGCAGACACGATGGCCGTTGCTTCGAGGGGCTCCATGAAGGCGGCTGCATTGCCGATGCGGGCCACCGCGCCGTCGTATATCTGACGGTGGACAAAATTGGGAAACGGAATGACGGCGCGTTGCTCGAATTCCGGTATACCTTCGGTTTCAAGGAATACGTCGAAGTCCGCTTCGACCTCGGCAAGGCTGGATATATCGCGGTTGAAGATGTACCCGTAGGAGGTGTGTATCGTAAGCGGAATGACGAATATCCAGCCATGCGGACGCGCGACGGCGCGGGTATAGGTATGTTCCAGAACCAGTTCATCCTGCTCTTGCCTGATGGTGGCAGGACAGCGGCGGATGACGGCGGTATTGGTGGGGATGAAAGAAATGTCGATGTGCCGGTCGGGATGGAGTTCCCGGGGAAATCCGCGGGCATCAAAGACCAGGTCGTAGCGTTCCGGCGCCCGGCCCTCGAACTCCACCTGCGCGCCGCCTTCCACCCTGGTGATGTTGACAACTTTCGCGTCGATGTGGCGCGCGCACGTGCTTTTGCGCAGTAGGCTTTCCACCAGGTCGGCTGACAGGTGGTAGCCGTAGGACACCTGTTGCGGAGTAAAGTAGTGGGTGAAATCCCGATTGCGGCGGCCCCATCCCTCGAACGCAACACCGTACTTGCGGGTTCCTTTCAGGCGCTTCTGGACGGTTTCATGGGTGAAACCCGTCAACTCCTGCAAGTGCTGAACCAGGCTCGGCCAGCTGCCTTCGCCCACTCCGATAACCGGGATGCGCGAGTCATATATGTGGTGCAGCTCGTGATCGCTGTCGGGGTGAAGATGCGTCACGCTGGCGGCCGCCAGGGTTCCTGCGGTTCCTCGCCCGACAACCGCGATCTTCTGTAAGGACTCACTGCCCGGCTGGATCATTCCACGTGACTTCCACGTTGGCGGTCAATCGCTCCTGCCGGAACAACCGCATGTGCCGAATGCGCACAAGGTATCACAATGCCGGCGTCGTCGCCGATTGCGGCGTCCCCCGAATCCGCTGCGTCGACCGCCTCGCCCGGCATCGTCGGCAGCGGGTTGATCCCGCAGGCGCAAGGCCTGCCCCTCGCGCCGGCCGGTCATCGCGACGGCGCCGGCGCCGGCAATACAGGCTCCGTGCGCCATCCCGGCCGCAGAGCGCGAGAAATCGTTTCCATGCTGCGAGGCGAAGGCGCCGATCCCGGTCAGGCGCCAGCCGCGGACGCCGTCAGAAGCTGAACGTGAGTTCGACCCCCAGGAAGCTGTCGCGTCGTCCATCGTAGGTCAGATCTTGCGGGTCCGCGCTCAGGTTCGCGCTCGCTTCCACGCGAATCAGCCAGCTGTCCGACAGCTGGCGTTTCAGTTCCAGGTTCAACACCCGGTAATCATGGTGGCGGTCGCCGAGGATGCTTGCCGAGAGCTCTGTACCCTGCACGTCGTTGAACGCAAGCGCGCCCATGACAAACAGGTCGTTGTTCCAGACAGTTGTGGCACGGCGTCCGCGATCGTCATAGAGCCACTCGGCGAGGACGGTCAGGTCCGCCGGAGAACTGAACAGCGCGTAGAAAGTGTGTTCCAGGCCGAAGACGAATGCGCCGTAATCCTCGTCGTGGCCCACGAGATTGCGCGCGCCGCTGCGGCGAATGGCCTCGACCTTGTAGAGCAGGGCCTCGGTCGTGAACTGCGCGTCGACCCCGAATTGCCGAATCTGCTCATAGTGCGGGATCAGCGGCGCGTCGGCCGGCGTCGGCGGCCCGGATTGACGGCTGGCGAGAAACGACGGTTCGCGGCTTGTTCCGGCAAAGGCGCTCAGGCCGAAATCGAGCGAGCCCACGCTGTTGCTGTAGCGAAACGCAAGATCCACGTGGCGCTCTTCGGCGCCGCTTTCGTATGAAGCGGTCTCGCCGATCAAGCGGCCCGACCGGTGGCGCCCGGAGCGTCCGGGAAAGGTGCGTTTGCGGTGATACGGCAGCAGAAACGATTCGGCGATGCCCCAGTCGCCGGACACCGTCAGGTGGGCCATGGGCTGGCCCAGCTTGGGTCGATTGCGCGGGTGCCCGACGAGGTCCAGCTGGTTGACGATATCGACGAGGTTGTGCAGTTCGGCCACGCCCCAGAAAACGCGGTCGAGCCCCAGTCGAAGCTCCCAGGGATTCCGGCCCCACTTTCCATGCATCAGCACGTAGGCTTCGCGCAGGTCGGCTTGCGTGCGCCGGGAATCGGCGCCGTCATACCGGTAAAACGGGGTCAGGGTGAGGCTGGTTCCCTGTGCGGACTCCCAGTAAAGGGTCGGCTCAACAACCAGCGCGCCGGTGCCGGAACGCTGGTCGGGGAAGGCAGGCGATTGCGGATACCATCGCGCCTGCAGCCTCAGGTCGCCCGACAAGTCGGGAGTCTGTGCCTCGGCGACCGCGGCGGCCATGAGCACGAGGGCCGCAATTGCGCCGCCAAACCGCATCAGCGCACGCGTCGAAGCGCCGGCTGGGTGAATTCGCTGTCATCGAGATTGGTGCGGAACCGGAAATCAGTCCATTTGAGCACCGTGCTCGCACCGGTCAGGTGATTGACCATCGTCTGTTGCCCCGCCCGCCAGTACCGGTCCAGATATTGTCGATAGTTCGCAAGCGTGAGCGTCTTCAGGTGCGAGTCCTTCCGGTCGTAAAGCTCCATCTTCCAGGTCCGGAGCTCGCTCTTGTCCTGCCATATGATCTTGCGGCTGTATCCGGATTTATCGTCCAGAGGAACCTGCTCGGTCACCGTGCAGGTGAGTTCGCCGCAGGGCTCGTCACGAAGATATTTGTAGGTGTATTCCTCCACTTCAGGAGAACTCATGTCCTCGTAGGAAAACTCGCTTCCCATGAATGCTCCTGACCGCCTCGAAGCATTGATGCGCTTCACTCTCTTCAGGGCCGGCAGGTACAGCCACTGGTCGTCCGGGGTGTTGATGTGAGAGTGAGTCAGGAGGGCGGTTCCCTGCACGTGTCGTGGCCGATCGAACACGAACAGGCTCTTGTCGCCATCCCCCGGCACTTCCAGCACCTTGAAGCGCATCTGACGGACGCTCTCCCGGCCCTGGCGGTCGCGCAGCACCATCGTCATCCCGGCGGTAAAATCCCCGAAGCCGTCGTTGCGGGCGCTTGCTTCACGCGCAATCCTCAGGCCTTTCTCCTCCGGCGTTTCTTGTTGGGCATGCGCAGCCGGCAGGCAGACGCATGCCAGCGCCAGAACCAGGACGCTGAACGAAGCACCCCGGGCGCACGGGAAGCCCGTCGTCCGGCCCCGGCCGGCAAACCATTTTTCGGCGGCTTCGTGTTCAGGGAACATCAGCGAGGGTTCCGTGATGGATATGGCGCATAGTACTTGAGTCCCCGGAAACGGTGAAGTCCGGTCGCGGCGGAGACTCCGCGAGGGTCGCGTTTTCGACAGAGGATGCACGATACGGCGCCGGCGATCGGCGGCATCGCTGTTCTGGCCCAGCGGACAGCGGCGCAGGATTTCCTACGGGGTTCCCCGAAACGCGTTGACCATGGGATAGCGCCGGTCGCGCCCGAACGAGCGGCCCGTGATCTTTACCCCCGGCGGGGCCTGGCGGCGCTTGTATTCGGCGCCGAGGAGCATGCGCCAGACCCGCAGCACGAGGGCCCGGTCGAATCCCTCCTCCACTGTCCGGTCGACGCTCATGTCGCGCTCGTTCAGGCACCTGAGGATCGCGTCGAGATCGTCGTAGGGTGGCAGGCTGTCCTGATCGGTTTGGTCGGGCTTCAGTTCGGCCGACGGCGGCTTGACGATGATATTCTCCGGCATGACGGGCCCGGAAGGCCCGAGCGCGCCGTCGGGCCGCCCGGCGTTGCGCCACCGCGACAGCGCGAACACGTCGGTCTTGTAGACATCCTTGAGGACGGAATAGCCGCCGCACATGTCGCCGTAGAGCGTGGCATAGCCGACCGACATCTCGGACTTGTTGCCGGTCGAAAGCACCATCGCCCCGGTCTTGTTGGACAGCGCCATCAGCGTCAGGCCGCGGGCGCGCGCCTGGATGTTCTCCTCGGTGGTGTCGGCCTCGGTGCCGGCGAAGGAGCCGGCGAGCATGGCGTCGAAGGCGGCCATGGCCGGCTCGATCGCGATCGTGTCGAGGCGGGCGCCGAGCAGGTCCGCCGCCGCCGCGGCGTCGTCGAGGCTGGCGCGCGACGTATAGGGCGACGGCATCATGACGCAGTGCACGCGGTCGGCACCGAGCGCGTCGACCGCGATCGCGGCCGTCAGCGCCGAGTCGATGCCGCCCGAAAGGCCGATTATGACGCCTGGAAACCCGTTCTTGTCCACATAGTCGCGGAGGCCGAGCATCATCGCCCTGTAGACTCCGTCGCGGCCCTCGGGCGGCGGCGCGCGGCCGGCCTGCTCGCAGATCCATCCCGCGCCGCCGCGCGTCCAGCGCGTCGTCAGGATGTCCTCGCGCCATGCCGGCGCCGCGGCCAGCAGCGCGCCGTCCGCGCCGACGACAAACGACGCGCCGTCGAAGACGAGTTCGTCCTGGCCGCCGACCTGGTTGACATAGATCAGCGGCAGCCGGCATTCGGTGGCGCGCGCGACCGCGAGCGCGAGCCGCGTGTCCCACTTGTCCGCCTCGAACGGCGACCCGTTGAGAACGGCGAGGATCCCGGTGCCCGACTCCTGCAGGCATTCGGCGACTTCGTCGGTCCACATGTCCTCGCAGATCATGACGCCGATGCGGACGTCGCGAAAATTCACCGGGCCCGGAAGCGGTCCCGCGGAAAAGACCCGCTTCTCGTCGAACACGCCGTAGTTGGGGAGATCATGCTTGACGCGGACAGCCACGATCCCGCCGCCGTCGAGCAGCAGCGCCGCATTGCACAGTTTGCCGTCCTGCAGCCATGGAGCCCCGATCAGCATCGCCGGTCCGCCGTCGCCGGTCTCCCGGGCGAGCGCGTCGACCTCGCGTTTGACGGTTTCCTGGAAGATCGGCCGGAGCACGAGATCTTCGGGCGGGTAGCCGGAAACCACCAGTTCGCTCGTGATGACGAGATCGGCGCCCTGTTCGGCGGCGCGCGCCCGGGCCGTGCGCAGGCGCCCGGCATTGCCGACGACGTCTCCGACGGTCGGGTTGATCTGCGCAAGCGCGATGTCGAGCGTGTCGGTCATCCGCGACGACGGCGGCCGGCGGCGGGGCCTAGGCGGCGGTGCGCCCGGGCGCGGCGCGCCTGTTCCTGCGGTGGCGCTGTTCCTTTAGGTGTTCGCTGACGAGGAAGGCCAGCTCGAGCGATTGCGATGCGTTGAGCCGCGGATCGCAATGCGTATGGTAGCGGTCGGAAAGGTCCTCGTCCGAGATGGCCTGGACGCCGCCCGTGCACTCGGTGACGTTCTGCCCGGTCAATTCGATATGGATGCCGCCGGCATGGGTGCCTTCGGCATCGTGGGCCGCGAAGAAGCCTTCCACCTCGCGCAGGATCCGTGCGAATGGCCGGGTCTTGTAACCGTTGCTGCTCTTGACCGTGTTGCCGTGCATGGGGTCGCAGGTCCAGACGACCCTGCGGCCCTCGCGGGCAACGGCGCGCAGCAGCGGCGGCAGCTTCGCCTCCACCTGGTCGTCGCCCATGCGGCTGATGAGCACCAGCCGCCCGGGGTCGTCCTCGGGATTGAGGATATCGATCAGCCCGAGAAGCTCGTCGACGGTCTGGGACGGTCCGATCTTGACCCCGATCGGGTTCGAGATGCCGCGCATGAACTCGACATGGGCGCCGTCGAGCTGGCGCGTGCGGTCGCCGATCCAGACCAGGTGCGCCGACGTGTCGTACCAGTTGCCGGTGATCGAATCGATGCGGGTCATCGCTTCCTCGTACCCCAGCAGCAGCGCCTCGTGGCTGGTGTAGAAATCGGTCTCGCGCAGTTGCGGGGTGGCTTCCGACGTCACGCCGCAGGAGGCCATGAAGGTCATCGCTTCGTCGATCCTGTCGGCGAGCTCGCGATATCTTTCGGCCTCCTCTCCGGAGGCGACGAATTCGAGGTTCCAGCGATGCACCTCATGAAGGTCGGCATAGCCGCCCTGGGCGAAGGCGCGAAGCAGGTTGAGGGTCGCCGCGGACTGGTTGTAGGCCCGCAGCATGCGCTGCGGATCGGGCGCCCGGCCCGCGGCATCGAATTCCATGCCGTTGATCATGTCGCCGCGATAGCTTGGCAGTGTGACGTCGTCGAGCTTCTCGACATCCGACGAGCGCGGCTTCGCGAACTGGCCGGCCATGCGGCCGATCTTGATGACCGGCTTGCCGGAGGCGAAGGAGAGCACCACCGCCATCTGCAGGAGCACGCGCAGCGTGTCGCGGATGTTGTTGGCACGGAACTCGGCGAAGCTCTCGGCGCAGTCCCCGCCCTGCAGCACGAACGCGCGGCCTTCGGCCGCGTCCGCGAGCTGGCGGCGCAGGCGCCGGGCCTCGCCGGCGAAGACCAGCGGCGGGTAGTCGCGGAGTTCCGTCTCCACCGCTTGCTGGAGGGCCGGTTCCGGATATTCCGGGACCTGGACGATGGGCTTGCTGCGCCACCCGTCGGGCGACCACTGGGCCGGCATGAATTCGTTTCCCTAGCTTGTTGCTGCGCCAGCGCCGCGTATACGCGCTTTGGTCCGCGATTTCCAGTCTCGATGGCCGCGTCGGCGCGGCCGAGGCGGCCCGGCAGCCCTAGTCTGTCGCCGGTTCCAGTCTCAGCGACACCGAGTTAATGCAATAGCGCTGCCCGGTGGGCATCGGGCCGTCGGGAAAGACATGTCCGAGATGCCCCTCGCACCGCGCGCAGTGCACCTCGGTGCGCCGCATCAGCATCGACCAGTCGTTGCGCGTCCCGACAGCCTCGTTGTCGATCGGCCGGTAGAAGCTCGGCCAGCCCGTGCCGGAGTCGAACTTGTGTGCGGACGAGAACAGCGGGTGCCCGCAGCCGGCACACACATATGTGCCTTCGTCCTTGCAGTCGTTGTACAGGCCCGTGAACGGACGTTCGGTGCCGTGCTTGCGCAGGACGTGGAAAGCCTCCTCCGAGAGTGCGGTTCGCCACTCGTCGTCGGTTTTGGAGATCTTGTCGACCATGATCCTCTCCCGTCGGCGCCTCCGCGCCGTCGCGGCTTCAGGCCGGTCCGAAGCAGCTCTCGAGCACGTCGCCGAACTCCCGCAACGCGCGCGCGCCGTCGCCCGAAAAACTCGATCCGTGCATGCAGGCGAGGGTCGCCGGGCCGAGCCCGGCAAGCCCTTCGAGGATGTCGCGGGTGTGGTGCGTGTAGGGGACCGAACCGGCCATCGGCCCGTCCTGCTGGCGCGTGTTGTAGTCCCGCGAGCGCCCAACGATATCGCCGTCGCAGAGCGCCTCGACGTCGCCGTTGTGGCCGAGGAGATCGGAACAGAAGAGCGTCGAGCCCGTCTCCTCGAACAGGAGGCTGGCATCCCAGCCATGGGGCACGTGCCGGGTCTCGATGACCCGGTAACGGCGTGCGCCGGTGGCGAGGCGTTCGTCTTCGCCGAGCACGCGCGGCGGCCGGTCCGCGAAGTCGCCGACGCTGGTGCGGGCGCCGACGAAGCTGCAGAGCGGTTCCGCGGCTGGCGCGGCCGCAAGCCACTCGTTGAGCGAGCCGCACTCGTCGGATTCGAAATGACTGAACCCGATCCAGCGGATGGTCGCCGGATCGAGCACCTTCTGCACGGCACCGTGCACGTCGTCGAAGTAGGCGCGGAGATTGGTGTGATAGAGCAGCGGCTCGTCGTCCCGCACCAGGAACGAGGAAAACTGGAAGTTCGCCTGCGCGTTGAAGCAGGTGATGCGAAACAGGTCCGGCGCAATCTCGTCGACCGTTGCCGGCATCGGCTCAGTACTTGTAGTCGGTGGTCACGTCGTCGAGCTGCCGGAGCAGCGCCGGCCATTCGCGCTCGCCGCATCCGGAATCGTCGTACTGCTTCGCGGTATGCTCGCAGACCTCCCTGGACGGGTGGTGGATCCCGCCGCCGGCGGGCGCCGCGGCCATCAGCGACAGCTGGGCCGAGCATACCTTCTCGAGGAAGTACATCTGCACCCAGGCGTCGGCCACGGACATTCCGGTGGTCAGAAGGCCGTGATTCTTCAGGATCATGACCTTGTTGTCGCCGAGATCGCCGACCAGGCGTTCGCGTTCGGAGAGATCAAGCGCGATGCCCTCGAATTCGTGATAGGCGACGTGGCCGTAGAACATCATCGAATCCTGGTTGGTGAAGATCAGGCCGTCGCTGAGCGCGGAAACCGCCATGCCGGCTTCGGTATGGGTATGGATGACGCAGACCGCATCCTCGCGGGCGCCGTGGATCGCGCTGTGGATGGTGTATCCCGCATTATTGATCTTGTAGGGGGTGTCGTCGAGGATGTTGCCCTCGAGGTCGATCTTGACGAGATTCGACGCCGTCACCTCGTCCCAGCGAAGCCCGAACGGGTTGAGCAGGAAATGGTGATCGGGTCCCGGTATGCGGGCCGAGATGTGGTTGTAGATCAGGGTCGTCGTCCAGCCGTAAAGATGTGCGAGGCGGTAGGCGGCGGCAAGATCGACGCGGACCTTCCACTCCTCTTCGCTGACCCGGTCGCGCAGCGAGAGGCCGGAAATATCGCGGACGGCTGTGGCGTTCATGGCTGATGTCCTCCTCGGGCACGGGCTCAATCGCCGCATCCTAGTACGTTCGCCGGGCAAAGGAAACACGACCGGGCGCGTACCTTGACATTCGAAAATTCAATCCTCTACCATGCGCCGAAGTCGATTCAGCGGGCTGTCGCCATTGCGGAGTTGCTGTCGGTTCGCGGCTGCGCAATCCGTGCCAGTTGCAGTGGGAGGACGTATCGGGACGGATGCGCCCGGGAGGGGTTTTCCGGCAGATCCTGGTCCGCAGCCTTCCCGGGGCGGTGGAATTCCACCCACCAACCAACGAATGGAGAACGACCATGACAGCTACCGAAGGCCGGCTCAAGTCGCTTGCGCAGGAGCAGTTCGATCTTGATCGGGAGCCCGATCCTGATGCCAAGGTCCGCGATTCCGGCGTTTCCTCCATGGATGCTGTCGCCTTCATCAAGAAGGTCGGGGAGGCGTTCGGCGTCGATATCCCGCCCGAGGATGCGGCGGAACTCGAGAATCTGCGAGGTCTCGCCCAGTATCTGGATTCGCGCAGCAAGTGAACGGGCCGGACCGGGAGACGGCGCCCGGTCGGCAGCCATTTCGACCGGATGCGCCGCAATCGACTCGTGCCCCCTGTCCCGAAGCGCATGACATCTCGCCCCGATATCGGCGGTCCCGCCGTGTTTCATGCAGATCAGGATCCTGATTCCCCTCAAGGTACACGCGCCGGTGCAGCAGGTGTCGGCGAAGGCGCGGAGGGCTCCGTGTCCCGTGCGCGGTTGAAGGGACGGCGTCCCCGACGGCGTGCGAAGGTGCATGGGCTGACTCCACGCCTTGTCTCCGCCGGCGGCGTTCTCCATGCCCCGGTTGCGGCATGAGCGCCGGCGACGCGCCCGGCGGCCCGACGGTCCGCTTCCAGCCTGACGACAGCCCGCCGCTCGGTCTCGCCCTCGGTCTCGCCATCCAGCTCACGGTTCTGACCGTGCCCGGCATCATGCTGATCGTCGCGGTCGTGATGCGGGCGGCCGGCCAAAGCGAGGCCTACCTGCTCTGGGCGGTGTCCGCCACTGTTGCCATCGGCGGCGCGGCCACCCTGCTCCAGGCCTTCCGGCTCGGGCGCTTCGGCGCGGGGTACGTGGTCCTGATGGGAAGTTCCGGCGCCTCCGTCGCGGTCTGCGTGACCGCGCTTGCCGAGGGCGGCCCGGCGATGCTCGCAACCCTCGTCGCCGTCTCGGCGCTGGTTCCGCTCGCGCTTTCGGGGCGGTTGTCACTGTTCCGGCGGATCATCACCCCGACCGTTTCGGGCACCGTGATCATGCTGATACCGGTTACGGTGATGCCGGTCCTCTTCGATCTCCTTGACGGCGCGCCGGAGACGAACCCGGTCGCGTCGCCGCTGGCCGCCCTCGCCACCGTTCTGGTCACCGTCGGCATCGTGTTTGGCGCCGGGGGAGCCCTGCGGCTCTGGGCGCCGCTTATCGGGATCGTCTGCGGTTCGGTGACGGCGGGATTCTTCGGCCTCTACGACTTCGGCCGTGTAGCCGAAGCGCCCTGGATCGGTGTTCCGCCCCTTGAATGGCCGGGCCTGGATCTTGGCTTCGGGCCGACCTTCTGGGCGCTTCTTCCGGGCTTCCTGTTCGTGGCTGTCATCACAACGCTGCGCACGATGAGCAGCTGCGTCGCCGTTCAGAACGTCTCATGGCGCCGGCGCCGGGCGGTGGATTACCGCGCGGTGCAGGGCGCGGTCGCGACGGACGGCCTGGCCAGCATGGTTTCCGGCCTTGTCGGCTCGGTGCAGAGCAACGCCTATACGATCAGCGTCCCGGTGATCGAGCTTACCGGTGCCGCCGCCCGCCGCATCGGCATCGCAACCGGGCTGGTGTTCGTCGCCCTGGTCTTTCTTCCCAAGTCCCTGGCCGTGATCCTTGCCGTGCCGGATCCGGTGCTTGCGGGTTATCTTGCCGTGCTCCTGGCAATCCTCTTCGTGTCGGGCATGAGGGCTGTCGTCCAGGACGGGCTCGACCATCGCAAGAGCCTCGTGGTCGGTGTCGCGTTCTGGGTCGGCGCCGGCTGCCACTACGGGATGATATTTCCCGAGCTGGTCGCAGAGTTCGCGGGCGGCCTTCTGCGCAACGGCATGACCGCAGGCGGCCTGGTGGCCATTCTCATGACCGTGGTGCTGGAGGTGGCCAGCCCCCGCCGGAGCCGGATGGAAGCGGAACTCGATCTCTCGGCTCTGCCGACGATCAGGGAGTTTCTCGGCGCGCTCGCGACGCGCGCTGGCTGGAGCGCCGAAATGGCGGCGCGGCTAGACGCGGTCGGCGAGGAGGTCCTGTTGAGCCTCATGCGCGAGGGCGAGGAGAGAGCTGACCGGCGGCGTCTCCGGATCGCCGCCTTTCCGGGTAATGGTGGCGCGGTTCTCGAGTTCGTCGTCGCGCCGAGGGGCGAGAACCTGGAGGACCGGCTCGCGCTGCTCGGCGATCCGGCCGACGAGGGCCCGGTCGAACATGAGGTCTCGCTGCGGCTGCTGCGGCACCTCGCGTCTTCGGTTCGGCACCAGCAGTACCACGATACCGATATCCTCACCGTGCACGTGAAGGACACTGCATCCGGCGCGAAGGCCTGAAGCGGCAACGCGTTTCGGCGCCGCATGTTCTGGACAGCCCGATCGGAATAGTCCGCAGGGCGGGTTGCGCTCCCGGGGGCGGCGAATAGATTCCCTCCTAGCAATCGTGGTCCAGGCCCTCGGCGACGCCGCGCATGGGTGCAAGAGGAATAATCATAAAATGTTGATATTTCGATAGTTCCCACTATCAAATACGATTTTCTCCTTGACAGGGGAAACCGCTACGGGAGTCCATCGCGCCAACCCGAAGCGGCAGGCAACTTGGCTCCAGGGACACGTATTGCGATCGCTGCACATGCCACTACCTTCTTGTGCCTGTCATTGAATCCTGAAGAGCGACCTACCTGTTGAAGAAGCGTTCCGCTGGAGCCGATCGCCAGCGCTTTGCCGTCGGGAGGTCGTGTCAGTCCGGGTTTCCAATCGCTTGGATCGGAAAATCGTGCAAGTCCGGCTTCTGCAGCCGCGCGGGAGCATCGACCAGACTGCGAAGAGCGCCGCGCCGCGCGTTGGCCTGCCTGTTCCGGCCGGCCCCGGAAGGCGCCGGGGAGGGTCGGTCCGGTCTGCGTCCCGTCCGCCGCCGCCGCGGTCTCGACATTTCCGGCTGGTGCGATAAGGATGGGGCATGATTGGGTGGGGTTTCATCGAACGTCACGGGCTCTGGACCGACGAGCAGCGCCGCCGCGCCCGCGACCTGCCCGCGGAGGTGCGGGCGCGCGACCTTGGGCTCGTGCGCCTCGCCTGGGCCGATCCGCACGGTGCCGCGCGTGCCAAGGCCGTGTCGCCGGACACCTTCGGTGCTGCCCTCGTCGACGGCTACAACATCAATGTCGCGACCTCGACCCTTGATGCCTCCGGTGGCCGCGTGTTCTCGTCCTTCACCAGGGGCGGCGGCATGGAGCTCGAGGAAATGACGGGCTCGCCGAATCTCGTCATCGTCCCCGATCCCGAGACGTTTCGTGTCCTGCCCTGGGCGCCCGGCGTCGGTTGGGTCCTGTGCGACGAGTATTTCCGCGACGGCACGCCCTTCCACTTCTCGTCGCGGCATCTGCTGCGGCGCCAGGTCGAGCGGCTCCGCAGCGCCGGGTTCGGCCTGAAGATCGGTATCGAGGTCGAATGGTATCTCGCCCGCGTCATTCAGGAGCACCTGAATGCGGAGAACACCGGCGTGCCGGGGCACCGCGGCGCCCCGGTGCGGACGGCGCCGCTCGAACCCGGCTATTCCTATCATTCAGAGACCAATCTCGATCTGATGCAGCCGATGTTCAGTGAACTTGCGCGCTGCTATGGCGAACTCGGGCTCGGGCTGCGCTCGCTCGAGAACGAGTACGGTCCGGGCCAGGTCGAGGCCACGTTCACCGCTCGCGATGCGCTCGGCGCCGCGGATGACTACGTCCTGTTTCGCACCGCGACCCGCCAGGTCTGTCGCCGGCACGGCCATTTCGCGACCTTCATGGCGTGGCCGGCGCTTGCCAACCACTTTCCGAGCGGCTGGCACCTCCACCAGT
>JAJEBT010000091.1 GCA_022822405.1 Alphaproteobacteria bacterium
GTCGCCCTTGAGGGGATGCAGCCGGAAGCCCGGCGCGTCGGCGCTGCCCGGATGCGTCGCCTCTTGCAGACGGAACAGGATGCGCCGGAGTCGTGGCGCGAGATCGGCAGGCAGCCGCGCCGCTTCGCCGCGCTCGTGCAGTGCTCGCAATGCCTTGTGCCTGATCTTCATGAGTCACTGTAGCGCGCCACGTTACACGCCGCAAGCGCACGCCTGTCGTCGCGTCCGGCGACACGCTGACGGTCAACGAGATTTCGCACATTGATCTGTCACCTCCTGCTTCCTATAGTGCCGCCTGGAAGCCGCGCGGCAGTTCGGGAACTGTCTCCGCAAGTGCGCGGCGGGCGCTGCCGCTCAAGCGCCGCTCGGGCTGAATGCCGGTTGCACAACGGCTTTCATCGCCCGACGGTTGGAGCGGTCAGGAAGCGCGATTGGGACGCCCTTCGGCGCGTTGGTCTCACACCCCACGCATCCAGGATGCAGAGGGCGCATGCGCGCGTTTACGGGGCCGTTTCGGGGGCTTTCGGCGACGTTGGGCGACTTCGGATGCCAGGGTCTTGTTGGACCGAGCGTATGCTCTGGAGCATACGGACCTACCCTGTTGAAATCGTTGGACATTCATTGGCGCGTATGCTCATGGCATACGCCGGTCGCATCTTCCCGGCCGGTCGTGTATGCCATGAGCATACGCCTGGAGCCGTTCCCGCCGGGCCCGGAAACGGCCGCAGATGCCGCTGCCGTCTGCCAATTTGTTTTCCATGCCGATCTGTAGGAGCCGCCGAGAATGAACGAAACGACCTCGGAAAGCCCGGAATCTGGACACCGGCCCGACGAAAAAGGCGGCGAATCCCGCCGCGCCCGCTCGATCCGCTTCTCGGATTCCGAGTGGGAAGCCGTCGAGAAGGCGGCTGCGGAGCGCGGCATGAACGCGGCGGAGTTCGCCCGTCACGCCGCTCTGGGCGTTGCCGGCGGCCGGTACGGCGCCGGCCGGGGCGCCCTGCCGCCGCAATATGCGGACCTGATCGAGCGGATATTCCGCGGCACCTACATCCTGGCGACGCTGAAACGCGATGAACTGCTGCGCGAAGGGCGCGGCGAGGAGCTGGAGGAACTGATCGAATCCACGCGCAAATTGCAGGAATCGCTCCTTGATCGGTCGGAAGGTTAGCCCGGCCATGACCGAAAGGCCGGTCCGGATCGCCCTCGAATACCGTTGGCAATCTCTCGGTCGGGTGCGGATCGACGCGATCGGCCGCCTGCCGTTCCGAGCCGGGACACGGGAAGCGAGGCTTCGAATTCACCCTGCACCGGGTGCGCTCTCGATATGCCGGAGGCTACCTCCAGCACTCGACAAAAACCGCGAACTTCCGTGCCGCCGCGGCCACGTCTTCCGGCGAACGGGGCTTGTCCGACGGCGCCGTCGCATAAGCGACACCCTCGCTGTCGAGAATGGCGCGCGCGGTCCTGGCGCTGACGGCAAAGTTGACGTTCTGCGGGATGTCCCCGGTCGCACGGGCAACCTTGAGGGCATTGAATTTCGATACCACTACGCCGACCACATTACCGGCCGAATCGAGGACGGGACCGCAGCTGTTTCCCTTCTGGACCGGCGCGGCGATCTGGATCAGGCGGTGATCGTCGCCCGGTCCCGCCAGAGCGGCGACGCTGCCGGCGCTGATTTTCACGCCGGCGGAAAGCAGGTCGTGAAGCGGATAGCCGGCTACGAGCACGCGGGCGGACGGGCGAACGCCGCGTCCCAGGCGGAACGCCGCGGAAGGCCTGCCCGCCTGTTCCTTGAGCAGGGCGAGATCGGCCGGTTCGTTGCGTGCGGAGGCCGCAACCCGGCGCGACGGAACATTCGGCGCCGGAGCGACCCGTACCTCGGCGCAACCGCCCACGACATGGAAGTTGGTCAGGATATGGCCCTGCCGACTCACCCGGAAGCCGGACCCGGTCGAGACCATCCGCATCCCGCCGCGCGGGCGCTCGCAGAAGCGCTCTTGGCTGCGCGCGTAGCGCGAATGGCGACAATCAATGCGACCAGCAGGCCGTTCGATACGCGGCCGTCTACAGGTAAACCGATGGTGGTTTGAAACGCCCGAATAGCGGCGCGAGCGCGGACCCATAACGCCGTCCGCCGGGCCGGGATCGTAGCCGAGCTCGGCAAGGATGCGCTGTATATTTGCGACCCGTTTGCGCCTCTCGGCGCCGCCGGGTACGTCGGAATCGCCGACCCCGGCCCCCGTCCGGCGCGCCGTTTTCCTCTTGGGCCGCCATTGCCGCGCCAGCGTTGCGCCCGGGCAAGCTGCGTCGGCGCCAGATGCGCCGCAATACGGTCCCGATTCCGGCCAGGATAGTTGCGGCCCAGCTCCGTCGAATTGGACATGAGCGAGGCAGCAATACTGTACCATTTGTATGCAGCTACGAGGTCCTGAGGCACGCCCGAACCGGTTTGGTACATGAACCCGAGATTATTCTGAGCCTGGCCGACAGGCCGGGCCGCCCGCTTTGTCGGAACGCACGGGATGTACCTGGCAGGGTCATCTGTCGTTCAGGTTCTGGGGGACAGCCCCGCTCTCCTCCCGGTCCGGAGTACCGGAAATCCGGCGCTGAGGTTCGACGATCGGACGGATGCCCGCCCGCGCGAAGTTCTTCGTAGCGAGCGCGGGATTCTCCTTCTTCGGCCGCCACGCCAGCGCGAGCCGTCGCGCCCGGGCAATCTGGGCCGCCGTCAGGCGCGACTTCACACGGTTTCTGTAATTCAAAGCTGCCTTGAGCGATTTCTCCGAGCCTGAAATACGCGAGATCCGCGCGGCAGCGAGACTGAGCCATGCGTACGCCAATACCCCGTTCGGCCGCACGCCTTGCCCGGCGGCATAGAGCAAACCGAGGAACAGTTGAGCGCTGGGATGGCCCTGCGCTGCGGCACGGCGGAGCCATTTCGCGGCTTCGGCGTAGTTCCGCGGGACGCCCCGACCGTTGGCGTACATGAAACCGATTCTGTTTTGAGCTTCGAGATGACCCTGCGCCGCGGCGCGGCGGTACCATCTGAGAGCCTCCGCCCCATTCCGCGGGACGCCCCGGCCCCCGGCGTACATGGACCCGAGCAGGATCTGAGCCCGGGCATGGCCCTGCGCCGCGGCGCGGCGGTACCACTTGAGAGCTTCGGCGTGGTTCCGCGGAACCCCCTGGCCCTCGGCGTACATGAACCCGATGCTGTTCTGAGCTTCGGCAGCGCCCTGCGCCGCGGCGCGGCGGTACCATCGGAGAGCCTTGGCGTCGTTCCTCGAGACGCCCTCGCCCTTGGCGTACATGGACCCGAGATTGTTCTGCGCGGGGGCAAATCCCTGCGCCGCCGCGCGGCGGAACCATTTCGCGGCCTTGGGAAAACTCTGCGGAACGCCCTGGCCGTTGGAGTACATGACCCCGAGATTGTGCTGTGCGACGGCATGGCCCCGTTCGGCGAGGCGCCGAAAGCCGCGATAGGCCGTGGCGTAGTCGCCGCGTTGGTAGGCCGCAGCACCGTCCCCCAAGGTCTGCGCCGATGCCGGCACGGCGGCGGCGATCGCCAGCACCATGGCAGCAAGGCCAGTCAGTCGAAGCGCTACATCTTTCATTCCTGCATCTCTTGGCAGCCGCCGGGGCGGGGACAGGCCCGCCAGCCTGCCCGCCCTACCGGAACGGGCGGCGCACGTCATCTGTCATTGCCGAACCCCTCGCGCGCGTCCCCGCCCGACTTCCGGGCGGGAACGCCGGACAGCGGCGGACGAGGCGCCGCTGACCGACCCTTGTGTTTCCCGAGCAGCCGCGCCCGCGCCAACCGCTCCGCGCGGGCAACATCTCCCGGCGTCATGCGCCGTCCGACGCGGCGCATGTTCTGCACCGCGTCCCGGCGTGCGGTCGCATTCGAAGCGGAGGCCGCGAGGCCGTAGTACCATTGGTACGCCCGAACCGTGTCTCGCGGGACGCCCCGGCCCTGCTCGTAGATGAGCCCAAGATGGCTTTGAGCCCCGTCATGTCCCTGCCCGGCGGCGCGGCGAAGCCACCGGATCGCTTCTTCGCCGCTTTGCCGGACGCCTTTGCCCAGGAAGTACATCGCCCCGAGAATGGCCTGAGCCCCGGCATGTCCTTGCTCGGCGTGACGCCGAAATCCCCGATAGGCCGTGTCGTAGTCGCCGCGTTCGTAAGCCGCGATCGCCTCGTTCAGTATCCGCGGCGCCTCCGGCGGCGGGCCGGCCGATGCCGGCAGGTGCGGCGGCACCGACCCGACCTCATGATTCCGGAGCTGCCAAACCCACGCCAGCCGCTGCGCCCGGGCAATCGCGCCCGGCGTCATGCGTCGCCCGACGCGGCGCATGCCCAGCGTCCCCTTCAGGAGTGCGCTCGCGTCCATGTGGGAGGCCGCGATGCCGAACCATTTGTGCGCCCGAACCAGGTCTCGCGGCACGCCCCGGCCGGCCTCGTACATGAGCCCGAGATTGGCCTGAGCCTCGGCATTTTCCTGCTCCGCGGCACGGCGAAACCACCGGACGGCTTCGGCGTCGTCCCGCGGGACGCCCCGGCCCGTCGCATACATGACCCCGATACTGTTTTGAGCCCCGGCAAGTCCCTGACTGGCGCCGCGGCGATACCACCGGACCGCCTCGGCGTCATCCCGCGGGATGCCCTCACCCTTCGCGTACATGACCCCGAGAGCGGCCTGGGCCTTGGCATTTCCCCGCTCGGCATGATGCCGAAAGCCGCGATAGGCCGTGCTGTAATCACCGCGTTCGTACGCTGCGAGCGCCTCTGTGAGGGTCTGCGCCGATGTCGGCGCAGCGAACGAGAGCCCCGCCAATACAGCGAACGCCGCCATCGATGCGCCCGGGGCACGCGGGAGACGGGGACGACTGAACCGGGAACGGGCGAGGCGTCGCCGCCCGCACCAGGCCCGGAATGCGCCGCCCTTGGCGTCAGCCGCGCGGCGGGAATGCGAAGGTTGTCGGATTGTGCCACCCAGATGCCGGACACCGCCCGGCCCCCTGTCGATCTGTCCCTGTTCCAGGTTAGCACGCGCCCCGCGCCCCGGCGAGCGGACGACAGCGGACGAACCCAATGCCGCGACGCTCGACACGCCCCCGGGGCCGGTTCCGGAGGCGCTGCCGCACGACCGGAATTCGCTTCATCCATTCCCCTGCCCGCCGCCCTGCGAAGCGGTGTCGATGACGTCCCGATCGCCGATCCGGCGTTCCGCACATGCGCGGTCAGGCTCTTTCCGCAAGCTCGATCCCGATCCGGCTATGATCGCTCGGCCCGGTGCCGAAAGAAGAACGGGTCATGACCGCCGGCGACGACAAAGGCAGCTTCGGTGCGGGCCGCCCGCTGTGGATAGGTAGCCCGCCGCCAGACTCGTCGCCGGTCGCT
Organism: Alphaproteobacteria bacterium; assembly: GCA_022822405.1. Taxonomy (GTDB): domain Bacteria; phylum Pseudomonadota; class Alphaproteobacteria; order MPNO01; family UBA830; genus JAJEBT01. The sequence continues at coordinate 5,404 of JAJEBT010000091.1, forward strand.
GTGGCGGGTTACTTACCCACAGCTCCACCGAGCCCAACACTCCGGCACCCGGGCTGGGGGCACCAGCTCACGCCAAAACTGTCGGATTTTCGTTTGCCAGAAATGTCGGGTTTTCGTTTGCCACCGGAAGATTTCCCTCGCGCTCCGTATACTCCCGGAACGCCGCAACGATCCGTTCGGCATCGCTGCGCCGGTCCGCCAGACCGATCGCCAGATCGAACAGATCCCGCCCCTTGCGGCGCTGATAGAGCGCCCGCATCCACGCGAATTGCAGGATTCTCTGTTGAACGTGCCATCCGGCTGGTCATTGACGCCCGGTTCCGACCGGCGGCGGTCCGGTAGCGCGTCCTGCCGCGGTCACTCGCGGAGATCCCCTTTACCGGTTTCGCTGCCTCCTGTCCGGGGATTCGCTCAAGACGTCGACAGGCTTTCATGGTTGCGGGCAGGTTGCGTCCGTCGAGCGGCGCAGGCAGATACCTACCGCTCTGCAGGCTTGCGGACCTTCGTGCCGGGGATCGGATTCGGCAACTGCGAATGCTTCAGTGCGCCGGTCCGGATACGGCGGGCGAAGTCGGCATGCGCCAGAAGCCGGCGAGACGGATCCCTGCGACCCGGCGTCACCAGTCCGATCCGCTTGCCGCGGTGCCGTTTCACAAGGCGCATGGCCTCCGCCAGGTCGCTATCGTTGCTCACCACGACGGCGCAGTCGCAGGCATCCAGCCATCCGTCATTGAGAAGATGCACGGCGAGGTTGACGTTCGATCCCTTCTCCTCGGTCCTGACAACCTCAGCCGAGCGCCGGTTTCCTGCCGGCCTTGCCAGCGGCATGCGCACGGGATGACTCAGGAAATGCCCGAAATACACCTCGACCTCGGGCCGGAACCGTTGCACGGCGCGCAGATACGCGTCCTGGCGCTGCGGCTTGGACGGATCGCCG
>JAJEBT010000063.1 GCA_022822405.1 Alphaproteobacteria bacterium
CTTGTGCTTTCGCACATGCGCTTCAAGAAACTCGCGCTCCTCCGCGCTCAGCACAACTTCAACCGCTTTGCCTCTCATCCAACCGCCTCCCGCCGGTGTCGTTCACTCCTTTGATAACAAATATCGTTACACAAGACTAGGAGAAGACGATGAAACATGCTGTTCTTACGGCCGTACTCGCGGTTTCGCTGGCCGCCAACGCGGCTTCCGCACGCACGTTCGGTATCGGCAGCAATCCGCAGGGTTCGCTTGCCTATTCGACGGCCGCGGGCATCGCGAAGGTCGCAACCGAGACCAGCGACCTCAAAGTCCGCGTCATTCCGCAGGGCGGTCCCATCGTTACGCTGCCGCTGGTCAATTCGGGCGAACTCGACTTCTCGATTTCACTCAGCATCCCCGCGGCCTTCGCCACTCAGGGCAAGGCCATGTTCACGAAACCGGGCAAGCAGCCGAACGTGCGCGTCGCGGCGGCGCTGTTTCCGCTGCAGCTCGGATTCTTTGTGCGCAAGGACTCCCCGATCCGGGCGATCGCCGATCTGAAGGGCAAGCGCCTCGGCAGCGGCTACCCCAAGCAGCGCGTCGTCCTTCTCACCGGAGCGGCCAAACTCGCGACCGCAGGTCTGACACACAAGGATGTCGTCGGTGTGCCGGTCCCCAACGGCGTGCGCCAGGTCGACGACTTCATGGCCGGCAAGATCGATGCCGTCACCTTCTCGCTGACGTCCGGCAAGACGGCGCAGGCCCACGCCAAGGTCGGCATCCGCGTTCTGTCGCTGCCCAAGACGCCGGAATCCGAAAAGGCGATGCAGAAGATCGCGCCGGGCTCCTATATCGCTACCATCGGGCCGAGCCCGGCCCATCCCGGCATATCGGGACCGACCAACATTTTCGAGGCCCCGTTCCTGCTGATGGCATCGAGCAAGACCCCCGACGAAGTCGTCTACGAGGTTGCCAAGGCGATCCACGGAAACAAGAAGAAGCTGGTCGCCTCCCACAAGGCCTTCAAGGGCATGCAGGAGAGCAGGCTGCACCTCGATGTCGGCATCGCCTATCACCCCGGGGCCAAGCGCTTCTACACTGAAAAGGGAATGTAGCGCCGGTTCCGCTCACGGAATCCGGGACTTCCCGGGATGGACGGTGAGGGACGGGAACCGGGAACGGATCCCCCGTCTTCAAGGCCGGCAAGGATCATCGGATCCGTCCTCGGCGCGGCCCTGACGCTGGGATCGGTCGCCGAAGCGCTCGACCTCTACCAGCTCGCCGGCATGGCGACGTTCATCGAGCAGCGCCTTGTCGGCATGCTCGGGATCGCGCTGGTACTCGCCTTCGCTGTCTTTCCTGCCGTTCGCGGAGCCCCCCGCGACCGGATTCCCTGGTACGACTGGCTCGCAATCGGCGCCTCGGTGGCCGTCTGCACCTATGTGACCTGGCAGTATGCGGTAATCTTCGACAGCCTGCATGCCCGCCTGCCGGAAGCCGTGGCCTCCGCGGTCGTCATCGTTGCGCTGGTCGCGGAAGGGCTGCGCAGGACCGCCGGCAAGGTGCTGTTCCTCTTCATGCTCTTCTTCATCCTGTTCGGGCTGTTTGGCCATCTGGTTCCCGGGCAGTTCGAGGGCCGGAACGTCGATGTCGAGCGGATGTTCCTGTACATCGCCCTCGATCCGAACGGCCTCGTCGGCATCCCGATGGTGGTCTCGACGACCATCGTCATCGCCTTCGTGTTCTTCGGCCATCTCCTTCAGGCATCGGGAGGCTCCCGGTTCTTCACGGACATCTCGGTCTCTCTGATGGGCCGCTACCGCGGCGGATCGTCGAAGATCGCCATCACCGCCTCGAGCCTCTTCGGCTCGATTTCCGGAAGCGCGGTCTCGAACGTCGTCTCCACGGGCGTGATCACCATCCCGATGATGAAGGAAGGCGGCTATTCGGCGCATGCCGCGGGCGCCATCGAGGCCGTGGCTTCCACCGGCGGCCAGCTGATGCCGCCGATCATGGGCGCCGCCGCGTTCGTGATGGCGGAGTTCCTGCAGATTCCCTACGGCGAGGTGGTCATCGCGGCGATCATCCCGGCGCTTCTCTACTACATAACGCTGTTCATCCAGGCCGATCTCTATGCCGCGCACAACGGGATCGCGCGCATCGCCGACGAGCTGATTCCGGCGCGCTGGGATGTGTTCCGCGCAGGCTGGGTGTTCCTCATTCCGTTCGCCGTCCTGATCGTGGCCCTGTTCAATCTCAACCTGCGCCCCGACACCTCCGCGCTGGCGGCGGCTTTCGCGGTCGTCATCGTCGGGACGTTCCCCGGATATCGGGGAGAGCGCATGGCGCCCGGGCGCGTGATCCGGTCGCTGTCGACCACCGGAATTGCCGTCACCCAGATCGTCATGATCGGTGCGATGGCAGGTGTCGTCATCGGGGTGCTCAACATTACCGGGCTCGGTTTCGCGCTGACCCAGGCACTCATCGAGATGGCCGCCGGCAGCCTCTTCCTGCTGCTCGTCATGGCTGCCCTGGTCTCGATCATCCTGGGCATGGGCATGCCGACCCTCGGCGTCTATCTCCTGCTCGCAACGCTGGTTGCGCCATCGCTGGTCGAGGTCGGGGTGGAGCCGATAGCGGCGCACATGTTCGCGCTCTATTTCGGGATGCTGTCGATGATCACGCCGCCGGTCGCGATAGCC
>JAJEBT010000074.1 GCA_022822405.1 Alphaproteobacteria bacterium
CCCGAAAGCCGCGTCAGGCACCCGGCCGGCGCCGTTCTCGCGGATTCCGGCCCCGGGACCGCGATTTGCCTGCCGTCCGTAGGTTCGGGTGGCCGGAATCGCCTTCCGGTGCCGCTGGCGGCGGCCTTTACGGAGTGAGACCGAGGCCGGGGCGTCATGCATTGCCATGCTCCCGGCCCGAAGGCGTTCCGTCGAAGAGCGGAAGTCCGTCCGCCTCCAGCCGGACGTAAAGGCCGCGGACGGCCCCGCGCTTCACGTGGCAGGATTCCAGCTTCCCGGACGCGACCCTTTGCCAGACCGTCTGGCGAGAGACGCCAAGGCGCTGCACCGCTTCCCGGAGCGGAACGAACCCCTCCGGCGGCTCGAGGCGGAACCTGCTGCGGAAGTCGGCGCCCATCCGGACGCGAAGCGGCGCTCCGGGCACGTCCGGACGGACGCCGGGCAGGATGCCGGCGTTGACCCAGCGATAGAGCGTGGAATCCGCAACCCCGAGCTCCCGTGCCGCCGCCCGCACGCTCAGAAGCTCGCCTTCCTCCTCGTCCTTGGCCGACGCCTTGAATTCCGGAACGCCGTGGCGATGTCGGAGATCCTGCACCAGGGATGCCGAGAACCGCAGTCCCCGCGCCGACCGCCGCCCCTGGTCGTTGAGGACCCCGGCGATCTGGACGTCGGGATAGAATCGGGCAAGCCGACGAACAAGCTCGACCGTGTCGATGTCGTCGCGCCGGCGGATCGGCCTCCGCTTCTGGCGCTTGACCGAGAAGGAGTCCGCCCGGCCGCCCCGCCAGTGGATGACGACCTCGGTCCGGTCGTCCTCTGCCAACTGCAAGGTGACTTCCTCGACAAGGCAGGCAAGCAGGCGCTTGCGGTCGCGGTGGGTCGTCTCCGGCGCGTGCCAGACCCGCTCCAGCGAGGTGCCGAGCTCCGTGAAATACGATGGCGGCAGGTCCTCGGGCTGCCGCTCCCGGGCCGCCTCCAATGCGAACTCCGCGCTCTCCACGGCACGCAGCGCCGCCTCCCAGTCCCGCTCCAGGGTCGCCGCGATCAGGCGGTTGTCGGGATCGACCTGCCGGTAGCGCCGTTCCGCGAGGCCGGCCTCGTAGCGGCAGTGCTCAAGCTCCAGCAGCTGGCTCCGCAGCGCCGTTTCCGCCCGTTCCGCGACCGCCTGCGCCGCCGCAATCGCGGCTTCCGCTCCAGCCGGCGACACCAGGTCCAGGAAACGCTCGGCGACGGCCTTGTCGATTCCGATGCCGCCGACCGAGAGGCAGCTTCGCTTCTGGCCGGTGTCCGCCGTGCGCTGGTTGCAGTAGTAGCTTCGGCCCACGTTGTACCGGACCTGGATCGACCTGCCGCAGTGGCCGCAGACGGCAAGGCCCTGGAGAAGCGCCGCCCCCTCGCGCGCCGCGCCCCGCTTCCCGTGGCGGACGGTCGAGTTCGCCGCCAGGGTCTCCTGCACCTCCATCCATTCGGGCCAGCTCACGTACCCTTCGTGACGACCTGGCTTCAGGACCCGCCACCGCTCCTCCGGCGCCAGCAGCGTCCCGTCGTCGCGGTAGGCGGACCGCGCCTTCCCGAAGGCGTAGGCGCCGCCCATCGCGGGGTTCTTCAGGGTCTCCATCACCCGCGTATAGGTCGCGTCCCTCCAGGCCACGGCGTCCGCGCCATGCGGACGGCTCGGGAGCCGCACCCCCGCCTCCCGCAGAAGATGCGTGGCCTGCAGTCCCGACCCGCCCTCGCGGAAGCGGGCGAAGACCGCCTCGATCGCCGCCTGGATCCGAAGGTCCGGATCCTTCCGGATCCCGTTCCCCTCGCGGACGAAGCCGATCGGAGGACTCGAATAGAGTTCGCCGCGCTGGGCCTTGCTCCGTCGCCCGCCCTCCATGCGGGCGCGAAGGACGGACAGCTCGTTTGCCGAGAAGGTGCCCTTGATGCCCAGAATCAAGCCATCGTCTTCGCGGCCCGGCGCATAGACCTGGCCGTCCTCAACCAGCACCGTGTCGTTGACCCGGCAAAGGTCCAGAAGCTGGAACCACTCAATTGTATTCCGAGCCAGGCGACTTACCTCGATCCCGAACACCGCGCCCACCCGGCCCTGCGCAACCTGTTCGCAAAGCAGGTCGAAGCCGCCCCGCGTGCCCTGCGACGCGGCGCTCCGGCCGAGGTCGGAGTCGATGACCACGATGCGTTCCTCCGGCCAGCCCAGTTCGCGGGCGCGCTCCGCAAGCCCGTACTGGCGTTCGCGCGATTCCCGGTTCTTCAGGACCTGGCCCGGCGTCGACTGGCGCACGTAGACGGCGGCCGACCGCTCAAGGTGACTGTTCGTGATCCGCGACGACCCGCTCATCGGACCTCCCCCTCCGGTTCGCCTGCCGGACCATCAGCCCCGCCATCTCCTGCACGAACGCCTCCCGATCCGGGGACGGAACCTGGAGCCACCTCTCCACGCGTTTCTCCCACTCCAGAAGAGCCAGCAGCGACAGTTCCCGTTCCTTGTCCATCCGTCGCCTCCCGGCGCCGCTCCAGATCGTCGAGCAGATTACGCAACCTGACGAAGTCCGGCAACTCGCCAAGCAGATCAGGCGCACCCGGTTCCCGCGCCTCGAGGCTTGTCCAGGTCGCAGGAAGCCAGATGCGGACGCCGTCCGGCAGTTCGACATGCAGGTTCAGCCGGTGATGGCTGCCGCCGCCGCGCCGCCGCTCGATGACCTTGACCTCCTGTCCGTCGAACGGATGCCGGAAACGGCGCATGAAGACCGGCCCGTAGGGCCGGGAGTCCTCAAGTGGTGTAGTAGGGAGGCTCGTTCTCAACCGTCGTCTCCCTGTCTTGTCGGGCAAGGTCGAGAATCACGCCGCTCGCCTCCCCGTCAACCGCGTACCACCCGCGCCAGACCACGACCCGGCCCACGTCGATCGGACGCCAGTGATAGGTGTTGAGCACGTTTCCCGGATAGGCCTGGAAACTGAACGCGGGCCAGAGAAACCAGCTGGAATACTCTTCCGCGTGCGCACGGGACCGATCAATCTCGTAGGTCATGTCATCAAGGTTCTGGCATTCGGTCGTGTGGCGCAGGCAATAACCTTGCGGCTGTATGTCATAGGTCTCGGACTTGACCACGCCGGTCGCGAATGTCGGGTGGTTGAGGCTGCAATGATAGCATTCGGAATAGTTCTCTACCGACACCTTCCAGTTGCAGCTTTCGGGGATCTCGATCCATTGGATCGGCTGCAATCGCTGCCAGTCCGGCACCCAGGTCCGAAGCTCGTCCTGAACGCCCGGAAACCAGTCGTCCATTGGACTTGCCTTCGGATCCAGATTGACGAAGACGAAACCAAGGAACACCTCGGTCCTGACCTCGGTCAGGCAGACCTTTGACCTGTCGAATCCCTCGACCGCCCCGATGTTCGGACCGGAGCGCAATTCACCCGTCAATTCGTAGGTCCATGAGTGATACGGACAGACCAGAAGCCGCTTTGTCCCGGTCCCGCTGACGAGTTGGTGCGCACGATGCTGACAGACATTGTAGAAGGTCCGGATGACATCGTCCTTGCCCTTGATCGCAAACAGGCTCTCGCCCGCGACTTCGAAGGTCACGTAATCGCCGCCGCTCCGAAGCGCGCTTGCGTGACACGCAAACTGCCATGTCCGGGACAACACGCCGCCCTTCTCCGCCGCGAAGACATCCGGGTCGGTGTAGTAGCGGGCCGCGAGCGAACGAACCGGATCAGTCATTGATGCAGGTCCCTGACTCGTCGACGCGGTGACGGGCCCGTCCGACCTGGACGGGTGGTGCACGGCATTCCGCCTCCTGGACGCCAGACTGTCCGTTCGCGAGCAAGCCCCACATGCGCCTCGGATATTGCGTTGATGCCATGCGTCATTGACGATGGTAAAATCGTGCGATTAGCCTGTCGAGCAAATTCACACGATCCAGGAACGGATTCTCATGGTCATGCCGGAAACGATGAAAGCTATGGTCACGCTCGGCCATGGCGGAACGGACCAGATGGTCTTCCACTCCAACTGGCCACGGCCCGGCGCGGCCCCCGGAGAGGTCCTGATCAAGGTCGGCGCATGCGGCCTGAACAACACGGACGTCAACACGCGTTCCGGCTGGTACTCGAAAGCGGTCACCGAGCGCACAACCGGCGACGGCTTCGATGTCGAGGGACAGGACGATCCAAGCTGGGGTGGCGCGCCGATCACGTTTCCTCGCATTCAGGGTGCTGATGTCTGTGGCGAAATCGTGGCCGTCGGGGATGGCGTGGACCCAACTCGCATCGGCGCACGCGTAATCACCGACAACTGGATTCGCGACCCCAAGGATCCCGGGAACAGGAACAACGTGGGATATCTTGGTTCGGAGCGCGACGGCGGATTTGCGGAATACACGACCGTTCCGTCACGGAATGCCCTGTCCGTCCAGTCCGAGATGACGAGTCCGGAACTCGCCACGTTCTCCTGCTCCTATTCCACCGCGCTCGGAATGCTGCAACGCGCGCAGGTCGATGCCTCGGACACGGTTCTGGTCACAGGTGCGTCCGGCGGCGTCGGCGGAGCCCTTGTCCAGCTCGCAAAGATCCGTGGCGCAAGGGTCGTTGCCTTGGCTTCGGAGGCCAAGCATGCCGAGGTCGCCGCCCTTGGCGCAGACCGCGTCCTGCCGCGCGACCCCGGAGACCTCCGCTCCGCTCTCGGCGAAGAGACCGTCAGCGTCGTTGCCGACATCGTCGGCGGCCCGGCATGGCCCTCCCTCGTAGACATCATCGCGCGGGGTGGCCGCTACACGTGCTCCGGCGCAATTGCCGGCCCTATCGTCGAGTTCGACCTCAGGACGTTCTATCTCAACGACCTGACATTCACCGGGTCAACGGTGATCGGCGAAGACGTGATGCCGGAACTCGTCCGGCTGATCGAGGCGGGCAAGGTCAGGCCGAACCTCGCCGCCACCTGGCCGCTTGAGGAACTTCACGCGGCACAGGATGCCTTCATCGCCAAGAAGCATGTCGGCAACATCGTCGTGACGCCATGATTCGCGCGGCGGACGACACTGTCGGTACGGGGATACGTCGGAAAGGCTGCCCGGCCGGCTGCTGCGCGTCCCGTCGCTGCAATTCCGCCCTATCCGCATTCGGATTGCGCTCGAGCTTGGCGCATGCCCCTGACCGCACGGGACGTGCAGGATTTCCCGGTCGATGAAAATCACTCGCATCGCAGTCTACAAGGCCGATCTTCCGCTCGAGCACCCGTACTGGCTCTCGGGCGGGCGGCTCAAGTTCGAGGTGCTCGACGCAACGTTTGTCAGGATCGATACCGATGTCGGCCTGTCCGGATGGGGAGAGGGAACGCCTTGGGGCCATACCTACGTTGCGGCGCACGGTCCGGGAATCAGGGCAGGCATTGAGACCATGGCTCCCTTTGTCCTGAACCTCGACCCACGGAAGGTACTGGATGTGGAACGCGCCATGGACCTCGCCCTGCCTGGACATCTCCATGCCAAGGCTCCCATCGACATGGCCTGCTGGGACATCGCAGGCCAGTCTGCAGGCCTGCCGATCTCGGACCTCATGGGAGGAGGCTCCCGGACGCCCGCGCCCATCGCCTCTTCCGTCGGCGCCAAGACGATCGGAGACACGCGCGACGTCATGAACCGGTATCGCGAGCGCGGCTACGTGGCTCATTCCGTCAAGATCGGCGGCGACGTCGACCTCGACGTGGCACGAATTCGGGACGTGGAGACACACCGCGGACCGAACGAGGTCATCCTCTATGACGCGAACCGAGGCTGGACCCGTCAACAGGCACTTCGCGTGATGCAGGCGACAGAGGATCTCCGCGTCATGTTCGAGCAGCCCTGCGAGACCCTTGACGACATCGCTGCCATCCGTCCGCTGCATTCCGCGCCCGTAAGCGTGGACGAAAGCCTTGTGACGCTTCAGGACGCCACCCGCATCGCCCGCGACGGTCTTGCAGAAGTGTTCGGCATCAAGCTCAACCGGGTTGGTGGATTGACCAAGGCTGCGCGCATTCGCGACGTCGCGCTTGCCCACGGAATTGACATGTTCATCATGGCAACCGGCGGATCGGTGCTGGCCGACGCCGAGGCGCTCCACCTCGCCGCCACGATACCGGACGCCCATCGGCTGGCGGTCTGGGCCTGCCAGGACATGTTGACCAAGGACATTGCCCGGGGCCAGGGACCGCGCAACAGGGACGGTCATCTTCATTTTCCCGAATCGCCGGGTCTTGGCGTTCATCCCGACGAGGCGGCCCTCGGTGAACCGGTTGCCGTCTACGGGCCAACGTGAACGTGCGCCTGCTTGCGATCCTTGGGCAGGCAACCTGTCTTGCGGGCACCGAGGACTTTCCCGTCGCCCGCTCGCTGCATCGAGATCGTCGTGCGGCAGCAGGAGCGTGACCATGAAGATCTCCACCATTCGTCTCTGGCACGTGCCGTTGAAGAGCCACGAGGCCTATCACATGGCCGACGGAAAGACCTGCGACACGGTCGAAACCGTGATCCTGGCGCTCGACACCGACGCGGGCGTCACCGGCTGGGGAGAGACCTGCCCGATCCCCCACTACCTCCCGGCCTACGCGCGTGGCGTTCAGCCAGCGATCGCCGAACTTGCGCCGATACTGCTCGGCAGCGACCCGATCGGGCCGGATGCCGTCATGTCGAGAGCCGACGCCTGGCTGCAGGGACACGTCTATGCAAAGTCCGCGATCGACATTGCGCTTTGGGACCTGACGGCGAAGGTCGCCGCCCTGCCCCTCTACCGCGTTCTCGGCGGACGCCAGGCGGAGTCGATGCCGCTCTACCATTCCATCACCTGCATCGCGCCGGACGACATGGCGCGCATCGCCCGCGAAGCCAAGGCGCAAGGCATCGGGCAATTCCAGGCCAAGCTTGGTGCCTCGGGAGACTGGCAGACCGATGTCGAGCGGTTGACCGCAGTCCGGAAGGCCGTCGGGCCCGGGCCGCTCGTCTACGGTGACTGGAACATGGGCGCCACGTCGCTGGACGCCACACGCGTCGGCCGCGCGGTACGCGACCTGGACATCATGCTTGAGCAGCCGTGCCGTACCATCGCCGATTGCGCCAGGGTTCGCGATGCGACCGGACTTCCGATGAAGCTGGACGAGGCGGTCTTTGACACGGACACCCTTCTCGAGGGGCACGCGCGGGCCTGCATGGACGCGGTCGCGCTCAAGCTTTCCAAGTTCGGCGGCATCTCGGCCTGTCGCACCGCCCGCGACCTCTGCCTGCATTTCGGCGCAATGATGTGCATCGAGGACACTTGGGGATCGGACATAACCACTGCCGCACTCCTGCATCTGGCAGCCACGACACCGCCCTCGCGTCTCCTGAACACGTGCGATCTCTCGGGCTATGTCGGCCCGCGCCTTGACCCGAACGCACCGCGCCGTGAAGGAGGACGCATTGCACCTCCGGAAGGTCCGGGGCTCGGAGTCGAGCCCGACCCGGACATTCTCGGAGATCCGGACCTGACACTGGAGTAGGACATTGACCACGATCACGTTCTGCGATTCTTCACTCAAGCTCGCGCACCGTCGGCACTTTCGGAGCAGTCCCGCATGCCGATGATCACCGAAGCCACGCCGGTCGCCCACGCTGACCCGATTCCGGAGGCCGTAGACGTCGTGGTAATCGGCGCGGGGATCGTCGGAACGTCGACCGCCTGGTTCCTCGGGCGGCAAGGCGCGAAGGTCGCGCTGATCGAGAAGGGGCGTGTGGCGGGCGAGCAGTCGAGCCGCAATTGGGGCTGGGTCCGCCAACAGGGTCGGGACCGGGACGAGCTGCCCATCGTGATGCAGTCGAATCGAATCTGGCAAAGTCTCGCGACAGAGACCGGAGAGAAAGATCTTGCGTTCGAAAGATGCGGTCTGGCGTATCTCGCCGAGGATGAGCGCACTCTCGCCAGGTACGCGGATTGGCATGACCTCGCCAGGGAGCACCAGCTGGACACCCGGATGCTGTCGCCGACCGAGGCACGGGAAGCGTGTCCCGGTCTGGAAGGACAATGGGTCGGCGGGATGCTGACCCCGAGCGACGGGCGGGCGGAACCCTTTGTCGCGGTGCCGGCGCTCGCGCGCGCGGCGCGGCGGATCGGCGTGTCGGTCACGGAGGACTGCGCCGTGCGCACCCTCGAGTCCAAGGCCGGAAATGTCTCCGGCGTGCACACCGAGCGCGGGCCCGTACGGGCCGACCGAGTGGTGCTGGCAGGCGGTGCCTGGTCCACCTGTTTTGCGCGCAACGCGGGAATCGACCTGCCGCAACTCACCGTGCGTTCAACGGTCGGCCGCACCCATCCCGTGGCCGACCGCGGGCTTCCCAACGTTTCCATGCCTGGATTCGCCACGAGCCGTCGTGCGGATGGCGGCCATACCGTAACAACCGGAGACCTTATCGAGCACTACGTCTGTGCCCGCTCGTTCCGGGACCTGACCAAGTTCGCGAAGCTGATGTGGAAATCTGCCGGGAACCTGCGGCTCAGGCCGATGCCTCCTGCGGATTATCCAGGCGCATGGCGTTCCAAGGTGCACTGGACCGCCGACGAGGTCACGCCGTTCGAACGGATGCGCGTGCTCGATCCACCTCCGTCGAGGGAGGGCCAGCGACGCTTGGCCAAACGCCTCCGCGAGCGGACGCCCTGGCTGGACGAGGCCGGCATTGCAGAGACGTGGGCGGGGATGATCGACGTGACTCCCGATGCCGTGCCCTACATCTGCGAGGTTCCGTCGCTCCCTGGCCTGTTCATCGGCACCGGCATGAGCGGACACGGCTTCGGGATCGGTCCCGGCGCAGGCCGGGTTCTCGCCGATCTCGTGCTTGGCCGGCCCACGGGCTTCGACCTGTCGCGTTTCCGCTTCGAACGGTTCGTCGATGGCAGCCCGATTGTCCCCGGCCCCTACTGACAACAACGCCCTGTCGTCGAACGCAGGCCATGTCGGTCCGTGCCTTGACCCGAACGCGCCAAGCCGAGAAAAAGAATGCATCGCGCCTCCCGACGGTCCGGGTCTCGGGATCGAACCCGACCTGGACATCCTCGACGACCCTGACCTGATTCCGGAGAGAACATTGACCACGATCGCATCGCAGACCGACTGGATCGCGCGTGCAAGGGCCGTGCT
>JAJEBT010000037.1 GCA_022822405.1 Alphaproteobacteria bacterium
CCGGCAACGGCATGCCGACGCACGATCTTGTAGATCCCGAACCGCGTGAGTGGCCGGCCCGCACGTGAGACGAACACCGGCCCGTCGGCGCGCGTCCGGCGATCGCCAAGCAGTTCGAGCAAGCACTTCGCGGTGGGCGTCCAGAGCGGACAGACCCGCCACTTGTCTCCCTTGCCGTGCAGATGAACCCGCGGCGAGTCCCCGAACACCAGGTTCTCGACCCGGAGCCGCACCACTTCCTGGACCCGCGCACCGGTGTTGTAGAGGAACAGCAGCAGCGTGCGGTCACGGAGCGCGAGCGGCCCGTTTGAAGGCAGCGCGTCGAACATCGCCTCGACCTCGTCACGATGGAGGAACCGTGCGCGTGAGGGCGGCATTCGCTTCGTCGGCACTTCGGCCAGGCGTTGTGCTTCCTCGAGGAACTCGGGCCTGCGCCCTGATCGATGATGTTCCCGGGAACATCATCAGGAACCACGACCGCCGTCGACCTCTACGGCGCGGACCCGGTGGCGGCCGACTGGCATGTCGACAGCAGGATGCGGGCGAAGATACGGCGGCTGATCTACCGCGCGCGGGCCAAATCGGGCGAGGAGCCGGACAATGCCGGTCCCGGAACTCCATGACCGCCGGAGCGGATACCGGATGCACGGTGGACGCGGACACCGGCCGCGCGTCGCGGCGCCGGCAAGGGGAGGCGCCCGCGATGGAGACCGGGGACGGGGTCCTTGCCTGGATGGTCCTCAGGCAGGTCGGCCATTACCGGAAAGCTTGGGACCGGCACGCCGCCGCCGGCGTGTCCGTTGCGACCGAGCCCGGACCCTTCAGCATCCGCATTCAGACGAAGGCCGACCTGGAGGCAGAGCGGTTCGAGATGTTCGCCTGGCAAGACCCCTGGAAGACGGACGGTCCCGCCTCCGCCTTCTGGCACCAGGACGGAATGCCGGAGGGCGTACTGGAGCCAGGTACGAAACCGCTGGTCGGGCTGGCCGGAGAGTGCGGCTTGATCGAGGGGCTGCGCCTGCTCGATGGCGATCTGGTGCTCAAAATCGCATATGGCGGCGCGGCGGTCCAGGTCTGTCTCGGGAACGTGGCTCGGTCCCCGATGACGGCGGTATATCGATCAAGCACCGGTTCGGGCTCAGAATGCCGCTGTCGGTCCGGCGCCTTCTCGACTTCACAGGGCGGAAAGCCGTTGCTCCGGCTCGACCTGCACCGTGACGTTCCAGGACGAAAGCGTCACGGTGGACCCGCGCAGGTCTATCCATGTTCGGCGTCGTCACCGACATTGGACGCGGCGCGAGCAGGGTGAGCGGGACCATCGGAGGCGGTCGTCGGCCACGTCCGGGTGGCCCACCTCCGGGGTGACAGGCCGGGGGTGAGCGGATAGCATCGCCGGCGCTGTCCGGAGCCCTCAATTCCGAAGGATCGCCACGCGCATGTACGAAGTCGCCCAGGCCGGGCTGATCGCCGCCTCCTACCGGGATATCCCGCCCTTTCCGGTGATCGCGCCGATAACCGTCGAAGAGGCGGTCGCGGCGATGGCCAACGCCGAGGCGCCGGTGCCCTATGCCGGCGGAACCGATTTGTGCGGTGCGGTCCGCGAAGGCAAGCCAATCGGCACACTGGTCTGGCTGAAGCGGCTCGAGGAACTGCGAGGGACGCGGATCGAGGGCGACGCGCTTTCCGTCGGCGCGCTGACCACCCACGCCGAGGGCGCGGCATCGGACGCGGCGGCAGCAATACCCGGACTGGCCGAGGCCTGGTCGAAGCTGGGCAAGATGCGCATCCGCCTCAGCGGCACGGCCGGCGGCAATCTGATGGCGCGCCACACCCGCTACGAGATGTCGATCCTGCTGACCGCGCTCGGCGGTACGGCCCGATTCGCCTCGGCTGCCGGCGAAACCGAGTTGACGCCCGCGGAGATTTGGGATCGCGCAGAGCCGGCGCGCGCGCTGCTGACCCGCCTGTCGATCCCGCTCGCGACCGATCTGCGGCTCGACTACGACCGCTCGCTCAGGCCGCTCATGACCCTGGCGCTCGCCCTGTGGACGGACAATGGCGGAAAGGCAGAGGGCCGCGCGGCGGTCGCCACCGAATATCTTCGCCCCGCCTCCCTGCGCCTCGACCTTCGCGGAACCGATGCCAGGGCCATCGCGGCGGCGGCATTCGAAGCGCTGCCGGGCGAATTCGCCGACCCGGTGAGCGGCAACGAGTGGCTGCGCCGGGCCGGCGCGGCGATCCTCGCCAGGCAACTGGTGCGGCAGGACGCGGCCCGTGCCTGAGCGCCTCGGTCCCCGCTTCGATCTCGCCTTCACGCTGAACGGCACGCCGGTCGGCATGGCGACGACCACGGCGACGACCCTGGCCGACCTACTGCGCGAACGACGCGACGGGCGCGGCACCAAGCTGGCCTGCGAGCGCGCCGTGTGCGGCGCCTGCACCGTGCTGATCGACGATGTCCCGCGCGCGAGTTGTTCGGTCTTCGCCTTCGAGGTCGCGGACAGCGACGTGCGCACGGTCGAGGGGCTGGGAACCGGCGGAGAGCCGAGCGCGGTCCAGGCAGCCTTCGCCGACAATTCGGCCTTTCAGTGCGGTTTCTGCACCGCCGGCATGATCCTCCTGACCGAGGCCCTGCTCGCCCGCGATCCGGACCCGGACGACGCGATGATCCGCGACTGGATCAGCTCGAACATCTGTCGCTGCACCGGTTACGCCCTGATCCTGGAGGCGGTGCGCGAAGCCGCCCGGCGCAAGCGGGAGGCCGGGGAATGAACGATCTGGCGCCGCTGCGCACCATCGGCCGGTCAGACAGGCGCATCGACGCCGCAGAGAAGGTCGCGGGCCGGGCGGTCTATACGGTCGATATAGGCCTCCCGGACATGCTGCACGCCAAGGTGCTGCGCAGCCCGCACGGCCATGCCCGAATTCGGTCGATCGACGCCTCGGCAGCACGTGCCATGCCGGGGGTCCATGCGGTTCTGACCCGGGACGAGACCGCAGCAATCCGGATGCCGGTCTATGGCTATTTCATCAAGGACCAGCCGATCGTCGCAACCGACAAGGTGCGCTACGAGGGCGACATCGTCGCTGCCGTCGCCGCCGAGGACGAGGGCACGGCCAACCGGGCGCTTGCCGCGATTCGCGTGGACTACGAGCCGCTGCCCGTTGTCAGCGACCTCGAACGCGCCTCGGATCCGGACGCACCGGAACTTTTCGAGGAGGCGCCGGTCGGCATCGTGCCCAAATACGGCGAGGGTGCTTCGGGCGAGCTGCGCCCGCGCCGGAACGTCTGTTACCGCTTCTCCTACGAGACCGGCCCGGCCGACGCCTTCGCGGATTGCGACCATGTCTTCGAGGACGTGTTCCGTTTCTCGCGGATGCACCATTTCCACCTGGAGCCGTTCGTCTCCGTCGCCGACTGGTCGCGCGAAGACCGGATCGAGCTGTGGACGAGCTGCCAGAACCCGTTTGGCCTGCGCAAGGAAATCGCCCGCATCTTCGGCCTGGGCGAGAACCAGGTCGCGGTGCGGGTGCCCTATATCGGCGGCGGCTTCGGCAGCAAGAACGGCTGCAAGACCGAACCGGTCGCGCTCGCCCTCTCGCGGCTCGCCGGCCGGCCGGTGCGCTTCTGCCTGACCCTGGAAGAAGGCTTCCTCACCAACACCCAGCACGCCGCGATCCTCAAGCTGAAGACCGGCGTCATGGCGGACGGCACCCTGATCGCGCGGGAAAGCGAGATCCTGCTCGATTCCGGGGCCTATTCGGACGGCAGCCCGCTGGTCGCCGAGAAGGCCGGCTACCGCATTCCGGGACCGTACCGGTACAAGCGGATCAAGACCGACTGCTATTGCGTGATGACCAACACGGCGCCGGCCGGGCCGTTCCGCGGCTTCGGCGGCACCCAGACCAGCTGGGCAAGCGAGTCCCAGATCGACATGATCGCGCACCGGCTCGGCATCGACCCCTGCGAGATGCGCCGCAGGAACCTGATCGACCTGGGCGAGCCCTTCGTGCCCGGCGAGAGCGGTATCGACAGCGACCTGCACGAGGGTCTCGACCTGGTGGTGCGCGAACTCGGCTACCGCGACCGAAACCAGCCGGAGAACGAAGGCCCGGTCAGGCGCGGCATGGGCCTTTCCATCGGCTTCAAGGACGGCGGCGGGGTCAACAAGCCGGCGCTCGCCCGGGTCAAGGTCTCGACCGGGGGCGACATCTTCCTGCAGTGCGGCACCGCGGAGATCGGCCAGGGCGCGCACACGGCGCTTGCCGCCGTGGTCGCCGAACGGCTCGGCGCGGACCGCTCGCGGGTGCGCTACATGCCGGTCGATACGGATCACTCGCCCTTCGATCAGGGCACCAACGCCAGCTCGGCCATCTCCGTGATGGGCCAGGCGGTCGACCGGGCGGCCCTGGCGGCGCGCCGGCAAATCCTCGAATTTGCCGCGGATGCGCTGGACTGTCCGGCCGAGGAGCTCGAGCTGACGGACTGGGAAATCCGCCGGGGCAACGAGGCCCATCCGCTGGCGCCGATGATCATGGGCCGTTTCGGCGGCACCGGCTGGGAATTCGTCGGCGAGGGCTTCCACAAGGCCGAGAACAGCCACGCCGCGCCGCTCGAGGCGCCCTGCGTGTTCTGGGAGATAGGCTGGGGCGGTGCCCAGGTCGCGGTCGACACCGAGACCGGCCAGGTCACGGTCGAGAAACTGTTCGTCACCGGCGACGCCGGACGCGCGATCCATCCGCTGGTCTGCCGCGGCCAGGACGAGGGCGCGGCCCTGATGGGGCTGTCCCAGGCCCTGTTCGAGCGCATGATCTATGACGGCTCGCGTCTGGTGAACGGCGACGCGCTGACCTACCGGGTGCCGCTCGCCGACGACCTTCCGGAGGATTTCCGCTCGGTCACCCAGGAACAGGGTCACGGGCCCGGCCCGTTCGGCGCCAAGGGCATGGGCGAAGGCGGCATGCTGCCGGTTGCCAGCGCAATCGCCAACGCGATCCACGATGCCGTCGGCGTGCGGATCACCGAATTGCCGCTCACGCCCGAGCGCGTGCTCGCCGCCCTGGCGGAGAAAGACGGCAGGTGACGCGATTCCGGGCGTGTTCCGGGCATTTCGCTTCACCGGTCGCCCCCGGGCCGCCGGCTCCGTGGATGGCCGGAACGGGTCGACCATGACGCGGCGGGGAGCGCCGCCGGGCAAGATTCGGCCGCCGGATCGGGCCGGTCCCGGCCCGCCGCGTCGTTTGCCAATGCGGTTCGAACGGTGATATCGTCCTTATAGTGGGACTACTGGGAATTCAGCCAAAGGGGAGAATCAGATGTTCGTAACACGTGTACTCCTGGGCTTGGCCATGGTGGCGGGTCTTGCCTCCGCGGCGTTCGCCGAACCGACGAAGATCCGCATCAACTGGTCGGTGGCTCCGGCGCACATCACGCCGATGATCAACGAAGTGCCCAAGTCGATCTACAAGAATTACGGCAAGACCTACACCGTGGAGACCATCCGCATGCGCGGCAGCGGTCCGGCGCTCACGGCGCTCGCGGCCGGTGAGGTCGATATCGGTGCGGTCAACAATCAGGCCTATGCGCTTGGCATCGTCAACGGCAAGCAGGACATCGTCGCCATCGCCTCGCTGCTGCGCGACGCAGGCAAGGATCCGTCCAACGGATTCTGGGTGCGCAAGGATGCCGGCATCAACGGCGTCAAGGATCTCGAAGGCAAGCGAATTGCGGTCAACGCGCTGGGCAGCGGCGTCCACGCCTCGGCCAAGAAGATGCTGCTCGACCACGGCCTCCAGCCGGGCAAGAACTACCAGTTCGTCGAAGTCCGGTTCGGCGCGATGCTGTCTTCGCTGCAGACCAAGCGCATCGACATGGGTTTCCTGGTGCTGCCGTTCAATTTCATGGCCGAGCGCGACGGCAGCTACAAGCAGCTGTTCACGATGCGTGATTCCATGGGCGAGCAGGAAACCGTGATGTGGATTGCCAAGCGCGACTACGTCGCCAAGAACCGCGCAGCGCTGGTCGACTTCCTCGCCGATCACATCCGCATGCGGCAATGGGCCTACGATTCCGCGAACCGCCAGGCGGCGGCCGAGATTCTCGGCAAGATCATGCGCCGGCCGGCGAAGAACTACGCCTCCTGGGTGTTCACCGACCGCGATTACGGCCGCACCCGCGACGCAAGCTTCAGCCCCGAGCGGCTGCAGAAGAACGTCGATGACCTGCACAGGCTCGGAGTCACTCCGGGCAGGTTCGACGTCTCGAAGTACGCTGACACGACGCTGGTCGCCGACGCCAAGAAGCAGGTCGGCATGTAACTGCCTTCCGGGTCCGGCGGCGGGCGACGCCCCCCGCCGGACGAATCCGGGAATGGAGGGGTCGGGCGCGATGATCGTCGACGTGCACCGCCACCTCAACGATAGGGCACGGTGCGAGCGCGTCGGCGTCGGGCTTCCGCCCAACATGCTCGACCCCGAGGCCCTGGTCGAGGAGCAGGAGCGGTCCGGCATTGACCGGAGCGTCATCTCCGGTCCGCGAATGATGGACGTGGCGGTCGGGAAGCCCGACATCGACACCACCGACATCGCGCTTCGCTACAACGAGTTCGCCGCCGGGCTGTTACAGCGCCACCCGGACAGCTTCGTCGCGCTCGGCCTCGCCGATCCGGCGGGCGGCGATGCAATGCACCGAACCATGGAGCGCGCCGTCCGCGAGTTCGGTCTCAAAGGGTTCATCGTCTCGCCGACGGCGGGAGGAGAGTTTCTCGATTCCGCGGTCGCGAGGCCGTTCTTCGAACTCTGCCATGAACTCGGCGCGGTCGTGTTCGTCCACAGCAGCGACAGCTGCCTCGCCGCCGAACACATGCCGGATTTCCGCCTGGTCGAGCTCGTCGGCAGGCCGAACGACATGACGATCCTCGCCGCCCGGCTCGCCTTCAGCGGCCTCATGGAAAGCCTTCCGGAGCTCAAGCTGCTGCTCGGCCGCCTCGGCGGAGCGATCACGCTCTATGCCGGCCGGATCCAGCAGGGCTGGGAGGTGCGCCACTCGCGCAAGCCGGGCCCGGGCGTGCCCGCCTGGGGGCCGGACAATATCGAAGGGTCGTTCCTCGACCAGCTGCGCTGCATCCACGTCGATACACAGACCTTCCATCCGCCGGCCATCGCCTGCGCTGTCGCCACGATGGGCGCGGAACGGGTGCTGCTCGGGACCGATTACCCGCCGGTGCCGCGCGACCGCGCGGCGAGCGTCGCGGACGTGCGCGAGGCCGGGCTCACGGCGGCCGAAACCGGGCTCGTTCTCGGCGGCAATGCGCGGCGCCTGTTCGAAATGGAGAACTGAGGTGGCCGCAACGCTCAGGCGCTACGCGCCATTGCTGCTGATCGCCGTTGTCTGGGAGGTGGTCACCCGGGTGGGGCTCATCGCCGAGCTTACCCTGCCGGCGCTGAGCAACATCATCGTGGCGTTCTGGCACCTGCTGTTGCAGGACCTCCTGTACCAGACCGGCAGGTCGATCATGCGCGGCATGTCGGCGCTCGCCTGCGCCATCGTGTTCGGCATGGCCGCCGGCATCCTGATGGCGTGGTACAAGCCGGTCCGCATCCTGCTGAAGCCGGTGATCCAGTGCTTCTACCCGATGCCCAAGTCGGCCCTGATCCCGCTCGTCATCATCTGGATCGGCCTCGGCGACAGCTCGAAGATCACCCTGATCTTCATCGGCTGCCTGCTGCCGATCGTCGTCTCCTCGTTCAACGCCGCCCGCGGGGTCGATCAGGTCCTGATCTGGTCGGCGCGCGGCATGGGGGCCAGCGAGTCCGAAGTGCTCCGCGAAATCGTGGTCCCGGCATCACTGCCCGAAATCCTGCACGGGATCCGGGTCGCGCTGGCGCTGTCGTTCATCCTGATGGTGAGCTCCGAGCTGATCATCGCCAATGACGGCATCGGCTTCCTGATCGGCTTCCTCGGCGAGGCCGGCGATTTCCGCGGCATGTTCGCGGGCGCGATCACCATCTCCATGATCGGCTTCCTGGCCGACCGGCTCTACCTCGCGGTCACGAACCGCCTTCTGGCCTGGCGGGAGTAGGAGATGATGCGAACCGGCCAGGCCTCCGGCGGCGCAGAGCCCGTGTTCATGGACACCGTCCGGGACAAGGCGATGTGGCTGTTCGAAACGCTCGGCCCCTTCGCACTGATTGGCGCCGCCATCATTGCCTGGGAGGTGACCGCCCTGCAGAAGGCGATCGATCCCTTCCTGCTGCCGGCATTCTCCACGGTCGTCATGCGCATTTTTGACGACCTGATCACCGGAAAACTGCTGTTTAATGCCGCCCTCACCCTCTATCGGGCACTGGTCGCCTTCGGGCTTGCGGCCTCTGTCGGTGTGCTGCTGGGGATCCTGATGGCGCGCGTGGTTTCGGTCGGGTGGTTCTTCGATCCCATCGTGTCGATCGGGTTGCCGGCTCCGAAAATTGCGCTCCTGCCGGTATTCATGCTCTGGTTCGGTCTCTTCGACCTCGCCAAGATCATGATGGTCACCTTCTCGGCGTCGTTCCAGATCATTGCGACCGCATGGGCTGCAACCCGAAGCGTCGAGCGCGAACTCATATGGTCGGCGCGCAGCCTGGGGGCGAGCGACCGCCAGATCCTCTGGCAGGTCATCCTGCCTGCCGCACTGCCGCAGATCCTGACCGGGCTTCAGATCGCGATGCCGATCTGCCTGATCGTGGTCCTGGTCACCGAGATGGTGATGGGTGGCGAAGGCCTGGGCTCGGCCATGCTTCGCAGCGCCCGCTTCGCCGACTCGCCGGGCGTCTTCGCCGGCATCATCGAGATCGGCCTGCTCGGCTTCGCGGTGATCAAGACGATGGAAATCGTCCGTCGGCGTCTCCTGTCCTGGCATCAGGAAACCGCCCGCGAGGAGACGTCGGTCTAGCCTTCAACAAGGGGTATCTGCCGTCGGGCGCGGATCCGGGCAGGCAACCGTTCCGTCCCGGTTTTCGTTGCCGGGCCCTGCCGCTCAACCCTCGGGATCGCCCGCGTCGTCACCGCGCATCAGGTAGTCGAACACCACCGACTGGTCGACGCCCGTCAACCCGGCCGCGATCGTCCGCTGGAACACGTCCTTCATGGTGGCGAAAAGCGGGTAGTCGCCGCCCACGGATTCGGCCAGTTCGGTCGCGATGCCGATGTTCTTCAGATAACCCTCGATGCTCGCCGCACGGGAGTGGCTGCCGTCGATCATGGCCTTTCCGCGGGTCTCGAACATGCCGGAACTGGCCGGGGTGCCTGCAATCGCGTCGAATACCGTCTGGCGGTCCAGCCCGGCCCGGGTGGCGAGCGCGAACGCCTCGCCGGCTGCCAATGTGTGAACCGGGATCAAAGCGGTCACGATCGCCTTCAGCGCCGTCGCCGCACCGAACGTGCCGACATGGGAGACGTTGTCGGTGATGTCGCGCAGGACCGCCCGGTGTGCATCGAAGGCGTCGTCATCGCCGCTGACGAAGACAGCCGCTGTCCGTGCATGCACATAGTTGGGGTTGCCGCTCACCGCGCAGTCGAGAAAGGGCGTCCCGACCTCCGCGAGCGCGGTTCGGGCGGCTTCGCGCGCCGGCATCGAAAACGAGCCCAGCTCGAAGACCGCCTTGCCGACTGTACCGGCCGCGAGCAGCCCTCCGGGGCCGTCGACCACCGCCTCCAGCGCCGTGCCGTCGGGCAGGCAGGTGAGCACCAGTTCCGCCTCGGCCGCGGCCGCCGCCGGGCTTGCTGCTGCGATACCGCCCTCTGCCACGAACGCATCCATGGGAGAGCGACGGTAGCCCGTCACCCGGTGCCCGCGAGCGATCAGGTTGCGCGCTACCGCCAGTCCGAGAGTGCCGATGCCGATCAGCCCGACCGATGCCATCACGAATTCTCCCAACAGGTGTCATGTTTGCTGATTGTTGCGAATTTGGCATTGTATTACAATGGGTTGGCATTCTGAGCCCTCGGATGTCCTTATATGGAAAACAGATCAATTGTTCCGCGCGCTCCCGGTTGTCCACCTGGGCGGTCACGGTCCGCGCCAACCGGCTTGTGATCTTCCACTTCAGGGACGGCCACGCCGCCGATGCCGACTGCCTGGACTACCACCAGATAGGCCACGCCCGTGCTCATGCACGATCCGCCCCATCCGGGCGCGCTCATCCGGCGCCAGTGCTTCGAACCTCCCGGATTGACGGTGACCGGACCGGGCGCCATTTCCGGTCGAGAATCACGGTGTCCACCCGATCGTGCGGGTTCTCGATGAACCGGGGACATCCCTTGCGGCCCGGGGCAACCGACCAGTCGAGGATGGCGCCGAACGGCATCTCAATCTCGATGTTTCCCTCCCCGGCGCGCGCCCCGTGCAGTCTGATGTTTGCGTCAGGCGGTTTGTTCCCGTAGTAAACCTTAGACCCCCCATACAGCCGAGACCCAGTAATGAAAATCGCCATTCCCGATCTCATTTCCAACTCCTACTTCCCGGCCGCCGCCGCGGTGGAGCTGGGCTTTTTCAAGGAAGAAGGTCTGGATATGTCCCTCGACCTTATCTTCCCGGTGGATAAGACGCTTGAGGTACTGCGTGACGGCGAAGTTCAATTTGTCGGCGGGTCCGCGCACTCGACCCCGCATGCATTTCCGGAATGGGAAGGAGGCAAGCTGCTCGGTTCGCTGGCACAAGGCATGTACTGGTTCTTGATCCTTCGCGCCGACCTGAACGCGCAGCAAGGCGATATCAACGCGATCAAGGGGCTGAATATCGGTGCCGCGCCTCTGGTCGATCTCGGGCTGAAGCAGCTGATCATCGAATCCGGACTCGATGAAGTCCGTGACGAGATCAACATCGCGCCGGTACCCGGCGCCTTCACCGGTAACAACCTGAACTTCGGCGTGACCGCGGCGAAGGCGCTGGAAGACGGCAAGATCGATGGTTTCTGGGCCAACGGAATGGGCGCGGAGGTAGCGGTAACCCGCGGCGTGGGCACCATGGTAATTGATGCCCGGCGGGGGGATGGCCCCCCGAAGGCTTTCAACTACACGATGCCTGCCCTCATTACGTCCCAAAAGATGATCGACGACGACCCGGATGCATGCGCCGCCGCAGTGCGGGCGTTGACCAGGACTCAGAAGGCCCTCAGGGACAATGTCGGGCTGGCAACCGACGTGGGGAAAGTTCTTTTTCCGGAGGAAGAGGCCAATCTGATTGCCCAGGTGGTCGAGCGTGATTTGCCGTACTACGCTGCCGCCATATCACCGGAGTTCGTCGAGGGAATGACCGAGTTCCAGCGAAACGTGGGGCTGGTCAAGGGCGAGTTCTCCTACGAACAGTGTGTGGCGACCCGGTTTGCCGGGTATTGGAAATAGCGCACGGAGCGCCCCGGAAGCCGGAAGAACAAACCGGACATCTATCAGCAACGGAATTTCGGGAATTCGAGCGGGTTCGGCGACAGGCCGGCTCTTTTGATCATTGATTTTCGTCAACGGCCTTGCCGATCCGGATCAGTTTGGCGGCGTGATCAGCTACCTCCCGGCGCCATGACCGGCTGGAGCAGTTTCAGAATATTGCGCACTTTCGTGCCCCGTCCGGACCGGCCCCCGGACCTGTTCCGGCCATCCACGAACTCCATGGGCATGGGCTTCCGGAACCGGGGAACCGCCCCTCCGGAAGAGGCAATCGTGGCGCCCGCCCGCGGTTGACTCACGATGGCACGGTTGGTCAACTTGCCCGACCGTGCCGCGACAGGAGGAGAGATGGACGAGGTCCCGACATTCGTGACCCATCTGGAGTGCAGCCTGACGGGCGAGCGCTACGAGGCAGATCGCATCCACAATCTGTCGCGGGCCGGAAAACCGCTGCTCGTCCGCTATGACCTCGAGGCGCTCGGCCGCGCAGTCGACAAGGAGACGCTCACTCGCCGTGCCCCCGAACTCTGGCGCTACCGCGAGTTCCTGCCGGTCCGTCGGTCAGAGAACATCGTCCGCCTGGGCGAAATCATGACACCGCTGATCGAACTTCCCCAGGTCGCAGGCCGATTGTCGGCGCGCGAAATCCTGGTCAAGGACGAGGGCCGGCTGCCCACCGGCTCGTTCAAGGCGCGCGGGCTGGCGCTCGCGGTATCGATGGCCAAGGAGTTCGGCATCACCCGCATGGCGATGCCCACCAACGGCAATGCCGGGGCGGCGCTTTCGGCCTATTGCAGCCGCGCGGGCATCGAGACCTTCGTCTTCTGCCCTGACGACACGCCGCCGATCAACGTGAGCGAGATCGCGCTCCAGGGCGGCAACACCTGGCTCGCCAACGGGTTGATCGACGATTGCGGCCGGGTGGTCGGAGGCGGAGTCGAGGAGATGGGCTGGTTCGACACCTCCACGCTGAAGGAGCCGTACCGGATCGAGGGCAAGAAGACGATGGGACTGGAGCTCGCCGAGCAGCTCAGCTGGGAACTGCCTGACGTGATTTTCTACCCGACCGGCGGCGGAACCGGCCTGATCGGCATGTGGAAGGCCTTCGACGAGCTCGCCGCGATCGGCTGGATCGGTGACAAGAGACCCCGCATGGTGGCCGTCCAGGCTGCGGGCTGCGCGCCCATCGTGCGTGCCTTCGACGCGGGCGAGGAATTCGCCGAACGCTGGAACGACGCAACGACCTATGCCGCCGGCATCCGCGTGCCTGCGGCCGTCGGCGACTTTCTTATCCTGCGCGCGGTCCGTGAATCGGGAGGCTTCGCCATCGCCGTAGACGATGACGCGATCGCCGACGCGCTGGCCGAGGTCGCGCGCACGGAAGGCCTGCTGCTGTGTCCTGAAGGGGCGGCGACCTATGCCGCCTACAAACAGGCGCTGGCCGACGGGCGGGTCGCGCCGGACGAGCGCGCGGTGCTGTTCAACTGCGCCACCGGCCTCAAATATCCGTTGCCCGAGGCGGGCCGGCATCTCGATCTTGGCCGGGCAGTCGACTACGCGGCGCTGGGTGCGGACTGATCAGGGGGCGGCGTTGCGTTGCGCTGCCCGCCATGGTCACATTGCGGACAAGGAAGTCGAGGAGGATTGTTCATGAAGCTGGTGTCCTATGCGCGCGAAGGCGCATCCCCCGATGCGCGGTGCCCCGGTATCCTTGTGGCGGACGATCTGGTCGGAGATCTGCGGGCGGCCTACGCCGCCTTCCTGATCGAACGGCAGGGCGACCCGCAGGGCCGCGAGATCGCGGCGCTGCGCTTTCCCGGCAACTGGGCCGAACATCTCGCAATCGGAGAGGCGGGCAGCGACGCGCTGGCCGCGGCTTCCGACTGGCTGTCCGCAGCGGAGCAGGACGCCCGCGGCCCCGACGGTGAACCGCTCTTCGTGCCGCTTGCCGAGGTCCGTCTCGGCGCACCGGCCGTGCCGAAGAAAATCATCGCGGTCGGGCGCAATTATCTCGCCCATCTCAACGAGGCGGGTACCAGCCTGCCCATGTCGATCCCGTCGTCGTGGATAAAGGCGACCTCGTCGCTGATCGGACCGTTCGACGATGTGGTCAAACCAAGCGTGGTCGAGGAGCTCGACTACGAGACCGAGCTCACCCTGGTGATCGGCAAGCGCTGTCGCGACGTTCCGGAGGACCGCGCCTACGACGTGATCGCCGGCTACACGGTTCTCAACGACATATCCGCCCGCGACGTGGTCCGGCGCGAACGGGCCGAAGGCAACCAGATGCTGGGTAAGATGTTCGACTGCTTCGCGCCGTCCGGACCCTGGATCGTCACCCGTGACGAGATCGCCGATCCGATGGACCTTGCGATCCGCACCCGGATCAACGGCGAGACCCGCCAGGACAGCCGGACCGAGCGGATGATCTGGCCGATCCCGAAGCTGATCGCGTTCCTGTCGCAGATGACGCTGGAACCGGGCGACCTGATCACCACCGGAACGCCGGAGGGAGTCGCCATGGGACGCAAGGAAGAGCCGTCCTGGTTCCTCGAAGACGGCGACGTGATCGAGTCCGAGGTCGAGGGGGTCGGCGTCATGCGCAACCGCGTGGTTCAGGAATCACCAAGGAAAGGCGGCTGGCAATGGTAGCCGACCCGCGATTCATTCCCCGAGAAGGCCGCACGGCCAACCCGCACAACGCGTTCACGCTGGCCGAGCGCGACCGGCGCTGGGACGCCACCCGCCAGGCGATGGAAGAACGCGGCATCGACTGCCTGTTCATCGTCGGCAAGGGGTGGAACGAGGTCGGCAACTGCCGCTGGCTCGACAACAACGACCATATCGAGCGCCACCTGATCTTTCCGCGCAAGGGCAACCCTGTCCTGCTGTGGCTGCTCGACAACTGGGGCAAGTGGTATCTGGAGAACGGCTGGGAGGGTGTCGAGTTCCGTGCGACCCATGGCAACACGACGCCGGTGGCGGCCGAAACGATCGCCGAACTCGGCTATGGCAGCGGCACCATCGGCGTCGTCGGCCTGGTCGGCGGGGGCCTCAACCCGGAGGGCTCGATCCCGTATATGAGCTACCGGGCGCTCGAGTCGTTTCTCCCCGATGCAACGTTCAAGGACGCCTCCGACCTGATGATGCGGCTGCGCATGATCAAGAGTTCCGAGGAGATCGCCTTCATCGAGAAGGCGTCCGAGATCGCCAATGTCGAGATCGACGCGGTCATGGCGCATGCGAGGCCCGGCATCCGGGAATCGGACCTGATCGCGGAGGTCATGTACGCTTCGCTCAAGGCCGGCAACGAGATCGGGCGCGACCACTTCACCATCCTGTGCTCGGGAAACGAAGGCTATCCGGTCAACCGGCGAATGACCGACCGGATCATGCGCACCGGCGATGTCGTGCATGTTGGCCACTACACGCGTTTCGGGGGCTACTGGAGCCATCCGCACATCGCGGTTTCGCTGGGCCCGCTGGAAGACGAGTACAAGCCGATGCGCGAGGCCGTGCGCGAGGCAACCGACCGCGCGATGGCGCTGCTCAAGCCCGGCACGCCGTGGTCGGAACTCGACGCCGAGGTCGACAGGCCGATCGTCTCCCGGGGCTACTACCACGAGATTCCGCAACTCCACTGCGTCGGGATCGACGGGATCGAGGGTCCGGCGACCGCGCTCGTGCGCGGCGACGTGCCGCAGGATGCGCCGTGGCGCAGGCCGATGACCAACCGGTCGGTCTCCGACCTGGAAGAGTTCGCCGCGTTCACCGTCGACCGTAAGCCGCCCGGCGAACTCGCGGTGCAGGCAGGCATGGCAGTTGCGGTCGAGGTGAAGGCGGCCAAGGACGACAGGATCTATGTCGAATTCGGCCCGCAGGTCGTCGTCGAGGAAGATGGGCCGCGCGTCCTCACTCCCGACGCGATGGACCTGATCGAGCTGTAGGCCAGCCATGGGCATTGCCATCGACTCTGTGGTCCACCAGTACCGGCCCGCGCGCGGCCGCCCGGTTCTGGCACTGGACCGCATCTCGCTCGACATCGGGGACCGGGAGTTCCTGGCGCTCCTCGGCCCGAGCGGCTGCGGCAAGAGCACCCTGCTCTACCTGCTGGGCGGCTTCCTGCCGCTGCAGGACGGGGGGATCTCCGTCAACGGCAACGATGTCACCGGGCCCGGGGCAGACCGCGGCATCGTCTTCCAGCATTTCGCGCTGTTTCCCTGGAAGTCGGTCCTCGACAACGTCCTCTACGGGCTGGAAAAGCAGCGCCTGGCCAAGGACGAACGCCTGCGGATCGCGCAGGAATATATCGACCTGGTGCATCTCACCGGCTTCGAGGACGCCTTCCCCTCTCAGCTTTCGGGCGGCATGAAGCAACGGGTCGCCATCGCGCGCACACTCGCGATCGACCCCGACGTCCTGCTGATGGATGAACCGTTCGGTGCGCTCGACGCGCAGACCCGTCACATCATGCAGGAGGAGCTGCTGTCGATCTGGCGGCGTTCGCCCAAGACCGTCGTGTTCGTCACCCACGACGTGCGCGAGGCGGTGCTGCTCGCCGACCGGGTCGCAGTCATGACCGCCCGCCCCGGACGGATCAAGCAGATTGTCGAGACCCGCTTCGACCGCTCCAACCTTGATGCGCTCTCGAAGGACGCCGGATTCCTCGATCGAGTCGACGGTATCTGGCAACTCGTCCGCGAGGAGGCGCTGGCGGCGGAAGCCGACGCCTCCCGCTCGATCACCTGAATCAGAGCGTTCCCTCGCGGACCATGCGGCGGACTTCCTCGCGGTCCAGAAGAATCGATTCCGGCACGCCCGACTCGTAGAGTTCGACCATCTTGTCGGGGTCGAAATTCCCTTCCCGCATGGGCCCGAACTCCTCGGTGAACTGGTAGTGGCGCTTGTAGGTCTGGGTATCGAGCGTTGAGTAGTTGTCGAGCATGGTCTCGACCTCGTTGCCGTCGGGGTCCGTGTAATAGAACGAGGTCGAGTTGCCGTGGTTCACGGTCCAGTGGGGTGGCGGGTAGCCCCACTCCTTCATCCTCTTGTAGACGTAGATCAACTCGCCCAGGCTCGCATAGCAGAACGCGAGATGGGAAACGCCGACCTTGTTTTCGGGCTTGGCGCCCCAGCCCGGCTTCTTGATGATGACGACCCGGTGGTCGTGATCATCATAGGTAAGGAAGGTCAGCGGCGGGCCCATCTCCTCGTTGACGGCGACGATCTCGGCGTTGAACAGCCGCTGGTAGAACGTGACCATCGCGTCGTAGTTCTCATCGGAAAAGATGTGCAGGTGGTGCATCCGGTTCGGCGACGGCATCGACGTGACGGTGCCGGGCGGATCCATCCGCATCGGATTGACGCTCTTGGGAACGTAGCGTTCGCGCAGGGTTGTAGCCATGTAAGCCTCCTGAGCCAGATGGTGCGCCGATAATCGGCCAAGGCCTTCCAATTGTCGAGTGGGCGCAGGACTCTTTTTTTGTTGCCCGGCGAGCCGACGCAAACTCGAAACATAGGACGGACGGAGCCGATCTGGCGGGTGATTGCGGAGGCATGACGGGAGTGCGGAGAACGACGCGCTGCGGGCTGTTGGATCCCAACCGGACGACTTGGTCTCATGGCCGGCCACCCGGTGATCAACCGATGTGGGTTCGAAGGATGCCGATCCCGTCGACCTCGCACTCGACCGCGTCGCCCGGCTCCAGCCACCAGGGCTCGTCGTCATCGGCACGTCCGGCAGCGACGCCGCCCGGCGTTCCGGTGGTCAGCACGTCGCCCGGCTCCAGCCCGATCTGCGACCAGAAAGCGATCTGGTCCCGGATCTTGAAGCGCATGTTCGCCACCCGGCTGGATTGGCGGAGCTCGCCGTTCACCCGCGTCCGCAGGCCGACTGCATCGAGATCGTCAATCTCGTCGCAGGTCACCAGATACGGGCCCATCGGCGCGAATCCCGGAAGATTCTTGGTCAACAGCGGCACACCGTATTCCTGTTCGCCGAGGTCGCGCGCGCTGAGGTCGTTGTAGATCGTGAACCCGAAAACGTGGTCGAGCGCATTCTCCGGACGGATACGGAACGCCCGGCGGCCGATCACGTAGGCCATCTCCACCTCGTAGTCGAGCTTCCGGGTTTCCTCGGGATAGGACACCATACTGTCCGGGCCGACGATGGCGGACGGATATTGCGGATGGCCGCTCGGGATCCGAGGCGCGACCGGACGGTTGGACTGCTGCATCTCGACCAGATGGTCGTCGAAATTCTTGCCGCAGGCGATGAAATTCCGTGGCCGGGGAAACGGGGCCTTCAGTCGCACAGCCTCCGCCGCAAAGTCGATGATCTCGCCGCGCGGGCCGGATAGTGGCCGGTCAGCGCGTGCCGCTACGTCCGCCGCCGTCTTCGCCTCCCGTGCCGCCCGCAGGCCGATCTCGCCACCCTCGACAAAGGCCAGCGCATCCGACGGCGCCATTGCAGCGGCGAGCCGATAGGCGCGCTCGATCGGCAGTTCCGCCGCCAGCACGGCTGCATAGGCGCCTTCGAGGTCGACCACCCGGCCTGCCTCGGACAGGAAGCCGAAGCGCTCGGCACCGCCTTCGGTTTCGAATGTCACAAACCGCATCGGCGTGCCCCCTTGCTTCCCTCAACTCCAGTCTTCGCCGGCAATGGCGCTTGACCCGAGCGCGCCGATCCCTTCGGCGCTGGCTTCCAGCACATCGCCCGGCGCGATCGCCAGCGGCGTGTCGAGCGGATCCGTCCCATTGGCGACGGCGATCCGCGCGCCGAAGGCCAGAATATCGCCCGGCTCAAGTCCCATCGACGAGCAGAACGCGATTACTTCCGCGATTCCGTAGGCCAGCTCGCCGACGCGGAACCGTTGGCGCAGAGTGCCGTTGACGCTGAACGAGACTTCGAGGTGGTCGTCGATGCCGCCGTCGCAGGTCAGCGCGATGGCCGGCCCGACCGGCGAGAGCCGCGGCAGGTTCCTGGCGAGCATGCCGCGGCGGACCCGGGACTCTTCAAGGAACACCTCATCGTCCCAGACGTCGATCATCAGTGTGATGCCGGCCACGTGACGCGATGCTTCGCGGCGGGACACCCGGAGCGCCGGGTTGCCGATCACGACGGCAAGTGCGGCATCGGCGGTGAACTTGCCCGTGGTAGGCGCGCCGTGGACCAGCTGCAGGATCGGCAGGGGCAGCGCCGCACCGGGGTCCGCGGTGGCGGAGCAGAATTTCTTGAAGGCCGTGATCGGCGGCCGCTCGAAGTCTTCGGCATCCATCCAGCGGGTCATGACGTGCGGCGTCATGTCATCGGGCGCAAGATCGGGCCGGCTCACCGGGGTCCATCCACCGATCACCATGATCTTGGCCCCGCCGTCCACCGGACGCACGAGTTCGGGATCGACGGTCTCCGGATGGCTGGCCAGAGCGGCCTCCAGCCGCTTGATCTCGCCGGGCCCGAGAGTGGCGATCCGGCCTATCCAGCGCGACACCGAGTCCTCGGCGGTGCCCGGAGCATCGGCCAGCCCGGCGCGCGCGAAGACATCGGCCAGCGGCGCCCATCGGCGTTCGTCGCCGATCAGCACCATCTGCCGCGCAAGGAACGGCGCTCTCACGATGCCCGCGCCCAGCTGCATCCCATCCTCCGATCGATCGGGTCAGTCTAGTCGGAACCTCACATCGCTTTCAAGGAGCGAATAGGCGTCAACTCATCGATTTGACTGTCCGAATTTGCGAATATGTTCCCCAGGTTCAGGGCCACGCGCCCGGATGAAGCGGACTTCGAACGCCGATGCCGCAACCTCCTCGATCAACTCGGGCCCTTCAGCACAGCATGACTGTTCCGCTCAACATTTGGTGAATGTCTTCGGCGTGTACCTCAACGACCAACGTTCACGTGTCTCGGGCCCCTCGCGCCTCGGCGAGAAGCTCGTCTACTTCGCCAATCAGTGGGACGGATTGCTGGCCTTCCTGCATGACAGGCGCGTCGAAGACATTGATGGACCCCGGATGGCTGCGTCGTCGCGTGGCGAAACACTGCCTCGGCGCGTCGGAGAGTTGTGTTGTCAACGGCGGCGTTTCCTCGCAACCTCGAACTCGCTCCCACACCGCGACCGGAGGTTCTGATGGCATCTTGAAGGGCTTCTGAAACATGGGGCGTTTATCGTCAGGCACTATTCTGAACAGACGACCGTTCTGACCCGGCTTGTCTTTCACGGGGTTCAACGCTTGCAACGGGTTGCACATCTCAGGGTGCCTGGCCGAGCCAGGCTGCTTGACACAGGTGACCACACTCCTGTATTGAATAGTTCCCATATTGGGAACATTATACTTGACATATAACCGGGATCGGTATAGATAACTTATGCGGATCATCGCCAAAAAGACGCTCCGGGATTTCTGGCAGCGTCATCCAGATGCCGAAGAGCCGCTTCTCGCTTGGTATCGGGAAGTGAAGCAAGCGGATTGGGATACGCCGGCCACACTGAAGGAGATGTACGGCAACGCGAGCATCGTTGGTGACAACCGGGTGATCTTCAACATCAAGGGCAACGATTATCGCCTCGTGGTGAAGATCAATTACCGGTATCGCGTCGTCTATATCCGCTTTGTGGGTACGCATGCCGAGTACGACGCCGTGAACGTGGAGGAGGTGTGAGATGGCCAATATCAAGCCAATCCGGTCCGAACGGGACTACGAGGCGGCTTTGGACCGGATCTCTGAACTCATGGATACGGAAACCGACAGCCCGGAGGGCGACGAGCTCGATGTCCTGGTCGATCTCGTTGAACTGTACGAAAGCAAACAAGTGTCGATGGGCTATCCGAGCCCGATCGCCGCGATCGAGTTTCGTATGGAACAGGCGGGTCTGCGCCCCGCAGACCTTGCCCCATTCATCGGAAGCCGCGCAAAGGTCTCGGAAGTTCTCTCTGGCAAGCGCGCAATCACCATGCCGATGGCGCGCGCCTTACACGAGCATCTCGGAATTCCGGGGGACGTGCTGCTGCAGGAGCCGGATGTCGACCTGAACAATCCATTTTCCGACATCGAGTGGAGCCGGTTTCCCGTCAAGTCCATGGCAAAGTTGGGCTGGATTCCGGACGGATGCGATTTGTCGGGACGCCCCGAGCACATCATGCGGGATCTGATCGATCGTGCAGGGGGACTGGATGTTGCAGGCGCCGCGCTCTACCGGAAGAGCGATCACGTGCGCGCGAATGCCAAAATGAACCCCTATGCGCTCAAGGCGTGGTGCTGGCAGATCCTTGCAAGAGCGAACGCGGACCTTCCGAAGGCGGACTATGAGCGTGGCACCGTGACTTTGGACTTCCTGACGAAGGTCGCGCGGCTGAGCTGGTCGGAAGACGGTCCGAAGCTGGCGAAGGAATTGCTGGTCAAGCATGGCATTTCGCTCGTGATCGAAAAGCATCTGCCGAAAACGTATCTCGATGGGGTGGCACTCCGGCTCGGCGATGGCAGGCCAGTTATCGGACTCACTTTGCGCTACGACAGGATCGACAATTTCTGGTTCTGCTTGCTGCACGAACTAGCCCATGTGGGCCGACACATGGACAACGACAGGGGCGAAGCCTTCGTCGACGATTTCACGCTTCGGAAACTCGAAGGGAGACGGGAAAGTCCCAGGGAAACGCAAGCGGACGAATGGGCGGAAGAAGCGCTTATTCCGCGCTCGGTTTGGGAAGCGAGCGCAGTGAGGGATCGCCCGACGACCATGGCCGTGATGAATCTCGCCAACGCCTTGCAAGTGCATCCGGCGATCATTGCAGGGAGGGTTCGATACGAACGGAACAACTACCGACTGTTATCGCAATTCGTTGGGACCGGCGAAGTCCGGCGACAGTTCGGTATGGGATCATGAGGTGGCAGGCCGATGAACTTCCATAGCGGACTGGGAACTGGACTGTCCTCGCTGCCGCTAGGCAGAACAATTCGGTGGTACTACGTCCAGCCGCGTTTTCGAGCGTTTCTCGAAAACCTGTAGATCACCGAGGATCAGGCCAACGATGGCGAGACCAAGCATCAGGGTGTCGTCTCCTGCTTGAACCGCGGCTACTGGAACAGCAGTGATGATGCCTTACACCAAATTCTGATCGGTTCCTGGGGGAAGTTCACCCGGGTTCGCCCACCGCGTGATGTCGACATTCTCTTCGTCCTACCGGTAGAGGTGTACTGGCGATTTGAGCAACGCTCGGGCAATCGGCAGTCGCAGCTCTTACAGGAAGTGAAGAGCTGCCTTCAGACCACCTATCCGCAGACCGACGTTCGAGGGGACGGGCAGGTAGTCGTCGTGCCTTTCAATTCTTGCAAGGTGGAGGTTGCGCCAGCTTTCCCCTGCCGGAGAGGCGGTTACCTCGTATGCGACACCCACGAAGGCGGACGCTACAAGTGGGTCCATCCGGAAGCCGAGATTGCCGCGCTCGATGGAGCCGACACAGCGCTGAACGGCAACGTGCGGAAACTCTGGCGGGTGACGAGTGGCAAAAGATCTTCGGCACGATGATTCCAGCGAGAGTCGGTTGAACGAGGCGTGCGCCGCGCTCGTGCGTGAGTGCGAGCGGGAAGAGGAAAACTGCCTCTATACCTCGGCCAGCTTCTATATTTGGGTGCGCTGTCTGCGCTACGTGCGAGGTGCGCTCTGGATCGGGGCTGTTACCGGGAGCGCGGTCGCGGCTTCGCACATTCTGCGGGGTGATCCCTCGTATCGAATTTTCATGGCGGCAGCGGCACTGGCGGCGGTGACCCTCCCCGGCATAGGCCGTGCCATGCGCATCGATGCCGCAATACGCGATTACGCCGCCGCTGCGACCGCGTTCAAGAATTTGCAGAGCGAGTTCAGG
Source organism: Alphaproteobacteria bacterium (assembly GCA_022822405.1). GTDB lineage: Bacteria > Pseudomonadota > Alphaproteobacteria > MPNO01 > UBA830 > JAJEBT01. Next base: position 22,277 of record JAJEBT010000037.1, read on the forward strand.
CGGGCAGCGCGGGTTTGGTCGCTGAAACCCAATCCCGAGTTTGAATCAGAAGCGCGCAAACTATTCCGCTTGATCAATGAGGCACGCAAGCCGTCGCTCACGCCCCCCGAATTCTGCTTCCGCCTCGCGCAATGGAAGATTAAGAAAGGTCACTATAAACATGATGAAGATTCGAGTTGAGCAACCTTACAAGCAAAAAATCGGTTCCTTCAAGGAGCGGATTGACAAGGGCTCGGGCACCAGGATGCTGGTAGGGTCGGAGTTCCGCACCATCTTCCTCGGCATGGACCAGCTCCGCGACCAGCTGCTCTATTCCGACGTCAAGGGCAGGAACCCCTTCAAGGACGGGTGCGCGCGCGAGGCGGTCTATCGCGCGATCGACATCGAGGCAAACCGTCGCCAGCACTCCGGGGCGGCCTGAAGCCGCTTGGAGACTCTTGGACGGCCAAAAAATTACAGCTCGGTCGCACGGCGGTGGGCGTATCCCGATCCGCGTGCCTGCTGACTTGCCCGGAATCGCTCTACCCACTACAAATGTTTTTCTGAGACTGCGGTTGAATCGCCGTACCAATTCGACTGATTTGACCCTTCCTAATCTGGAAGGCGCATTCGGCAACCGGAAGGGCGCGACGGTGATGCCCGCCCCGAATATCCTGAAATCGAGGAGAAACTGACATGAGAGCTCTTTCGACGTGCACTCTGGCGGTGGCTTCAATCCTCTCGCTCGCGGCTTGCGGCGGGGGCGGCAGTTCCGGGTCGCAGCCGGTCTTCGGCCTCGACGAAATCAGGGAGCTCACAGGCCTGTCCGCGCCGACCGAGACCGGGCCGGCGCAGCAGATGCGCCAACAGGACATACGTGCGCGCGCCGATTCCCTGGTCGTTTCCACGATGCACACGGAGGTCGTGCTCCCGGAAGGGACGCTCACGGTGCGGCAGCTGTCGGAGTGCTCCGGGGCCGTGTGCGAGCTGCTCGACCCCGCGACCGGCGAGACCGACACAGTCAACCTCGACATGGTCCCGGTTGGGTCGGGCGATGCCGAAGCCATCGGCTCGGCGCATGGCATCACCCTGACGTCGGAAAGCTCGCACCAAATGGGTGTAGACATGAGCTCGCTCGGCGCCTGGATGGAGCATGGCTCGTTCGCGCTCACCAGCCGGCGCGCAGTTCGCGAGGAGTTCGAGAGCGATATCCTGCACGCGTCGGCCCTGGGTGATCTGACCGGTGGTCCGCTGACCGGATCCGCCACGTGGCTCGGCATCATGGTGGGAACGCCTGCCACCGGGGACCACCGTGGCGACCGGCTGGTCGGGACGGCAGCCTTCAACTACGACATGACCGCCGGCGGACTCGATGCCGGGTTCAGCGGCATCAGGAACATCGACCGAGGGACGGCGCATACGGTCGAGGTGGTGATCTTCACCGACCTCGTGGTCGGCTCGGACGGGACTTTCTCGCGAGGCCAGTCGGGCGGGCGCATCCAAGGCGGCTTCTACGGTCCTGGCCACGCCGAGGCGGGAGGCATCTTCGAGCACTCCAACATCGTCGGCGCCTTCGGCGCGAAGCGGCAATAGGCACCCGATCGAGGGGGTTCATCGTGGCTCCAGGAAAGCCCCCATGCTCACGACCCGGACGGCGCGTCGGGCAGCGCCTTCTTCATCGCCCAGATGAGGCGGGAGGGCGGGTTCGCCGACCGGTCGACAGCAAGGGTTGCGGGCGATCGCGCGTGGCCGCAGCCCGGCTCGGATCGCCTTGCGCCGACAACCCGGAATGACGCTGGCGGGCTCGGCGATAAGGGACGATGATCGCTTCCCGCTGATCGGGCAAGGCCATCACATCGTCTGTGATCAGTTCGGCCCGGTCCCACGCGCGGCTGATCTCGATAGCATGAAGAGTTGGCTTCAGACCACATATCCGTAGATCGACATTCGGGGTGACGGGCAGGTGGTCGCAGTGCCCTTCAATGCGCGCAAGGTGGAGGTTGCGCCGGCCCTCCCGTGCCAGGAAGGTGATTGCCTCGTATGCGACACCCATAGCAGCGGACGCTGCAAGCTGGTCCATCCGGAAGTCGATATTGCTGCGCTCGATGGCACCGATACAGGACTGAACGGCAACGTGCGGAAACTCATCCGGATACTCAAGCAGTGGCAGCGCCACAGTAGCCTGCCCATCGAGTCATTGCAGATAGAAGCACCCGTTAAGGAAGTATTGCCACGCTTGATCTACGGCGGCTGTGATGAGTTCCGGTTTGACTGATTGGTGCCGCATGCCTTGGGCCACATGATCAGCCGCGCCAATCGGTGGGGCACCATGTCGGCCACTGACGCAATGATACAACTCGGAGATGCGTGGCTGAGCAAGGCTTCAAGCGCCCGGTGGCGCGCGCTGAGGGTCTGTGTATTTGAAGGTGGCAACTGGAAAATTCTGGCACGTGACGCGTGGCAAAGGTCGAGGCCTGCTCTGGACGACAATTGGGACCGGTGCCGGTCGGTCAGCGACCGAGCGGCTTGTACCTGATGCTCTGCGGCTGTTCCGCAGACGATCCCTTGCGGCGTCTGAAATCCTCGGCATAGGCAGCGTAGTTGCCTTCGAACCACACCGTCTGGCTTTCGCCCTCGAAGGCCAGAATGTGGGTTGCGATCCGGTCGAGAAACCAGCGGTCGTGGCTGACCACGACAACGCAGCCCGGAAACTCGAGCAGCGCCTCCTCGAGCGCGCGCAGCGTGTCGACGTCGAGGTCGTTCGTCGGCTCGTCGAGCAGCAGCACATTGGCGCCCGACTTGAGAACCTTCGCGAGATGGACCCGATTCCGCTCGCCGCCCGAGAGCTGGCCGACCTTCTTCTGCTGATCGGCACCGCGAAAATTGAATCCCGCCGCATAGGCACGGCTCTGCAGGGTCCGTCCGCCCAGATCGATCACGTCGAGCCCGCCCGAGATCTCTTCCCAGACCGTGTTGCCGTCATCGAGCATGTCCCGGCTCTGGTCGACATGACCGAGCCCCACCGTGTCGCCCGTCCGCAGGACGCCGGAGTCAGGCCGTTCCTGCGACGTGATCATGCGGCACAACGTCGTCTTCCCGGCGCCGTTCGGGCCGATCACCCCGACGATCGCCCCCGGCGGCATCTTGAAGCTGAGATTCTCGATCAACAGCTTTCCCCCAAGGGCCTTCGACATGCCCTCGGCCTCGATCACAAGGTCGCCGAGCCTGGGACCTGGAGGGATCGTGATCTGCTGGCGGTCGGGCGCGCGGTCGCGGCTGTCCGCAACCAGTTTCTCGAAAGCCGAAAGCCGCGCCCTGCTCTTCGCCTGCCTCGCACGAGGGCTCTGGCGTACCCATTCGAGTTCCTGGCAGATTGCGCGCTGGCGTGCGCTCTCCTCGCGCTCCTCCTGCACCAGGCGCTTTTCCCGGTTCTCCAGCCAGGCGCTGTAATTTCCCTCGAAGGGGAGGCCCTTGCCGCGATCCAGTTCGAGAATCCAGCCGGCGACGTTGTCCAGAAAATACCGGTCATGGGTGACGGCAACGACGGTCCCGGGATAGTCGTCCAGATAGCGCTCCAGCCAGGCAACGGACTCGGCATCCAGATGATTGGTGGGCTCGTCCAGCAGAAGCATGTCCGGCCGCGACAGCAGCAGGCGGCACAGGGCCACACGCCGGCGCTCGCCGCCCGAGAGCGTGCCGACATCGGTATCTCCAGGGGGACACCGCAAGGCGTTCATCGCGATCTCGACCTCGCGATCGATCTCCCACGCCCCGGCAGCGTCGATCTCGGCCTGCAGTTCCGCCTGCTCCTCTATCAGCCCTTCCATCTCCTCGGGGGAGAGCTCCTCGGCAAACCGCGCGGCCACGGAGTTGAAACGATCGAGAAGCGCCTGTTTTTCGGCAACGCCCTCCATGACGTTCCCGAGCACATCCTTTTCCGGGTCAAGCGCCGGTTCCTGTGGCAGATATCCAACCCGAAGGCCCTCCGCCGCCCAGGCTTCGCCATCGAACTCGGTGTCCACTCCGGCCATGATCCGCAGAAGGGTCGATTTGCCGGCGCCGTTGAGGCCCAGCACCCCGATCTTTGCGCCCGGCAGGAAGCTGAGCCAGACATTCTCGACGATCTTCCGACCGCCGGGGAAGGTCTTGGTAAGACCCTTCATGACATAGACATATTGCGGCGAGTTCACGGCACGGTCTCGTAATGGGAAGTATTGGAAATCCAGTATGTAGGCGGCTTCGGCGCTAGGCGCAACGGACCGCCCGAACGGCCGCATGTCAGTGCGGCGGGGTCAGGACATCGATGGCGACCGCCACGCCGTATCGCCGCAGATCTCCGGCCGGCCGCGGGGTCCGCCCGGTCGAACCGGAACAAGCCTCGCAAGTTGACAGTGCAAAAGGCCAACCGTATACACGCCTTCGCATACGGCGTGAGGCTCGCCACTCATCTTGGAGAGATGGCCGAGTGGCTGAAGGCGCTGGTTTGCTAAATCAGTATACGGGCAACCGTATCGTGGGTTCGAATCCCACTCTCTCCGCCAACCTCCCCGGGGAAGTTCCGCAGCCTTCGGGCTCCCTTCCCGGGGCGGGACCGGCCATGCGGGCGGCGCAGTGGTGGCGCCCCGCTGACGCCCGTCTACCGCCCGTCGGGAAAGGCCGCACAGCAAGCAGACAAGCCCTGCATTACTGGAATTCGGGGACCGTCATCCAGACGGCAGACCGCGCCAGTGATGCCGCGCGGCCCCAACGGGAACAACCGGTCAGGCGCGCTGGTCGAGACCCGTCGCGAATTCGGCCAGAGCCTCCTGCAAATGCTCGGCCATCACCCGTGCGGCCACCGTCGGCATCCGTTCGGAAGGGGCGATCAGTGACAGGCGGAGCAGTGTCAACCGCTCATCCTCGAGTGGTACGGCAACCAACTGTCCACGGCTCAGTTCTTCGGTGAAAGCCAGACGGGTGTAGAATGCGATGCCCACGCCACGCATCAGCATGCGCTTCAACAGCACCAGGGTATTCGAGACCAGCACCGGCTCATGGGCATTCTTGAACGTCTCCATCTCTTCGCCGAAGAAGGGCTGCATGGAGCCGGAATCGTTCCGCTGGTAGATCAGCGGGTAGGCGCCACATTGTTCCAGAGTCACCGACTTCTGCGTCGCGAGTTCGTGATCCGGCGTCATGAGGGCGCACATGGCGCAAGGAATCGTCCGCAAGACCTTGATACCGCCGCGCCAGGCGGCCTGAAAGGTCAGGCCCAGGTCCGCATTGCCTTGGGCGATCGAATGCACGGCCTCGCTGGGATCGCACGCCACCACGCTGATCTCGACCGCCGGGTGAGCGTCGATGAACCGGGTCAGTGCCTCAGGCAGGAAATGCACGGTCAGGCTGTCGAGCGTGGCGATCGTCACGACGCCGCTGACGACGCCGCGCAGCCTGTCGATGTCTCCCCGGAGGCGGGCGAAATCCTGCAGGGTCGCGCGCGAATGACGCAGCACGAGCCGTCCCGCCTCGGTGAGCCGCATGCCGTCCGGACGCCGTTCGAACAGCGGCGTGCCGAAGAAGTCCTCCACCTTCCGGATCTGCCGATTTACGGCCGAAGCAGAGATGTTCAGCCGTTCGGAAGCAAGGCGGATCGAGCCCTCCTCGGCCACCGCCTCGAAATAGCGCAGCACCGCCGCATGCATGCTCCGGACCTCATCTCCTGTCGGATGCCGGCGCGGGCACCGGCTTGCGGGGCGCACCCCGCCTCCCTGCCCCATCGTCGGACAAACCGGCGCTGACGGCAACAGGCACTCTTGCGCGGACACCGCGCTTCGTGCCGGCACGGATCCCGGGAGCACCGCCGGGTATCGGGCTCACCTTCCGGTCCAGACCGGTGCGCGTTTTTCCCTGAACGCGAGAACTCCCTCGTCGGCATCCCGGCTGCCGAGCGCCGCGGTCACGCTTGGCAGCCGCGTGTTGCGCGCCCCGGAGGCAGCCATGTGCGCCGTATCTCCGACCGAGCGCTTGATGGCTCTGAGGCTGAGCGGTGCGCAGGAGACGATATCCCTGAGCCACTCGTCGACGGCGGTGTCCAGTTCGGCGTCGGGAACGACCTGGTTTATCAGGCCGTATTCCAGCGCCTGCGCCGCGCCAAGGCGTCTGCCGGTCAACAGGATACCCATCGCCCGGGCCCGCGTTGTCAGGCGCGGCAGGGTCACCATGCCATCGAGCGGAAGCCGTCCGACACGGGGCTCGGGCAGGCCGAAGGAGGCGGATTCCGCTGCAACGACCAGGTCGCAACCCAGCACCATCTCGAAACCGCCGCCAAGGGCAAGCCCGTTGACCCTGGCGATCAGGGGCACGGACAACCGGTTGCCCAGCGCGATGCCGCCGAAGCCGTGATCGCCGGTGGCATCCCAGTAGTTCAGCCCGTCCGGCCCCTCCTCCTTCATGTCCGCGCCAGCGCAGAATGCCCGCCCGGCGCCGGTGAGCACGGCGCAACGTATTTCCGGGTTGCCGGCGATCTCGGTCCATATGCGGGCAAGCGCCGCCTCCGCGGCCGCATCGATGGCATTCAGGCGTTCAGGCCGATTCAGCGTGACGCGGGCAATCCCGTCGAAGACCTCGTACTCGACGCTCATGCTGCCTGCCCATCCCGCTGCGCTTCCGCCAGGACCTCGTCGCGGTGTTCGCCAAGTACGGGCGGAGGATGACGCACCTCGAACGGCGCCGCCGACATCTCGATCGGCGAGGCCACGAGGCGAACGGGGCCGCCGGCGGTCGGATCGAGCTCGACGATCATCCGGTTGCAGGCGGTCTGCGGATCGTCGAGGGCATCGCCGAGCGTCATCACGGGCGCGCACAAGATGTCGACGCCCTCAAGCCGCTGCAGCCAGTGAGCCGTGCTGTTGCCGGCAAAGCGTTCGCGAAAGATCTCCTGCAATTCGGACCGATGCGCCTTCTGGCAATCGAGATCGCCGTACCTGGGATCCGCGGACAGATCGTCCAGGCCGAGGGCCTCGCAGATGACGCGCAACGGGTTTTCCTTGAAGGCGCCGACCATCACCACCGCACCGTCGGTGGTCTCGAACACGCCGGACAACGGCATGGCGGCCCAGTTCAGCTCGCGCCCGCGCATCATCCACATCGCCGCTTCCTGCATCTGCATGGCAAGCATGGAGTTGTAGAGCGAGACCGAGACTTCCTGCCCCTCGCCGGTCCTGTCCCGATGCAGCAGCGCCAGCAGGATGCCCTGCATCAGGTGCATGCCGGCCGCGTAGTCGGCCAGCGCCGTCGGATAGACCGAAAGCGGATGCCGCGCATCCTCGCGCCGGTGCATAGCGCCGCTCATGGCCTGGGCCAGCACATCCTGGCCGCCCTTGTGGGCATACGGACCGTCGGAACCGAACCCGGAGCCCGATGCGTAGATGATCCGCGGGTTGATACGGCGAAGCGCCTCGTAGCCGAATCCCATCCGCTCCATGACGCCGGGCCGGAAGTTGCTCACGACCACATCCGCCGTCTCGGCAAGGCGCAGCACCACCGCACGTTCGTCCTCGCGCTTCAGATCGAGCGTCACGCTGCGCTTGTTCCGGTTGAGGCTTGCAAAGACCGGGTTGTTGCCGCCATCCGCATCCTCCCCGACACTCCAGCGGGACAGATCGCCGGCGCCGGTTCGCTCGATCTTGATAACGTCGGCTCCGTAATCGCCCAGCATCTGGGTACAGCATGGCCCCATCATCACCTGGGTGAAATCGAGCACCCGCACTCCGTCGAGGGGAAGAGGCCGGTTGCCGCCCCCGGGCCCGGCCTTGCTGCCGGACGACATCACACGGCCTCCGCGAGCAGGGCGTTGTCGGCCGGCTCGTCTCCCGGGTCGGCGCCCTGGGCGCGCATCTGCCTCTGGACGGCGCGAACGTCCACGTCCCTGACCGCAACGCCGGCATCAAGTGCGAGGGCGGCGGCGACGCCGGTGGCTTCGCCCATCGCCATGCAGGGCGGAATCTCGCGGCTCATCTTCTGGGCCTGCGGCGTGGCGGAATAGTGGCGACCGGCAACCAGCAGCTGGTCGACGCCCACCGGCAGCAGCGCGCGGTAGGGGGTGTAGTAGTCGCGGCCCCGGCACACCGAGTCGTCAAAATGCACCCGGTCCCTCACGTCCTGCTGCGTGACGACGTATTCCCCCCGCAGCAGGCGGGTCTGGCGCACCCCGGTCTGGGGCGCGAAGTCCACGATGTAGGCGTTCTCGAAGCCGGGCACGTTCTCCCGGGCGAATTCCAGCACGCCCTGCATCCGGCGGCGCCCTTCGATCTCGGCAGCAGTCAGATCGGCCGGCTTCAGCCCGTACAGTCCGGTCATGTGCGGACAATTGCACCAGACGATTCCGGGGAGCGGGGTCTTCAGCCACCAGTGTTCCCAGCACCCTCCGATCATGGCCCGGGCCTCGCGGTCGAGGGCATCGTAACGCTCCGGCTCCTCGAACCGGAAGCGTTCCGCGGTTTCGGTATCCACGCCGCCCATTCGCGATACGGTGGTCACGATATAGCCGCCCTCGACAAACGCCGCGCCAGCGGCAGCGGCGACATCGAGATCGCCGGTGGCGTCGATCACCACGTCTGCGCGCACCGCCTGGGGGCCTTCCTTGGTCTCGCAGATCACGCCGGCGGCACGGCCGTCCTCGACGATGGCGGACTGGAACCAGCTGTGAAGCCGCAGGTTGACCCCGGCTTCCGCTACCATGTCGAGCGACGCCTGCTTGTAGCCGTCCGGATCGAAGGCCGCCGCAAAGACGACCGGATGCGGCCTGGTGCGGGAATGAAAATCGGTAACCCCCCAGCGCGCCCACTTGCGCCAAAGCTCCTCGGTGGCACGGACCGACGGGTGACGGTCGGCCTCCGGCGGGTAGACACACAGGCCCTTGCGGTGCATGCGCTCGATGATTTCGAGAGCCAGGCCACGCACCGAGATCTCGGTGTCGTTGTGCATGTCGTCGAGCACCAGCACCATGCCTCCGGATGCCAACCCCCCGAGATAGGGATAACGCTCCACCAGGGTGACGGAGGCGCCATTGCGCGCGGCCGAAACCGCTGCCGAAATACCCGCCGGACCACCGCCGACGACCACGACGTCGCTGGTGGCGACAACCGGGGCTTCGACCGCGGGCCGGATCACAGTGTCGGTAGATCGCATGTCATGGTCTCCACATGTCGCGTAACGCCCGGGATCAGAAAACCGCGTCGGATTTCCATCTGACGACACGCCGCTCTATCAGCGATGTTGTGGCGAAGAACGCCACCGCCAGGCCGGCGCCCAGGGCCACCGTGGCGTACAGCAGGGGTGCACGGAAGTTGTAGGTGGCTTCGATGATCAGGGAGCCGAGGCCGTAGTTGGAGCCGATCCACTCGCCGACAATGGCGCCGATGACGCAAGTCGTCGACGCGATCCTGAGAGCAGCGAACAGGAACGGCAGGGAACTCTGCAGGCGGATCTTCCACAGGACTTCCCGCTCGCTGGCAGACAGCACGCGCATCAGCTCCAGCATCTGCGGGCTGACCGCCTTCAGACCGCGCACCATGTTGACCAGGGTGGGGAAGAAGCAAATCAGGGCCGCGATAACGATCTTCGGTGCATAACCGTTGCCCAGTATGAGCACGAGGATCGGCGCGACGGCGATGATGGGCACCGTGTTGACGAAAACGGCAATCGGGTAGAAGGCCCGCTCGGCGAGCTGGTTGTGCACGAACCAGACGGCCAGCATGACCGCAACCGCATTGCCGATGGCAAATCCGGCCACGGCCTCGAAAAGGGTCGGCCAGAAATTGATCCACAGCACGTCCCCTTGCCTGACGAATACTTCGAGCACCTGCAGAGGACTCGGCGCGATGTAGGTGGGGACGCCAAAGCCGGCGACGACGATCTGCCACAGGATCACCATGCCGATGGCGGCGGAGATCGCAGGCGCGCGCCGACGCCATGCTTCCGCCCGCCCGGCACGAACCGGCGCCGGCTTCTCCTCGCCGCCCGCAATCCCGAGGGAGAGCTCCTTGTCCGCAAGGCTCGTCATTCGACACCTTCCAGCAGGCCGCGCAGATGCGCCGTGATGCGGACGAACTCCAGCGTGTCACGCATTGCCAGCGTACGCTCGCCGGCAAAATCGATGTCCACATACCCGCGGACCCGACCGGGGTGCGACGACAGCACCAGGCATTTCTGCCCGAGAAATGCCGCTTCCGGCACCGAATGGGTCACGAACATGATCGTGATGCCGGTGCTGCGCCAGATGCGCAGCAGCTCCTCGTTGAGTTCGTCGCGCTTGATCTCGTCGAGCGCGCCGAAAGGTTCGTCCATCAGCAGCACCCGGGGCCGGCAGACCAGGGAGCGGGCGATCGCGACGCGCTGACGCATCCCGCCGGAGAGCTCGTGCGGCAGGGCATCTTCACGTCCCCGCAGGCCGACCAGCGCCAGCAGCTCGTCGGGCTCCGCGTGCTGCTCGACGCTGCCGGCGCGCCGGCCCACCTCAAGTGGCAGGCGCACGTTGTCCAGCGCGCTACGCCACGGCAGCAGGGTCGGATCCTGGAACACGAACGCGAAGTCGCGGGCCGAGCGGGCCTCCTCCGGCGCCCGCCCGAAGACGCTGATTTCGCCGCCGCCGATCGGCACGAGATCGGCGATCGCGCGGAGGAGCGTGGACTTGCCGCAACCCGACGGCCCCAGCATCGTGACGAAACCGGATTCGGGCACATCGAAGCTGACCCGGTCGAGGGCCGTGACCGCACCGCCCTCGCCCTCGAAGCGGACCGTCAGGTCGCGTACGGAGAGCGCCGCGGGCGCCGGGGAACCCCGGATATTCGCCGCGGCGGCCTCCGGCAGACTCATCCGATTTTCTTGCGCAGCGATTCCGTCGCCTCCAGTATGTCGGTCGTCATCACGTCGCCGACGCCGGGAATCGACCCCTTGAACTGCTTGAGTTCGGCATAGACGTCGATCTGGGCCTGCCAGTTGGCCGGATTCATGGCCGCCCAGCCGTTCTTCGCCGTCACCGCGTCGAACGAAAACCCGAGGACCGGCTTGACCGCTTCGAGTTCGCTCGCGCGATCGAGATTCCTGTATTCGGCTACCAGATGATCGACCGCGGCTTCCGGATTCTTCCGCGCGTAGCCCCAGCCGCGCGCGGATCCGGTGAGAAAGCGCACCAGAACATCCTTGTGCTTAGCCAGCATGTCGTCGGTAGTATAGTAGACATTGGCGTAGAGCCGGATGCCGGCATCCCAGAGCATCATGTCGACACGATCCTTGCCGAGAATCTTCAGCGCGTTGGTATTGGTCTGCCAGCCGGTGACAGCGGCAACCCTGCCGGCAATGAGCTGGTTCATGTCGCTTCCCATCTTGACGACCTTGACCTTATCCTCGGCGATGCCGTTCTTGGCGAGCAGCGCCCTCAGCAGGATCACGGCCGTCGGCTGGGTGGCAATCGTCTTGCCGACCATGTCCGCGGGCTTGCGAATCGGATTGCCGGCCAGCGAGAAATACGTGAACGGGTGCTTCTGATAGCCGGCGGCGAAGGCCTTCACCGGGATACCGGCAGACCGCGCCAGCATCAGGGACGGGCTCGACGAGAGCTGGCCGCTCTCGGCACGGCCGGCAGCAACGGACGCAACACCGTCGACGCCGGGACCGCCCGGCGTGATCTTGAGCTCGATGCCCTCCTCTTTGTAGAAGCCCATGCGATTGGCGACGACTTCGCCGAGGATGCCGTTGCTGGCGAGCCAGCCGAGTTGCATGTTCACCCTGGCCTTTCCGGCGGCCAGCGCTTCCATGCTGATGAAGGACGACGCGGCACCGACAGCCCCCAGGGCCGTGCCGTATTGCAGGACCCGGCGCCGACTCGGCGAGAAAGTGTACGGAACGTTGTTGACCATGGCGTGTCTCCTCCGACAGTGGCGAAACCGGGCGCGGAAACGCGGGATCCGGATCGCCCCGGAGCGGTTCGACTCGCCCGCTTCATGCGCGCGACGCCCCCCGCTTTGGCAAAAAGCGTAACGCGGCTGAATAGGCCTAGGAAGAATTAAATTTCGCTATCCCCGTTGCTTTTGCGGCAACGGGAGTTGCATTTACGGCAACATGGGTACCGAAAAATTGTACTTGCCATGACGTCGGCTCGACATGAGCATCGCTCGAACGGACGGGGCGCGTCGCACGCTGTGCGGACGCCGGAACCGGCCGGGTCCGCGCTTCCCGCGGGAGCGGCAAACGGGTCGCGGACGCATCAGGGGAGAATCCGTTCGATGCCGAGGACCCATATCAAGCTCACGACCCATCCCGCAAGCCGCAACGGCGGCGCCGCGCTCCGCTGGGGCGCCGCGACACCGGCCGCGCGCGGTCCTGTGGTCGGGACATTGACGAGGCAGCGCAACGCGATCGGCACGCATTCGGGTTCCTACGCGGTTTACCGGGCACTTGCCGTCGCGGCCGGAGCGCTCGACCCGGTGCATGTCCCCGACCTCACCGATACCGCGCCGGCGGCCGCGATCGGTCCGCATCCGCAATGGGCCTCGCCCGAGAAGATCGTGTCGCTTGATCCCTACGGCCATCAGGTCAGCGAAGCCTGGGCCGACCGCATTCGCGACGGCTGGGACATCCGTCCGACGATCGCGGTGACCAAGGCGCGCCTGAAGATGCCGGAGTTCGACCGGGCCATCGCCGCCGGCCGGCTCCGGATCGACGGCGACGTGCTCACCGCAGACGGCGACGCGCGCGTCACCAAGGCAGCCATCGACCCGGTCTGGCACCTGCCCGGCATCGCCGCGCGCTTCGGCGTGGAGGAAAACGATCTCAGGCGCACGCTCTTCGAACATTCGGGCGGAATGTTCACCGAGCTCGTCACGCGCAGCGACCTGAAGGTCTTCCTGCCCCCCATCGGCGGACTCACCGTCTACATCTTCGGCGATCTCGCTGCCCTTACCGATCCCGCGCGCCCCGTCGCCTGCCGGGTGCATGACGAATGCAACGGATCGGACGTCTTCGGCTCCGACATCTGCACCTGCCGCCCCTATCTGACCCACGGGATCGAAGCGTGCATTGAAACGGCCCAGCAAGGCGGATGCGGGGTCGTGGTCTACAACCGCAAGGAAGGGCGCGCCCTCGGCGAAGTGACGAAGTTCCTGGTCTACAACGCGCGCAAGCGCCAGGAGGGGGGAGACCGCGCCGAGACTTATTTCGAACGCACGGAATGCGTCGCCGGCGTCCAGGACATGCGCTTCCAGGACCTGATGCCCGACGTGCTGCACTGGCTCGGAATCCGGCGCATCGACCGCTTCGTGTCCATGAGCAACCTGAAGTTCGACGCCATCGTGCGCCAGGGCATCGACATCGTGGAACGCGTGCCGATACCCGACGACCTGATCCCGGACGACGCCAGCGTGGAAATGGACGCGAAGAAGGCGGCCGGCTATTTCACCCATGCGCCCGTGGCGGCGGCGGAACTGGTGGACCCGAAGGGGCGAGGACTGCACGATTAGCCCGGAATCACCCGCCGCGGCGGCGGCGCGGTTGCGCCGCCCGGCCGAGATCCGCGCCCGCTGCGCCGACATGCTCGCGGCGGGCGAGCGGGGAGCGCTGCCGCATTTCGACCTCCGCACCGACCGCCTCGGCACCGTTGCCGACGTGGTCGCCGACGTCACGAGGGAACGCTATCCCGACCTCGCCATACCCTGGCACAGCCGCTGGCGGCACTTCGAGGCCGGCGGCATCGACCGCTGGGGACGGCTGGCTTCGGGGCTCGCCGGGGCCGAACGGGCACGAGTCGCGCTCGATCTGCTGGTTCCGAGCGTGCTCCTCGACGCCGGCACCGGAGGCGCCTGGCGTTTCCGCGAGGGCGCAACCGGCAAGGTGTTCGGGCGCTCCGAGGGGCTGGCCGTGGCGAGCTTCTCCCTGTTCGCTTCGGGCGGGTTCTCGTCCGTACCGGAAGGACCGCTGCGAACGGATGCCGTCACCCTGTGCGCCTTCGATGCGGAACGGCTGGCCCGTGCATTCCAGGCCGGCGACGGCAACCGGCTCGAGGGTCTCGACGGACGCGCGCAACTGCTCCGCTCGCTTGGACAAACGATCCGGGCGCGGCCCGATCTGTTCGGCGATTCGGGCCGGGTCGGTGGGCTGTTCGACCATTTCCGGGCCCGCAGCCGGGAAAAGCTCCTCGGCGCGGCAGAACTCCTCGAAACGCTTGTCGAGGCGCTGGGCCCGGTCTGGCCCGGGCGCATCCGGCTCGACGGCAACACTCTGGGCGACGTATGGCGCCATCGGGCCGTCCGGCGCGCAGACAAGACCGACGGGCTGGTTCCCTTTCACAAGCTCTGCCAATGGCTCGCCTACTCGCTTGTCGAACCGTTCGGTGAAGCCGGCCTGGAAGTCGGGGACATCGGGGCATTGACCGGCCTTGCCGAATACCGCAATGGCGGTCTTCTGATAGACGGAGGCGTACTGGTGCCGCGCGACGCGCAGGCCCTCAAGGTCGCGCATGCTCCGGGCGAGGAAATCATCGTCGAGTGGCGTGCGCTGACCACCGCCCTTCTCGACCGGCTCGCCCCCCTCGTCGGCGCAAAGCTGAAGCCCGACGGGGCAGGCATGGACCTTCCCCTCCCCCGTCTGCTCGAAGGCGGAACGTGGGCGGCCGGGAGACGGCTCGCCGCAGCCGCCCGCGAGGGGGCAGGGCCGCCGATCCGTCTGGCTTCGGACGGAACCGTATTCTAGCCGCGACATGCCCGGAGGACGCAGCCAATGAGCCAAGTTACCGTCGTCGATCACCCACTGATCCAGCACAAGCTCTCGCTCATGCGGCGCAAGGAAACCGGCACCGCCCGGTTCCGGTCTCTGTTGAGAGAGATTTCGCTGCTGCTGGGCTACGAGGTGACCCGCGATCTCGGCCTGGAGACGAGGCCCATAGAAACGCCGCTCGCAACGATGGACGCGCCGGTCCTGAGCGGCAGGAAACCCGTCCTGATCTCGGTTCTCCGCGCCGGCAACGGGCTTCTGGACGGGATGCTGGACCTCATTCCGTCCGCGCGCGTAGGCTATGTCGGGCTCTATCGCGATCCGGAAACGCTGATCGCGGTGGAGTATTATTTCAAGGTTCCGGAGGATCTGGAGGACCGCCTGGTGATCGTTCTCGACCCGATGCTGGCAACGGCCAACTCGGCAATCGCCGCAGTCGAGAGGGCAAGGGAGGCGAGCGCCCGCCATATCAAGATGGTCTGCCTGATTGCCGCGCCCGAAGGCCTCGAAGCCTTTCGCGCCGCTCACCCGGATGTTCACGTCTACACCGCGGCAATAGACGAGCGCCTTGACGATCACGGCTATATCGTCCCCGGCATAGGCGACGCGGGCGACCGCCTCTATGGCACCAGGTGATCCCGCCTGTCCGCCGGGGAACACCGGGAAACGGGTTCGAAAACACGGCGGGGTCCTGTTTCGGCCTTCCGGGAGGGCGCCATGCTCGACTTGATGATTCGCAACGCCAATCTGGCCGACGGACGCCAGGGTATCGACATCGCCATTCGCGGCGACCGCATCGTGGAAGTGGGAGAGCGGATCGAGGCGGATGCGAGAGAGACCCTCGTGCTCGACAATTGGCTGGTGACGCCGCCTTTCGTTGATCCTCATTTCCATCTCGATTCGGCACTGAGCGCCGGACGGCCGCGGGTCAATCGCAGTGGAACCCTGCTCGAAGGCATAGAGATCTGGGGCGAGCTGGCGCCTACCCTGACGCCGGACGACGTCAAGAGCCGCGCACGCGAGCTTTGCCTGTGGTCGATCGCCCGCGGCTGCCTGGCGATCCGCAGCCATGTCGACGTGACGGACGATTCCCTGACCTCGGTGGACGCCCTGCTGGAACTGCGGGACGAGCTCGCTCCGTGGATCGATCTACAGCTCGTGGCCTTTCCGCAGAACGGATATTATCGCCATGCGGACTCCCGATCGAACATGATCCGCGCCCTCGACAAGGGCGTGGACGTCGTCGGCGGCATTCCGCATTTCGAGCGCAGCACGGCCGAAGGGACCGCCTCGGTGCGGGAATTGTGCGAGCTTGCCGCCGAGCGCGGTTTGCTCGTCGACATGCACTGCGACGAGACCGACGACCCCCTGTCCCGCCATGTGGAGACCCTGGCCAGCGAGACACAGCGGCTCGGCCTGCAGGGCCGGGTCGCCGGATCGCACCTGACCTCTATGCACTCCATGGACACCTCGTATGTAAGCAAGCTCCTGCCGCTGATGCTGGAAGCCGGGCTGACCGCGATCGCCAATCCGCTGATCAACATCGTCATCCAGGGCCGCAAGGACGACTATCCCAAGCGGCGCGGCATGACCCGGATCAAGGAAATGATCACTGCCGGCATTCCGGTCGCGCTCGGCCATGACTGCGTCATGGACCCGTGGTACGGGCTCGGCAGCCACGACATGCTGGAGGTCGCTCACATGGCCGTCCATGTCGGACACATGACGGGAGTCGAAGAGATGGAGGCTGTGTTCGACGGCGTCACGTCCGTCGCCGCCCGCACGCTGCACCTCGACGGCTACGGCGTCGCACCCGGGTGCTTTGCCGATCTGGTCGTTCTTCAGGCCCGCCACCCGGCCGAGGCCATACGCCTACGCGCCACCCGCCTCCATGTTCTGCGCCGGGGCGCGATGATCGCACAGACGGCGCCGGAGAAGGTTGCGCTCAGCCTCGGCGGGAAGCGGAAGATGATCGATTTTCTGGAGGACGGACCGCAGTGACCGACCGTCCGCCAGCGACGGCGCGCCATCGCGCCGCCGGGCTATCCCGAATGGCCTGCTCGCGGCTTTCTTCGGAAGCGCGGTGGACCGCCGGTCAGTCGCCGGCCGGTGCCGAGGCCGATACCGAAAGCGCGTGAACCGGACCGTCAAGCTCCTGTCGGAGCACGCGGTATACCTGCCGCTGGCGATCGACCCGCGATCCGCCGCGAAAGGCCTCGGCCTCGATCTCGACCCGGAAATGGGTCTCGCCTTCAGCGCGGGCGCCGATATGGCCCGCGTGAAGGTGAGACTCGTCGACGATGTTGAGCGCCGTCGGCGCAAACGCGTCCCGCAGTTTCCTTTCGATCGTCTCCGCGACGCTCATGCGGGCTTCTGCCCCGAAAGGCGGCGGACTTGCCGTTCCTGCATGGCACCCTATTCGGGCTGCGGCACGATGCGAAGATAGGGCTTGGGGGCCGTCCAGCCGTCCGGATAGCTCTTCCGCGCATCTTCGTCCGATATCGCCGGCAGGATGATCACGTCCTCTCCGGACTGCCAGTTGACCGGGGTCGCCACCTTGTGGTTGGCGGTGAGCTGCAGGGAATCGACGACACGCAGGATCTCGTCGAAGTTCCGCCCGGTGCTCATCGGATAGGCCAGCATCAGCTTGATCTTCTTGTCCGGCCCGATCGCGAAGACGGTCCGCACCGTCGCGTTGTCGGCCGCGGTGCGCCCGGAAGCGTCACCGGGCTCCTCGGCCGGGAGCATGCCGTAGAGCTTCGCGACCGCAAGGTCGGTATCGGCGATCAGCGGATAGTTGGGCGCCTGGCCGGTCACGTCCTCGATGTCCTTCGACCAGCCCGCATGGCTGTCCGCGGGATCGATGCTGAGGCCGATGACCTTGACGTTGCGGGCTTCGAACTCCGGTTTCAGCTTGGCCATGTAGCCCAGCTCGGTGGTGCAGACCGGCGTGAAGTCCTTCGGGTGCGAGAAGATGATGCACCACGAGTCCCCGATCCATTCGTGAAAATCGATCCGGCCTATCGTGGTGTCGGCCGTGAAATTCGGGGCGTCGTCGCCGATTTTGAGAGACATTCCGGTTCCTTCCTGGTTTCGGGCGTGGTTCTGGTCCGAAAGCGTTTCCAGCCCGGCAAAGCTCGGGACGGTTCCGCCGAACCACAAGGGGTATATGGTGCCTTTCTCCGCCGGTGACAAGCCGGAACTTGCCGCGCCGGGAGGCAGTGCAATTCCCTTGACCGGCCAGCGCCTCCGGCATAGGTTGGCCAAGCCAGAGAGCCCCGTGATTCATGCACCAATTCGCGGCGCGCCTTCCCGGCTGATCCTGATTGCCCGCCCCCGAAGTGTCCTCGGCGCCGTCGGGGCCGGCATTGTCAAACAGCGAAGAAACCCGTGATCGGCGAATTGTTTACCCCCGAAGAAGAGATAGACCTGTCGCCGACTGTCGCCGACGAGACCCGCGCCACGACCTGCTACATGTGCGCGTGCCGATGCGGCATCAAGGTCCACCTCAGGGACGGGCGGATTCGCTACATCGAAGGCAATCGCGATCATCCGGTGAACAAGGGCGTGCTCTGCGCCAAGGGTTCCGCCGGAATCATGCAGCATTACTCGCCGGCGCGCCTCTCCGGTCCGCTGGTGCGCACCGGGCCGCGGGGCTCGGGCGAGTTCCGCGAGGCCGATTGGGAAGAGGTCCTCGGCCTCGTGACCCGGCGCCTCGCGCACGTCCGGGCCGAGGATCCGAGAAAGCTCGCCTTTTTCACCGGCCGCGACCAGAGCCAGTCGCTGACCGCGTGGTGGGCGAGCCAGTTCGGGACGCCGAACCATGCCGCGCATGGCGGTTTCTGCTCGGTGAACATGGCAGCCGCGGGCCTCTATACCATCGGCGGATCGTTCTGGGAGTTCGGCGAACCGGACTGGGAGCACACCGAATATTTCATGATGTTCGGGGTGGCCGAAGATCACGATTCCAACCCGATCAAGGGCGGACTCGCGACCCTCAAGGCACGCGGCGCGAAATTCGTGTCGGTCAACCCGGTCAAGACGGGCTACTCGGCGATCGCCGACGAGTGGGTCGGTGTCCGGCCCGGCAGCGATGGCGCCTTCGTGCTTGCGCTGATCCACGAACTGCTGCGGGCCGACCGCGTCGATCTCGACTTTCTCGCGCGCTACACCAACGCGCCGTGGCTGGTCATCAGGGATCCGGGAGCGCCCGATGACGGCCTCTTCGCGCGCGGCCCGGACGGCGAACCGCTGTGTTTCGACCGCAATTCGGGACAGCCGGCCGACGCACGGCTCCCGACCGTCTCGCCGGTCATGGCGGGCTCGTTCACGCTGGAGGACGGGCGCACCGCGACGCCGGTGTTCCAGCTCCTCGCCGAACGTTATCTCGACACCACCTATGCGCCGGATTCGGCAGCGCTGCGCTGCGGCATTCCCGCCGACAAGATCCGGCGGATCGCGGCCGAGCTGGCCGAGGCGGCATTCGATCGGGAAATCGTGATCGAGACGGAATGGACCGACTGGGCCGGACGCCGCCACGACCGCATGATCGGCCGCCCGGTCGCGATGCACGCCATGCGCGGCATCTCCGCGCACTCGAACGGCTTTCAGACCTGCCGCGCCATCCATCTCCTGCAGATGCTTCTGGGATCGATCGACGTGCCAGGCGGCTTCCGGTACAAGCCCCCCTTCCCTCGCCCGTGCCCGCCACCCCAGAAACCGGCCGGCAAGGACGGCCAGGTTGCGCCGGACACGCCCTTGGCGGGGCCGCCGCTGGGATTTCCGACGGGCCCGGACGACCTCCTGGTCGACGCGGACGGGAAGGCGCTCCGGATCGACAAGGCCTATTCGTGGGAGGCCCCCCTGGCCGCCCACGGCCTGATGCACATGGTCATCACCAACGCCTGGAAGGAGGACCCGTACCCGATCGACACGCTGTTCATGTACATGGCCAACATGGCCTGGAACTCCTCCATGAACGTCTCCCGCGTGATCGAAATGCTGACCGACCGGAAACCGGACAGCGACGAGTACCGGATTCCCTTCATCGTCTATTCCGACGCCTTCTGGTCGGAAATGGTCCCCTTCGCCGACGTGATACTCCCGGACACCACCTATCTCGAACGCTGGGACTGCATCTCGCTGCTCGACCGGCCCATCGGCAGCGCCGACGGGGCGGCCGACGCCATCCGCCAGCCGGTGGTGGAACCCGACCGCGACGTCCGCCCCTTCCAGTCCGTCCTGCTCGATCTCGGCGCGCGGCTCGGACTGCCCGGAATGACCAATGACGACGGCTCGCCGGCCTATCCCGGAGGATATGAAGACTACATCGTCAACCACGAGCGCCTGCCGGGAATCGGACCGCTGGCCGGCTGGCGGGGCGAAGACGGCGAACAGCACGGCAGGGGGGACGCAAACGCCCGGCAGCTCGACCGCTATGTCGAGAACGGCTGCTTCTGGCGCGAGGAGCTGCCGCCCGGCCTCCGCTACTACAAGCACGCCAACAAGGACTATCTGGACTATGCGCGGAACATGGGCTGGATCGGGTCTTCCGAGCAGATCATCATGCAGATCTACTCCGAGCCGCTCCAGCGCTTCCGGCTCGCGGCCGCCGGCCACGGGACGGTCAGGCCGCCGGAGGTCCACCGGGTCAGGGTGGAGGGCTACTTCGACCCGCTGCCGGTCTGGTACCGGTCGCTCGAATCCCAGCACGACGGCGCGGAAGACTACCCGTTTCATGCCATCACCCAGAGGCCGATGGCGATGTACCACTCGTGGGGCGGGCAGAACGCCTGGCTGCGCCAGATCCACGGCGGAAACCGGCTCTACGTCAATCGCGATGAAGCCGCCTCCGCCGGCCTCGAAGACGAGGACGAGGTCTGGGTCATCAGCCGCCACGGCCGCATCGGCGCCCGAATACGCCTGATGGAAGGCACCCAGCGCGACACCGTGTGGACATGGAACGCCCTCGGGCGGCGCGCGGGCGCCTGGAACCTCTCCCCGGACGCGCCGGAGGCAACGCAGGGCTTCCTCCTCAACCATGTGATCTCGGAACTGCTGCCGCCCCGGGAGGACGGCTACCGCTACGCCAACTCGGATCCCATCACCGGCCAGGCCGCCTGGTACGATTTGTGCGTGCGGATCGAGAGGATGGCGCCGGGCGAGAGCGTCGGGGCGATGCCCGAACTGCCGCCCCAGCCCCCTTCCCCCGGTTTTGCGCAGCGGCCCGAGATACTGCGCTACGGCGCCGCATTCGCACCGCGCGCATCGCGCACCGGCGGCGACGGGGAGGCCGGACCGTGACGCGCCTTCCGCCCGAAGGGCCGGTCCGGCTTGGCCTGGTCATCGATCTCGACACCTGCGTCGGCTGCCATGCCTGCGCCGTGAACTGCAAGGAATGGAATACCGGCGGCCATTCGGGCCCGCTTCCCGACCATGACCCCTACGGCGCCGACCCGACCGGCGTGTGGTTCAACCGCGTGCATACCTTCGAGGCCGGCGAGGGGTCGTCGAGCCGGACGCTCCATTTTCCGCGCTCCTGCCTCCATTGCGAGAACGCGGAATGCGTGACCGTGTGCCCGACCGGCGCGTCCTACAAGCGCGCCGAAGACGGCATCGTCCTGGTCAACGAAGATGCCTGCATCGGCTGCAAGCTGTGTTCGTGGGCGTGCCCCTACGGCGCCCGCGAATATGACAGCGACGCCGGCGTGATGAAGAAATGCACGCTCTGCATCGACCGGATCTACAACCGGAACCTGCCCGAGAGCGAACGGGTGCCGGCCTGCGTCTCGACATGTCCGGCCAATGCCCGCCACTTCGGCGATCTCGGCGATCCCGATTCGGAGGTGTCGCAGCTGGTCGCCGAGCGCGACGGCCGCGAGTTGCTGCCGGAACTGGGGTACCGGCCCGTCAACCGGTACCTGCCTCCGCGGCCACCGGCGTCTGCGTCCGCCGACGGACCGGAATCGCTCGAACCGGTGATTTCTCTGCAGTCCGACGAACAGGGCCGGTTCCTGAGGTGGGTCGACCGCGTGCTGTCGCGCTAGTCCGCCATCGCCCGATCCCGGTACCCGCATGCATCCAGCCTACTCCGTCATCTTCTTCACCGCCTGTTCCGGAGCCGGATACGGGCTGATCGCGCTGATGGCGCTCTACGGCGTGCTGCAGGAGGCGCCGCTCGACCCGTGGCTGGGCGCTGCCGGGCTGGGCATCGGGACGGTGCTGGTGACCGCCGGCCTGCTGGCGTCGACGTTTCATCTCGGCCGCCCGGAACGGGCCTGGCGGGCCTTTTCCCAGTGGAAGTCGTCGTGGCTGTCCCGCGAAGGCGTGCTCGCCACGGCGACCTACGTTCCGCTGGCGCTCACGGGCTGGGGATGGATCGCGGAGGGCAGCCTCGGAGGCGGTTTCAGTGTCTTTGCCGTCGTCCTGGCGATGCTGTGCGTGTTGACGGTTCACGCAACCGGCATGATCTACGCCACGTTGCGCACGATTCACGCGTGGCACAACAGGATGACGGTGCCCGGTTACCTGGCCTTCGCCTGGCTGACCGGGGCGCTGTGGTTCCACGCGGTGGCGCAGATGTTCGGAGTCCGTTCTCCGGAAATCGCGCTCATGGTCATCATCCCTCTGTTTCTCGCCTGGTACATAAAACGCGCCTACTGGCGATCCATCGACGGCACAAGGGGGCCGGGGACACCGGGAAGCGCGGTCGGGCTCGGGCGGGACAGCACGGTGCGGCTTCTCGATCCACCCCACACCCAGGAGAATTTCGTACAACGCGAAATGGGTTACCGGATCGCGCGCAAGCACGCGCAGAAGCTCCGCCGCATCAGCTTTGTCGCATGGTTCGTCATCCCGGCGATCCTCACGGCGTCAACCGCCCAGAGCGAGGCATGGATCGCCGTGCCGGGGACGCTTGCCGCCGCGCTGTCGGCTTCGGCGGGCGTACTGGTGGAACGGTGGTTGTTCTTCGCCGAGGCCACCCACGTTTCCGCCCTGTATTACGGAGCGCAAGAGGCCTGACCGCCACCCTGCTGCGCCGACGCGGCCCATGGGGCGCAGCAACAGCCGGGGACCCCTTCCTCCCGCCACCTCTGCGGGCGCGGACAATGCTCGGGTCGCGGCGGAGCCGCCTGATTCACGCCGGCTCAATCAAGCCGCCCGTTCACCATGCTCCTCCAGGAAGGCGAGCAACGCCGCGTTGAAGGCCTGCGGCTGTTCCATGTTCGCCAGATGGCCGGCATCCTCGATCATCACGAAACGCGACCCGGCGATACGGTCGGCAAGGGCGCGGCCGACGTCCGGAGGCGTGAGCCGATCATGTTCTCCATACAGCAGGAGTGTCGGCACGGCGATCTGTTCGACTTCCGCCGAACGGTCAAAAGTGAGCGACGCCTCTATCGTCTTCAGATAGGACTCCTTGTGGAGCACGGCGATGCTTCTTCGGAGGCGCAGCCGCTCCGTTTCGCCGGCATTCGGCCCGATGAGGCTGGCGACCAGGTCGTCCGCTATGTCCACGGGTTCCTTGCCGGCGAGCAGCGGCTCCTGCCTCAGGCGCACGAATTCGGCCCGCTTTTCGGGGCTCAGCGTCGAGGTGAAATCGGACATGGTGTCGCACAGCACGAGCGTCGCGACACGGTCGGGAAACTGCGCATGGAAGTCCTGAGCGATGCGTCCCCCCATCGACAGGCCGACGAGATGGGCCTTTCGCGATCCAAAATGATCGAGGACCCTGACCACATCCCGGGCAAAGTCGCCGAAATCCAGGGGACCCTCGTAATCATCGGACTCACCGTAACCGCGGGCATCCCATGCCACGGCATGGAAGGAAGCGCTGCAAGCCTCGATCTGATCAGACCAGTTCGAGCGGTTGCCGCCGATGCCGTGCATGAACAGGACCATCGGACCGCTTCCGGCATGATCCACCGCGAGACGGGGCGTCCCTTCCACATAGGTCTTTGTGATTTTGCTCATGACGATCTCCTGTTGGACGGCGCCCGGCAGCGGGCCCAGCATCAAGCGTTAGTCGGGATTGCCTGCCATGTCCATATTGCCGCAGGCACCCGGAATCGACGCGTCCGCGCCTGGCGCGGACCGGCGCCGCCAGGTCGCGGCTGCCGACGGAGCAGCCCGCCGACCGGCCCCGGCCGGACACTTCAGCGGAACGGTCTTGCCGCGAACGCCATTCCGTGAATAATGACAACACAAGTCGCTCTCTGGATTGGGAGACAGGCCGATGCACCCGATGACCGTTTTCTCGACGAACGCTTCGGAACGCCTTCATCCCGACCGGTCCGCTGGCCGGCCTGGCGACGATGACGGGCAGGCCGTCGAAATAGATGATCTCGTATGCCCGAATGCCGCCACGATGCCGTTGGCGCGGCAACTTGATGGCAGAGCGGTCCGGCTGTCGGGTTTCGTTGCCCCGTCGCTGATCACGGATCCTGCGCGCTTCCTCCTGACGGCCCGATCCCTCGCTCCGTGCCAGCTCTGCGGAAACATCCATGGCGTCGAATCCGGGCTTCTGGTGGAACCGGTGGCGCCGGTCCCGACGCCCACCATGATGCATGAAGCCGTAGCGGTCAGCGGCAGACTCCGGCTCGAGCCGACGGGAGCCGCCGGATCGGGCGAGAACGTTGCCCCCGTGCTCGTTGACGCCGTCGTGCAGCAGCCCGAGGCTCTGGCGTCCGACGACGCGCGAGCCTGGCTGCACGCCTATCTGGAAGCGCGGCCGCCGCATCGACACCCCGTTCACCGCCACGCGCGGAGCCCGCGCCGCACGCAGTTCTACGTCGGCGCGGGCGCCGCCGACATGATCCTGCTGAACGGCAAAATCCGCACAGTGGATGCCGCCTTCGCGACCGCGGAAGCAGTGGCGATCAGGGACGGCCGCTTCATTGCCGTCGGGGACAGTGAAAGCGTTGGCCTGCATGCCGGACCCGACACCGAGATCCTTGACCTCGGGGGACGGACGGCGATACCGGGCCTGATCGATTCCCATATCCACCAGTTCTATGTCGGTCTCAACGTGCCCACCGTCCAGCTTCTCGACGCGCGATCGATCGCCGATGTCCAGGCCAAGATAGCGGACCGCGCCGAAACGACGCCGGCAGGCGAATGGATCGTCGGCACATCCGGATGGCACGAGAGCCTGCTCGCCGAAGGCCGCATGCCGACGCGCTGGGAGCTCGACGAGGCAGCGCCCCACAACCCGGTGATCATCCCGCGAGGCGGGCATGTCGTAACCGTCAACTCCATTGCCCTGGAACGGGCGGGCATAGGCCCCGACACGCCGGATCCCGTCGGAGGGGTGATCGTTCGCGATCCCCACACCGGCGAGGCGACCGGCGTGCTGCTTGAGACGGCGGCGTATTTCGCGAGGCGGGTGGCGCCGCTCCTGCCCGACAAGGACGAAACGGCCGATCTGCTGAAGGCCGCGATGCAGGAACTCAACAGCTACGGCATCGTCAGCGTCATCGACCCGGTGGTCGACGAGAACAGCATGGCGGTCTATCGCCGCCTCCGTGACGACGGCGCGATCACGGTGCGCACCGACCTCCTGTACAAGGCTGCGGATCGCGCCCATACGGAGCGCGGCATCGCCGCGATCCAGGCGGAGACCAGCGACGACATGCTGCGCTTCGCGGGGATCAAGTTCATGCTCGATGGCGGCGTCGAGGGCGCGAGGCTGCGCGAACCGTACCGGATCGTGCCCGGCGAACAGCCGGATCCCGAATACCGGGGACTCCTGATGACGCCGCCCGGGGGCGAAGACGAGTTCGTCGAGGCCCTTGGCCTGGTGGCCGAAGCAGGCCTGCAGGCGCAGACCCACGGCGTCGGAGACGAAGCGATCGACGTCATCGTCCGCGCCTATGCCCGCGCTGACCGCGAGATGCCGATCGCTGACCTGCGCTGGACGCTGATGCATGCCTTCCTGCCGTCCGACGACGCCATCCGCACGATGGCCGGGATCGGCGTGCTTGCCACCGTCCAGGACCACCCGGTACTGCTGGGTCACAATCAGCGCCGGTGGTGGGGAAACGAACGGGCGGACGGAGCCATTCCGATCCGCAGCCTCATCGACGGCGGCCTTCTCGTCGGCGGCGGAACCGACGGCCCGGTGGTTCCGGTCGACCCGTTCCTGTCGATGTGGTGGATGGTCACCCGCCAGACGCTGCTCGGCTACGCCATGGGCCCCGACCAGGCTATCTCGGCCAGGGAGGCGCTGGAGTTGTACACCATCAACAACGCGCGCATCATGGGTGTCGAAGAGGATCGCGGCTCGATAGAACCGGGAAAGTTCGCTGATCTGACAATCCTGTCCCAGGATATCGTCGAGGTGGATCCGGACGACATCAGGCATACCCGTGCGCTCCTGACCATGGTCGGCGGCAAGGTTGTCTATCGCGACGGCATGTAGGCACGCGCCGGCCAGGCCGGGAGGAAAACGGTCCGGGTCGGGACAGCGGAAGAGAGCAGTGGAACACGAAGCACCGCACAGGGGAACCACCCGCCAGTGACCGCAAGCGCCATCACCTTTCGTGACGTCGGCGTCAGCTTTGCGTCGGAAACCATCTATGACGACCTGACGTTCGACGTCCGGGAAGGAGAGTTTCTCTGCATTCTCGGACCGTCCGGATGCGGCAAGTCAACATCGCTCCGCATCATGGGCGACCTGCTCGGCGCGACCTCGGGCGAGGTCGCGGTCGATGGCCGCCCGCCCGGCGAGGCCTGGCGGGACCTCGCCTACATCTTCCAGTCGCCACGCCTGGTGCCATGGCGCGACGCCATCGGAAACGTGGTCCTCGGAATGGAACTCCGCTTCGAGCGCATGGCGAAGAGCGAGATGCGGGCGCGGGCGCGTGAACTGCTGGCGCTGGTGGGGCTGGCCGCCGACATGGAGAAGTTTCCGACGATGCTTTCGGGCGGAGAACGCCAGCGCGTCGCCATCGCGCGGGCGCTGTCGGTCGAACCCAAGATCATCCTCATGGACGAGCCGTTCTCGGCGCTCGACCTCAACACCCGGCGGCGCCTGCGCGCCGAGATCATCTCGATCTGGCAGGCCACCGGCAAGACGATCGTGTTCGTCACCCATGACATTGACGAGGCGCTCGTGCTCGCGGATCGCATCGTGCTGCTGTCCAACAAGCCGACCCGGATTCTCGAGACCATCGAGATCCGGGAGACTCGTCCCCGCAACATCGATACCGCTGCAACCCTGAAAGCCCACCGGGCCCATCTGCACGAACTTTTCCGCACTCTCGAACCCGAAGCGGTCGAGGGCAACCTGACAACCGAGGAGGCACACGCATGAAAAAGATCCTGACCGCCGCGCTGGCGGCAACCTTCCTTGCGGCCGCCGGCCCGGCGCCGGCAAAGGAAAAGGTCACCTACGCCTACCTGATCGAACCGGCGATGGAAGGCATGCTCTATGGAATCAAGAAGGGCATCGTCAAATCCGACCTGATCGAGATCGAAACGTCCTCGCTCGCGATTCCGGCCCTGATCCAGTCGACACCGACCAAGCGCTACGACGTGATCATGAACGCCGTAATGGCCATACCGCGGGCCAAGGCGCGCGGCCTCGACCTCGTGGTCCTGTCCACGGCATTGCGTGCGCCGCCGGGCCGTGAAGGCGGCGCGCTCTGGGTCAAGGCGGACAGCCCCTACAAGACCCCGGCCGATCTTAAGGGCAAGACCATCGGAAATGTCGCGCTGCAGTCGACCGGCACCACCTGGCAGCGCCTTGCGTTATGGAAGAAGTACGGAATCAACGTGTCCTACAAGGGCGGCGACTACCGATGGGTGCAGATGCCGGCGCCGGCGTTGCTCGGCGCTCTTGAGGCCGGGCGGGTCGATGCCGCGTCGCTGATCCATTCGCAGGCCTACAAGGCCGACAAGTCGGGCCAGTACCGCGCCATCGCCTACACCAATCGCGACATACATGAACTCTACAGCGTGGAAGTGGTCCCGGCCGTCAATGTGAGCTATCCCGACAAGTTGAAGGCGCGGCCCGCGGCCTTCAAGGAATTCAACAGAATGCTCAAGGCCTCCGTCGACTACGCGGTCGCCAACCGGCGCAAGATAGGCGAGGCGATCAGCAAGGAACACAACATTTCGGCCGATTTCTTCGAAGCCTGGCTCACGCGTTTCTCGTTTTTCCCGGCCACGGTAACGGCGGCTGACGTCAAGGCCATGGATACCGTCTGGGCGGGCGCCAAGGAGCTCGGCATCCTCAAGAAACACGGCAAGGCGGAGACGGTGATCTGGGAACACGCGATCCGCGAGTGACCGGCGGACCGCCGGCACCTTGAACGTGCCTGACATCGGGGCCGCGCGTCGGCGCAACCGGCGCGCGGCCCATCTGTTCACTCTGGGGTTCCTCGGCCTGTGGGCGATCTATGGCCAGATCGTCGAGGCCTATATCATGCCGGGGCCCGAAATCGTCGCGATTAGGCTCTACGAGTTCTTCATCGACGTTCACCTCCTCAAGCACATGTTCTGGTCGTTCGCCCATATCGGCGGCGCAATCATCGCATCGTTCCTCATCGGCTCCGCGCTCGCGTTTCTCGCATTCTACCTGCCGCTGTTCCGCCTGATGGTTCACGCCCGGTTGAGCCCGTTCCTCAATTCTTTTTCTGGGATCGGCTGGACGCTGCTTGCCATCATCTGGTTCGGGATCAACGACTTCACCGTGATGTATGCGATCAGCATGGTGCTGATCCCGTTTGCCATCATCAACATGCGCGAGGGGCTCGATTCGATCGACCACGAGATGATCGAGATGGGCCGCAGTTTCGGCCGCAGCACGTGGCGGGAGTTCCGCCTCCTGGTGCTGCCGGCCCTGTATCCGTTCATCTTTGCGACGCTGCGCATCTGTTTCGGCGTTGCCTGGAAGGTGGCCCTGACGGCCGAACTGTTCGGCGGCGACCGCGGCCTCGGCTACCTGCTCAACCTTGCGCGGCAGGACTTCGACACGCCGCTGATCATCGTCGTGATCATCGTCATCATCATCTTCGTCTACAGTTCCGACCGCTGGCTGTTTGCGCCCATGCAGTCGCGGCTGGCCCGCCATCATGCCGCCCCGAACTGACAGGCGGCCCCGAAGCATCCGCAGCCCCCTGAGGCAGCGGCTCTTCCAGCACCTTCCGGCCGAGGGCCTGGTGATCCTCGCGATTTTCGGATGGTGGCTTGCCGCGCGTCAGATGCCGGACTTCATCCTGCCCGGACCTCTTGCTGTGGCCGAACGGGTGCTGGATTTCTTCATACTGTCGGGGATAGTCGACGATTCGCTGATCAGCACCGTCCGGGTGGCGGCATCCGTCGTCATCGCGGTCACCCTCGGCGGAGTGCTGGCACTGGTGCCGTGGCGGTGGCCATGGGCGGAGGCCATAGTTCATGAACGGATCAAGCCGTTCCTGAACTCCTTTCCCTCGATCGGCTGGGCGATTCTGGCGGTGATATGGTTCGGCACCTCGGATTTCTCGGTGATCTTCGTTCAGGTCGCGATCCTCACACCGTTCTGCCTGGTCAACATTTCCGAAGGGCTGAAGGAGCTCGACGTCGAGCTTCTGGAGATGGGCCGGAGCTTCACACGCAACCGCCTGAAGGTATTCGTTCGCATCACGATTCCGCTGCTCATGCCGTATGTCGTGGCAGCGCTACGGATCGCCTACGGCGTCGGCTGGAAGATCGCGCTGGTCTCGGAACTGTTCGGCGCCGAAAGCGGTATCGGCTACCAGATGCTCCGTGCGCTCACCGCTGCCGATGCGGTGACCCTCTTTGCCGCCTGTTTCGCGATCGTGCTGATCTTCGTTGCCGGCGAGAAGCTCGTGATAGACCCGCTGTCGCGGCGGTTTCAGGTGCGCTAAACGGTCGGCGACGGCCTGAACATGGTCTGATCGGCAGGCTCCTTCACCTCCATACGAGCTGCCTCAGGCTGCTCCTGGATCCGATCGAGATTCCACTTCACCATGCTCACGCGGGAGCGCACGGAAATCTCCGCACAACTTGACTCCTTGACACGAGTTTCCGCCGCATCTGCCTGGGCGTGCCACTCGACGTATAACGGCAGCCAGTAAGGGACCTCGGAGGACGATGCCGGGGCGCCAGCACAAGACGCGTTGCGCCAGGATACCTCGCCCGCCCGGCTGAAATTTTGGCTCCCGTTGCCGGCCGCACAGCGGCTGGGGGAAGCCCAACCCTATGCGTAGGGGTCCGCAGCGTCGCGCAAGCCGTCGCCAAGAAAATTGAAGGCGAGAATGACGATGATGACCGGCACCACCGGCAGCATGAGCCACGGATAGAGCGCGACCACGTTGATGTTCTGCGCCTCGGCCAAGAGGACACCCCAGCTTGTGATCGGGGGACGCAGCCCGAGCCCCAGAAACGACAGCGCCGTCTCGCCAAGGATCATTGCCGGAACCGACAATGTCGCCGACGCAATCAGGTGACTCATGAAACCCGGCATCATGTGGCGCCAGATGATCCGGCGCGGACGCGCTCCCATGAGGCGGGCGGCGGAGACGAAATCCTCCTCACGGATTGCAAGAAGCCGGGATCGCACGGCACGGGCGAGGCCGGTCCAGTCGAGAAGACCGAGAATGATGGTGATGCCGAAATATATGAGAATCGGGCTCCACGTCACCGGCAATGCCGCCGACAGCGCCATCCACAGCGGCAGTTCGGGAAAGGAGCGGATCACCTCGATCGCGCGCTGGGTCGCGTTGTCGACCCAGCCTCCGTAATAGCCCGCCAGCCCGCCGATCAGCATGCCGAGCACGAAGCTGATGGTGATCCCCATGAGTCCCACGGTGAGCGATATGCGGGTTCCCATCACGATGCGCGAAAAGACGTCGCGGCCGAGACGGTCGGTTCCGAGCAGGAAGAACGTTCCGCCTTCCGGCGGGCAGACGAAATGAAAGCGCATTTCGACCAGGCCCCAGAAAGAATAGGCGTCGCCCAGGCAGAAAAAGCGAAGCCGGCGGGGCTCGGACCGGTTTTCCTCGTATTCGCGCTTGAGATTCTCCATGTTGAGCCGGTAGTCGAACCGGTAGGTGAACGGCCCCGCAAGCTCGCCGTCATGGAACAGGCGCACCGTCTGTGGCGGCGCGAATATGTGATCCGTGTGGCGGGTGTGCATGTTGTAGGGAGCTATGAACTCGCTCGCCAGGATCGACAGGTACACGACGGCCAGCAGCATCCCCGACCAGACCGCAAGCCTGTGCCGCCGGAACCGGATCCACATCATGCGCCACTGCGACGCCATGTAGATGCGCTCCTGTTCCGGGGTCAGCGTCTCCGCGACATGCGGATCGAAGGGCACGTCCGAGACCCAGTGTTCCAGGCGCTCGCCGGAGGTCGGGGCGGAGGTCATCGCGTCGTCCCGCCGCCGAGCCGGATGCGCGGATCAAGGAGGGCGAGCAGAATGTCGGAAACAAACACGCCGATGACGGTCAGCAGCGACAGGAACATCAGGAAGGAGCCGGCCAGATACATGTCCTGGCTCTGCAGCGCGCGCAGGAGCATCGGCCCGGTGGTGGGCAGGGACAGGACGACGGAGACGATGACCGCCCCGGAAATGACCTGGGGCAGGAGGTTTCCGATGTCGGCGATGAACGGGTTGAGCGCCATGCGCAGCGGATACTTGACCAGAAGCCGGCCCGGGCGCAGCCCCTTGGCGCGCCCCGTCGTCACGTACTGGCGCTGCAGTTCGTCGAGGAGATTGGCGCGCAGGCGGCGGATCATGCCAGCCGTCCCCGACGTGCCGATGACGACGACCGGAACCCAGAGATGTTCGAGCACGGATCCGAGCTTGGCCCAGCTCATGGGCTGGCCAATGAACCGGTCATCCATCAGCCCGCCGACCGAGGTGCCGAACCAGCGATTGGCGGCATAGAGCAACACCAGCGCGAGCAGGAAGTTGGGCGTCGCAAGGCCGAGAAACCCGACAAACGACAGCCCGTAATCGCCCCAGCTGTACTGATGCGTTGCCGAATACACGCCGATCGGAAACGCCACCGCCCAGGTGAACAGGATCGTGGTGAACGACACGAGAAAGCTCAGCCAGAGCCGGTCCCCGACAACCTCGGCCACCGGCCGATCGTGTTCGAACGAAAAGCCGAAATCGCCCTGGAGCATGCCGCCGAGCCACAGGAGATATTGCCGCCACCACGGCTGGTCGAGGCCGTACTGTTCACGCAGGAACGCGATCTTGGCCTCGTCGACCGCCTCGCCCTGACTCTGCAGTTCGTTGATGTAGCTGGTGAGATAGTCGCCGGGCGGCAGCTGGATGATGACGAAGACGATGAAGCTGATCGCCAGCAGGGTGGGGATCATGACCAGTAGGCGGTGGACGAGGTATCTCAGCATCCCGTCACCTTTCTAGCGGCGCATCCGCCGGCGGCGGGAATCGGCGAACCAGAACGTGTCGGGCATGTAGGCGCCGAACTGGGCGCCCGGATTCCAGTTGAAGATGGCGCGTTCCGGAACGTTGCGGAGATGGCGGTTGACGATGACGGGCTGCGGAACCGCCGCAACAAGCCCGATCGAATAGACCCGGTCGGCGTGGATGGCGAGCATCCGGTGCCATATGCGGGCGCGTTCCGCCTGCGACGCAGCACGGATCCATTTCCGGTTCAGTTCCAGGAGCTCGAGCGCATGGGGGTTGTCCGGCCGTTCTCCAGCCCGCCCCCCGGTCTGGTGATACTGGCCCCATTTGGGCCACTGCAGTTGCAGCTGGCTCGTCGGCGCCAACTCGTCCGGGCTGGTCTCGGCATTGGGAACGCCGTTCTCAAGACCGAACCATACCGACATCAGCGTCTCGCCGGCAAAGATCCGGTTGCGGAATACCTCGCGCTGGGACGGGCGGGTAAACAGCTTGATGCCCGCCCGCAGCCAGGAATCGTGAACCAGTTCGAGGACGTCGGCCTGCTCGGAATCCTCGCCGGCCGTCTCGACGATGATTTCCATGGGGCGCCCGTCGGGCAGCGTGCGCAGCCCGCGCGAACCATCCCGCGCCAGGCCGAGGCCGTCGAGCAGCGCGTTGGCGCGATCGAGATCGAACCCTGCCCAGGCGCCCGCATATTCGGGACGATGCAGCGGACTCGCCGGCAACGCCGTGTTCTGGCCCTCGACGGCAAGTCCGTAATAGATGACCTGGTTGATTTCGTGGCGGTTGATCGCCAGCGACAATGCGCGCCGGAAATCCGCCGCGCGCATCAGCTTGCGCCATACCGGGTCGCGGGCGTTGAGATTCGGATACAGCGCGACATGGGAGCCCTTCGCGGTTTGCCACAGGCGCACCTGGAAATTCTCCCGCTTCTCGGCTTCCTTGAGGAAGGTGTAGTC
This sequence comes from Alphaproteobacteria bacterium, assembly GCA_022822405.1. Taxonomy (GTDB): domain Bacteria; phylum Pseudomonadota; class Alphaproteobacteria; order MPNO01; family UBA830; genus JAJEBT01. Next base: position 55,349 of record JAJEBT010000037.1, read on the forward strand.
GCTGAAGGCCAGTCCGCGCGCCTGGAGGTCGGATTCGCCGGCGCCGGTCTTGAGCGGTATCACCCCGCCGGCCGCGACCTTCATCGCGACCCTGTCGGCATAGGGCAGCTGGCGTCCGTTCTGGTCGATCCGGTGAAAATAGGGATTGCGTCGGAACACGAACAGCTGCGCCGGCGGCTGCGTGCGGAGAACCCACGGTTGCAGCGTCGGGAGCCAGGGATTGTCGTTCTTGTACTGGTTGTCCCGGCGGTTGTGGAGCGCGGCCCAGTTGCGGCGGCCCGACTTGCCGACCATGCGGGCTAGGCGGCCGGGATCGGCATAGCGCTTGTGGAAGCGGCGCAGGTAATGCGCCGGACGATAGATGTAGAGCGGCGTCGCAGCGGCGAGCGCGGGAAGAAAGTACGGGTTGGGCGCGTGCCACGTGTAGCGCACCGTTCGGCCGTCGACGACCTCGAAGGTCGGGCCGTGGCCGTCGACCTTCATGACCTGCGGCGGGCCGAGTGGCGACAGTTTCGGGTTGTTGGCGACATCGTCCCACCAGTAACGGAAATCCTCGGCCGTGAACGGGTGCCCGTCGGACCAGCGATGCCCGCTCCGCAGATGCAGGGTGAAGCGGCGCCCCTCCTCGACATCGACGGCGGCGAGGATGTCCGGCCGGATCCGGAATTGCGCATCGTATGTCACGAGCCGCGCATAGCCGTAAACGACGAGGAGGCGCGTGTCCTTCGAGCGTCCGAAGATCATCCGCAGCCGGCCGCCATGACGTCCCGGAGACTCGACCTCGACGATGCGGGGCGTCTCCGGAAGGCGTTCGCGGACGGGTGGCAGCCGGCCGGCCGCCACCCAGGCCTCCAGCGCCGGCGGCTCGACCAGCTGCATCCCGGCCGGCAGCTCGGCTGTCGCCGGCCCGGCGAGCGTGGCCGCGACAACGGTCGCGGCCGCCACGGCGCGCGTGCGCATCACGCCCTCAATTCCCCGGCATCGGCATTCGCGCTGGCGCGGACAAGGTGTCCGTCGCCGAGATCGAGAAGCGACATCGTGTGCTCGCCCGTCACGCCGAAGGGCTCAGGCCACTCCGACGGAATGGAGGCCTTGCCCTCCATCAGCGCCGTGAGATCCAGACGTCGCCCCGGATCGGGCGCAGGCACGGCCGACAGCAGCGCCCTGGTATAGGGATGGACCGGCGAGCTGAAGAGAAGTTCGCGCGGCGCCGTCTCCACGAGTCGGCCGGCACACATGACGGCGATGCGATCCGAGACATAGTCAACCACCGCCAGGTTGTGCGAAACGAACAGGTAGGTCAGGCCCAGCTCCTGCTGCAGGTCCTTGAGGAGGTTCAGTATCTGCGCCTGCACCGACACGTCGAGGGCCGACACCGGCTCGTCGCAGAGCAGCATCTGCGGCTTGAGCGCGAGCGCGCGGGCGATGCCGATCCGCTGGCGCTGGCCGCCGGAAAAGGAATGCGGATAGCGGTTGAGAAAGCGCGGATCGAGGCCGACCAGCGCCATCAGTTCCTGAACCATCTCCGACCGGTACTCGCGGTCGCCGACATCGTGGATCACCAGCGGTTCCGAGATGATCTCGAACACGGTCATGCGCGGATTGAGCGACGAAAACGGGTCCTGGAACACGAACTGGACCCTGCGGCGGTAGGAGAAGAGTTCGCGTTCGGTCAGCTTCGTGAGGTCCGTCCGCTCGGAACCCTCGCCGAAGATGACCTCGCCGGCATCGGGGCGCAGCGCACCCATGATCATCTTCGAGAGGGTGGTCTTGCCGCACCCCGACTCTCCGACCAGCCCCAGGCATTCGCCGCGATCGATGGAAAAGCTGACGTCGTCGACGGCAAGCACGGGGTGCGTCCCGGCGGCGGCGAAGAGGCCGCCGCGGCGCGGGTGGAAGCGCTTTGTCAGCCCACTCACCTCGAGCAGCGGCCCGCCGGCGTCGGCAGTCTCTTCTTCGCCGCGCGCAAGCAGATGCCCGGTATGGTGAGAGATTTCGCGAAGCGGAACCAGCCGTTCGCCCGCCGCCATGTGGAATCGCGGCACCGCCCGCAGCAGCGCCCTGAGATAGTCGTGTGCGGGATTTTCGAATATGTCCTCGAGCGTGCCGCGTTCAAGCACGCGGCCGTGATACATCACCACGATCTCGTCCGCGACATTGGCGACAACGCCGAGATCGTGCGTGATCATGAGCACCGCCATGTGCAGCTCTTGCTGGAGATCGCTGATCAGCTTCAGGATCTGCGCCTGTATGGTCACGTCGAGGGCGGTCGTCGGTTCGTCGGCAATGAGCAGCGCCGGCCGGCACACCAGCGCCATGGCGATCATCGCGCGCTGGCGAAGCCCGCCGGAAAGCTCGAACGGATACCTGTCGAGCGCCTTCCGGGGTTCGGGAAAGCCGACCAGCCGCAGCATGTCCGCAGTCCGCTCAAGACCCTCGCGGCGCCCGATCCGGTCGTGGATGAACAGCGCCTCCGACACCTGATCGCCGATGGTGTGAAGCGGCGAAAGCGACGTCATCGGCTCCTGGAAAATGATCGAGATCCTGCCACCGCGGATGGCACGCATGGCCGCGCCGCCCGGATCAAGCGCCAGCAGGTCGGTTGTCGAATCATCGCGGGGATCGCGAAACACGATACTTCCCGCCGTCACCCGCGCGGTCCGCGGCAGTATGCCCATGATGGCCTGAGAGACGACCGACTTGCCCGATCCCGACTCACCGACAAGCGCGACCGTCCGGCCCGCCGGAATACGGAATCCGGCGCCATCGACGGCGCGGACCACGCCTTCGTTTACATGAAACTCGACCTCGAGGTCACTGACACTCAGGAGATCCGGCATCCATCAGCCACCCTTTGCGTCCGGCGGCCGCGAACATGTCCGGATACCGGGAACCGGCGCAACGATAACACATCTCGGCACCGAACAGCGTGGCTGCCGCGCCGCCGGAGCGTAGTCTTCGCCTGGTGCGAATCCAGCAGGACGGCCCGGTCGGCGGTATCGGCGTCAGGTCGTCGGCCCGGAGCCCCGGCGGTGTCTACTGCAGGAACTGCCGATGCAAATCCACCGCGGCCCGGTGATCCTCGATGATCGTTCCCAGGATGTCGGGCGGCGGCTCGTCGCCTTCTTCGGTCAGCAGCCGGCCCGGCCGTTCGGGCGTCCGTCCGAAGCCGCACGGCGCCGCCAGCCCGAACTCGGGCAGCATGGATCTGACCACGTCAAGCTGGGCGCGCATGCCTCCGGAACCGTGCAGATGATGGATGGCGCCGACATAGATCCTGGCATCTCCGGCGTCGAGGTCGCGAAGCGGCGAAAAATACCCGTCATCCGTTGGTCCGGCGGTCGGAAAGTGAAGGAACTCGACGGATCTGGCGGTCGCCTCCATCATCGCATTGAGCAGCAACACGGTGCCGGTCATGTCCTTCGGCTGCCGGGTGGGCCACCCGTTCAGCGTCCCGAAACAGGAATGGTAGCCCACGTGGGCCTCGTCGGGGATCACGGCGCAGACCTCGGCCGCGGGCCGAGCGAGCCGCCGCACCTCTGCCCTTGCCGCCTCGATGTCGCCTCGCGCCAGATGCTCTTCGACGAACCGGTTCTCGATCGCGAGGTCCCACTGGATGGCGAGCTCGCCCGCCGGAATGTGGCGGAGCATTTCGGAGACTTCCGCGGTGAGGGCGGAGGTCATCCCTGGAACGACCTTTTCCAGGTCCTCGGTTTCCGGGAAATAGTTACCGACCGCGCTGTAGGTCAGGGGCAGGCAGACCTGGAACCGCACGTGCTCCGGCACCACCCCGTCCTTTTTCAGCTGCCGGAAGACGAAGTAGGAGTTGATCGCGTCCCGGGTATATCCGAGGCGCCAGCCCGGATCGCCGAAGCGAACCTTCCCCGTTCCCGGCCGCACGCGGAACTGGAACGTGTCATGCACCCCCCGGGGCCGCCATTCCTCGACGCCGTCGGCGGTCGGGGCAGGCCGCCGGATGGTTTCGATCTCCGGGTGGCCGTTGAAGACCCGGTAGGCGATTCCGTCGACCCAGTAGCGGCGCTCGCCCACCTCGCCGTCGGGAATATAGGACAGCCATTCGCCGATCTCCGGCCCGAACCTTCGAAAGACCTGCTCCGGAGTGTCGAGCGGGACGCTCCCCACCAGCAACAACGTATCGCGCATCGTTTCGTGCCCCCTGTGTCGCGGGATCGCGGGAATCAGCCCCAGAGAATCTTCGTCGCCCGATCGGCCCCTTCCACGAGCGACCGGAGTTTTGCCCACTGGATCGAGGGGTGGACCCGGTTGGTGAACGGGCCCTGCGCGAAACCGCAGTCAGTGCCGGCAATCACGTTCTCGCGGCCCACCAGTTTGGCGAGCCGGACAATTCGCTCTGCGACCAGATCGGGGTGTTCGACGACGTTGGTGGCATGGCTGATGACGCCGGGAATGAGAACCCTGCCGTCCGGAAGCTCGACGTCCCGCCACACGGCCCACTCGTGTTCGTGGCGGGGATTCGCCATTTCTATCGCGTATCCGCCAACCCTGACGCGGAGCATGAGGTCCACCATGTCTTTCAGTTCGACATCGCTGACGTGGGGGCCGTTCCAGCTTCCCCAGCAGACATGGAACCGAGTCTTCTCGGGAGGAATGTCGCGAAGCGCATGATTGATGACCTCGACGGCGCCGGCGGCCCAGTCCCGATATTCCGACAGGCCGGGCATCATGTCGTACAGGCTGGCGAAATAGGCGTCGTCGACCTGCAGGAGGAATCCGCCGTCGATGATTTCGCGATATTCGTCGTGAAGCGCATCGGCGATCGCCGCGAGACAATCCTCCGGCCGGTCGTAATAGCGGTCGTCACGGTCCGGAGCCACGCTCGACGGCGCCACGGCCGGCATGAAGCCGGCGACTCCATCGAGGCCATCCATGCCCTGTCTGAAATTGTCGATGTCGCGCCGGATTTCGTCGTGCCCGCCATATGTCACCGGACCGGTCACAGCCCAGCCGCGCATGCCGACAAAGTTCTGCGTTTGGTCGTATTCGGCGTAGAATTCGGCGAATTCTTCGCGGTCCTTGCCGAACACCGCTGCCGGCATCATGTTCGGCGCGTCTTCGGTCTCCTCCTGCACGAAGCCGTTCATCCGCTCAAGCACGTATCGCGACCAGCTGATCGATTTTCCGAACTCGCCGTCGCTGATGAAGTCCAGGCCGGTCTCCGCCTGTCGTCGAACCACGTCGACAACCGCCCGGTTCAGCGCATCCGCGAGCTCCGCCTCGTCAACGGGCTCGCCTTCGCTCTGCCGGCGCAGGAGCGCCACGAACTCAGGCGGCCGGACCAGGCTGCCCACATGGGTCGTCCTGATTCTGTCCGTATTCTGCATGCGCGCCTCCCGTGTCCACGCTCGCCAGCGCTGCCGCGCGGCCATAAATCCGCCAAGCGATGATTCAACGCCATGGCAGCGGCACGCGCCATGCTACCCGGATTTTCGGATGCGGGCCAAATGTTGTCGCCGGGTCGAGCGGCAAGTGTTCAAGCAATGGACAGGAAGCCGAAGAAGCTGCCGAAAACCCTTTCGTGTCGTGCAAGAGCAGCAGCCTGGCACAATTCGCGTTGGCCGTGGACATTCAGGAGAGCAAGCTTCGCCGTAAGCTCGAGCTTCGCCCCGCCAACGAGATCGGCAGGCTGGAAGAAGCCTTCGCAGCCTGCGCGAGACAGCGGCGGGCACGGAGGTCCGGGCCGCGCCCAGCGTCCGTGCCCCACTTTGACATGCGTCATAATGCATATTACGGTCGGCCATGATACGGAGCTTCAGGAGCCGGGCCCTCAGGCGGTTCATGGAACGCGGCGACGAACGCCGCATCCACCCCGAGCACCGCGAGACCGTGCGCGACATCCTCGTGCGGCTCAACGCGTCGGCTGCGCCGGACGACATGGACCTGCCCGGTTTCCGGCTGCACCGGCTCAAGGGCGCGTATGCCGGGTTCTGGGCGGTCACGGTCCGCGCCAACTGGCGGGTGATCTTCCGCTTCGAAGACGGCCACGCCGCCGACGTCGACTACCTGGACTACCACTAGGAGCCAACGCCCATGCTCATGCACGACCCACCCCATCCCGGCGCTTTCATCCGGCGCCAGTGCCTCGAACCCCTCGGGCTGACGGTGACCGAGGCCGCGAAGGGTCTTTCGGTATCGCGCAATACGCTGTCGATGCTGCTCAATGGCCGCCTCGGGATTTCACCGGAGATGGCGATCCGGCTGTCCGAGGCCTTCGGCGGCAGCCCCGAAAGCTGGCTGACGCAGCAGATGCAGTACGATCTCTGGCGCGCGCAGCACAACCGGGCGCCGATCGAGGTCCGCAGGTTCGCCGACGCCTGACCCCCAAGCCAACGCCGGACTCTTGGCTGCCCGGAACAACGATTCCACCAAGAGCAACTCCCTGTACCGGAGCACGGCGTTGGGCGGGGTGACGCGTGCATTGGTCCTGAGCAGGAAAATGCCATCGTAGCGGGTCCACGATGGGCGAGCGAAATCGGGCGAGCGCCGCCGCATCACCTTTTCAGGCTCCTGATACCGGCGCCGGTGCAAGATGGGCCTGCCGGTACAGTGCCGCCGGTCAGCCGCAACGCAGCCACCGCCGCAAAGGTCAGCATCAACAGGTGGTCGAAGAAATGCCCAGCTTTGAGAAAAAGGAAATCGAAGCCGTTTTCGTGGCCTGGCCCGGTTACCCCGGCCTCGGCGCCGTGGCCAGCGCTACGATCGCTTCGGCCACGATCCGCTCCACCAGCGCACCAGCGCCCGGCCGGTCGGCGATCAGGTCCAGCCCCTCACCGGCAAAGGTGACCGCCATGTCGGTGACGCCCTCGCGCTGTGCGACGAAAAAGCGTTCGCGCATCGCCGGACCTTCGGCGCGCAATTCGTCGTCGCGGCCGTCCCAGGCGTCGGCAAAGGCATTGCGGATGGCGCGTCCGGTCCAGGGTTCCGGCCAGACTATGCCGCGTGCCGTATCGAAGACGCTGGTGCGCAGCGTGTCGTCGCCACCGGACCGCTCGATCAGCGCCTTCTGGTTCGCATGTCCCAGCGCCTCCGGCGTCGCCCAGAACCGGGTCCCGATCATCGCGCCCTCCGCGCCCAGAATCAGCGCGGCGGCCAGACCTCGCCCGTCGGCGATACCGCCGGCGGCGGCGACCGGGACCGGCGCCACGGCATCGGCGACAGCGGGCACCAGCGGCAGCGTTGCACGGTCGGCCCCGTGGCCGCCGGCCTCGGTGCCCTGGGCGACCACGATCTGGGCGCCCTTGTCTGCCGCCTCCCGCGCGTCCCTCAGCGTCTGAACCTGGCAGATCAGGGTGGCGCCGGCATCCCGAATCTTCGCGGCGTAAGGAGCTATGTCGCCGAAGGACAGCATGACGGCGTGCGGCTCCGATTCCAGTGCGACATCGAGTGCGCGCGGACGCCGGTCGAGCGCCCAGGTGATGAAACCGATGCCGACCGCGTGGTTACCCGCCTTGACGAACTCGTCGCGGATCCAGCCATCGGAGCCAAAACCGAGCGCGGGGTCGGCATAACCGGCGCCGATCAGCCCCAGCCCGCCACCAGAAGAGACCGCGCCGGCCAGCGCGCCACCTGCCACACCGCCCATGGGGGCGAGCAACACCGGATGGTCGATCCCCAGCAGACGGGTGATCGCGGTCGGGAGTCTTTCGGGCTCGGACATGACGGGGCCTTGCCGGTGAGTGCGGCTCAGATCGCTTGGATCGTGTCGCCAGGACGATAGCGGGCATGGGCCCCGGACGGAAGCGTTCCCGCGGTTGTTCGTCTTCGATGTGGGGCCGTGGCGCGACGCGGCAACGGTTGCGCCGGGCCAACTCGCCCGGCCCGGCAGCCGACGGCGTTCACCGTCAACCGGCAGGGGATGCCCAGGCGAGCCGCACAGCCGATCCCACGGGCCTGACTTCCGCGTCCTGGAGCAGGCCGATCTCGCGGAGCGCCTGATGGACCCTGGGCAGGTTGTAGTGCGGCAGCGAGGGGTAAAGATGATGCTCCAGATGGTAGTGGACGTGGTGGGGAAACATCAGCCACATCAGCCAGCCGGGCCCCAGATTGGTGCGCGCATCGTGCCAGACATCGCCGGTCTCGGTCGTCATGCCATGTTCGAGAATCGACCGGAAACGCAGGAGCGGCTGCAGCAGAAACCAGAGAGGAATCGCCCAGAGCAGCAGATACTCGCGGAAGAAGCCGAAGGCGAGCGCCGCAGCGGGCAAGGCCAAATGGAACCCCGCCACCACCCAGCGATCGTTCAGCGCGGCGCGACGCAATTCCGGCGAGGTGTCGCCCAGCGGATCGCTCTTCGTCCCGTCGGTCCGGGCTGCGGACGGCGCGCCCCAGAAATAGGCGTAGGTCTTCCAGGCCGTGAGTCCGGCGACGTCCCGCAGGAACTTGCCGGCAAGATAGGCCCGACCTCGCGGATATCCCCCGTGAATCGGCGTGTCGGGATCCTGCCTGCCGAACAGATGGTTGTGGTGCAGCCGGTGGATCACCCGGTAGGAGAACATGGAGATGCCACCCGGCGTCGCGCACAGCCGGCCAACCAGATCGTTGAGCCAGCGGGTCTCGTACAGGCGGTAATGCACCGCTTCGTGCGCCAGTATGAACAGCGCCTGTGCCCGCGTCGCCAGCAGGATCATGCAGAGGCCGACGACCCACCATTCCGGGAACAGGGTGGCAAGCGTCATCAGCAGGGCAATCTCGAGCCAGGTTCGCGTCACCGACAGGGTCGATCGCAAGGGATCGAGCCGTGTCAGCTCCTTGATGAGCGCGGGGGCAAGCCCGCGGCGGTCATCGAGATCGTCGCGGAACTCATCGCCCTTGACCGGTTCCGGCAGAATGGCATTCATGGCGGCGAGAATATCGCAAGGGGGCGGATCGGTGAACCCGATTTCCCGCGCGATAACCCGATACCTTGCGCAACTGCGCGGGAACCGGCGGGTTGACGATCGCCGGAACGCCGCCAGCCGGACTCGCCAATTGTCAGGAAAGACAGGCGTTTGTGCGGTCCGAAGAAATTGGATCGGAACGCACGATCATCCAGGCAGGGAATTTCCTGACTGAAATCGCCGTATCCGGCGGCGAACAGGAGTGGATTCGTGCGGCCGGTTTTCCCGGTTCGGCCGCACCGGCCGCACGCAACCGCGCGGACCGGATAGCAAGGCCCACCGCATCGGTATCCGCCGGCCCAAAGGGCGTGTCCTGCCGGTGTCGGGGTTCACCCGTGACCGGACGCGTCGCGCACCGAGCCGCGATGGCCGGCGTCCGCGGTCACGCCACAGTCACACGCTCGCCGGTCCCGGTGGACCTGATTATCGCTTCGAGAACCGATGTCCCGTGGTGAATCTGATCGGGAGTGACCGGGAACGGATCACCGCCCTCGCAGTCTCTCGCGAAGGCCTCGAGCCCGGCCGCGATCGTCGGCAGTCCGGGATATTCGTATCCGTCCCAGGATCTCGTGTCGCCGGTGCCGTCCGCCATCTGAACGGCAAGCCTGTCGAGACCGGAAATCTCCGCCCAACCCTTCGTTCCGAAAGCGCGGACCTGCCACAGCATGCCGGTCGCCGCCACCGTGCCGAGATAACCGAGCTGACCGCCCTCGAACCGCAGCAGCACCGTCATGGCGTCTTCCAGGTCGAGCGGAATCGCCACGCGGGCACCCGCCGCCTGCACCGATTCGACGCGGCCGAAGAGGTTGATGAACATGTCGACCACATGAATGCCGAGAGAGGTCATGCCACCGGCCGGGCTCTCGCTGCTGCTGTCCCGCCATTCGTTGGCATAGCCGGCCATGTTGGCCGAGAAATTGCCCTCGATCTGGATCATGTCGCCGAGATCGCCGCCTGCAATCAGTTCTCCGAGAGCGACGGCATTGGGCGAGAAGCGGCGGTTGTGCCCGATCCCGGCGCGCAGCCCCCGGGCAGCCAGGGCGTCGAGCGCCCGGCGCGCCTCGGCACCGCTGAGGCAGAACGGTTTCTCGCAGAACACATGCTTGCCCGCTTCCGCCGCCGCCATGATCTGCGCGAAGTGCACACTGTGCGGCGACGCGAGCACGACGGCGTCGATCTCCTCGTCGGCGAGCAGCGACTCGTAGCTGTCATGCAACCGGATGCCGTTGGCGGCAGCGAAGTCCGCGACCTTTGACGGCGTCCGCGTGAAACCGGCCGTGATCCGGATGGCCTCGCTCCCGTCGGCAACGGACCTCGCCAGGTTCTGCCCCCAGCGCCCCATTCCCACGATTCCGGCACGGATCATCCGCCGTTCCCTCCTCGACCCGCGGCCATCAGTAAAGCGCGGCGATGCCGCCGGCGGCCGCCATCAGCGACGCGTCGGCGTCGGTGAACCCGATGATCTGCAGCCCGAGCGGAAAACCGTCATCGGCAAGCACCGGCAGGGTCACCGCCGGCATGCCGATCAGGGATGTGTGGACTGTGAACGACGGATCGCCGGTCCAGTCGAGACCCACGGGCGCAGCCGCGGGCGCGGCGAGCGTCACGCAGGCATCGACCTCTCCGGCAAGCGCCGCATAGACGCCGCGCACGCGCACGCGCTCGGCGAGGAGATCACGGAATTCCTCCTGGCTGAGCGCCTCGGCTTCGACCAGACGATCGCGCGCCGCCTGGCTGAGCTTGTCGGCATCCATGTCGCGGCTGTAGGTATTGAGCGGCCAACGCCCCTCCCAGGCGTTAATACTCATCGATATATCCATGGCGTTGGTGATCGCGTCCTCGACGGCGGCAACAGATGCGGAGCCGTTGCGGTCGACCACGCGGATCCCGTGCTCTTCAAGACGGCGGCGGGCATCGCCCAGGGCTTCCTTCGCCTCGTCCGTCGCCTTGCTCCAGCCGGAGGTCTCGAGGATCGCGACCGCCTGCGGCGCAGCTGCGGGCGGCAGGGACATCGGGCCGGTGATGCCGACATAGCCGGCATCGCCGCCGGCGCGCGCCGCGATCTCGCGCGCGGTCACCCAGGTATCCTCGAGGCTGGCAGCGATGACGCCGGTGCAGCTCTGGCTGAAACCGTCGAAGCTGCCGCCGCGGTTGATCCCTCCGACGCTCGGCTTGTACCCGTGGACGCCGCAGTAGCTCGCCGGACGGATGGTGGATCCGATGACCTGCGAGCCGAGCGCAGCCGGCGCCATGCCGGCTGCGACCGCTGCGGCCGAACCGCTGGAAGAGCCGCCCGGCGTCCGTTCGGGATCCCACGGGTTGCGCGTGCCGCGCGGCTGCGTCGCCGCAAATTCCGTGGTCACGGTCTTTCCGATGATTACCGCGCCGGCTTCGCGCAGCGCCACCACCGCGGCGCAGTCGCGTCCGCCGACCCATCCCTCGAAGAGCGGCGACCCCTGCTCCGTGACCATGCGGGCCGTTTCCATGACATCCTTGATGCCCACCGGCATGCCGTCGATCGCCGACAGCTGCCGTCCCGACTTCCAGCGTTCGGCCGAGGCGTCGGCCTCGCTCCGCGCCGCCTCGAAGTCGGTTGCCACGAAGGCGCCGATCTGCGGTTCCAGCGACGCGATTTTCTCGATGCAGCGTTCGAGAAAGTCGCGCGGCGTGTCCGCACCCTCGGCGAAGCGCGGGGTTTCCGGTATGTAGGGTTGCGGTCGGGGGGCTTGCATGGGCATGTCTCCGGAAGAAATTCGCCGCCGCGCTTGGGCGGGCCGCGACGAGGCGGCCGGCCAGGCCGCGGACAACGGGGGAAAGCACTATTCCCGAATTCGCATGAGACGGCAACTGGCGGAACTTCCCGGGCCGCTGCGCGGCATCCTCTGGATGCTGCTTTCGAGCCTGTTCTACGCGCTCATCTACGGCGTCGTCCGCGGCCTGTCGGAAACCTTTCCGGCCCAGCAGATCGTTCTGTTCCGGGCCGTGCTCGGTGCCGTGTTCATGCTGCCATGGGTGCTGGCCACGGGGATCGGAATCCTCCGGACCCGTCGCCTCGGGCTTTATATCTGGCGCATGCTGCTCAGCTATCTCGGCGCCCTCGGCTGGATGTACGGAATCGCGGGCTTGCCGCTCGCCAACGCAAGCGCGCTCCTGTTCACGATGCCGCTGTTCACGGTGATCATGGCGGCGGTCTGGCTGGCCGAACGGGCGAGCCTGCATCGGTGGCTGGCAACGGCCACCGGTTTCGCCGGCGTCCTGATCATCCTGCGGCCCGGGCTGATCGAGATCTCGGCACCAGCGATCGCAACGCTGCTGGCCGCGGCGGCCTTTGCGGCGGCGCTGATCGGAACCAAGAAGCTGACCTTCACCGAGCACCCGAACGCAATGGTATTCTATCTCTACGCCATGATGATTCCTCCTGCCGCCATAGGCGCCCTGTGGGGCTGGGCCGAGCCCGGGTTGCAGGATATCCCTCTGTTGGTAGCGCTCGGCCTGTGCACCGTCGGCGCCCAGCAATGCCAGACCAGGGCGTTCCGCGTGGCGCCGGCAGGCCTCGTCGTCATCGTGAACTACGTGCAGTTGCCGATGACCGCACTGATCGGGTGGCTTGTCTTTCACCAGTCGACCGATTTCTGGACCTGGGCCGGAGCCGCCGTCATCTGCGCGAGCACCTATGTCGTCGGCAGGCGCGAAAGCCGTCAGCAGGAGCCGGGCCCCGGCAGGAGATGATGGCGGGTGCCGCATATCGCAGTCCGGACGACGACACACGGTACTCGTAACTCTATTTCAATAGGCCACCTCTAGCCTTTTGAGCGCAAGGCCAAGACTCGATGCCCATATGGCAGTCCGGGATCGAATGCGGAGAAATTGGCCTGCAACGTTCGAACGCGTGCGGTCGGCGGCATTCCGGGCGCCCGTATCCGCATGTGCCATGTGCGGGTCCGTGGACGATACGGGATCTCGGACAGGCTCACCCGAAGGGCACGGCGGACATGGCCGGAATATGCAAGGAACGCCGGCAGGTACCTACCGTCTGCCCACCGCACGCGGATGCGAGCGGTCGTACACCTCGGTGAGGCGCGCGGTATCGACTTCGGTATAGCGCTGGGTCGTGGACAGCGAGGCGTGGCCGAGCAGTTCCTGGATCGTGCGCAGATCGCCGCCGCCTGCCAGCAGGTGGGTCGCGAAACTGTGGCGCAGCGCATGCGGCGTGGCGCTTTCCGGCAGCCCGAGATCGGCGCGCAGGGTGCGCATGGCGCGCTGCACGACGCCCGCGTTCAGCCGGCCGCCGCGGGCACCATAGAACAACGGCCGGTCTGCCTCGTCCGGAAACGGGCAGGCCTCGCGATACACCCGTATGGCGTCGGCGACCGCGGGAAGCACCGGCACGACGCGTTGCTTGCCTCCCTTTCCGGTGATCACCATGGCGTCGCCGTCGGGAACATCGCGCTGGTCGAGGCCCAGCGCCTAGTCGATGCGCAGCCCGCACCCGTAGAGCAGCGTGAGCACGGCGACGTCGCGGGCGCCGATCCAGGGCTGCGGCGCGACCTCGGCGGCGCGGCGAAGCAGGTCGACGGCGTCGATCTCGCTCAGCGCCTTGGGGATGCCGCGCCCGGTCCGCGGGGTCCGCACGGATGCCAGGGCCGGATTGGCCACACGGCCGGTACGCTCGAGATAGCGAAACAGGTTGCGCACCGCCGACAGGGCGCGCGCGGTCGAAGTGCGCGAGAGCCCGCCATCCGCACGGCTCGTCAGCCATGCCCGGAAATCCGGAACCCCGAGCGCCGCCAGCGCCGCCACGCCTGCGCGCTCCTCCAGGTGCTCGCGGAGGAATTCAAGAAACGACGCAACGTCGCGGCTGTATCCGTCGATGGAATGCGGCGACATCCGCCGCTCGGTCGCGAGCCATGTGCGCCAGGCGTCCAGCGCCGGAAGAAGGTCCGGCGCCGCGGAAAATTCGACTAGCTCCGGTCTCCCCGGCATTGCTCCAGCCGTATGTCGAGAATGTCAGCAAGGAAGCACAGGAGATCCGTGGACTGGTCCTTCGTGAAACCGTCCGCGCTGCCCGCCCCGAGCGCCACCATCATCCGCCGTTCGGCGGCGTCGGGGCGAAGGCGTATGTAGGCGACAGACCCGATGCGCGCCGACGCGTCTCCGAACACGTCCGGCTTCGCCTTGTAGTCGGGCCTCAGCACAACCTGCCGCCTCGTTCCCATCAGTTGGCGTATCCGTTTGGCGGCGAGAACGCGGGTCCCGGCGGGCCACCGCGGCCCGGGACCGTCCTCGACGCAGAAGGCGGCAGCCTCCAGGTCGAGGGCCTCCGGCAGATTCGACCGCAGGAAACCGGCAAGGGCATCGATATCCGCCGCTGCAACGAGCCCGAGCGCGGCCTGAAGTATCCTCGCCTGGCGATCGGCGTTGTCGTCGGCGGCCGACATGATCTGCTTCTCGCGGCGCTCAAGGACCGAAAATCTCGTCTGCAGCCGGTCGAGCATGAATTTCTGCATGTCGACGACGCCGTCGCCGAAGCTGCGCTGCGGCGGCGCGAGCGTCGCCAGCACCTCGGGATTGTCGCTCAGGAAATCGGGATTGCGGCGCAGCCAGTCGAGCACCGTCTCGGGCGAGAGCTGGTCCCTTTCCGGCTCTGCGGCCTGACCTGGAGCGTCGTTGATCACGGCAGCCTCACAGGATCGACTGACCGGTTTTCCGCCAGTCCGCCAGGAACGCTTCCAGCCCGGCATCGGTCAGCGGATGCCGGAACAGCTGACGCAGCACGCCCGGCGGCACCGTCGCGACATGGGCGCCGGCCCTCGCCGCCTCGATCACGTGCGCGGGGCCGCGCACCGACGCCGCCAGCACGCTGGTGCGGAGGTCGTCGTAATTGGCGTAGATGGCGCAGATGTCTCTGATCAGCGCCATGCCGTCATGCCCGATATCGTCGAGGCGGCCGGCAAACGGCGAAACGAAGGCGGCCCCCGCCTTGGCGGCGAGAAGCGCCTGTCCAGCCGAGAAACACAGGGTCACGTTGACGGCAACGCCGTCATCGGAAAGCGCCTTGCAGGTCCTGAGCCCGTCCGGCGTCAGCGGCACTTTGACCGCGACATTCGACGCCAGCCCGGCGAGCTTCCGCCCCTCGGCCAGCATTGTTTCGTGGTCGGTCGCCGCGACCTCGGCGCTCACCGGCCCGCCGACGATGGCGCAGATCTCGGCGATGACATCGAGGAACGGGCGCCCCGACTTCGCGATCAGCGAAGGGTTGGTGGTCACGCCGTCAACCAGGCCGGTTGCGGCAAGATCCCGGATTTCGGCGGTGTCCGCCGAATCCACGAAAAACTTCATGAACCTGCTCCGGCCCCTGTCCGTTCCGTCGACGCGTCCACCGGACGGCCGGTTGGCGATCCCGGACGGCTGAAGTAGAGTCTAGACGATGGACCCGCCCGTTTCCACCGGCAACCGGACGGCCCAACAGGACGTGGTCGCCGTTCTCCTGCCGCTGGCCCTTAGCGCACCCTACGACTATGCCGTACCGCCGGGATTCGATCCCGCGCCGGGGACCTTCGTCGAGGTTCCGCTCGGCCCGCGCCGGATGACCGGCGTCGTCTGGGGACCAGGAAGCGGCGCCGTCGACCGCGAACGGCTCCGCCCGATCTCGCGGGTGTTCGACAGCCCGCCGATGCCGGCCGCCGCGCGCGAGTTCATCGCCTGGATCGCCGACTACACCCTGGCCCCGATCGGCGCCGTGCTGCGCATGGCGATGAGCGTTCGCGGCGCGCTCGCGGCGCCGAAGACGATTACCGCGTGGACGCTCGCCGGTGGCGTGTCACCCGACAGCGACGCACTTCCCGGCGGCCTGCGCCTGACCGCGGCGCGGCGGCGCGTGATTCGCACCCTCGCGGACCGCGGCACCGCGACCCTCGCTGAAATCGTCGAGGCGGCCGCGGTCTCGCCGGCGGTCGTCCGCGGGCTGGCCGCGGCGGCGCTTCTGCGCCGCGCCACGGTTTCCGGCGGCGACGCGGCACCGGCCATCGACCCGGCCCGGCCCGGCCCCCCGCTATCCGCCGGCCAGCGCTCGGCAGCCGCCGGACTGACGGACAGGATCGGCGGCAGCTTTTCCGTCTCCCTTCTCGACGGCGTCACCGGATCGGGAAAGACGGAGGTCTATTTCGAGGCCGTCGCAGCCGCCATTGCCGGCGGCCGCCAGGTGCTCGTGCTGCTGCCGGAGATCGCCTTTGCCGCCGAATGGATGTCGCGCTTCGAGACCCGGTTCGGCGCGCCGCCCGCGGTCTGGCACTCCGGCATCCCCGATTCGGTGCGCCGGCGCAACTGGCGGGCGGTGCTCCGCGGCGAGGCGCAACTCGTCGTCGGGGCACGCTCGGCCCTGCTGCTGCCGTTCCCGAATCTCGGCCTCATCGTCGTCGACGAGGAGCACGATCCGAGCTACAAGCAGGAAGACGGGGTCATCTACAACGCGCGCGACATGGCCGTCGTCCGCGGCCGCATCGGCAGCTTTCCCGTGGTTCTCGCCTCGGCGACCCCGTCGCTCGAGACCTTCGACAACGTGGAGCGCGGACGTTACCGCCGCCTGGAGCTTCCCGCCCGCCACGGCGGCGCCCGCCTGCCCGCCGTGGCGGCCATAGACATGCGCCGCGAAGTCCTCGAGGCCCGGACCTGGATCTCGCCGACGCTGTCCGACGCCGTGCGCGATACCCTGGCAGCCGGCGAACAGGCGATGCTGTTCCTCAACCGCAGGGGCTATGCACCGCTGACGCTGTGCCGCAGTTGCGGATACCGGTTCGGCTGTCCGAACTGCACCGCCTGGCTGGTCGAGCACCGCAGCGGCCGACGCCTCCAGTGCCACCATTGCGGATACGAGGCGCCGCCGCCCCGCGCCTGTCCGGAATGCGGCGAGACGGACATGTTCGCCGCGGTCGGGCCCGGCGTCGAGCGCCTCGAGGAGGAAGTCAGGCGGCGGTTTCCCGAAGCCCGGGCCGAGGTCATGTCGAGCGACACGCTGCGGCAGGGCCAGGACGCGCGCGGGCTCGTGCGCCGCATGCGCGATCGGGAGATCGACATCCTGATCGGCACCCAGATCATGGCCAAGGGGTTTCATTTCCCGCACCTCACCCTCGTCGGCGCGGTCGATGCCGATCTCGGGCTCGCCGGCGGCGACCTCCGGGCCGCCGAACGCACCTACCAGGTGCTCCATCAGGTCGGCGGCCGGGCCGGCCGCGCCGAACGGCCGGGGCGGGTCCTCATCCAGACCTGGGAGCCCGGGCACCCGGTGATGGAAGCGCTGGTGGCCGGCGACCGCGACCGGTTCATCGAGGTCGAGGCTCGGGCGCGGTGGGAGTCCGGCATGCCGCCCTACGGCCGCCTCGCCGCAGTGATCGTGCACGGGCCCCGGGAGGATCGGGTCGACGAGACGGCCGCCCGCCTCGGGCGGTCGGCGCCGCGCAGCGCCGGCGTGACCGTTCTGGGGCCGGCGCCGGCGCCGGTGCCGCTCATTCGCGGCCGCCACCGGCGGCGCCTTCTGCTGCGCGCACGAAGAAATGTCAGCATCCAGAAGATGCTTCGGCCATGGATTTTCGAATCGCGGCCGCCGTCGGGCGTACGCGTCGATATCGACGTCGATCCCTACAGCTTCCTGTAGGCGCGCCGCAGCGGAACCCGGCTCGGCGGCTTGGCGTGCGGTGCCGGAAGCGGCGCATGGCGGGTTTCTGCCCCCAGCGGATATGGCGTATGCTGCCCGCGCGAAACCGGCGGCCCGGACGGCCGCGTTTTCCAGCATGTTCGGACCTCCTGTGACCAATGCCCGCCGTTCCCGCCTTTGACGAGATGACATCCGGCGACGGGCGCACCCGGGACGCCTATGCCAGCGTCGCGGCGTGGCTCCGCAGCCTGCCCGAGGGCCAGCTCGCGCGCCGCTCGCTCGAGGCGGAGATCCTCTTCCGCCGCCTCGGCATCACCTTTCTCGTCTATGGCCGGGAGGACGTCGGCGAACGCCTGATCCCCTTCGACGTCATCCCGCGCGTCTTCACGGCGGCGGAATGGGATCTGCTGGCGCGCGGCCTAGTCCAGCGCGTGCGCGCGCTCAACATGTTCCTGCACGACCTCTATCACGATGCGGAGATCGTGCGCGCGGGCCGCGTACCGGCCGACCTCGTGTTCAACAATCCCTGCTACCAGGTCCAGATGCACCGTTTCGACGTGCCCGGCGGGATCTACATCCACGTTGCCGGCATCGACGTCGTGCGCGTCGGCGCGGACGAGTTCTACGTGCTCGAGGACAACCTGAGAACGCCGTCAGGCGTGTCCTACATGCTCGAGAATCGCGCCGTGATGATGCGCCTTTTTCCGGACCTGTTCGCCGAACACGCGATCGCCCCCGTCGACCACTATCCCGACGACCTGCTGCGCAGCCTCCGCCGTGTGGCGCCGTCCAGCGCCGGAGATCCGACGGTCGTGCTTCTGACGCCCGGCTCCTACAACGGCGCGTATTTCGAGCATGCCTACCTCGCCGACGCGATGGGCATCGAGCTTGTCGAGGCGTCCGACCTCTTCGTCGCCGACGGTGGCGTGCACATGCGCACCACCGAGGGACCGCAACGGGTCGACGTGATCTATCGCAGGACAGATGACGACTTCCTCGATCCACTGGCGTTCCGCGCCGATTCGATGCTGGGGGTGCCCGGCCTCCTGTCGGTGTACCGTTCGGGCGGCGTCACGCTGGCCAACGCGATGGGCAACGGGGTCGCCGACGACAAGTCGATCTACCCGTACGTGCCCGAGATCATCCGCTTCTATCTCGACGAGGCGCCGCTGCTCGAGAACGTGCCCACATACATGCTGCGCCGGCGCGAAGACCTTGCCTATGCGCTGGACCGTCTCGACGAGCTCGTGGTCAAGGAGGTCCACGGTTCGGGCGGTTACGGCATGCTTGTCGGCCCGGCGAGCACGCAGGACGAGCGCGACAGGTACCGTGCGCGCATCCTCGCCGATCCGGCGAATTTCATCGCCCAGCCAACCCTTGCCCTCTCAACCTGTCCGACTTTCGTCGATTCGGGAATCGCGCCGCGTCACGTGGACCTCAGGCCCTTCGTGCTCTATGGCGAGGAGATAAGCGTCGTGGCCGGAGGGCTGACCCGCGTCGCGCTCAGGGAGGGATCCCTGGTCGTGAATTCCTCACAGGGCGGCGGCAGCAAGGACACCTGGGTGCTCCAGGACGGTCGCGGCGCGGCGACGCCATGCTGAGCCGGGTCGCGGACCAGCTCTACTGGATGGCGCGCTATTCGGAGCGCGCGGAGAACATGGCGCGCATTCTCGACGTGGCGGACCGCATGACCCTGATCCCGCAGCCGGCCGCGGCGCAGGAACTGGCCTGGAGGTCGGCGCTCGAGGTGGCAGGCGTCGGCGCGGAAAAGGTCGCTTTCGGCGGCAGCGATGCCGGCCGGACGGTCCTGCATTACCTGACGTTCGACACCGGCAACCCGATGAGCATCGTCTCGAGCCTCAGCGCGATGCGCGAAAACGCGCGCGCGCTGCGCGGCTCGATAACCACGGAGATGTTCGAGATCATCAATGCCACCTGGTTCGAACTGCAGGCTGGCGACGAGACCGTGCTGCTGCCGGACAACCGCCGCCGGTTCTTCGACTGGATCAAGGAGCGTTCGCACTTGTTCCGCGGCGTGGCTGCCGGGACGATGCTCCAGGACGAGGCGATGCGGTTCATGCAGGCCGGTTTCGACATCGAACGCGCGGACAACACGGCCCGGCTCCTCGATTCCAAGTACCATGTCCTGCTGCCGATGAACGACGGGGTCGGCGGCGCGCTCGACTACTACCAGTGGGGCGCGGTGCTGCGGTCGCTGAGCGCCTTCCGTGCCTATCACAGGATCTACCGTGACCGCGTGACCGCCTTCCGCGTCGCCGAACTGGTGATTCTCAACGCCGAACTGCCGCGGTCGCTCCGCGCCTGCTACGATCGCCTGATCGCCACCTTCGAGGCTCTCGGGAACCCGCGATCGGTCGAAACGCGCCGTCTTGCCGGGCTCCGGCACGCCTCCCTCAAGTTCGCGCGCATGGAACAGATCTTCAGCGACGGCCTGCACGAATTCCTCGTGGACTTCATCGACGGAAACGCCGAGGTCGGACGCCAGTTCTCGCGCGAATTCATGATGACGCGGTGACCCTGCAATGCGCATCCGGATCTCTCACCGCACGACCTACCGCTATGCAGCTGCGCCGGCATTCCTGGCCCAGCTGCTGCGGCTCACGCCGCGAACCGGGCCGGGCCAGAGCATCCTCGACTGGACCATCGACAGCCACGGCGAGTTGAACTCGTGGACCGATGCGTTCGGCAACGCCTGCAACCTGCTGACCCTGGACCGGCCGTCCGACCGTGTCGTGATAACCGCCGCGGGGGAGGTCATGACCGCGGACCTCGACGGCGCCACGCCCGCGGCCGGCAGCGATCTGCCGCTCGACGTCTTCCTGCGCCAGTCGGCCCGCACCTCGCCCGACGCCGCGATGATCGACTTCACGGCCGGCTTCGATGCGCGGCTCTCCGCCGACCGCCGCGACGGGCTGGACCGCCTCATGGCCGCCATCCTCGAGCAGGTGCGCTACCAGCTCGGCGTCACCCACGCCCACTCGACGGCAGCCGAATCATTCGCCGAAGGCCAGGGCGTCTGCCAGGACCATACGCACATATTCATCGGTTGCGCCCGCCAGGCCGGCGTTCCGGCGCGCTATGTCTCCGGATACCTGCATGACGGCGATCATGCCGGACCCTTCGACGCCGGCCACGCGTGGGCCGAGGCATGGATAGACGGGCCAGGCTGGGTTGGGTTCGACGTTGCGAACGGCATGCCGTCATCCGAGCGCCATGTCGTCGTCGCGGTGGGGCTGGACTACGATTCGGCATCCCCGGTGCGGGGGGTGCGCGCCGGCGACGCGGCCGACGAGACGCTGGAGGTTTCCGTCTCCCTCAAGGCCGTCTGACGCGCGTGCCGGAGGCAGGCAACCGCCCGGCGCCGGGCGCAGCGGGCCAGCGGCGGCCGGCCTTTTGCGGCCTTTTCCCGGGGGTCTCCGGAGTGTTGCAACCCGCCGCCCGCCGTGCTACCTAATGCCGCCCTTTCCGGAGGCTGCCGCGGGATGGCTCGCTATGCGGCAGGTGCCCGCGCGAGCCGCTATTCAGGCCTTGACCGCCTTCCAACCGAAATTTCGGGGTTAGCAAGTGTCGACCACATCGCCAGGCGTTTCGGGCGTTGCTGCGCGTTACGCAGCCGCATTGTTCGATCTTGCCGAGGAACGCAAGGAACTCGACATCGTCGCGGACAACCTCGCCGCAATCCGCGGGATGCTCGCGGAGTCAGCGGACCTGCGCCGGCTCGTCACGAGTCCGGTCATCCGGCGCGAGGCCCAGGCTGCCGCCATCGGCGCCGTTCTCGAGCGGGCCGGGACCGGTGACCTGGTGCAGCGTTTCGTCGGCACGGTGGCGCGCAACCGCCGCCTGTTCGCGCTCGACGACATGTGCGCGGCCTATCGCGACCTGCTGGCGGCGCGGCGCAACGAGCTGACAGCCGAGGTCACGACCGCACAGCCGCTGACGGAAGCCCAGCGCGCCGCCCTCGAGGACGAGTTGCGCGGCGCAATGGGCGCCAAAATCGCGATCGATGCGCGCGTCGACGAGGGCATTCTTGGCGGCATGATCGTCAAGATCGGTTCGCGCATGGTTGATTCGTCGCTTCAGACCAAACTGCAACGGCTTGAATTCTCACTGAAGGGAACAGCGTGATGGATATCCGCGCCGCGGAGATTTCTTCGATACTCAAGGATCAGATCGCGAATTTCGGGACCGAGGCAGAGGTTTCCGAGGTCGGCGAAGTCCTGTCGGTCGGCGACGGCATTGCCCGCGTGTACGGTCTCGACAGCGTGCAGGCCGGCGAGATGGTCGAGTTCCCCGGCGGCATCCGGGGCATGGCGCTCAATCTCGAGACCGACAATGTCGGCGTGGTGATCTTCGGCTCCGACGCCGGCATCCGCGAGGGAGACACGGTCAAGCGAACCGGTTCGATCGTCGACGTTCCGGTCGGCAAGGGCATGCTCGGCCGCGTCGTCGACGCGCTCGGCGAACCGATCGACGGCAAGGGCGCCATAGACGCCGAGGAACGGCGCCGCGTCGATGTGAAGGCGCCGGGCATCATCCCGCGGCGATCGGTGCACGAGCCCATGCAGACCGGCCTCAAGGCCATCGACAGCCTGATTCCGATCGGCCGCGGACAGCGCGAACTGATCATCGGCGATCGCCAGACCGGCAAGACGGCGATCGCCGTCGACACCATCATCAATCAGAAGAAGGCGTTCGACGACGGCGACGCCAGCCGCCAGCTGTTCTGCATCTATGTCGCCATCGGCCAGAAGCGCTCGACGGTGGCCCAGATCGTCAAGTCGCTCGAAGAGGCGGGCGCGATGGACTACACGGTGGTCGTGGCGGCAACGGCTTCGGAGCCGGCCCCGCTGCAGTTCCTGGCCCCCTACAGCGGCTGCACGATCGGCGAGTATTTCCGCGACAACGGCA
>JAJEBT010000146.1 GCA_022822405.1 Alphaproteobacteria bacterium
TGTCCTGGAGACTTCCGCTCCACTCGCCGGAGGCGGCGCCGGCCGTACCGCCGATGGTCCAGACCGTATCGTTGTTCTCTTGGTCAGTGCCTGCGCGGGTAATGCCACCCGTCGCGGCGACGGCTGCTTCTTTCAACTCAACCGACCAATCCCGGCTCATACCATCGGCGCCCATGAACTGGTCGATGGTGCCCGTGATCGAGTTGTCGCTGAAATCGGCCTCAAGCGTCGCCCTCGCGGTGAAGTGGCCGGCGTCGTTCGTGCCGCCCGTGGAACTGCTGAGAGCGTACTTGCCGGCTGCGCCGCCCATATAGGTTGCCGATCCCTGCAACGTGTCGAGACCGGCGGCGTCCGGAACGTTACCCTTGTCATCCACGAACGCGCTCGCGGTGTACGTGCTGTCGTCCGCGGACTTGTGAATCCACCAGCCGTAGGAGGCGTAGATGGCGTCCGGCATCTCCGTGACGCGGGCTTCAGGGTTGGTGGCCTTGAAGGTCCACGTGCCACCTCCGGTGCCAGTGAGGGCAAGGGTATAGCCATCCGCCGCCCTATTTACCCGGCAACCGTCGGCAGCGACAGTAGGAGTACAAGAGTACGTTCCGGCCACACCGTAGTAGCTGCCAGAGATGGGGATCATTGTCGAACCGCTCGGGTTATTTTCCGGCAATTTGAAGGTCTTGTACCCAGCGCTGTGATCGAACGACGGACTGGCGATCCTCGCCGCCAAATTCGTAGCGTCTGCCAAAGCCAGGGTTCCATCAGTGGTCGCGAATCCAACGTTGTTTTCTCCGGTGTCGCCGGAATTGAACTTGGCACCCATCGTCGGCTCGCCAACATTCGAGTAGACAACGGCCTCGTACATGCCATCGTCGTCGGGCTCTGCCGTGTACCGCTTGCCTTCCCAGCCGTGGAGATCGGCGACCATGGTCTTCTTGTCTTCCGTCAGAGCCACGACTTCGGCGGTGCCGATGCCCACATTAATGTTCGTGTCGACGGCGGCGGTGGTGCCGGAGGGCGTGTCGACGTTGTTATAGTCGGCGGCCCGTTCGCCATCTTGAAGAGCCGTACCGGGGGCCGCATCAGCGGTGCTGGTCTGCGGCGCGATCCCCTTATGCAGCTTCGCGGCCGTGATGGCCATGGCCGCATTCGCGGCCTTCTCGTCCTCGTCCTCGTCCTCGTCGAAGGCCATTTGCGCCATGTTGATCGGCGCCGCCGCATTGTCCGCCTCGTGCTGATACCGAGCCTTTTCGTCGTCGGTCAGATCCGCACCGCCCGCAATCGCGGTATTCAGAGCGCTAAGGGCGTTGTTGGCGGCGTCGAGCTGCGCCTGCGTGGGGGGCGAGCCGGAAAGCACCGCGAGTGCATCCTGCAAATCATCGGAAGCATCCGACAGCGCCTCCATCTGGTTCATCCGACGCGTGTCGGTGTCGATCCCGCCCTGCGCCGCGTCCACGGCTGCCACGGCAGCGTCGAGCTGCGACTGGTACATCGACGTGTCATCGACATCGCCCGCATCAGCGATTGCCTGCCGAAGCCCTGAGATTGCTGCTCGGGCGGCGTCAACCCCTTCTTGAGTCGACAGCGCTTCATCGGACGTGTCGATCATGTCGGCGGCGTCCATCAGCGCCATCTCCTGCGCTTCCGCACTGGCCGCCGTCTCGATCTCCGCGATCCGCTCATCGACCGCCATCTGGAGCATTTCGCCCTGTGCGGCAGTAACCTCGTCCTTCACCGCGTCGTAAGCCGCCTGTGCGGCTTCTGCTGTGGTCGCCGCTGCGATGGCGTCAGTGGCCCTCTCAAAAGGCGTCGGCTCCGGCGGGTCTTCCATCACCACCGGATCGTCCCCGCTGTGGGTGCAGCCGTACATGACGGCCGAGAGTGCGACGATCGAGACCGCCGCCAGCAAGCTGCGAGTCAGCTTCGTCTTCTTCATGGCTTCGAGGCTCTCCTCTTGTAAAAGTACGGTGTAGCGTTTTCCCCACTTTCGCCGTCAGGCCTACGTAGAGCTACGTAGGAGTACGATAATTAGTGTTGGTACAGTGGGTTGACTACTCACCCACATGCCTCTACGATACGTCAGATGTACGATCCAATACGCTGGAGTTTGATGTCGGAGATTACCGAAGTGATGACGGTCAATTCGGCCGATTTCGACGTCCCCGAATTTGCCGCCGGAGGCCGGGATTCGGCCCTCGGGTGACAGGGGGGATGGCCGTGAGGACAGGACCTGGACGGGCCGTTCATGACGAGGCGCCGCACGGCCTTGCTCAGGCCCCCGGTGACTGCGCCACCCGGTGAACCAAGGTACGATGAACGCGGAGCTTGACGATGCCTAAACGAAGCGAACTCTCGATCTCCAAGCGCACCGTCGACGCGCTCGCAGTAGAGAAAAAGGACGCCACCTTCTGGGACAGGGAGCTGCCCGGCTTCGGCGTCAGGGCCTACCCCTCAGGCGCCAAGATCTATGTCGCGCAGTGCCGGGGGCCGGTGGGCATCAGGCGCGCCTCGCTCGGACGCCACGGCGACCTTACCCCCGATCAGGCGCGCAAGAAGGCTGCTGCCGCCATCGCCCGCATCAAGAAGGGCGAGGAGCCGGCGAAGGTGGAGCCCGCGCCTGTGCTCACCGTCGCCCAGCTGGCCGAGCGCTACCTCGAGGCCCATGTCGCGGTGCACTGCAACGCCCATACGCAAGGCATCTACAAGGGCTCGCTCAGGAACCACATCCTTCCGGCGCTGGGCGCGATGTCTCTGGACAAGGTGGGGCGCGCCGAGGTCGAAGCACTGCACTATGGCCTGCGGGAGACGCCGCGCGCTGCGAACCGGGCGCTGATGGTTCTGTCGAAGATGTTCTCGTTGGCCGAGGCGTGGGGTCTGGCGTCTCCCGGCGGCAACCCGTGCCGGTTCGTTCTGCGCTACAAGGAGGGCCGCCGCGAGCGCTTCCTCACGGAGGACGAGTACCGCAGGGTAGGCGAGGCGCTATGCGAGCTTGAGGCCGAGGGTCCGGTGTCTGCGCGGGCTGCGGCGGCTCTGCGGCTTCTGATGCTGACGGGGTGCCGGCTCGGGGAGATACAGACGCTCAGGTGGAGCGACATCGACCGCAAGGCCGGTGAGATTCGCCTGCGCGACGCGAAGACCGGTGCGCGCATGGTGCCGCTGACGCCTGCCGTGCTGGAGGTCCTGGCGGGGATCAAGCGGGTCAGGCGCAGCCCCTGGGTGATCACGGGGGGCAAGCCCAACCGCCATCTGGCGACGCTGACCAGCCACTGGCACCGGGTGCGCGAGAAGGCAGAGGTCGAGGACGTGCGCATCCATGACCTGCGTCATAGCTTTGCTTCGCGTGCCCTGGCTCTCGGTCTTCAGCTTCCGATGATCGGCCGCCTTCTCGGCCACACGGACGTGAGCAGCACCGCGCGGTATGCACATCTCTCGCAGGAGGCCGAGAAGATTGCCGTTGCCCGCGTGGGCGGCAGCATCGAGGACGACATCCTGCGCACGGAGGGTGCCACACAGGACGTAGCCGACGGCATGCCGTCGGTTGAGGCGGCGTAAGGGACGGAGGACTGGAACATGCCGCGACTGAAGAAGAGATCGCTGTCCAACCGGGTGGTCGACGCACTGACCCCCGGTGAGAAGGAGTTCATGTGCTGGGACCGGGACCTGCCGGGCTTCGGGGTCCGGGTCTACCCCAACGGGTGCAAGAGCTACATGGTGATGCGCAAGGGCCCGCGGGGCACGAAACGGATCGTGATCGGCCGGCACGGGGTGCTCTCTGCCGACGAAGCGCGCCAGCAGGGCGCCGTGGTTCTCACCCGCATCGAGGCGGGCGACGAGCCGGAGACCGGACGGGACGCAGCCGGCGGGCCGACGGTGGCGGAGCTCGCGGATAGATACCTCCGCGAGCACGTGGCGGTCCGCTGCAAGCCGAACACGGTCAAGGGCTACCGGCAGTCGATCGAGCGGCACATCCTGCCGAAGCTGGGCAAGGTGCCGATCGCCGAGCTCGACCGCACGCACGTTGCCGAGCTCCACTACCGCCTGCGCAAGACGCCGGTGGCTGCGAACGACACGGTGGGCGCGCTGTCGCGGATGCTGAACCGGGCGGAGGCGTGGGGCCTGCTGCCTGCCGGCAGCAACCCCTGCCGCTTCGTGACGCGCAACCCGACGCGGCGGCTGGAGCGCTTCCTGACCGAGGACGAGTTCCGCCGTCTCGGTCAGGCCCTGGAAGATCTTGAAGCCGAGGGCCGGGTTCCGGTTCATGCGGCTGCGGCGATCAAGCTCCTGATGCTGACCGGGTGCCGGTCCGGCGAGGTGTTGACGCTTCGCTGGGACGACGTGGCGCTGCACCGGAACGAGATCAAGCTTCGCGACAGCAAGACCGGTCCTCGCATCGTGCCGCTGTCGCCGGCGGCGGCGCGTGTTCTGGCCGGGTTGCCGCGCCTTGCGGACAATCCCTGGGTGATCGCGGGCCGGGAGCCCGGCGAGCGGCAGAAGCACATTGCCTACTACTGGTATCGCGTGAGGGAGCGCGCCGGTCTCGACGACGTGCGGCTTCATGACCTGCGTCACAGCTTCGCGTCGCGCGCCCTGGCGCTTGGCGAGGACCTCACGATGATCGGCAAGCTTCTGGGTCACCGGAAGATACAGACCACCTCGCGGTACGCGCACCTGGCGCGGGACTCGGTGAAGGAATCCGCCGCCCTGGTGGCCGCCAGCATCTTCGCCGATATCATGCCGGGCGGGAGCGACCGGAGCGGGCCTGCGTGATGCCGGGGAGCGCGCCCGGAATGAGCGATAGGCGGCGTTGATTTCTATCGCCCATGACGTGGGTCTGGCAGCATCTCGACTGGCCGTCCTTCACCGTGGACCGCTCCGGGATGAAACTCCCTGAAGCGCACTGCCTGAGCAGTCTGCGGGGCCGGGACGACGCTTGGTGATGCGGTGCCGCCTCTGCGCCGGCACCGGCCGAATCGTCCTGCTCGCCGGCATGATGGCCGACATGCGCGTACGCTCCAGCTATCGTGCGGAAACTTGCCACTTCTGTCGGGGCACCGGCGAGAGCACGCGCACATGGCCTGAATGGGAGAGAGAGCAGGAGCGGCTTCGGGCGGCGCAGCGCGAGGCGGCATCGACCCCGCGCGACACACTACGAGGGGACAGCGGCAGCACTCTTTAGTCTGCGTTCTCCAGCCGCGCGATCAGCTCGTCGCCCGTGGCGCAGTCGATGATCCAGTCGCCGACGTCGGCCAGCCGCTCCGGCTCCCCGATCCCGGCCAGCAGGGGGGCAGCGCGCCCGGCGGTGTCTGCACCGAACTTCCGCTCGGTCTGGCGCAGCAAGAGCGCCCGCTCTTGCTCAATGATTTCGGCGCGGCCCTGCTCACGGTCCGCCTCTCGCCATGCGCGCACGCGGTCCTGGACCGGCGTCCGCATCTCTCCTTCTGCAGGAATCCGTTCCATCTCCTCGAACTCCTCGATCAAAACACCTTCAGCGCCCTGCCCGGCAAGCATCGTGAACCAGGTATGAAAGGTCCGGCGCAACTCCCGGTGCTCGGGACCGCGAAGAGCGGAGAACGCCTCACGCAGCGTCGCGTGTCCCTCTCTATAAGATGACATCCGCTCGATGCCGATCACAAGAGAGAGCACATCGTCCGGCGGAGAGTCTCCGGCCTCGACCCGGCCAACGTCAAGCGTCACGTAAGTCGCGCCGGCGTAGAAGGGCACCGGGGCCAAGTCGCCGGAGGGGCGGGCGTCCGGCGCAACCAGCTCCTCCACACTTGCCGCCGCCGTCCATGGGGATTTGCCGTTGTACAGCACGACGGGGAGCACCGGCGGCAGACGGTCGGACGCGCCGAAGCGGCGGCCCGCCAGGAGCCCGCGATAGAGCAGGTCCACGTAGGTGCGAACCCTGAACGCCATCAGATGATCCACCGACGACTGAAGCTCGATCAGCACGAAGAGGTAGGCCCA
>JAJEBT010000028.1 GCA_022822405.1 Alphaproteobacteria bacterium
CGGTGCTGTACAGAATTTTGTGTGTGAGCCGTCCTCCATTGTCTAAGCAGCCAGCACGAATCGATCGCCGAACTGGATGGCGAACTGGAGCTTTGCAGCATGCCATTCTTTCGGGGGTTTTCGCCACTTGGCGGTGATGTTCCTCAGTGCCAGGTAAATGAGCTTCGTGGCCGCCTGGTCGCTCGGGAAATGGCCCTTGTTCCGGATCGCCTTACGGACCTGGCTGTGTAAACTCTCGATAGCATTCGTGGTGTAGAGAATTTTGCGCACCTGGGGGGAGAAGGCGAAGAATGGGATCACTTCCTCCCAGCGCCGGCGCCAACTTTGCACCACGGCGGCGTACTGCTGACCCCAAGGGCCGGCCTCGAAGCGGTCCAGCT
The DNA here is from genome assembly GCA_022822405.1 of Alphaproteobacteria bacterium. GTDB lineage: Bacteria > Pseudomonadota > Alphaproteobacteria > MPNO01 > UBA830 > JAJEBT01. Next base: position 381 of record JAJEBT010000028.1, read on the forward strand.
CCGCGGCGGCGGCCTCGGCCGAGGGCGCCCCGTAAATGGCCTTGAGGGCCTTCGCCAGCGGCTTTCTGTCCTTCCACGAGGCAAACTGCAGCGAGTGACGGATGAGGTGAACCACGCAGGTCTGTACCACGCACTCGGGGAATACGGTGGTGATTGCGTCGGGAAAGCCCTTCAGCCCGTCCACCACCGCGATCAGCACGTCCTGGGCGCCGCGGGCCTTGAGCTCGTTCATGATCCGAAGCCAGAACTTGGCCCCCTCGCTCTGCTCGATCCACAGCCCCAGCACCTCCTTGTCGCCGCCGCAGGTGATCCCCACGGCCAGATACACCGCCCGGTTGCGCACCAAGCCCTCGTCGCGGATCTTCACCCGTAGCGCATCGAAGTACACCACCGCGTACACCGGCTCCAGCGGCCGGTTCTGCCAGGCCGTCACCTCCTCCAGCACCGCATCGGTCACCGCCGATACCAGCGCCGGCGACACCTCGATCCCGTATAGCTCCTCGATGTGCCCCTGGATGTCCCGCGTGCTCAGCCCGCGCGCGTACATCGCGATGATCTTCTCGTCGAAGCCCGGAAACCGCCGCTGGTACTTCCCGATCAGCACCGGGTCGAACCGTCCCTGGCGATCCCTCGGTATATCCAGCACGATCCGCTCGCTGCCCGTGTCCACCGTCTTGCGGCTCGTGCCGTTGCGGTGGTTGCCGTCCTCCCGCTCCGACCCCTCACCCAAATGCACGTCCATCTCCGCCCCCAGCATCCGCTCCGCCAACGCCTTCTTCAACTCCGTCGCCAACGACTCGAAATCAGCCGCCCCGCGGACCCCTCGCTTCGCGATCAGCTCATCCAGCAACTGCCGCGAAATCCCGTCGTCTTCCTTCCTTGCCATACGTCCCTCCTCTCAAAGGTCTAGCGTATGGCTCACAAACACAAAATTCCTTACAGGCTCTGAATTACACGTTGAACGCCCCAATGGACGTCGAACTCCCCCAGTACGAACGACTGAGCGTGACCTTCCCTCACGTCATGCGAACTCAAGCCACCCCGACCTCGATTGTTCAGACCATCCCTAAAGGTGTTCCACCGCCCAGCTTGCGGCCTCCGCCGCAGGGCGTCCACGGTCCGTGAACAGATCCGGTTCCGGTAGCTTTCTCTCCGTCTTGCGCGCTTGCTGCCGCACCGTCTCTGCCGAGAACCCCAACTCCGCCGCCTGGCGCTCCCAGGACCGGCGCAGCTCGCCCCGTTCCACGTCGCGCTTCGCAGCCCGCGTCGTCAGCGTGGCCCGCGCCGCCAGGTGCGGGTTGTCTCCCGTCCTGCCCAGGCCATGCTCCCTCATTGCCGCCTCTATCTTCGACCGCCGGGTGGAAAACTCCTCGATCACCTCCCGCGATATCCCCGCGATCTCGAACCGCCCGTCCGGGTGCGTCTTCTCTATCCCGTATCCAAGCTCCCCGAGCCGTTGCGCCAGTTCTGCACGGTAGATCGCCCCGATCGTCATCTTGCCTTGAAGAGACCGTCGTCCACCATCGTGCGCCATCTCTGATCCTCGCCTTGCGCCATGTTGGCGATGACGGCATGGGTATGCAGTTGAGGGTCGAGGTTGCGGGAGGTGTCGTGGCGGAAGGTTGCGGCCACCATCTTCTGGCCGCCGGCCCGGACCATCGCGCCTGTCCCCCGGTCCTGCATCCGGGTCTCGATGGCGTTCTTCTCGATCCACGTCAGCGTCCTGCCCACCGCCCTGTCGTGCGCGTCCACGATCCGTTCGTCTCCTCCCACCAGCGCCACGAGCGACACCGACTTGGGCGCGGAGAGCGTCACGTCACGGCCCGGACGGTGCTGGATGTTGCCGTCGAGGTCCTTGCGGCCGAGTTGGCGTCCGCCGGGAACCTTACCCTCGAGGATGGCCCGGAACGCATCGGAGTCGACCGGGCCGGAGAGCCCGAGCTCCTCCGCGCCCCGGCCGGCCCAGGCGCTCGCTTCCTTATGAGCGGGATCGTCCCTGCCGTAGTACCCGTCCCTCTCCAAGTAGCTCGCGCCTTGCGACGGAGAGGCGATCTTGCCGATGGAGGCTACCATTGCGCGAGCCTCCCACCGGGCGCTTGTTCACTCCGTACTTGTCTTTCCATGGTGCCCGGATACGCGCATTCCGGTCGCGGAACAAGGGCTCAACAGCCCGATTCACGGGTGTGGCGGCGACTGTCGGCAATTGTCTTCAGGCTTACGGGGCGACAAGAGATGGGGCTGCGACAAAGCCCTTAATCGGGTTTATTGCCAGACAAATTGACGGCTATAGGCTTGACCACCGGTCAGCCCCGTTGACCCGTCTGTAATTTTTCACTACACTGCTTCCGTGAAGGCAATCGTTTACAGCCGCTCGGCGCAAAAGACGCTTGCCCGGATGCCCAGGAACTGGGCAATACTCATCCGGGACAAGATTGCAGCCTACGCCGAAGACCCGGCGGCTCATGCCAACAACGTGAAGAAGTTGAAAGGGCAGGATAACCTATTGCGCCTTCGGGTGGGTGACTGGCGCATCATCATGCGTGACGGCACCATCCTGTTGATTCTGGAAGTGAGCAGCCGAGGCAGCGCCTACTAAGGAGTGACTACCATGACCGAGACTGTGACCATTCCCAAAGCCGAGTACGAGCGCTTGCGCGCCTTGGACGAAGAGTTCGCGGATATTGAGTCGGCACTGGCAATCGAAGCAAAGATCGCCAGCGGCGGAGAGGAGCTTGTTCCCTCTGTTGTTGTCGACCGGCTCCTCGGCGACGAGGCGCCTCTGCGCGTCTGGCGCGAGTACCGGCAGCTTACGCAAGTTGCGCTCGCTCAGGCTTCTGGCGTCAACCGTGTGCAAATCGTCGAGATTGAGGCAGGCCGTAGCACTGGGTCCGTCCACACCCTTTACAGGCTAGCCACCGTACTCGAGGTCGACGTGGACGACCTGATTCAGAAGAACGACGTCATCCTCAAGAAGGGCGAAACGAAATCCGACGAAGAGATGCTCCTATGGATGAGAAACAATTTGGCGCTGCCCAAGAGGACAAGTCCGCTCAATTTCGCAGTCCAAAAGAGGAGCGGGCTTACGTCCAACGCGTGGGGTGTCCGCGTCGAAAATACCGGCGACGCATACATATACTGCCGGGATAATATGAAGGGCCAGAAAGTAAGCCTCCATGCGTCCGGGAAGCAGCACATCTCATTCGACGAAAACGTCCTTGGCATGGCGAAGCCTAGAGGAGGGCGTTTCATGAATCAGTGGTGGGAACCACAGCACAAAAGTGACGCAACTGCCACCTTCAGGCTCGTGTTCCCCTCTTGGGGAATTGGCTTGGATGTCGACCAGCGTGGTGCGTCTAGATCACGATGGGACAGGAACCAAATCCTGATCGAAGGCCATGCCCAGCTACTGACCGTGGTATCGTTCGTCATAATCGACGACGACAAAACCCTTAGGAAGAAGCAGGATTCGCCCCCGAGCGCGCCGATTGGCGTCATCCCGCTGAGACCAGGTAAGACATTGTATGTGGTCGCCGGATGGGAACCAGAAGGGAACCTGAGAACAAAGATTGAAGAGACGCTCAAGACGATCCCCGCCACGCAGGCGGTTCCCGAGGAACTCAGGGAAAACGTTCTTTCACTGTGTTTGACGGGTTATTCGTCCAAAAACTCCGCATACATGGTGGTCGTGCCCGTTCAGTGGGATTCTAGCTCCACATCTATCGAGATCGCTCAGCACACCAGCGATAGGGCCAGCGCTGAGTTCCACCGAGCTCTAGCCTTCGATGGAAAAGGTAACTACGACGAAGCAATAGGCCATTACACGGAATCTATCAGACTGAATCCAAGGCAGGCAGTGGTCTACAGCAACCGCGGCAACGCCTACCATCAGAAGGGCCAATTTCGCCAAGCTATGCGCGATTACAACAAGGCAATCGCCCTGGATCCGAATGACCCCTCGGCGTACGCCAATCGCGCCAATACTTATGAGAAACAGGGCAAATTTGCTGAAGCCATAAAGGACTCCAGCAAGGCCATCGAATTGGGTTTGGATCATCCCTTTGTCTACATGACTCGTGCCCAGGCATACGGGCACGGGGGTGCATGGGATCGGGCCATCGAGGACTACAATAAGGTCATCGACTTGGAACCAAATCTTCCCGAGGGCTACAACGACCGCGGTGCTGCCTACGAGAACGAAGGCGATCTTGACCAAGCTATAGAAGACTACAACAAGGCCATCGAGTTGGATCCAAACTGCGTTCCGGCCTATTTCAACCGCGGTGCTGTCTACGGGAACACGGGGCAACTTGACCGAGCCATCGAAGATTACAGTAAGGCCATTGAGATGGATCCGAATCTTGCCAACGCCTATAACAACCGCGGGGTTGCCTGCCAAGAGAAAGGCGAACTTGACCGAGCCATCGAAGACTACGGCAAGGCGATCGAATTGGCTTCAGATTGTGCTGAAACTTATTTCAACCGTGGAATCATCTGGCTGAGACGGGAAGAATGGGAAAGAGCCAGAACGGACCTAGGCGCGGCCGAGAACAGAGGACTGAACGTTCCCGATGCGTTTCGGAACGAACATGGGAGCATCGCGGATTTCATGGAGCGCTATGGAGTCAATATGACGGAATACATCAAGACTTTACTGACGCCAAGGAAAGGCACTGCAAGTTGACTTCGAACCGAAACAGGAGGACTTCGTGCCAACATCTGTCATCGACAGCCCGCCGGGAACTGGAGAAACGGTTCGGATGGTTGGGTCACACGGTGTTGCCTCCACCGGCGCCGCTCGCCCAAGCCTTGTCCCTTCCAGGAGGGCTCTCCATCGGGCACCACGGTGAGGACATGCCGCCCGAGGCAAAGAAGCGGGCGACCGTCGCCATCGCCAGCATCAAGCTCGGCGGGAACCCAACCCCGGGGACTGTTTCCGAGGTCCGAGCCCACGAAGTCGTAGCCAGAAGCTACTGATCCAGCCCGATAGAGGGGACATCCAGCCCTAGCCCGGCATAAGCGCCGGTGCACTGGAGTTCTCCCGGACGAGGTGTCGGCGGCTGGACGGGCCAATCGTCGACGCTGGCGGCAATGGCCGCTGCACTTGTTCCGACGCCACCGAAGCCATCAATACGGACGTGTCCGGCGGCAGCGAAGTTCTTGGTGACCAGAGCGGTGCGGCGTCGCGTGGCCGTATAAGGGGTACGAGCACGGATGCTCCGGTCGATGGCGAAGTGCACGACGCCACCGGGCACGGCTCAGGCATCGGGCCAAAACTGTGACGTTCAAGAGGAACCGGCGATGACCTCGGCTTGTTTGCGACGCGTAGCATGCAACGCTACGCTTGGTGGATCAAGATCTGAACAGAAGCTTTAGGCACGACCCACGCGCGGGACGACCTGAGAGATCTCGGGCCAGCGCTGCATCATCGCATGGTAGCCGGTGTCGCGGACGGCGAGGTGGGCAAGACGCTCTAGCCAGGTGGGACAAGATCACGGTCGCGTGGTTCGGCATGTTTGCGACGAAGCCGGGCGGCCTGGAGGGGGCGAAACTGGACCTAATTGTCCACCGCATTCGCTGCGAGGAAGGCACCCAAGGTTCGTGCAGAACATCCAGCATGGACGCCGGATCTGAAGGTTAGCGACGTTGGAGGTACGAGTCAATGGAAGTTACTGCATACCGCCTTTTGTACGACAATATCCACGACTTCAAGACGACTGCGATGCATGTCGAGTCGGAGATTGCGAGACACGGCATACTCAGCCGTAGCGAGGATGCTGTGCCCGGCATGAAGGGCCGCAGGCACCAGGACATGTGGGTGTCGATGAAGACGGTTTCCCACTTCAACCTCGGGATAGCGCTAGAGTTGATGTTGAAACTGCTTCTCCACCTCAACAAGATCAGTCCAACGGCAGTCCTTCGAGGGAAGGAGGGTCACTTTCTAGCCAAGCTGCATGACGCGATTCCAAGAAAGTACCCGGCCCAACTTGAATCGACGTTCCAAGCAAGCCGGAGCGTGTTTTCTGAAGGCTTCGAACTGATCGCGTTCATCAACGCCTCATCGCCGACACCTCCGTCATCCCCACAGGATCGCGACATCTCGAGTCTCCGCGAGTTCTTCGAGTACTTCGATGAAGACATGAAGTGGTGGGAGAAGCGCTATTCGTGGGAACTGATCGATAGGGGACAGTGGCGTCACTATCTCAGCGATATCTCGGTATTCGTGGAGCTCATCAACCGAGTAATGCGCGACGTGGAACGATACTGAACTATGCGTAGCGCTAGGACAGGACGGCGATGAGTCCGAAGACACATCCATCGCAGAGGCAGATCAACCTCTCTGAATCGAATCAGAGCCCTGATACCATAAGGAAAGCCGAGCACATCCGCAGCATCTTGATTGCATCGCAATCCTCGCGTAAATGGAGACTATTGGGGGGATGACCATGGCGAGCATCACGATCCGCAATCTCGACGACGAGGTGAAGACGCGTCTGCGCGTTCGCGCGGCCGAGCACCACCGTTCCATGGAGGAAGAGGCGCGCGTCATCCTGCGCGAGGCGGTGAACGGCGGGCGATCCGGTCCGCGGGATCTGGCGAAGTTCACCCGCGAGTGCTTCGCGCCCCTTGGCGGCGTCGAGCTCGAACTTCCACCGCGCGGTCCGATGCGCGAGCCGCCGGATTTCTCCTGAGACGCCTGGGATGTTCGTCATAGACACCAACGTCGCGTCCGAACTCATGCGCCCTGCGCCGAATCCCGCCGTCGAGGCGTGGATAGCCGAGCAGGACGCGGAGGCGATGTACCTGACGGCCGTGAGCGAAGCGGAACTGCTTTACGGCGTCGCGATCATGCCCGCAGGCAAACGACGAAACGCCCTGGAAGCCGCCATGCGCGAGTGGCTCGATCTCGGGTTCGCGCAACGGATCCTGCCGTTCGACAGCGCTGCGGCCCGAGCCTATGCCGAGATCGCGTCCGCCAGACGCCGAGTCGGCCGGCCGATCGGCGAGGCGGACTGTCAGATTGCCGCCATATCGCGCTGCCGTGGCGCTGCCCTGGTGACGCGCAACGTACGGGACTTCGAAGCTACGGAAGTTGAACTCGTGGATCCCTGGACGAAGGCATGAGCCGCACCACCGAAGCCTTTGCGCGCGTCAAGATCGACGCCCTGCTCGAGGACGCGGGCTGGAACCTCACCGACCGCTCAAGCATTCTTTTCGAGCACGCGTTGCCGGACGGCACGCAGGCCGACTACGTCCTCTGCGACCGGCAGGGCCGGCCGATGGCCGTGCTCGAGGCCAAACGCGCGAGCATCGATCCCCTCGCGGCGCAGGACCAGGGCCGGCACTACGCGAGGCAACTAGAGGTGCCTTTCGTCTTTTTGTCGAACGGCGAGGAAGTGCGGTTCCTTGATAGCGAATCGGACGCCCACGCGCGCAAGATCGCGGGCTTCCATGCCCAGGACGACCTCGAACGGCGGATCGCGGCGCGCCGGGTCCGGCGTGAATTGTCTACGGTGGCCGTCGACCGGAAGATCGTCGACCGGGACTACCAGACCGATTGCATAGAAACGCTTTCGGCCGAAGTCATGCGCGGGCGGCGCAAGCTGCTGGTCGAGATGGCGACGGGGACAGGCAAGACCCGTACGGCGGCAGCCTTCATCAAGCGGCTGTTCGAGGCGGGCATCGTCACCCGCGTTCTGTTCCTCGTCGATCGGATCGCGTTGGCCCGTCAGGCCGAGGACGCTTTCACCGACCATCTACGGGACTACCCCTGCCACGTGCTGCGTCCCGGCCGCGGCTTCGACCGGGCCAAGCGCATCACGATCGCGACGCTGCAAACCATGATCGCGGAGTACGGCGACCTCTCTCCGGGGTACTTCGACCTCGTCGTCACCGACGAGTGTCATCGCTCGATCTACGGCAAGTGGAGCGGTGTACTCCAGCACTTCGACGGCATTCAGCTCGGCCTTACGGCCACTCCGTGCAAGGCGGACTCGGATGCGCTTCCCGATCCGGAGGACGGGCAGTTCGTGCGCGACACGCTGCGGTTCTTCGGACTCGCCGAGCCCACCTTCCGGTACACCTTGCGCCGAGCCATCGAAGAGGGTCATCTCGTGCCCTACCGCATCTACAAGGCGATGACGGTGAAGACGGCCGCCGGGGACGGGTTCGAGGTGAAGCGGGACGAACTCGACTGGAGCGCCATGGACGACCGGACGCGCGGCGAGTTCGAGGAACTCTTCGGCTCTTCGGACACGATCACGGTGGACCCACGGGCGCTTGAGCGGCAGTTCACGATCCCCGAGCGCAACCGCGCCATCGTACGGGAGTTCCGCGACGCCCACGAGAAGGGTTTCATGGGCCGGGACGGCGTCAGGCGCTGGCCCGCATGGGGCAAGACCATCGTGTTCGCGGTGACCCGGCGCCATGCCGAGACTCTGGCGGAGATGTTCGACGAGCATTTCGCGGACCTGAAGCCCCACCCGGCCACGCGCTATGCGGACTTCGTGGTCAGCGACGTCGGCGGCGGCCCGGCGCCCGATGCGAGCGCCATCGTCAAGCGCTTCAAGGAGGAGGACTATCCGAGGATACTCGTCAGCGTGAACATGCTCGATACCGGATTCGACTGCCCGGAGGCCGTCAACCTCGTCATGGCGCGGTTCACGCGAAGCGCCATCCTCTACCGCCAGATGCGCGGGCGCGGTACGCGCAAGGCGCCGCACATCCGGAAGACCGGGTTCACGATCTTCGACTTCGTCGGCGTGACGGACTTCCACGGCGACGACGAAGGGGACGTTGGGGGCGGCTTGGTCCGCGAGGGTGGCCGACAGCCCGGACCCGATCAGCCTCGCATGCTGTTCACCCTCGACGTGGACGACCACATCGACCCGGAGAGCCGCGATTGGCTCACGCTCGACGACACCGGGCGCATCGTGCGCACGCCTGAGCACCAGGCGCGCGCTGCCGAGATCGGCATGCGTTTCGAGGCATGGCGGGGGAGGCACGACGAGTTCAATGCGGAACAGGTTCGCTGGGCGGGCCTGATCGGAAGCCGGGTACGGGCCGACGCGATGAACATGGACAACTTCGGCGAATGGGTCTTCGACGAGCACCCCTTTGCCGCCCTCGGCGGCTACGACCAAGCTCGGCGCGTGTTCGGCGGCGAGAGGTCGCTCGGTCAACTGATCGCGGGGTTGAACGCGGCGGTGTTCGGACAAGGACGGGTGCCCGACGATCCCGCAAGGGCCCGGGCAGGGGAGCGGTAGGGACGTGCCCATGACCCCCGAGTTGCGGCGCGGCATTGATCGCATCCGCGATTATCTCTTCGGCGGCGGCTACCCGAATCCGGCCCAGAACGCCGAACAGCTGAGCTTCCTGATCTACTTCTACATGTACGAGGCGGCGGACGCCGCGGGAGCGCGCGCGGCGCAACGGCCTGGCGCTGCCCCGTACGCCAGCGTCTTCGACGGCGAATGGAACCTGCGCGATCCGCGCAACGCCCCCGAGCCCGACACGGGGACGGTGCCGCGCGAACTCCTCCGTTGGTCGTCCTGGGCGCACGCGCTGAACGGCGAGCGGCTGGTGAACTGGGTGCGGGAGGAGGTCTTTCCGTTCCATGCCGAACTCGCTGCGAACGGCGTCACGGACTTCATGGACGGCGCCCGGCTGGTGATCGACGAGCCGACGGTGCTCACTCAAGTCGTCAGCCAGTTGAACGACCTGCAACTGGAACGCGTGGACGCGGACACCAAGGGGGATCTCTTCGAGCACGTGCTGCGCCAGATCCGGCAGGCGGGCGAACTCGGCCAGTTCCGAACGCCCCGTCACGTCATCCGCGCCTTGGTGCGGCTGGTGGACCCGCGGCTCGGGGAGACGGTCTACGACCCGGCGGCCGGGACGGCCGGCTTCCTGGTCGGCGCGTGGGACCACATCCGGCTCGCCAACTCCTCGCCAGCCGGGATCGAGGAGATCGACGCGGAAGGCAAGACCGTCCGGCGTGGCCTCGGTGATACGCTGAGCCGCGACGCGGTGAAGGTGCTGCAGGAGGCTACTTTCTACGGTAGCGACGTCGACCCGCAAATGGTTCGTCTCGCCACCATGAACCTGACCCTCCGCGGTCTCGACCGGGTGCGCATCCTGCGCCGTGACGCGCTCACTCGTTCCCTCGACCGGGCGGCCAAGGCCGAACTTGGGTTCCCTGTGCCTGGCTTCGACGTCATTCTCGCCAATCCGCCCTTTTCCGGGCGGCTCGACCGGGACCGCATCGTCGAAGACGTGAAGATCGGACGAACGGGCCAGACCGAACTCCTGTTTCTGCAATACATGCTCAACCATCTGAGAGACGGTGGGCGTTGCGGTGTCGTGGTGCCCGAAGGCGTCCTTTTCGGCTCCACCGGAGCGCACAGGGAACTGCGCCGCAGGCTGGTTGAAAACAACACGGTCGAGGCTGTGCTGTCGCTGCCGGGCGGCGTCTTCAACCCCTACTCGGGCGTCAAGACCTCGGTGCTGGTGTTCCGCAAGGGCGGCGCGACCGGAAGAGTGATGTTCCTGCACGCGGACAACGACGGCTTTAGGCTCGACGCCAACCACGACCTGCCGATAGACGACGACGACCTTCCCAGTCTGACAGAAGCGTTCCACGCGCGGGAGACGCGATGGGGGTCGTGGCGCGACCGTGATCCGGGCGCGGACTGGACCGAGAAGTGGTGGTTCGCCGAGGCCGACGCCATCCGCGCCGCCGACTTCAACCTCAGCGCCAACCGGCACCGGCCCCTGAACCGGGCGAAGGTCGAGCACCGCGACCCGCTGGAGATTCTACAGGAATTGCGGGCGATCGAGACGGAGATCCTGGGCGAGATCGACGAATTGGCGGACGCGGTGCGGGGGGTGGTCGCGGAATGAGCGCTTTCGCGGAGATACCTCTCGCGGAACTTTGCACCGTTGTCGGCGGTGGAACGCCAAGACGGAGTAACGCGGCTTACTTTGACGGTACTATCCCGTGGGCCACACCGACGGATGTAACCGCACTGGATTCACTCTTTATCAAGCGGACGAAAGAAGCGATTACAGAGGTTGGCTTGAACGAAAGTAGCGCGCGTCTGGTACCAGCCGGAACTGTCCTGATGACGAGCAGGGCCACTATCGGCTACACGGCGATCGCTACCCGGCCCATGGCCACGAACCAAGGCTTTGCTAACTTGATCTGCGGCGACCGGATTGTGCCCGAATACCTCGCTTATTGCCTTCGTCACCAGCGCGAGCGCCTGGTGCAACTTGCCGGAGGTACCACATTTAGAGAACTCCCGAAATCCACCCTGAAGAAGGTTTGCATCCCCGTCCCGCCGCTCGACGAGCAGCGGCGGATCGTAGACATCCTGAACCGGGCGGCGAAGATCGAGCGGCTGAGGAGGCTAGCGCAGGAACGGTTGCGGGAATTCATTCCTGCGTTGTTCGTCAGCATGTTCGGCGATCACAAACAAGTCGGCACGAAGTTCCCGTGTATGCCGCTCCGCGAAGCGGCAGCGATAGCGTCCGGAGCGACGAAAGGTCGAAAGATCGATCCGAAACATGCCGTTGAAGTACCATACCTTCGTGTAGCGAATGTTCAGGATGGCTTCCTACGCCTTGATGAAATCACACTGCTGTCCCACAAATTTTAAGCGAATCGGAGGGGGATTTGAGGGGGCGGGCT
>JAJEBT010000004.1 GCA_022822405.1 Alphaproteobacteria bacterium
GGTCCAGAGGGTAACCATAGACACCTGTGCTGATCGCCGGAAACGCGATGGATGCCACACCCTTGTCCTCCGCGATCTCGAAACAGCGGCGGTAGCAGCGTGCCAGCAAACCGGGTTCGCCGCGGCTGCCGCCATGCCATACCGGGCCGACGGTGTGGATCACGATACGGGCAGGAAGGCCGTAGGCTCCAGTCGCTTTGGCGTCGCCGGTGTCACAGCCGCCGAGTGCGCGGCATTCCTCGAGGAGGAGGGGTCCCGCCGCGCGATGGATGGCGCCGTCGACGCCGCCTCCGCCCAGAAGGGCGTTGTTGGCCGCGTTCACGATGGCATCGACAGCGAGCTTCGTGATGTCGCCCTCGAAGACCTTTATCCGTTCTCTCATTTTGTCATGTCCCGGTTCTGGCCGAAAATCTCGGGCCCCGGCTCTTGTACAGGCCGAGTATATCCGAGGCCAGATGCCCAAGCGCCAGCATGCCGACTCCGCGTAAATTCAGGTTGCCGCGGCACAGGTATAGGTGTGATAATCCACCTTATAACGGAATATTTTGACATTATATGTTCGATATCGGAAATTCACCCCGATGCCGCCGCTGCTGCGGCGTCTCAGCAGCGAGGAGACGAAACCATGCACGCGAAGGATTTGGGATCACGATTGCGCAGGGCGCGCGAGTCCCGCGGCCTCAGCCAGCAGGCTGCCGCCCAGGCGTTGGACCTTCCCCGCACCGCCGTCACGCAGCTTGAGGCCGGCAACCGATCCGTATCCACCCTCGAACTGACCCAGCTTTCTGAACTCTACCTGCACCCCGTCGCCGATCTCTTGCATGACGGCCCGAGGGACGAGGATCGCGATGTTCTCGTCGCCCTGCACCGCATTGCCCCGGGGCTGGAGGAGGATCCGGACACGCGCGAGCAAGTCGCCCGGTGTGTTCACCTTTGCCGGGAAGGCGTTGCGCTCGTGCGTCTGCTGGGCACCGAATACCGATCCGGTCCTCCCAGCTATGACATGCCGATTCCCCGCTCGCCCGGAGAGGCCGTCGCACAGGGAGAGGAGGCGGCCGAGCAGGAGCGCCGCAGGCTTGGAATCGCCAATGCGCCGATTGCTGACGTATCCGAACTCATTGCTTCCCAAGGCATCTGGGCATCCGGCGTCACGCTTCCCGACAGTATGTCAGGCCTCTTCCTGCGGCATCCGAGCATTGGGTTGGCCATTCTCGTGAATGCGTCTCATCCGAAAGGACGGAAGCGCTTTTCCTACGCGCACGAATACGCCCATGCCCTCCTCGACCGGAATGGCTACGTGACGATTTCCAGCACCGACAATTCGTCCGAAATGGTCGAAAAGCGCGCGAACGCGTTTGCCGCCGCCTTCCTCATGCCGCGAGCTGGAATCCGCGCGTCCCTGCGGGCCCTCGACAAGGGTCTGCCGAGCCGCCAGGACCACGCTATTTTCGATGCCGCGAGCGGAGGCCACATTGAGGCGGCCCAGCGCCCGCCGGCTCGTTCTCAGCGCATCACCTACAAGGACAACGCCATGCTCGCGCACCATTTCGGCGTGAGCTACCAAGCGGCCGCCTATCGGCTGAAGAGCCTTCGATACATTTCCGCCCGCGAGTGCAGTGACCTGCTCGACCGGGGAAGCATCGGACGGGAGTATCTTGTCGCTTTCAGCAAGTTCGATGACGTTGGCAAGCGCGAACGGCGACAATACTGGGACCGGGAGCTTCGCAGCGAAATCGCGCATCTTGCCATAGAGGCCTATCGCCTGGAGGAAATCTCCCGCGGCCGGATCTTGGAACTGAGCAAGATCCTCCGAATCAAAGGCGATACCCTGCTCAACTTAGCCGAAGCGGCCCGCAGCGGATGACATTCGTCGCGGAAGAAACCAAGCCGGCGATCATCGTCACCGACACGTCGGTGCTCATCAATTTTCTGCGAATCGACCGGATAGACCTGATCGCCGGCCACTCCTATGATTTCCTCGCCACCGATCATGTCGCGGCGGAAATCAGCGACCGCTATCCCGACCAACAGCAGCGGTTCGCCGCAGCTCTCGACGCTGGCGTCATTTCAGAGACGCGCGTCACCACGCCGGAAGAGCTTCAGCTTTTTGGATTCCTGTTTGCCACCGGCCGTCTAGGAGCGGGCGAATGCTCTGCGATCGCTTTCGCCGTTCACCGCGGCTACATCCTCGCCATAGACGATCGCCTTGCTATCCGCCACGCGCGCGGGGTCGATGCCAGACTTCGTATCCTCGCAACACAGGACCTGATGGTATCAATGATCCGCGAAGGCCTGCTCGAAGTAGAGGAGGCCGACCGCATCAAGCGGGAATGGGCCACACGCCACCGATTTCGTCTCAGATTAAACAGTTTCCGAGACGTGATCGGCTGAGGGGGGGTACGCGCTCTTGCGACACCGGTCTGCGCAACGGCTCTTTCTCCTACTTTGCTTCTATCTCTGAACGATCTGTAACACCCGGGAACACAGCCCCCTGAGGATAGAGGCTGGAATCGTCCGCCAGCACTGCTTCGGACGGCTCGCAGGCCGGACGCTCGTGCGCCGCTACGGCAGTCTGACCCACCGGTCACGGCATCCGGAAACGCGATTTCCCACCCGGGGGACCGGTTCGCGCTTGGCGATTCGCCCTGGAGCGGCTAAAAGCAGGATCACAGCTTGGCCGAGTTGTTGCGGTTCTACCCAAACCGCGCTGACGTTGTCGCGTCCCGGCGCTTTCGACCCACCCGAGTGCCGGGACGCGCCTTCATGCTTGACGCAATACGATCACCGGCCAGGACGGGAAGAAATGGTGGCCTCCGCCGCCCCCGGCTTCGGCCTGACCCGCCATCCGCTGAACTCGAACGCCTCTGGAACCGGCTCGTTCAACTTCTGATCGGACCACCCACCCATCTAGTGCGAGTTCCGTCGCGCTGACAAGGTGCAGTCTGGCCCGGGCGCGCATCCTGGGCAACAGGAAATTTCCGGTTATCCAGAACTGCCCGAAAACACTCGGGGAAAAGCCCGGGACGTGCTGTGGACAGCATGTGGGGTTTCGTGATCGGGGGGATGGGCATCCGTCAACACCGCGGCCACACGCTGGCGCCAGCTGTCCGGTTGGTGGCAGGAGACGGGTTCATGGTGCCGCCGGAGTGGATTGAACACTCGACCTCACCCTTACCAAGGGTGCGCTCTACCACTGAGCTACGGCGGCTTGCCAGGATGGCAGCATAATGGCACCTTGCCGGACGGGATTCAACCCGCCAGCGCCCCTTTGAACGATGCGGATCCGGCCATGGCAGACGCACCCTCCGGGAAACCCCGCGGCCGCAAACCGGCGCGCCAGCAGCGTCAGGCGCAGGAGCTTCGCGCCAACCTGTTGCGGCGCAAGGCGCAGGCGCGCGCACGCGAAACGGACATTCCGGCATCGCGTGCGCCGACGAAGCCTGACGACGACCGGCAATCGCCGTGACTCGACCGTCGCGCAGCGGCGGCATCGCGTCCGTGAGCCGTTTTCCTGCCCGGGCGGCGGCCCGGGGCCGGAACTGCCGACGCTGGCCGATGCGTCCGGCCTGACCGGGAATGGATAGGATCCTGATCCAGGGCGGTACGCCGCTCTCCGGCTCGATCGACATCAGCGGTGCCAAGAATGCGGCGCTGCCGCTGATGGCGGCATGCCTGCTGACGGAAGAAACTCTCAGGCTCCGGAACGTGCCGTCGCTGGTCGACATATCGAGCATGGCCAGGCTGCTGCGGCAACTCGGCGTTGCGGTCGAGGGCATGGAGGAGGACACGGATGCCGGGGGCGTCGGCGGCGCGATCTCGCTCGACGCAGCCGGTGTCGGAGATACGTTCGCACCCTATGATCTCGTGCGGCGGATGCGTGCGTCGATTCTGGTGCTCGGGCCGCTGGTGGCGCGGTTTGGCGAGGCGCGGGTTTCGCTTCCCGGCGGTTGCGCAATCGGCACGCGGCCGGTCGATCTCCATCTCGCGGGCCTCGCCGCGCTCGGCGCCGAAATCGCGGTCGAAAACGGCTATGTCCGTGCGCGGGCGGCGCAGGGCCTGCGCGGTGGCGCGATCTCGCTCCCGTTCGCCTCCGTCGGTGCGACCGAGAACCTGATGATGGCCGCGTCGCTGGCTCGCGGCGAGACGGTGCTCGCCAATGCCGCGCGCGAGCCCGAGATTGTCGATCTGGCGGATTGCCTGGTTGCCATGGGCGCGGCCATCGAGGGCGCGGGTACGGAACGGATGATGATCCAGGGCACTGACCGGCTCGGCGGCGCTGATCACGCGGTGATTGCCGATCGCATCGAGGCCGGCACCTGGGCGATGGCTGCGGCGATCACCGGAGGGTGCGTGGAGCTCAAGGGCGGGGGGCCTGCGATCCTGCAGGCCGCGCTCGGCAAGCTTGCCGACGCCGGTCTGAAGATGGAACCCGGAGACGGCCGCATCCGGGTCGGCCTCGCCAGCGGCCGGGTGCGGGCGAGCGACGTGGTCACCGAACCCTATCCCGGATTCCCGACCGACCTTCAGGCCCAGATGATGGCCTTGATGACGCTCGCCGAAGGATGCTCGACGATAACCGAAACGATCTTCGAGAACCGTTTCATGCATGTGCCGGAGCTCTGCCGCATGGGCGCCGACATCCGCATCGACAGGGGGTCTGCTGTCGTCAGCGGCGTTAGCCATCTCACCGGCGCGCCGGTGATGGCGACCGATCTCCGCGCTTCGGTATCGCTGATACTGGCGGGTCTCGCGGCGCGGGGGGAAACGGAAGTGAATCGCGTGTATCATCTGGACCGCGGCTATGAACGCATCGAAGACAAGCTTGCCGCCTGCGGCGCCGTGATCGAGCGCGTCGGCGGATAACGGGTCCGGAAATCGGAACGGTGAACCCAGATGTATCGTGAAGGTCTTTTTCCGGCGTCTCGCGGGGCGCCGCAGTGGCAGTCTGTTCCGGCTGCGTCGCCGGGCGCTGTGCGCCGGGGGAGGGAACGGTGACTGCGGCAGGAGACCGGCTGCGCTTCGCGGTGCCGCGCGGCCGCATTCTCGGCGAACTCCTGCCGGTCATGGCCAGCGCGGGGATCGAGCCCGAGGACGCTTTTCTCGACGAGAACGAACGCAAGCTCGAGTTCGCGACCAACGTGCCCGACCTGTTCCTGCTTCGCGTCCGCTCGTTCGATGTCGCCACCATAGTCGCCTTTGGCGGCGCGCAGCTCGGGGTCGCCGGTCGCGACGTGCTGCTGGAGTTTGGCTATCCCGAGATCTATGCGCCGCTCGACCTCGGCATCGGACACTGCCGGATGGTCGTTGCGGAATCGGAGGCTCTCCGCCAGAAGGATAATCCGCTGCGCTGGAGCCATGTCCGGGTTGCGACCAAGTACCCCGAGCTGACACGCCGGCACTTTGCCGCGCGGGGCGTGCACGCGGAGTGCGTCAAGCTGAGCGGCGCTGTCGAGATTGCGCCGTCACTGGGGCTCTGCCGGCGGATCGTCGATCTCGTCTCGACGGGATCGACGCTGCGTGCGAACGGACTCGTCGAGGTCGAGGAGATCACGACGGTGACGTCGCGGCTGGTCGTCAACCGGGCCGCGCTCAAGACCCGCTCGGCCGAATTGCACGGCTGGATCCGGCGTTTCCGGGCCGCGGTCGATGGCACGTAGGCTCGCCGCCGGAGCGGCGTCGTTCGCCGAGGAGCTCGAACGGCTGGTCGACGGGCGGCGCGCGCCGGAAGCGGATGTCGGCGCCGCGGTCTCGGCGATCATCGACGACATGCGCTTGCGCGGAGACGACGCGCTTCTCGACTATACCCGCCGCTTCGACGGCCTCGATGCCGGCGTGGCCGCCGAACTCCGGGTAAATCCCGACGAGATCGCCGGCGCGCGCGCCGCGTGTGCGCTCGACCGGATCGCGGCGCTTGAGCTTGCCGCGTCGCGGATACGCGCGTTTCACGAACGCCAGCTGCCGGAGGGTTTTGCGTTCACCGATGGCGACGGCGTCCGGCTCGGGCTGCGCTGGACGCCGCTTGCGGCGGTCGGGATATATGTGCCGGGCGGCTCCGCCGCCTATCCGAGTTCGGTTCTGATGAACGCGATTCCGGCGACGGTTGCTGGCGTCGGGCGCCTCGTGATGGCGGTTCCGGCGCCAGGCGGCGTCGTGAGCCCGCTGGTCCTCGCGGCGGCGGATCTCGCAGGGGTCCGGGAGATCTACCGCATCGGCGGCGCCCAGGCGGTCGCGGCGCTGGCCTACGGCACCGCCACGGTGAGTCCCGTCGACAAGATCGTCGGCCCCGGGAATGCCTACGTCGCGGAAGCCAAGCGGCAGGTATTCGGGGCCGTCGGAATCGACATGATCGCCGGTCCGTCGGAAATACTCGTGGTCGCCGACGGCGAAAACGATCCGGCGTGGATCGCTGCCGATCTGCTCTCGCAGGCGGAACACGATCCGCTCGCGCAGTCGATCCTGATCACCGACGATGCGGGGTTTGCCGATGCCGTCGAGGCGGCGGTCCGGGCGTGGCTCGCCGAGCTGCCGCGCGCGCGGATCGCCGGGGAGAGCTGGGAGGATTTCGGAGCGATCATCGTCGTCGATCGCCTCGAGGATGCCGCCGCCATCGTCGACCGGATTGCGCCCGAGCATCTCGAGCTTGCGGTCGCGGACCCGGATTCCCTCGCCGGGCGCATCCGCCACGCCGGTGCGATCTTTCTCGGCCGGTACACGCCGGAGGCGGTCGGCGACTATGTCGCCGGTCCCAACCATGTGCTTCCGACGATGGGCAGCGCGCGCTACGCGTCCGGCCTTGCAGTCACCGACTTCATGAAGCGGACCACGCTGGTCGGCTGCGATGCTGCCTCGCTGGCCCGGATCGGGCCGGCCGCGGAGACCCTGGCGGCGGCCGAAGGCCTCGATGCGCATGCGCTGTCGCTGGCGGTACGCCGCGGCAACCGGCCGCCGGGCTGACGCGAACGCCGACGGGCCGGCTGCCCGTCATCCGGCGCGTTCCTGCCTTGCCGGGAAATAGCGCTCGGCGAGGTGCCAGGCCGGAAGCGTGAACAGGGTGATGAGCACGATCCGGACAATGTGATAGGCGGTCACCAGCGGTACGCCGAGATTGAGAACGGCGGCGGTGAGACTCATCTCCGCGAGGCCGCCCGGCGCGGCGGCGGCGATCATCGCCGCGCCCGGAATGCCCGTGCGATCGGCGATCAGGAGCGCGACGAGCACCGACGCCGCCATCATGACGACCGTCGCCGCTGCCGATCCGATGATCACCCGCGGCGCCGACCGCATCGCGGACCGATCAAACCGTTCGCCCAGCGCAATGCCGATCAGGATCTGCGCGATGCCGAGAAGCTCCCTCGGCATGGCCGAGAGTTCGATGCTGAACACGGTGAGCGAGCCCGCGAGCATTGCGCTCCCCAGCATCCAGGCGTTCGGCATGCCGATGCGGTTCAGCGCCACCGACGTCGCTATGGCTGCAGCGAGCAGCAGCGAGAGCCAGTCGAGGTTGACGGTTCGGGTGAGCGGCACGAAGACGTCGTCGCCGCTCTGGCCCAGAAAGGTGAGTGCCGGCGGGATCGACAGGATGACGATGGTAACGCGGGTGAGCTGCGACAGAGCAAGCGGCACCGGGCGGGCGCCGAAGCGATCCCCGAACTCCATCATTTCCGCCATGCCGCCGGGGATGCTGCCGAAGAACCCGGTGGCGCGGTCGAGTCCCGCGAAGCGCGCGACGAAGATGGCGCCGATTCCGCCGAAGGCGATGGAAACGATTCCGACGAGAACCATCCACGGCAGGTGGGCGGCCACGATGCCGGCGACCGCCGGCGTGAAATAGAGCCCGATCGTCGTGCCGACGAAGATCTGGCCAAGCTGGCGGGATCCACGCGGACCGTTGATGCGCCAACCGAGGAGATTGGCGCCTGCGACCGCGAACAGCGCGCCGAAGAACCAGGGCAGCGGCGCGTCGATCAGCCAGAATAGCCAGCCGCCGACCGCGGCAAGTCCGAGCGTTGGGAGCCGTGACGCAAGCTCCCGAAGGTATCCGCTCACCAGCGGCACGGGTTACGGCGTCGCCGGCTGCCGCCCGGCGACGCTGCCGCCTGCTTTGCTTCCGCCGTCATGCCTTGTCGCGGCGTCCCTGTATCTGGTTCTCGGGCGTCTCGGTGCGCCCCCGAGGCCGGGATCCGGACGGGATGTGGCTTTCGTGGTTCTCGAGGTACCATTTCGCGATCTCTTCGCGGGTCGTCCACCACACGTCCGGGAACTGTTTGGCGTAATCGATGAATTCGCGCACGCAGCGCACACGAAACGGCTGTCCGACGACATGCGGATGCAGGCCGAGATTCATCAGCCGCCCGCTTTCCGCCCCCTCCGCATAGAGCGTGTCGAACTGCTCCTTGAAGACCTCGAATGCCTCGGTGGTGGTGTTGCCCCGGCGCATGAAGATCATGAAGTCGTTGACCTCGTTGGAGTAGGGGATCGAGACGATGGGGCCGTGGTCGGTGTGGATCAGGTAGGGCTGGTCGTCGTTGAGAAAGTCGGTGGTGTAGAGGAGGCCCTGGCTGGCGAGAAGGTCGACGGTGGACGGATTGCCGCGCAGCGAGGACGACAGCCACCCGGCGGCCTTCCGGCCCACGACCTCCTCGTAGACCCGGAGCGTCTCGAGCACCAGTTCCCGCTCGCCCTTTTCGTCGAAATAGTAGTTGGTCAGCAGGTCGCTCTGCACGTAGTTGTGCGCCACCAGTTCCCAGCCGCGCTCGACGCAGTACTGGATCGCCTGCGGTCGCTCAAGGCCCATCTTGGCGTTCATCGTGCAGCTGGCCGGCACCCCGGCCCGGTCCATGATGTCGAACAGGCGCCATATGCCGACGCGCTGGCCGTATTCACGCCAGGTGTAGTTCGGAATGTCGGCGACATTGCCCGGCAGGGGGTCGGGCAGGATCGCCGGGCCGCCGGCATAGTAGGCACCCTCGGAATCGCGGACCAGGTCCCAGTATTCGAGGTTGAAGGTGACCAGCAGGGCGACGCGGGCGCCGCCGGGCCATTTGAGCGGCTGCCTTTCGGGCAGCGGGACGAAATCGTAATGCATCTTGCGCTGTTTCTCCGGGAACCGTTCGGTTTCTGGTTTGTGCGTCCCGGGCGGCCGATGCGACCGTTTGGTCGTCGCATAGCCGGCGTCCGGGGGTTCCTTTTGCCGGACGTCGGGCCCGCAGGGGCTCCTGGGTTGGGGACGACGTTGCGTGAGACGAAAGGCGTCCCGTGGCATTCGCGGCGCCTGGTGCGTGGACTTGTCGATGAAGAGCTCATCGACGCCTTGGGCGGCAAGAATCGCTTCAAGCCAGCCGTTGAAATCCGCGACAGAGTCGCGAATACCTGTGCCCGCGCCGCTTCGGGAACCGGTTCAAACGCTCCTTCGACTGCCTCAGAAGCGTCTCCGCCCTGCCTCTGGATTCACCCCCGGATTTGCTCTGGTTCGCGTGTTTCCGCGACTGTTGCTGTCGTCCTGCCCCTCGGTTCGGGATCGAAGTCGCGGAACAGCACCTCCGCCACCTCAAGCACTGGATCGTGGTCCGCAGCCGTATAGTGGAAGCCCGCTTCTGTCAAGCTTCTGAACTCGTTCACGGTCCACTGGCGGTGGGGCGGTTCCGTCGCGAACACGAACTTGAGAGGCCTGGCGCCACCCCCCGAATAGTGCCGACGGACCTCTTTGGCGGTGTCCGCAGGGTCGCAAAATGCATGAAAGTCCACGGCTGGCGAGGCGCCATCCCGGCCGGCATCTCCACAGCCTCGGAGGACGAAGGTCGAACACTCATGGCCCATGGCGCCGGGCCGGGCTGGCTGCGCCAGGGCGTGGTGGTCCGAGTAGCCGTCGAGCTGCCTCGTTCCCAGGAAGCCCTGTCGACGGCGGAGGAAAAGCCCGGGATTCCGGCTGTAAGCCGGGCTTTTGAAAGGGGCCCCTTGTCAGAATTGTATCGTTCTGGTGATTCGCTCTGAGGTATCCCCGCCCCCGGTCTTGGTTGTGTGGTTCTTCGACACCGGCAGGCGGCGGTGTTGGGGTAGCGGACCAAAGAAGGCGACGCGGACGTGCTGTCAGGCGGCGGGCAGGGGCGTGATGGCCGAGAGGTTGATGGTCTGCCGACTGTGGGCGAGATCGTGAGCCCGCTGCATGTCGATCCAGAACTCCGCGGTCGTGCAGAGGAATTTGGCGAGGCGCATCGCGGTGTCGATGCTCAGTGCCGTCTCGCCGTTCACCAGTCGCTCGATCCACGTGCGGGGCACCTTCAGGTGCTTGGCCAGTGTAATCGCGCTCATGCCTAGCGGTTCGAGATAGAATTCAGTGAGCACCTCGCCAGGGTGGCAGGGGTTCTTCAGCAGCGACATGTTCGTCCTCATCAATGTTAATCCACGATCTTGACCTCCACCGGTCCCCGATTCATCCACGTGAAATAGATGCGCCACTAGTCGTTGATCCAGATCGAATGCTGCCCGGCGCGAGCGCCACCGAGCTCTTCCAGTGGATTTCCCGGCGGGAATCGCAATTCGCCGAGATCGGCGACATCGGCGGGCAGCTTTTCCCGAGTGCTCAGGATCATGACTGGCTGTGTAATACGGGTGCCTCCTCAGTGCCGGGGATCACTTTGATCGTCACCCGTGGCGTACGGGGAGGCGGGCGCCACGGTGGTCCGCGCCTCGCGGTTGCCACTGCGGTTGAGCTTGTCGCGCTTGCCGAACTGCTTGGCTGCGGTTCCAGCTTCCTGTACCATGCGACCGCTCGAAGCCATCTGCCTGTCCGCTTGGTGCAGGGCCAAGATAGTCGTTCATGCCTACGCGATCTCTGAGGACGGAATAGAGAGAGCAGTGACTTTTGGGCAGCGGGAAATAGCTATGACCAAGCAACCGCGGACAAGGAGGTACACAGCAACCCCAAGCCAAATGGAAGTGAATGTTCGTGCGATTCCACTTCTGCCGCAAAGTGGGTGGAAAATTTACAGCTTGGACGAATTCCCCATCGTGGGCACAGTCCCGAAAAACTATCTGGCCTACGGTGACCCAAGACTGCCGGGAACCTGTGGTTATATCGCGAAAAAGGGCCGAATGAAGGATGATGCACGGGAATGTGTCACGGAGGAGATCATTTCCAAAATCGGCGCGATATTGCCCTTGGAAATGGCACATTCAAAATTGGTACGTCTGTCCAAGTCAGATGTCCGATTCCTCTCCCGGAATTTCGTTAAACGCGGCCGGGAAGAACTACTCCATGGCACTGAATTGGTAGCACGATATTTTGGATCCAATCCCGATGAGGTGGAAACAGTTTTCAATTTGGAAGACAAGAAAGAGGAGAAGGAACTTTACACTGTAAATAACATGTTGACGGTATTGAAAGACCTGTTCCCGGACGATGTTGGATGTTTAAGAGAAGGCTTTTTCAAAATGATTGCATTTGATGCCTTTATAGGAGCGCCTGATCGCCATGCGATGAACTGGGGAGTGCTTGCTCCACTTGATCCCGCATCCGCACCAGTGCGCTTTTCGCCAATTTTTGATACTGCACGAGGGCTTTTTCGAGAATGCACAGATGCTGACCTGATGCAGAAGGAGCAACGGCAAGGCAGAGATGGGTTTCTTGCGCACTATGCTGAGCGCTCACGGCCTATATTGAGCACTGGAAAATCTTCAAAAGAGAACCACTTTACATTGGTAAAGTGGATTGCGGCGAACTCCGAAGATAGGGATCACGAGGCCATGCGTACGGTGTTCAATGCTGTCGATTTGTCCTCAATTGAACATACACTCCAGAGAAAATTTCGGCGCATTATCACTCAATATCGAATGATGTTGATCAGAGATCTGCTTTCATTTCGGATCGAACGCCTTCTAAGGGAGACTCAGAAATGAAGAGAGAGTTTCTTGAAGTTCTTAGCCATGCCAAGGCGTGGGGAATGAGCTTGATCAACGCGTCGCCTACAGCACCGAAAGAACGAATATTGGAGGTTTATCGCCAAACTATGGTCGAAGTGGTTTTAGTAGGGCGCCTTTCCTGTGAACAGGACGAGTACATATTCCGATATGAGCCTAGCTACACGGGAGAACCCATTTCAGCATTCCCAAGGAAGGACGAAGAATATCGCTCGAAATATCTTTGGCCGTTTTTTGCAATTCGTATTCCGCCACTTGATCGTGAAGATATGCGTGAGGAGATTGCAACCCGTTCCCTCAGAGAAGATCAAATCATCGAGATTCTCGGGTCCGTCGCCACGGTTTCGGTCTCCAATCCTTACGAGTTCAGGCTGGAGTCCGGATTGCAGGATTGATATCCCCGCTCACTACTTCCCATTAAGCCATCATCGCACACGCGGACAGTTTCTTGGCTACTTGTTAGATTTAGCCAGAGCGCTATTCGAGGAGTAACGAAACGCCTTTTGCTTCCATGGCTTGCCGGCTAGTTCGGGATACCGATGGCGTGCCGCCTTGGCGGTCCTGTACTGATACTTCATTCATCTGGATCATGATCGGTGCACCCCCACATCTGCCACGATGTGCCCTTTGCAACTTTCGTACTCGAAAGGATATGGGGGATCCGTGGCGTGCTACCGTTGCACCCGACCTTTCGTGCAGCGAATATGCCTGTGGTCCGGCGTTCTCATCCGTTGTGCGTGGGCACGCGCTCCCGGCGTACGCCGTGATCGGGGAGGAGAGTGATGATCGAGATCAACGGAATGGCGCATGTCATCCTGACGGTAAGCCGCTTCGATGAGGCGCGGGCGTTCTATTGCGAACTCCTGCCCTTTCTCGGGATGCACAAGGTCTATGACGGCAACAACTTCGTCTATCATGTGGGCGGGCGCACCGCGCTCGGCATCCAGCGGCCGGCACCGGCTCACGAGGGCGAGCGCTTTCAGCCGAACAGGGTGGGCCTGCACCATCTCTGCCTGCGCGCGCGTTCGCGCGGGGATGTGGACAGGGCAGCGGCGAAATTGCGCGAGATGGGCGCGACGATAGATCGCGGGCCGATGGAGGGCGACTGGGCACCCGGCTACTACTATTTCGTCTTCGAGGATCCGGACGGCATTCGTCTGGAGATCAACCATGTTCCGGGCAAGGGGCTCCTCGCCGGCGACACCCCGGCGTCGCCAAGCGACGACCCCGACTGGGACCAGAACCCCTGAGCGGTCCGCGGCCTGGCGATGCCGGACGGACGCTCCGGGACGCCGACAAGCCCGCGACACAAGCCCGCGGCTGCCTTGACCGGCATTCCGGCGGCGGCTACCATCGCAGCGTTCCCGGCACGCGGTTTCCGCGTGGCCCCACCCGACGCAGCGGTCTTGTGAATCGTCGGTTGGAACGCCAGTCACGGAGACCCGCCGTTGAAGTTCCCGACATATGATGTCCGCTCCGGCCCGGGTGCACCGATGGCGGAAGGCTGGTCATGAAGGCGGCCGCGTTCGAATATCTGCGTCCCGACTCTCTCGATCAGGCGTGTCGCCTGCTCGCCGAGGCGGGAGACCGGGAATACAAGGTCATCGCCGGCGGACAGACCCTCGTGCCCCTGATGGCCATGCGCATGGCGCGGCCCGACGCTCTGGTCGACATCAACCACATCGCCGGCCTTGCTGGCATCAGCGATCGCGGGGACCATGTGGCCGTCGGAGCGATGACGCGGCAGCGTGCGGTCGAGCGCTCCGATGTGGTGGTGGCGCGGTTGCCGCTTCTTGCGCAGGCGATCCGTCATGTCGGCCACCAGCAGACACGCAATCGCGGCACCGTTGGCGGCAGCATCGTCCATGGCGATCCCGCCGCCGAGATCCCGCTCGTTGCAGTCACTCTCGACGCCTCCCTGGTTCTCCGTGATCTTGGCGGCGTGCGCGAGATCGGGATCGACGGATTCTTCGAGGCCGCAATGATGACCGGCATCGCGCCAGACCAGATACTCACGGAGATCCGCCTGCCGGTATGGGACCACGCCCGCGTCGGCGCCGCCTTCGTGGAGACGGCCAGCCGTGAGGGGGATTTCGCGATCGTTGCCGCTGCCGCCCAGATCGCGCTCGCGCCCGACGGCGCCGTCGAGCGTGCGGCGATCGGTGTCGGTGGCGTCGCCGCGGCACCGGTGCGTCTCCGCGAGGTCGAGGCGGCGCTCGCCGGCGGGCCGGCTGACGCAGGCCGGATCGAGGCGGCGCTTGAACGGCTCGACGACTTCATCTCGCCCGAGAGCGACGTCCACGCCACGGCAGCGTACCGGACGCGCGTCGCCAGGCGCCTGACCGCGCGCGCCGTTGCCATGGCGGCGTCATGACCTCGCCGGTGAGGCTTCGCGTCAACGGGCGCGAGCACGTGGCCGACGTGCCGCCGCGCATGACGCTGGTCGACTGCCTGCGCGACATCCTGCGCCTGACCGGCACGCATGTCGGCTGCGAGCACGGCGTATGCGGTGCCTGTTCCGTCCTCCTCGACGGCGAGCCGGTACGCTCGTGCCTGATCTTCGCGGTGCAGGCCGAGGGCCACGAGGTGACGACGGTTGAAGGCCTCGGGACCGAAAACGGAGGCTTGGGCGATCTGCAGGACGCCTTCTGGGAATGTCACGCGATGCAGTGCGGCTACTGCACGCCGGGGATGCTGATCGCCGCTCATGCGCTGCTTGCCGAAAACCCCGACCCGAATGCCGGGGATGTCCGCGACGCGATCGCCGGCAATCTTTGCCGCTGCACGGGCTACCAGCAGATCGTCGAGGCGGTGCAGCTGGCCGCACGGCGGCGGCGGGACGGGACGGACGATGGCTGACGCGACGCACCCGCTCTCGAACTACCGCTATGTTTCGCGCAAGCGGCGGGTCCGCGAGGATCGGCGCTTCATCTCGGGGCGCGGCAAGTTTGTTGCGGATGTCGATGTGCCGGGCATGAAGCATGTTGCGGTGCTCGCGAGTCCCCATCCGCGCGCCAAAATCCTCGATATCGACACGCGGGCGGCGCTGGCCGTTCCCGGCGTTCACCATGTCGTCACGGGCGAAGAGCTCAGCGCTGCGACCAACTCCCTCTTTCACGGGCTCGATCTCCCGAACGTCCTCTGGTACCCGCTCGCGGTCGGGCTCACGCGCTATGCCGGCGAATGGGTCGCCGCGGTGGTTGCGGATTCGCGCCACATCGCGGAAGACGCGGCGGAGCTGGTGAGTGTCGATTACGAGCCCTTGCCGGCGGCGGTCGATTCGGAGCGCATGATCGAGCCGGACCAGCCGCTCGTGCATCCGGATCACGGCTCCAACGTCCTGTTTCGCGATACCTTCTCCTGGGGGCCGGTGGAGCGGGATTTCGCGGCGGCGGCGCACCAGGTCAGCTATCGCGCGCGCTGGGGGCGTTCGTCGACGGTGCCCATCGAGACCTTCGGCGTCGTCTGCCGATGGGACGACGCCCGCGAGATCCTCGATGTCTGGGCCTCGATCCAGATGCCGCAATATCCCGAACAGATCTCGGCGGCGCTCCGCCTGCCCCTCAACAGCGTGCGTGTTCACAACGATGTCGATGTCGGGGGATCCTACGGCGTCAAGCGGGGCATCAAGCACACAGTGCTGGTCGGGTACCTTGCGCGGAAGCTCGGGATGCCGGTGCGTTTTCTCGAGGATCGGCTGGACAACATGTCGGGCGGCGACGCCCACGGGCCCGACCGGATCTTCGACGTGACCATGGCCTTCGGCGAAGACGGCGTCATCAGCTCGATGAAGATCAGGGCCCTTGATGATGTCGGAGCCTATCCCGGGCGCGCGCCTCTGCAGCTCGGCAAGCCGATCACGGCGCTCTGCGGGCCGTACCGGATGAGCTCCATCGAATACGAGGCGATATCGGTGACGTCGAACAAGACCGGCCAGGTGCCGGTGCGCGGTTTCGGGCAGTCGCCGACCAACTTCGCGATCGAAACCGGTATCGAACGGGTAGCGCGGCATCTTGGTATCGATCGCACCGAGATCCGCCGCCGGAATCTCGTGCGAAGCGACGAGTTTCCATGGAAGATGCCGACCGGATCGCTCTACGATTCGGGCGACTACGAGGCGGTGCTCGACAAGGCGCTCGCAGCCGCCGGCGCACAGGCGCTCACCTCGCGCCGTGATGAACTGCGCGCCGCCGGGCGTCTTGCCGGGGTCGGTCTCTCGACTTGCCTCGAGCCTGGTGGCGGCAACAACATCTTCGAGTACATGTTCAATCCCAAGCTCAAGATCACGACGTTCGTCGAGTCGGTGCTGCTGAAGGTCGAGCCCGGCGGCACCATCACCGCCGTCATGTCGACCACGACCTCGGGACAGGCGCACGAGACTCTTGTCGCTACCATCGCCGGCGAGGAGCTCGAGCGCGATCCCGATACCATCCGCGTGGTCCATGGCGATTCGCTCGAAGGCCTTCCGACGCGAAGCCCGGTGGCGAGCCGCATGGCGATCGTCCTTGGCACCGCCACGTCGCGCGCGGCGCGCCAGATCAGGGACCGGATGATTGCCATCGCCGCCCACGACCTTGGCGTCGGGCGCGAGCAAATCGAATATGCCGATGGCGTGTTCGAGGTGCGCGGAGAGCCCGGGCGCCGCCTGTCCTTCGAGGAGATCGCGCACATCGCCCACCGGCAGTTCCACCGCATGCCCGAGGGCCAGGAGCTCGGGCTGCAGGCGATGGCTGTCGAGCAGGTTCCGGGCGGCGGCCGCATGCCGGACGAGAACAACGAGGTGCCGCTCTATCCGTGCTTTTCCTTCCAGGCCCATGTCCCGCTGGTCGAGATCGACCCGGACACCGGCAAGGTGGCGGTGCTCGACTACGTCATCGCCCATGACTGCGGCACGCCGATCAATCCGGACGTCGTGCGCGGCATGATCATCGGCGGCGTCGCCCACGGCATCGGCGCTGCGCTTTACGAGAAGTTCGCCTATGACGGCGACGGCCAGTTCCTTGCCGGGACGTTCGTCGACTACCTGCTGCCGTCGGCACACGAGATCCCGCCGGTCACCGACCTCGAGCATTGCACGCCGTCGCCGATGACCTCGCTCGGCCAGAAGGGCTCGGGCGAGGGCGGCTATCTGGGCGCGCCAGCGGCGATCGCCTCGGCGGTCAATGACGCGCTGGCGCCGTTCGGCGTCGAGATCAACGAGCTTCCGATCCGGGCCTGCGACATCGAGGCGGCGATTCACGCCCGGACGGATGGAGGAGAGGTCTGATGATTGTCGACACCCACGCGCATTTCGTGCCCCAGCCGATGCTCGACGCGGTCGTCTCGGGCAAGGAGCGTTTTGCCAATATCGAGGTGTTGCGCGACGGCCCCGGCTTCAGGCTCGCCTTCATGGGCAATGCGCCGACGCGGCCGATCATGCCGAAGCTGCGCGGCCTCGAGGCGCGCGAGGAATGGCTCCAGGACAACGGCATCGATGTCCAGATTTCCGGGGGCTGGCTCGACAGCTTCGCCTACGAGACCCCGGCTGACGAAGGAGCCGCCTGGAGCAGGTTCATGAACGAGCACCTGCTGGAATGCATGCGCGGCAAGCCGTGGATCGAGCCGCTGGCGACCGTGCCGCTCCAGGATGGCAGGCTCGCTGCCGAGGTCCTGCGCGAGGCCATGGCGGCGGGTTTCACGGGCGCGATGATCGGCACCCAGCCCAAGGGTGGGCACGGCAACCTCGACGACCCGGACCTCGACCCGTTCTGGGAGGCGGCGTCCGAACTCGGGGCGGTGATCTACATGCATCCGATGTTCGGATGCGGCGACGACCGCCTTCTCGATTACGACATGATCAATGCGGTCGGGCGCGGCGTCGACACGACGACGGCCATCGCCCGCATGATCTATGCCGGCCATTTCACGAAATACCACGGCATGAAAATGGTGTTGTCGCACGGCGGTGGCGCCCTGCCGTTCATTCTCGGACGCATGTGCCGCAACTACGAGATGCACCGGGACGACGGCTATGCCGATCCCGCGGAGCAGATGCAGAAGCTGTGGTATGACACGGTCCTCTTCGATCCGCGCGCCCTGAACTTCCTGTGCGCCTGCTTCGGCGCGGAACGGGTCGTGCTGGGGTCCGACTACCCGTTTCCCATCGGCGACATGGCGCCGTGCCGGATCGTGCGCGAGGCCGGGCTTTCGGAGATCGACACCAGCGCGATTCTCGGAGACAACGCTGCCGCGCTGTTCAGCCTCGAAGGCGGCTGTTCGGGCTGCTGACCCCGAGCGCCGAGGTGCGCCCGGTTGCCGATTGCACGCCGCATCCGGCGCCAGGCGAGAGACAACGCCTACTCGGCAGGCTGCCGGTTGCCACCGAACGAGCCGACGATCTCACTGCGTTCGAAGACGCCCACGAAGCCGGCGTGCTTTTCTCCCAAGAAGCGGCCTTGAATGTAGTCGCTGCTGCCGACCGGCTTTTCGCCGAAGGCACCGTCGTTGACGGGGATATTTTCCCATGATGCGATTGTCCGGCCGTCCAGCCTGGCTCCTGTCTCCAGATCCCGGAGGTTGCCGAAAGCGACATCGACGTCCGGATTGGCGAGATCGTCGATGACGAGTGTCGCGTCGCCGCGAAGGAACCTGCCGCGGGTCACGCTGTCGCTGACATCCGCGCCGATCATCATGCCTTTCCAGATTGCGGACATGCCCTTTACAGGGGCCGGCGACGTGGCGCTTGCCACACCGAGCGCGCTGGCATCGTAGACGGTGCCCGGGCCGATGGGTTGGCCCCGGCCGTCCCTGATCGTCAAGGTGGTCTCGTTGACGAAAAAGGCCCCGGCGTCGAGCCAACCGCCGTAGAACTTCGCGCTGAACGGCCGGTCTCCGGTCCGCAGGCCGAAGCCCTCCACGAGCGGAACGCTGTTGACGAGTTCGGTTTGCGGTTTGAGTTCCAGAGAGTCCCTCAGGCGCGCTCCGAAATGGCTGTTGCCGAAGTCGAAGCGAGGATCGCCGAGGGCGCGGTCCAGCGCGGCTTCCAGGCCCGCCGAAGTCGTGCTCACGCCGCAGACCGTTCCGGAGCACTTGGTGAAGGTGCGGGACGGTGCGCGATCAAAGTGGAACACGTGCTGATCGCTGGCAAGCACGGCGGTGGCGGAGTCCACCCTTGCGATCGTGCCCTGCTTGACCTGTTCTGCTGTCCTGGTCGACGTCGCCGTCCCGCCACAGCCGGTGAGCAAAGAAGCTCCCAGGCCGAGCGCCACCGCGAGTCCCAATACCGGATTTCGATACATCACATTCTTCCGACACATGCCTGCCATCTCTACCCGTTCCGTCTCCCGACCATGAAAGAGCTGCGACTGGCGGGACGATTGAACTCAAACCCAAGGCGATCATATATGAAAGCCGTTGCCTGTCCCACGACCTCGACAGGCAGAAAATATTGATAAAAATGAACGCCTTGCCTTAAATCTGGTGCTTCGATTCCCTGCTTGTGGACCAGCAGCAACAGGGGGGCAGGCAGGGCTTTCCGGATGAGGCGGCAGAAGCCCTGCTCCCGCGGGCAGCGCGGATCCGGTCGGGGCGAGCGATTCCTGATCAGGCAACGCGGTGGAGAAGATCCGCTCCCTCGCGAAGTCGCCGGCAGTTCTCGAAGGCGACA
The DNA here is from genome assembly GCA_022822405.1 of Alphaproteobacteria bacterium. Classification (GTDB taxonomy): domain Bacteria; phylum Pseudomonadota; class Alphaproteobacteria; order MPNO01; family UBA830; genus JAJEBT01. Next base: position 19,562 of record JAJEBT010000004.1, read on the forward strand.
TGCAGGCTGCGATCCAGGGTCTCGGGGGTCAGCCAGGCGACGTGCGGCGTCAGCGCGACATTGGGCAGCGCGAGGAGCGGGTTGCCGGCCGGAACCGGCTCGATGGAGGTCACGTCGAGGCCCGCCGCCATCAGGCGGCCCGAGGCGAGCGCGTCGACGAGCGCTCCTTCGTCGACGAGGCCGCCGCGCGCCGTGTTGACCAGCACGGCGCCGGGCTTCATGCGTCCGATGGCTTCGGCATCGATCATCCCTTCCGTTGCCGGAGTGAGCGGCAGATGCAGGGAAACGATATCCGAGTCCCGGAGAAGGGCGGGCAGGTCGCGCCACTCGGCCTCGGCTTCCGGCTTGGGCGCTGTTGCAGTGTAGAGCACCCGCGCGCCCATGGCCGCGAGAACCGGCGCCAGCAGGCGTGCCACTTCGCCGTAGCCCACCAGTCCGACGGTGCGGCCGGCGATCTCGCCGACCTTGTCGAAGGCAAGGGGGTCCGGTGGCCGCGATTCGCGCGTCAGCCAATCAAGCCGGGCGACCTTTCTGAGTGCGGCGAGCATGAGGGCCAGCGTCATTTCGGCGACCGCGCGCGAATTGGTGCCCGGCATGTTGCAGACAGCCACCCCGTGACGCGAGGCGGCGTCGAGGTCGATGGTATTGACGCCGACGCCGATCTTCTGGATCAGCCGGAGGCCGGGCGCGGCCCGGATCGCCCCGGCCGTCACCCGTTCCAGCACGTGCAGCAGAACCTCTGCGTCGGCCATCTCCCGCGCAAAGGTTTCCGGGTCGGTCTCGGAAACGACGGTCACGTCGAGCCAGTCCGGTGCGGTCCCGGCGATCCGCTCCCGGAAGCCCGGGCTGGCGTCATGGTGGAGAACCGCCTTCATGGCCGCGCAAGCTCCGCCTGGCTGCCCATCCGCTCTTCTATCCTCAGCACCTCGTTCCATTTGGCCATGCGTTCCGATCGGGCGAACGATCCGACCTTGAGCTGGCCGGCGTTCCAGCCAACGGCGAGGTGAGCGATGGCAACGTCCTCGGTTTCACCCGAACGCGCCGACACGATGGTTGCCCAGCCGGCGGTCCGGGCGGCATCGAGAGCGGCGCGGGTCTCGGTGATCGTGCCGGCCTGGTTGGGCTTGATCAATGCCGTGTTGCAGAGGCGCTGCCGCGCTGCATGGTCGATGCGCGCGGCGTCCGTCACGATGAGGTCGTCGCCCACGACCTGGACGCGGTCTCCGCAGGCCTCTGTGAAGGCGCGGAAGCCGTCGGTGTCGTCCTCGGCGAGAGGATCCTCGACGGAGATCACGGGGTAGCGGCCGAGCCAGCCCAGGAGCGTGTCGATCCACTCGTCGCGTTCGAACTCGCGGCCCTCGACGCGGTAGCGCCCTTCGCTCCCGAACTCCGACGCCGCTATGTCGAGCGAGGCGGCGACTTCGTCGCCGGGCTTCAGCCCGGCGTCCTCGATCGCCCGCGACAGGGTAGCGAGGGCTTCCTCGTTGGACTCGAAGGCGGGCCACCAGCCGCCCTCGTCGGCGATTCCGAACTTCCTGCCCGAGGCCTCGAGAATCCGTCCGGCGGCGCGATAGACCTCGGCCGCCATCTCCAGCGCCTCGTCGAAGGTCTGCGCGCCGACCGGCACCGCCATCACGTCCTGTATGTCGATGCGGTTGCCGGCATGGGCGCCGCCGCCGAAGATCTGGATCTCGGGCATGGGTAGCCTGACGGGCCGGCCAGCGGCAAGGTACTGCCAGAGCGGCGCGCCCTCGTCGGCGGCCGCGGCGTCGAGGACGGCCATCGACACCGCGATGGTGGCGTTGCCGCCAAGCCGCGACCTGTCATCGGTCCCGTCGGCCCGGACAAGCGCCTGGTCGATCGCCTCCTGGTCGGAGGCGTCCCGTCCCTTCAGCAGGTTCGCGATCTCGCCGTTTATGCCCACGACGGCGGTGCGCACCCCCAACCCGCCGAATTCCGGGCCGCCGTCGCGCAGATCGACGGCTTCGCCGGAGCCGCGCGAGGCCCCGGCAGGCGCGATCCCGCGTCCGACGACGCCGTTCGACAGCGTGACCTCCGCCTCGACGGTCGGGCGTCCCCGCGAATCCCAGACCCGGCGTCCGTGGAGAGCGACGATTTCGCTCATGGGGCGGTCTCCGAACGGAAAAGGCGGCAAAACCCGGCCAGGGTTTCCGGGGGATCGCGGAGTGCGCGGCGCGCGGCGCGCCGGACGCGGTCCCGGTCGGGCTCGGCGGTGAGGTATTCGACCGGCGATGCGCCGTCGATGCGGGCCAGCATCAGCCCGCCGAGCAGGGCCGCGGCCCGCGCCTCGAGCCGGCTCGGGGACTCCCAGTCGACATGCCCGAAATACGCTGCCGCGAGGGCCGCGAACGCCTCGACATAGGCGTCGGCGAACTGCGGCCGCCAGATGCACTTGAGGAGGAGGTGGTTGAGGCAGAAGCCGATGTCGAAGGCGGGATCCCCGTACCAGGCGCATTCGGCGTCAAGAAAGACGGGTCCGCGGGGGCCGGCCAGGATGTTCTTGGGGCTGACGTCGCCGTGCACCAGAGTTTTCCGGGCCGCCGCCGTCGTCTCGGCAAGGCCGGCGAGGGCGTCACCGAGGTCCGGATGGGATTCGGCGGTCCTCAGGAGATAGGGCTCGATCCGGATAGCGTGGAATATCCCGTCATTGGCGAAACGCCGCGCGATCCGGTCGCTGCCGGCGGCGGCGGCATGGATGGTGCCGAGCGCGGCGCCGACGAGGGCTGCGGTGTCGGTGGAAATGACGCCGTCGCGGAGTTGTGCCTTCCATACCGGATGGACGTCGGGGTCGAGATATTCCATGACGAAGAGGCCGCGCTCCTGGTCCTCGGCGATCAGGCGCGGAACGGCGTCGGGCAGGATCCCGGCAACCGTCCGTATCCAGTCGGCCTCGCTCGCGTTCCTCGAGACCGGCGCATGCCATTCCTTTTCGGTCCTGAGGCGGGCGAGGGCGCGCTTGACGCAGATGCTGCCGTCGGGGCGGTCGACGCGCCAGATGTCCGACGATACGCCACCCTCAAGCGGCCGGAAGGCCGGGACCTCGTTCGGGCCGATGACCCCGAGGCTGCGCAGCGACCGGAGGATCTCGGGGTCGATCATCGGCGAGTCCGGGACACGTCGAGCCCGGTCGTTCGCGGCGGTGATCGCGTTTCGGCGATTCCGTGCGGTTCGACGCCAGGAAGCGCCCGGCGAAGCAGATCGAAAACCGTGCCGCTGACGGAGTCCTGTCTCATGATCTTCCCGGCAGCGGGTCGTGGTCGGTATTGGATTGTCATGGCCTCTCGGGTGATCGAAGCGATGTGCAATGCTTGCTGATTGACTCGCATGTGACAATCCCCGGAGATGGCGACATCCCCGGAGATGGCGCGACCATCCTACGCAGCTGATCGCCAGGTTCCACCCGCTTGACCGTGGCTGTGCGCAGGGACGCCTTCGGACATGGGCGTGCTGTTTGCGGAGGGTTGTCGGTTTTTTTCTTTTCCGGTTGGCCGAGCGTACGCTTGTCCCCGCCCCGGATCACATTGCGCGATCGCAGCAGCGCGGGAGTACAGAAGAAATTCCAGACACCTGCCGAATCCCTTAATTATCATGTTCATGCTGTGCTTGTGAGTCGAATAGGATACGAGACCGTGAACGGCCGCATGGCGATTTGGAATCGCGTTCTGCTCAAATTGATCTCGATTGTCGTCGTCTACCTGTGCGTACATGTGTTGGGCATGACGGCCGATCGTTACCAAGCAAAGCACCTGGCGGGATAATATTTCATCCTCAGCAAGGTATTCAGCCAGGGTTCTGGTCATCTCTGCTGTCATGATTCGACCGGTATCATCGAAGAAATTGCGTCTTATCGATCGCCCCATTTCCGGAAGCAGGAGACGGCATACACTACGGTAGTTCTCGGATTCGTGTGCAGCGAAAGCCTCTTGAAGAGTTTCGATTGCTTCTTCGTCGATCTCATACGTCTCCATCCGGCCTTCGATTTCCCTTCGGATTTCCGTCCGATGCCCCCGATAGTATGCCGATATCATTCTGTCCAGGGAGATCGCGTCCCCTTCATGTCCTTCCACGCGTTCGATCAGTTCCGAGTAATACGGGAGCCATCCGGAATTGCTGAATTGCTTTTCTATCCTCTGGTGGCGAATGAGTTTTTCGACATGGGGTCCGGCCGCCTCTATTAGCTCACCCAAGCGCTCCAGAATGGGTTCCAAATCCTGGAATACGGGTTGAAGCGTGGATTTCCAGATTTGGAATACCCCACCGGCCGCGTCCATGAGCGGCCCGAAATCTCGGATGAATGCGTCAACTAGATCTACTAGCTCCAGGGTTTCCCCCCAGGCTGCTGCGCTTTTCAGTCTCTTGGTCGTGGGGCACGGTCATGGCTCCTTGCAGTCGTGCGTGGTTTCATTCATCCGCTGATCCGGGCCGTCGCTCGGTGCGAATCTTGGTTCGATTGCCGGGGGTTCGGATGGGCTGGAGGACGAATGCACAGGAGACCGTTCCTGGGAGTCCGGGAAGGGGGGCGTGCGCGATTGAAGCCAGTCACGGCATTCTCGTTCGCAGGCGCTAGTTCAAGCGGACGTCACGCTATGATCGCGTCGACAACCACTCGATGATCTTGTCTACATCCGAAACCGCTTCCCGGAAGCCACCGTGCCATATCGCGACCCGGGTCTTGCAATCCTGTTCGAACTCCCTTTCAACGATGAAGTTCTCGATCGTGGAAGTGTTCTCGGAAGGGTTTTCGCGACCGTCAGAGAAAGTCATCCTCAATGTATGCGTTAATTCATACGACCAAAACTGATTGATTTCGAGACGCCCGGTACGAGCTCTCTCCGGGCGAGACTTTTCCAGAATGACAACCGGTGGAGAATTTCGATCATCGTAGGTTCGTTCAAATCTGTTTTGAATAGCCCTGTTCACATGGAGGTCACCAAACCCGTATCCAGCAATCAAGATGGAGTCCGCCTCCTGCGCATGCCTGACGAGAGCGGAGTAGAACGTCTGGTACGGATCGGCGAGGAGCTGGTCGAGCTTGAAGCCGCCCGCGAGCAGTGTGGTCAGCGGTATCGGCTTGAACCGTTGCGCCATGTCGACGGGAGGAATTCCAGAATCCACGAACGATCCGTCAAGCCCCTCCTTCCATATGATCCAGGGCCTGGCTATCTGGTGTCCGATACAGTGATGAACGCTGCCATGAAGGTGATAAACGAACCCCCACTCACGGCGTCGGCTGACACGCAAGGCATCGAAGTGCCCTGGCGACGGTCTCGTCGCACCCGTGGGCGGAGATGAAGATGACCGGGACGTCGGCCAGCGCGGGCAGGGTCTCCATGAGCGCGGAGGCAGTCAGTCCGGTTTTGAGCAGCAGTTGGCTCGGGGCGAGCGAGCTGCGCCCGATGCCTCGCCTGGCCGCCGTTGGCACGCGGGGGCCTCACCGGAGTTCGCATTGACACCTGTACCGCGACACGGTACATCCATTCATGATCCGAAGGTTTCGTCATCGCGGTCTCAGGCGCATGTACGAGCGCGACGATCCCAGCAGCGTGAGCCCCGACATGGCGGATCGCATCGCGCTTGCCCTGGCCGACCTCGACGATGCCGGGACCCCCTCGGACCTCGACCTGCCGGGATACCGGCTTCATCCGCTGAAGGGTGATCTGAAGGGGTATTGGAGCATTTCGATAACCGGCAACTGGCGGCTGATCTTCCGTTTCGAGGATGGCGATGCCTACGACGTCGACCTGGTCGACTACCACTAGCGAGAGACCGCGCCATGACGATGAGAAATCCCCCGCATCCCGGTCGAAGCATCCGGGAGAACTGCCTTGACCCACTCGATCTGACTGTCGCCGAGGCGGCAAGGGTGCTGGGCGTCGCCCGTCATACCCTCTCGCGGGTGCTGAACGGCCACGCGGCCATCTCCCCGGAGATGGCCATCCGGCTGGAGAAGGCCGGCTGGTCCAGCGCGGAGTTCTGGCTGCGCCGCCAGACCACCTACGATCTCGTGCAGGCCCGCAAGGGGCAGGGCCGGATCAACGTCCAGCGATACACGCCGCAGCCGACAGCATGAGCTGACTCGACGCCGCCGGCGCCAGGGCTGTACGCCGACCATCCCTTCACGGCGCCCCGGCTCAGCTATTTGTCGGGATAGCAAAGGAAGTGGTCGGTGACTGTTCCGGCAGGAGCGAGATGAGCATGGAAGATGCCCGCGGCCGGATTGAGGAAGCCAGGGAACAACTGACTGACCTGGATACGCCTTGCGCTATCTGCAATACGTGACCTTCCTCGTCCCGAACTGCCGGTACCCTGTGTGTGGCCCTCCCCACGTCTGCCGGGGGCCGGCAGAGCCGGCCTGCCGGCCCCGCAGGCAGGCGAGCGGCCTCGATCTGCATCGCTGCAGCCGGGGACGTGTCTCCCGGGGACAGCGCATCATCGCCCGGCGCACCGGGATATCGGTTTCAGAAGTCGCGCAGCAGACGCCCGCAAGCAGCGATCCGGTCGTCGATCCCGAGCGCCCGCAGCGACGCCCAGAGCGTTGCCGCATTGCTGGTGACCACAGGCTTGTCCAGCGCCTCTTCGAGCGGCGCGATCACGTCGACCGTGTTGAAATCGGTGCAGCAGATCAGGAGCGCCTCGGCCTCGGGCCGATCGACCGCGCGGGCATGATCGAAGACTGCTTGCGGCGTGACCCGCGAGATCTGCTGGATCTTCTCGATGGTGGCGTTGAGCCCGAGCCCCGATGTGGCGACAACCTCGATGCCGTGGTCCTCGAGAAATTCGGCTTCGTGGGCGTTGGTCTCTTCGGTGTAGGGCGTAGCCATTGCGATCCGCCCGACACCCAGGGCGTCGAATCCATCAAGGATTGCGCCTGCGGTCGAGACCGCGTCGACGCCCGAGGCCTTGCGCAACCTTCCGAGGAGCTGGTCGGCCGGGCAGGCCATTGATCCCGCGGTACAGCCATAGGCCACCAGCTCGACGGCGCATTTGGCGAGATCGTCGCACGCCTGGTCGACATCGCGCATCATTGCCGCAAAGCCGTCCGCAGCCGGATCCGCGTGAAGGGGCGATCTGGTGAAGTGAAAGGTCACGCCTTCCGGTTTGAGCCGATTGAACTCGGTCTCGTTGACGGTGTTGCTCGGCGGCACGATCACCCCTATCCGGGCGCGCCAGCCACCGGGCCTGGCATGATCCAGGGACACGGACGTTTCCTCTTTGGGCATGGTGTGCAGCTTGCCAAACCGCTCGGGTCACAGCAAGCGGGCGTATTGCGTTTTCCGGACGCCTGAGGACCGTTCGGGCGTGGCGAGGAGTCGCCGTGGGCGGGGCTTGCTACGGCCAGGCGGGCCGGCTGCGGGAGACCGGGTGTTTTCAGCGATGATCTCTTCGGGGAGGATCCGTGGGCGAACGGGCTTCGGCACGGCCGTGCTCGAAAGCGCGGAGCGCGCCGCGCTGGATCTTGCCCGTTGCGGTCAGAGGCAGGGTTTCGACGAATTCGATCACGCGCGGATACTTGAAGGGCGCGATCTGGGATTTCACGAAATTCTGCAATTCCGCAGCGACCGCCCCGTCCTCGTCCGCGCCCCGGTGAGGACGACGAAGGCCTTGACGATTTCGCCGCGGTCGGGATCGGGGAAGCCCACGACCGCGCATTCGCGCACCTTCGCGTGCTCGAGCAGCACCGCCTCGACCTCGAGGCCGGACACGTTTTACCCGCCGGTCAGGATCATGTCGTCGCTGCGCGCTTCGAAATGGATATAGCCGTCCTCGTCGACCTTGCAGAGATCGCCCGACAGGTTCCAGCCGCCGCGGACATAACGGGCCTGGCGGTCCTCGTCGTCGAGATAGCGGCAGCCGTTGGGGCCCTTGACGATCATCTGTCCGATCTCGCCCGGCCGGGTGTCCTCGAAGGCGTCATTGACCGCCCGCACCCGGAAGCCCGGTATCTGTCTGCCAATAGCGCCCGGCCTTATGTCGTCGCCGGCGGCAGAGATGAAGATGTGTAGCAGCTCGGAAATGCCGAGCCCGTTGATCATCGCAACGCCGGTGATCTCCTTCCAGCGGTTGAAGACCGCCGGCGCCAGCGGTTCGCCGCCGCCGCCGCAGACGCGCAGGCTCGAAAGCTCGTACTCTTCGGTGTGCTCGAGCATCAGCTTGTAGCCGGAGGGGGTCGAGAAGCAGACTGTCGCCCGCGTCTTCTCGATCGTCTCGAGGAGCAATTGCGGCGTTGTGCGTTCAAGCAGCACCGCGGTTGCGCCGAAGTGCGGCGCGTCGACCGGAAAGGCGCAGAGCCCGTAGAGAAAGGCGATCTGGGGGCTGCCACAGACGAGGTCGCCGGAGCGAATGCCGACTATGTGGCCGGCAAAGCAGTCGGCCGCGGCAAGAAGATCGCGGTGGAAATGGATCGTTCCCTTGGGCGTTCCCGTCGAGCCCGAAGTGAAACCGATGATCGCGGGATCCTCGGCCGCGGTATCAACATTCGTGAAGTTCGCGGGCTTCGCGGCTGCGCGCGCCTCGAGCCCGTCCTCTCCGTCCCCCCCGAAATACAGCACCTGTTGCAGGTCGGCGCAGGCCGGTGCCGCCGCCTCGACGTCGGCGGCGAGCGCGCGTTGGGAAACGACATACTGGACCCGCGCCTTGGCCGCGATGTATTCGATCGCGCGCGCGGAGCGTCGGCATCGTCGTGACCGCGACCCCGCCGGCCTTGAGCACCGCATACCACGCGGCCGCCAGCATCGGATGGTTGCCCGAGCGCAACAGCACCCGGTTGCCCGGCACCAGGCCGAAATCCTCGACAAGGAGGTTGGCGATGCGGTTTGACTGGGCAAGCATGTCGCCATAGGTCCAGACGGCCCCGTCGAACTGGAACATCGGCCGGTCGGTATGGCCGTCGGCGGCCTGCATGTCGAGCAGCGCCGCCGCGGCGTTCAGCCGCGACGGGTAGGCGGCAAGCTCCGGCAGGACCGAGTAGTCCATTTCCGGCCACAACGCGCGCGGCGGGAGGTTGTCGTTAATGAAGGTGTCCGCATCCACCGAAGGCTCGGTCATGGCGCCTGTTCCGTTGTTGGCAGAAGGTCTTCAGACGGTCGGGCGTAGCCGGGGCGCGGCGGCTTCCGGGGAGCTCCGAGAGCGCGAGGGCAGGGGCGGCGGGGCCTCGCTTGCCTGGTCCGCGCCGCTTCGGTGTTGCGGACCGTTTGGTTCACGCCGCAAGGCTCAACTCCCCGAGGTGTTCGAGAATCTCGGGCGTGTGCATCACATCGGCATATTTGTGATGGAGATCGAACAGGTTGACCTTGTGGGAGAGCAGTGACCGATCGAAGACGCATTCCTCGGCGATCGTTACATGGAAACCGGCCGAATAGGCATCGACCACCGAGGCGCGGACACAGCCCGACGTGCTTTCGCCGCAGACGATCAGGCTCGAGACGCCGCACCGGGTCAGTTCGGGAAGGATCGGCGTGCCGTAGAACGCGCTTGCCCGTTCCTTGACGATCAGGATGTCGGCGTCGTCGGGCGCGAACTCGTGAAATATCCCGTAGTCGTCGTCACTGCTGCCGAGCCCGACCTGGCGGTTGGTGGCGACCACGTCTGACGTCGTCGGCGCGGTCGTGTAGATGACGGGCAGGCCGGCCTGCCGGGCGGCGGCGAACAGGAGTTTCGTCGGCTCGATCGCGTCCCACGCATGGCGCCCGCATGTGCTCGGCCAGTCATCGACAAGATCGTGGGGCTCTCCGGCTCCGCCCCGATAGACGAGATTGTAGAGGTCGATCGCCAGCAGCGCCGGACGTTCGCCGACCCGGGTCTCGCGCCGGTACGGTTCGTAGACCTTCAGGATGTCCGCGGAAACGATGTCCTTCCAGCAGTGATCCTCGAAACGATCCGTCATGGTCCTTCTCCCCAAGTGATTTGTACGCCCGTCCCGGGCGCTGTGCCGACAGGCGCCCGGTGCCGGCGGTATGGCCGTGTCGGCCCCGGGGCGGGCCGAAGCGGACGCCACGCTCTTTCGCGCTTTTTCCCGGTACGTTCCTCGGGCCCGTCCAAATTGTATTGCAGCGAGGCCGGTGAGGACAGATGGCGCGGACCATCCGGGTGTGTGCGGTTGCGGATCGGATTTCGGAAGGGTGTTGCTGGGAAACGAAGTCAGGTCATGCGCGTCCAGCGGGGAGAGGAGGGCGGATAATGCGGGCAGCGGCCCACATGCAGTGCCCGGCGTTCACGGGAAGACGGCATCGGTTGCGAGGGCCCACGGACCGGGAACGTCCTGAACGGTCCCGGGACATCCGCAATGGTCCGAAAACGGTGAATTCAGAACTGTCGAACGAAGCTCAGTTCAACGCGGTTTCGCTTGTAGTCCAGGGCCTGGGCGTTGGTGTCCCGGCTCTCGGCGACGGCCGTGAGCCGGGGGCTGAAGCCGGCGACGGTGAAACCCCGGTTGTGCACCGAAGCGGAGAGGGTGCGGTTGCGATCCTCGCGCTGCTGGCCGTCGATGGTGTTGTGCGCGGAACCGCGCCCCTCATAGTCGGTCCGCCGGAGCGAGGCGCGGGCGCCGACGGTGAACCCGGCCGGCAACGCCAGCGTGGCGCCCAGGCCTGCCTGCAGGCTGGCGTTGCGCCAGTTTTTGGATTCGGCGCCGGTCCAGGTCCGGCCGAGATTGCCGCCGACACGCAGCGTCGGAAGCGCGACCCAGGACGCTCCGAGCGAAATCTCGCGCACCGGCCCGTCGAGCCAGTCGCAGTCGCGACAGTTGCGCCGGAGAGCGCTTGCCCTGCCGGAGAGCGAGAAACGGGGGGACAGGCGCCGCTGCCCCTCCAGCCGGAAACCGAAACGGTCGTTCTCGGGCGTACCGGCGGACCATTGCCGCTCGGCGGTCGCCAGCAGGCTCGCTTCGGTCCTAGGATCGATGAGCCAGCGCGGGCCCAGATCGACCGAGGTGGTGTGGCTGTCGAAGCTTCCGCCCTTGTATTCGCGTATGGAGGCTCTTGCGCCGGAGCGCAGGCGCAGGCGATTCGTCAGCGGGTACTGGTATTCGCCGCCGCTCCATATCGAGACGCCGAGGCCGGACTTGGGCGCATAATCGCCCTGTCGCGTGAAGGGCAGGCGGCCGAAGGGCGTGTCGAGCCAGATCGTGCTCTCGGAGGACGCCGCATTGAGATTGCTGTCCGGGGCGACCGCCATGCCGAAATACGCGTCCCAGCGCCGCCGTGCGCGTATGGTTCCGAGGAATCGCTGGATATTCAAGACCACCGGCGCGGGAGGCCTTCCGGCCAGCACCTGCTCGAAATGCCGCCGGGCGAGCGTATCCTCTTCCTTCAGGAAGAAGGCGCGCGCCAACTCCAACCGCACCCGCACGAGCTCTGGCCTGTCGATGAGGATTTCCCGAAAGGCGGCGATGGCGCGGTCGAGATGCGCATCGCGGGCGTCGCCTTCTGCTCGCATGGCGGCCCCTATCGCCTCCATACCGGCCCGGAAACGCATGCTGGTCGTGTCTTCTGCTCCCCAGGCGGATGTTGCCGGAAGTACCAGCAAGCCCAGGAGGGCCGCGCGGGCAAGAAATCGGGTCATCGTTGTTCCATCCGGGTTGTTGCCACTGGAGGGGGGAGGTTCATGAGCGGGGTGCCTTTCCGGTGAGGAGTCTGGCGGGGCGCGACGTTGGCTGAACCGTTCCGGATTATGACCAAGATCCGGAGCCTTGGAGAATCACGGTGTTGTCGATTCGCGGTGTCTTCGGAATCCGGCCGGATCCGAAGAAGGGGTGAGGCTTCAACTCCCTGTAGAAGGGGATATAGGGATTCTGGATCGGCTGTCAAAGGGAATTTGTCCCCAGGCCTGGGGAGGATGCTGCCCGGATCAAGGGAGCCCGCCCCGGCCCCCGAGCCGCGCAGCTTCCGGATCGTGCGGCGGGTCGCCTGTCGCGGTTGCGTTCGGGACCGTCTGTTCAGGGGTCGTTCGGAGCTGGCGTCGGCCGTTGTGGCAAAGCCGGTGTCCGAAACCCGACGGCTGCGATTTGATCGGGCCGCTCTGCACGATGGATGCCGCGAGGTTCGACCGGTCCGGCCGTGTGGCTTCGGAAGGACGCCGGATTGCCGCATCGATCCGCTGAGGCTATGCGAGCTGGGGGTGCGATGAGGCGGGCGGTGGAAGGCCGGTTCCTCGCCCTGCCCGATAGCCGCCGGCGCGAACCGTACCGCGCCGCCGCGCGAGTATCGAAACCTGAACCAGGAGGCCGACAGCAACCGGGGCAGCGAAGATGATGCTGCTGTGCCGGAGCGTGACCCTGCCTCCGCCCCGATACCCCCTCAGAACGCCATCCGCCAGCCGGACAGCAGCACCGCTTCCATGCCGGCGTCGTCGCGGTGGCCGGGGTGGCGGGAGAGGGTGGCGCCCAGGCGGTATTCGCCGAAGCCGGTCGGCTGCTGCCAGTGGAGCGCGAGGTCGAGCTGGCGGCCTTCGGGGGCGAGGCCGGCGGTGACGTGCTCGCGCACCACCCGTCCCGCTTTGGTCCGCCCGGTTGGAATGGCGAGGCGCGCGCTGCCGTCCTCGACGCGGAGCGGCTGGGAGAGCGAGACGCGGAACGCGCCGCCGCCTTCGGTCCGCCTGTTAGCGTGCACCGCGAATGCGCTGGTCACGAGAGGCGAGACGCCCGCGAGCATCCCGCCCCGTGCGTGCGCGCGGATCGCGCCCATCTCCGCGCTGCCGCCGATGTCCCAGCGGCCGAGATCCATGCCGGACTCGACCCCGGCAAAGGCGGCGCTGCCCTCGAGGCGCCCGAAGGCGCCCCGGGGCACGGTGCCGAGCAGGGAACGCCGTTCGCCCAGCCAGCCGGCGCGGAGGCCGAAGGCGGCGCCGGGCGCGCGCCAGGCGAGCGCGGCGCCGGACGTGGGACGCTGCCCGTCGGTGCCTTCGCTGGTGAGCGCGCTCGCGGTCAGCCCAGCCATCACCGGTACGCTCGCCATCAAGCCGCGCCCGGCGAGCGCGAAGTGGCTGGCGTTGGTGGCCGCGGACGCCCCCGGTTGCGTCAGATGGAGCGCCGGCCGCGCGCTCCCGGCGTCCGCGCGAGAGGCCATCAGGGGAACCCGCAGCGCCTCGGCCGGCGATTCGGACGGCCCCGCCGCCGATACCCGCCAGAACTCCCGCAGCCGCTCCGACAGGACCGGTCCCGCCGCTGGCGCCGAAAAGCCGCCCAGATCGTACCAGAACGGTGCACCGAGCGAATCGAACGCCGCGATCTCGCGGTTCGCGAGCGACGAGACGAGCCCGTCGCCGAAGGCGGTGCCGAGCCGCAGCCCGGTCTCGGAGAGCGGCGCGAACGGGCCGCCGACACCGAGGCCCACCGCGACCACCGGATCGCCCACCGGCGAGGTCGCCGCGCCGAGGTCGATCAGCCCCTGTCCGTAGACCGCGGCGTCGGCATAGATGCCGCTGTCGTCCGCGGTATCCAGAAGGCGCGCGACCAGGTCGGTATTGGAGAGCTGGTCGCGGAAGAGCTGCTTCATCAGCGCGAGCCCGCCGGTCACCATGGGCGCCGCGAGCGACGTGCCCTGTGCATGAGCGGTGCCCCGGAACCCGAGCCTTCCCCGGTTCGGGCCGAAATAGGCCACCGTGACCTCCTCGCCCGGTGCCGCCAGGCAGTAATCCTCAGCGATGCCGCAGCGGTTGGAGAAGCCGGTAATCTCGCCGTCCTCGCCGATGGCGACGACGGCAAGGGTATGGGGCTTCAGTTCTGGAAAGCGCGCGGCCAGGCCGGAAAACAGGCTGACCGAGCTCGCCTCCACCTTGCCGTCCACGCATTCGGCCAGCGCCGGGTCGCATGTATTGCCGTTGCTGTTCCCCGCGGCCCAGACGAAGACGACCTTTTCCTCGGAGTCCGCTTGGGCAATGACCTCGACCAGCGGCCGCATCGGCTCGCGAAGGGCGTCATCGTCGTATCTCTCGATGATTCCCTGGGTACCCAGGCTCAGGTTAAGGAAATCGATGCCTCGGGATCCGACACGCCACGCGAGGACGTCCCTGAAGATGTCGGCAAAAGAATCCCCGGTCGACCCCAGGCGGTCGATCGGACGTGGCTTGTAGCTCCCGTCGCTGGAACTGAGCGGTATTGCGAAGACGGCGAGGTCGGCGCCCCATGCGATGCCCGACGCGTCTGACCGGGATTCGGGATCTTTCGTCCCGGCGATGATGCTGGCCACCGCCGTGCCGTGAGAGAAACCGCTCCCGTCCTCGTTGCTGGCACCTGTGAGGATCCGCTCGAAGGTCGTCGTGTTCCTGAATGCGGGGTGGTGGCGGTCGATGCCCGTATCCAGAACGCCGACCATCGTGCCCTCGCCCGGCTTGGCGTCGGGCCCCAGCCGCAGCTCGAGATTTGCGTAGGCCCGGTCGACGCCGATCGCCTCCAGGCCCCACTGGTTCTCGAAGCTCGTCGTTTCCGCATGGTTGCCGGCGATATCAGCCACGAGCGCGTCGTAGTCGGACTCCGGCACGCACCCCTGGTCGTGGGTCTCCACGCACGGCGGCGGCATGGGCATAGGCTCGACAACTGTCGCCGGGGCGTCAGAGTCCGTGCTCAAGCCTCCCGAGCCGCCACCCCCGCCGCAGGACGCTGCGACGACAGCCGCCGCCGACAGCGGGACCGCGACGCGAACCAGAGTTCGCAGAAAGCCGGAAATTCCCTGCCGCGCGGGCTGATAGCGGTAATGAATGGTCACAATGCAACTCCTGGATTTTACGGCGGGCACCGCCGGCACCGCCCCTCGGTCGTCATGCCGGGCTTCCAGCCGTCATGTCTGGCTGGCCCCGGAACGAGTCCGGGGTGTTCCCGGCATCCAAACGGCTCCGTCACCTCTTCCGTCCCCGCTCGAATGTCGCGAATCATATCCGGTCATCGCGTGAACGCCAGCAGCAGGGCAAGGAAGCCCGCAAGGATAATGGTGGTCGACAGCCTGCCGCGGAGCCAGCGCGCCGTCATCTCCCGGCGTTCGACCAGCGCGCGGAACTCGTCGATCTCCTCGGGCGTCGCCATCTTCTCCTGGATCCGGGCCATGTGTTCCTGAAGATCGGGCGGGTGCTGCACGGCCCATCCTTCAGAACAGCCGCACGAAACGTAGCTCACCGAAGACGCGATCATAGTCGTGCAGCCGGACGGTCGAGGCTCGCTCCTCTCTGACCACCGAGATCTGCGGGTTGAACCCTGCCAGGGTGAACGCGCGGTTGTGTGCGAAGACGCGCAGGGCGTGAACCAGGTCGCTGCGGGGTTGCCCGGGCTCGGTGAACGGCCACCGGTTGCCCTCGTAGTCGATCCAGCTGAGCGAGCCGTTTCCGCCCAACGTGAAGCCCAGGGCAGCGCCACCGAAACTCCCAGCGACACCCGGCGGCTCCTATTCCACTCCTTCTCGCGTTCTGTCCGCACCTGCCCTCAGCCGGTCGCGGCGTCGATCCGCACGGTCGGCGAGGCCACCCACCCTGCGCCCACGGAGAGATCGGTGACCGGTCCGTCCAGATGGGTACGCTCGTTGTAACGGCGCTTGTGCCGCGACAACTGCGCGTTCAGCGTCGTTCGCGGACCCAGCCGATTATGACCGTCGATGCGCAGCCCGAGATCGCGGTGGGAGGGGTCCTCGACCTCCGGTCACCCATTCGTGGCACGCGCTCGCCAGCACGCTCATATCGGTATACCGGTCTACCAGCCAGCGCGGTCCGACATAGCCGGACAGCATGGGTTGCCGCGCAAAACGCCTCTCTTCCGAGCGCCTATCTAGCGCCAGACAACCGTAATCACTTCGTAAGCTGGCGGAATCAAATCCGGGCAAATTACAGCACACACCCGGTATAGGGCCGAAGACAACATTTAGCTAAGACAGGATTTTTTTACGTTCAATTTTCGATTCAATTTCCGCGCACTGCCAATCGATCGGGTGTCGAACGGGGAAATTGGGCTCTCAGAGGAGAGCCTCAAGACAATGTCCAGATACAGGAAATTCACAACGATCTGCTGCGCCGCGGTGTTCGCACTCGGCCTCGCCGCGTGCGGCGGCGGAGGCAACGACGGGCTGAACACGTCGCAGGAACAGGAACTCCAGAACCAGGTGGCTATGCTTCAGGGGCAAGTCAGCGCCCTTCGCGCACGGCTTGGCATCGATGATGACAGTGATCCCGGTCACGACGTCGCAACTCTTCAGACGGAAATCGATCGCCTGGAAGGGCTGCTTAAGGAAAAGAATGACGCCGAGGCAGCTGCTATGGCCAAAGCGATGGCAGCGAAGCTCCAGAAGCTGGCCACGG
>JAJEBT010000067.1 GCA_022822405.1 Alphaproteobacteria bacterium
ACGGCGGCATGCACTGGAGCCTCGACGGCGCCAATGACGTCATCGCTCTCCGCTGCTCCGTTCACAGCAACAGATTCGACGACTTCTGGGAGCGAAGGGCAGCCTGAAATCGCACGGCCTGCATAAAATTGTCGTGCACCCGAGCGCGTCCACCAAGACCGTCCTGCAGCGGGCGGGCCTGTCCATCCGTCTGCCGATCATCTGCGGTGCGTCCTTCCACTGACGATTCCGGGTTCCGCTCGATGCGCTGTCGTCCTGTTGCCCTCCATCGGCCGACGATCCCTGTCTTCGCATCCTGCGCAACGGTCTTGCCGCCGTCCCCATTCGCGCGCCTCGCACCGGCAGGAGGAGAGGTCGACAGTCTCGACGGCTTCAACGTGGCGTCCTGCCCGCCTGCCGCCATACCGGGTATTTCTGGCAAGCTACCGAGCAGGCGCTGGGTGCGGACATGCCGCTGAAGCTCCGTCGCGGCTGCGCTGTCATGGCGCTGTCCGGATTCCTGCGCTTCATCGCCAATGCCGGCCAAGACCGGGCGAAGGCGAACGCCAGCGTTGTCTGCCTCCGAAAGAGCGGAGGTGCGCTCAGTCCACCGCAATGCGGATGACCACGCCGCCCATCACGTCCCCGACCTCGAGGTCGGTGCGGGGGGAGTCCTTGTGGTTGTTGTGACAGACGACGCAGGCTTCGACGACCGCATGGTCGGGATAGACTGCGGTGAAATACCGCTCGCCTCCGAGTTCCTCCTCGCCATAGAAGGTTTCGTCGGGGTTGCCGGCCACGAATTCGAGGCCTTCCTTCTCCAGCGGCGTGCCCGGGCCGTTCTTCCTGTTGATCGGATTCAGCGAGAGCAGCGCGTAGGAGAACTCCTCGGTCTCGTCCATGACCTTTTCGGCGCCGAAGCGGAACATCTGCGCCGGCAGGGGCAATGCCGCATCGTCACCGAAATGCTCCGACGCGGTTATGATCTTCTCGTCTACCGTGAGGCGCTGAACCACCATGCGGGTATAGACTTCCCGATCTGCGGACATCACCCGATACAGCATGTCAGCCACCCGCTGGTATGGAAGCCCGTCCGCCGCGGCTGCCGCCGTCGCTGCTCCAAGGCCAAGCGCAAGCCCGGCCATCCAGAACGATTTTTGTTTCATCCTGCTGGTCCTCCCTGTGTTCGGGGCTCCGATTTGACGAATGCGCCCTTCAGTGCCCTTCAATTGCCGCCCTTCTGCTTTTGCGCCTCCGCCCGGCGTACCGCCCAATCGATGCTCTCGACATGGACCGCGGGCCGACCGGAGAAATTGCGGCGGATCAGGTCCACATCCGCCAGCGCGTCCAGAGAGAAGGCGAGGCCGTGGCAGTCGAGGCACACGGTCCGGATCATCTTCTCGTTCGGTCGCAGGTTGTCGTTCTGATTATGGTCGGTCGCGATCTTTCCGCGGCGCTCGATCTTGCCCATGTGGCAGGTGGCGCAACTTACGCCGGTGCCCGGCTCTGCCAGGCCGTTGCGCTCTGCCAGCCAGAGCGCGTGGTGGGGACTGTCGAAAAAGGCGCGGCTGTGCTCGTCGTCATGGCACGACGTGCAGGCTTCGACCGCGGCCTGTACGACATCGACCGCATGAGGTAGGTGGCAGGTGCCGCAGTCGAGCGCCCGGTGGGCGGCGTCGCTGCGCATGGGAAGCCGCGCCTCTCCGGCGGTCATGTGCTCGGGCACGGCCGGGTCCTCGAGCCATACCATGACCGTTTCCGGGAGCACGCCGTCGAGCCCCAGCCCCCTCAAGGCGCGGTGCGGATCGCGCGGCTTTGCGATCCGCGGATGCCAGCGCATGCCGTGCCGGCCCCTGACGAAGGTCCTTGCCTGCATCCTGTGGCAGTCTGCGCAGACCGACATTGCGGGCTCGTCAGCCCAATGGGCTTCGACCGCGTCCGGCGAGGCGTCCCTGGCGGCGGGCGCATGGCAGGCGCCGCAGTTGATTCCTGCCGCCGCGTGGCCGGATCGGGCCCAGTCTTCAAGGACGGCGGGATCGGCGAGCGCGGACGCGGGCGCCAAGGCGTCGCCTGGTCCGAGCGGCGTTCCTGCAGACTGCCCCTCCGCGCGGGCCCGTGCGGCAAGCGCGTGCATCGGGGTCGGCGCGAGCCAGGCCTCGCGGGAGTGCTTGACCAGGAAATCCTCATAGAGCGCGCGGTTGTCATGGTAGTTGTGGCAGCCGCTCGACGCACAGCTGTCGAAGGTCAGACCCGCGTGGCTCGGCCGCTCGACCCGCACGTCCTGTTCGCCCTCTGCGTGACAGGCCATGCAGAAATCCATCGCCACGGTGACCGCGCCCACCCTGGTGATCTCCGGACGGTGCTCCACGTGACAGGTGGTGCAAAGGCGCGCGTCGAGCCTGTCCCAATAGGCGGCCATTCTCGGGTTGCGGAAGGTCTTGCGCGGATGGCTGTCCTCGGCGGCCTTCAGCTCGTCCTCGTGACAGCCCAGACAGGACCCGTTCAGCGCCTTCTCGGCTGCGGCCGTATCGGCAAAGTCCGGGGTTCCGTGACAGGTTTCGCAGGATATCTCCAGCTGGTGGTGGGCGTCGGTCATGGCGCCGGCCGGCAATATCCGCCGGTCGCCGCTCACGAACATCGATGCCACGACGAAGGCGGAAGCGAGCAACGTCCCCGAAACAAGCCAAAATATGGTTCTCCGGGACATCGGCCGGTTCCCTCAGTACCGGTAGGCCGTGAGGATATGGACGATCAGAAGCGCCGGCAGCGGGCATATCGCCATGACGTGGAGCCACATCAGGTGACGGCGCAGCTTCGCGGGCCTGGCGATGCCGACCGCCCGCAGCCGGGACGGGGCGCCGGTGCAGATTTCGGCGAGCGCGCCCGAGAGCAGCACCGTGAGAAAACAGCCCATGAGCGCCGCGTTGAGGTCGGAGCCCAGGCGAAACCCGGTATGGGCAAACAGGACGAGCACGCAGCCCACGCCGAGGACGAAATGGGAGAGCCTCCATCGATGGGAACGGGCGATCCGGGTGACCAGCCGCTTCCGGATGACGATGGCGACGGCGAGCCCCGCGACGGCGAGGCCGAGGATCAGATAGCCGCTCCATTGCCGCCAGATACCGTCGAACCAGAGATGTTCGAGCAGGTTCGGACCGTAGCTGTCCGGGAGCGGAATCCTCGGCGCGAGGAGCGTGACGGCGGCCGCGGCGCCGCCGAGGGTGGCGAGGGTCAGCCGCAGCTTCCTGAACCGGGCCGCCTCCGCCCGGGCCGCGAGAACGATCGTGCGCTGGATGTTGGCGATGGTGCCGGCGACTTCGCGCCCGATCAGGTCCATCTTGCGCAAGAGCGCGATCCGGGGCGCCGCTTCGCCGAGCGTCCGGTCGGGGAAGAGGTCGGGGAGAATCCGGCAGGCGTCCACCAGGCTCAGCAGGGCGACATCCCGGGGGTCGGGAATGGTGTCGGAGAGCACTTCCTCGATCCGCAGCTTGATCCCGTACATCGCGTCCCCATCGATCATCGGATAGCGGACGGGACGGAATACCCACAGGAAAGGCTCTTCCTTTCTTTCCAGGATTCCCCGCTGCGCGAGGCTGGCCAGCGCCTGCTCGCGAACGGTCTCGGCATCGTCCGTGGACAGCTCTCGGATCCAGGTCGCAGCATCCACCGTGTCCGCGCGCGCCGCGATCTTTTCGAGGATGCGGTCGAGGAAAGGCATTCCGGTCGGCGCTTGATCGGTCACCACGAGTGCCTGCAGGTCGGTGTCGATCCTGTACGCGAACGCCAGGTCCAACAGCGCCGCGCCCGCCAGAGCGCAGTCGAAGGCATGCCTGTCCACCGGAAGGAACGCGCCTTCCTCGTCGCCCAGCAGCAGCAGGACTTCTTCCGTGAATGTCAGCATGCCCCCGCTCCGCGAAGGTCGCTCGGTTGCGCGGCCTCCGATCCCGGTCACGGCGTGTTCGGTGGAAGAACCGCACGGAGCGCCGGATTGTTCTCGACCAGGTCCCGGACGCTGTAACGGTCCAGGACCGAGAAAAACGCCTCCTCAGCCTCGACGAGAACTTGCCGGTAAATGCAACTCGAAGCAATCCGGCAGGCACCGGCGCCGTCGGGGAAGCACTCGGCGAGCGGGATCGTCCGCTCGATATGACGCGCCACCGCGCCCACCGAAATCGTCTCCGCCGGTCTGGCCAGCCTCAGCCCGCCGCCCTTGCCGCGTACCGTCTCGATAAACCCGGCGCAGCCGAGTTCCCATGCGACCTTGGCCAGGTGGCTCTTCGACACCCCGTAGCGCTTCGCGATCTCGGGCACGGTGGCGAGGCCCCCGCCGTTCACGGCGAGATACATCAGCACGCGAAACGCGTAATCGGTGCGGTCGGTCAGCCGCATCAGTAGATGTCGAACGGAAAATATCGGGCGTTGATTTTCCTGTAGGTGCCGTCGGCGAGGATCGCCCGGAGCGCCCGGTTGAGGTGCCGGCGCAATGCGTCGTCCTCCTTGCGGACGGCGATGCCGATGCCCTCGTCGAGGCGGTAAGTATCGCCTGCATAGGCGAAGCCCGCGCCCTCGGGGCCTTTGAGCCACTTCCAGAAGCCGAGCGCATCGCCGAACACCGCGTCCACGCGGCCTTCGATCAGCGCCCGGTCGAGCGCCCCCTGGTCGGCGTACAGCCTTATGTCGGCAAACTTCGAGCGGTTGTCTTCCAGCCAGTCCGAGGCGATCGTCGCGCGCATCGCGCCCACGGTCCGGCCCGCCGGGTCTTCGGGATCGAAGTCCGAGCCTTTCCGGACCACGAAGCGAACGCCGCTGCTGTAGTAGCGATCTGTGAACGCGACCTGCCGGCGGCGCTTCTCAGTGATCGACATGCTGGAAACGATGGCGTCGAACCTGTCGGCCAGCAATGCCGGGATCAGACCCTCCCATTCCTGGCGGACGAACGCACATTCGGCCTTCATGCGCGCACAGAGCGCAAGCGCGATATCGATGTCGAAGCCGACAAGCCGGTCGGCATCGTCGGTGTCGCTGAACGGCGGGTAGGCGGGATCGACACCGATGCGGAGCCTGTCCGGCACCGTGTCCTCGCCGAACGCAGGTGCAAACGACAGCAGAACGAGGACCAGCGCTGCGGCCAGCTTCTTCATGGGGCCTCCGATCTTGCGGTCACTTTACGCCGTCGGCGCAGCCGCCGACAGCGGTCGCGGGTTTGCAATCCCCGGTCGTCGCCATTGAGAGGAAAGGCAAATGAGGCGAAGCCTGTGGCAGGGATTCGACGCGAAGCGTCTGTTCCTGAAGTGGAAGAACGACATGCCCAAGCCCCCCCTTGCCGCGGCACAACCCATCGAGCACTCAAAGCGTGCAAGACAACCTGCGATGTCCGAGACGCCACACTCGGGCAAATGCCCGCCTCATCGCTCATGCGCCGAGCCGGAAGACATCGATCTCGCCGGCGCGGCCCTTGACAGGATGCTTGCCGGCCGACTCCGGATGGAAGTCCGGGCCGAGTTCTGCCGCCGTCGCAGCGCTGATGAGGACGGTCGTTTCGCCGCCTTCGGGATACAGCGTCTTGCCAAGCTGTTCGAGACGCTGGCCGACATTCACGGCGTCGCCGATGATGGTGTAGTTGATGCGGCCGGGTGCGCCGATGTTGCCGACCGTGGCGCTGCCGGTATGGATGCCGATGCGGATGCCGAGTGGCGCCTCGCCCTGCGCTCGCCGCTGGACATTCTCGGCCCTGATACCGTCGGCGATGGCCAGCGCTGCGCGACAGGCCCGTTCGGCGGCGTCCGGCTGGGCGTCCGGCGCGCCCCAGAAGGCCATCACCGAATCTCCGATGAACTTGTCGACCGTGCCCTCCTCGGACTCGATGCAACCGGCGACGATCTCGAAGTGGCGGTTGACCAGGGCCGCGACGGCCGGGGCCGACAGGTGCTCGGCGACCGACGAGAACCCGGCAATGTCGGTGAACATGACCGTGATGGTGCGCTCTGATGACATGGTGTCGTCCATGCCGCCGCGTTTGACCAGCCGCTCGACGATCTTGCTGGGAACATAAAGCTCGAACCAGCGCAACGCGCTCAGCATGGCGTTGAACGACCTGGCCTGCCGGTCGAGTTCACGGAAGGCGCTTCCCGGAAGTTCGCCGATCTCACCGATGTTGAGCTCGCGAACCTTTGCAGCCGCATCGGAGAACCGCACGATCGGCCGGGCAATCCGGCGGCCGAGGATCACGGCGGCGACGACCGACAGAACCAGGGCGCCAAGCCCGACGATGAAAGCGATGGTCATCCGGCGAAACTCGGCGCCGACATCCTCGACGTGGAACCAGACGCCGACCATCAGCGGCTCCGGGCCGAAGCCGTCCAAGCTGCGGTATATGAAGACATGATCGTCTCCGCCGATCCGGACCGAGTGCCCGTTCGTTCCTTGTACAAGCGCAATCACCAGGTCGGAGCGCCCCTGTTCGCGCCATATCGCAGCCAGGACAGCATCGCGAAACGCCTCCAGACCGGGCAATGGCTTTTCGAGAGAGAGGCCGGGATAGCCCTCGGCCATGAGCGGATGGGCCAGCACGCGGTCACTCCCGTACAGGACGAAACGCGTGCCGGGGCCGCCCTTGCCGACCTTGCGGACGTAGGACGACAGTTCCCGGATCGACGCCGTCGCGGCCGCAGCGCCGACAAAGGTGCCGTCTCGCCGCACCGGATAGACCCGGCTGAAATAGGTTCCTTCATGTCGCTCGATCCAGTACGGCGGAACCCAGTGCGGCTCCTCCGGTATCGACGCCAGATAGTCGCGGTATCTCGGATCGTCGGAGTGATCCACCTTACCCAGTTCGATGCGGCCGCCCCCGTAGCGCGCGGCGAAGAAGGTCATCAATCCGGGGTCGAGGAACGATATCGACTCGATCTGCGGAACGCCCGCGAGGCCGTCCGTGAGCAGCCGCCCGAACGTCGCCCGATCCTGCGGGTCGAACTCGCCGCTCTCGATGCGCTCGGCGATGAAGCGGGCCTGGTCCTCGGCCGGCAGCAAATGACGCTCAATCCGGTCGACCACGTTGGCGAGACTCTGGTTGGCGTTGGCGCTCATCAGCGCCAGGGTGTTCTTGTTGGCAAGCCACATGCCGACGCCGAGCACGCCGCCCACCGAGACGAGAACGAGCAGGGAGATCGCCGTCGCCAGTGTGACCGTGATCGATAGGCGCCCATTCCATCGGGCCGGGAAAAGCCGACCCGGCATTTCAGACTTGATTGACATGGCGGATACCGGCGTCCGAATCGAAAGCCGATCCGAGGGGGCGAACTCTCCCAGGCTCGGCTTATCTGGTGTAATTTGTGACTGTCTTCGCCCATCTCCATCGCCAGCCCAAGCCAACGATCAACGCAGCAAGTCGACTCCAGATTAAGCGTCGTGGCAACAAGCACAAGGCCGCGGGTAACTTACGAGATTATGTGTCAGGGGGGAAAGGGGTACTCCCTGTGGTTAGTAAAAGGCCATGAGAAGGAGCACCCCCTGGAGTGCGTCGAGGCTTTCCACCGCCGGCCGCTGAAGAACGCCTACAAGGCGCTCATGGTCGACGGCGTGGTGCTGGCCCGCAAGACCGGCGCCCGCGCTCAGGAGGCCGGTGCTGGTGCCCTGGGGAGCCGCCACGACGGCAAGAAGGAGATCATCGACTTCCAGCTCGCCAGCAGCGAGAGCGCCGCCGAGTGGGAGCGCTTCCTCACCGCCCTGCACCGCCGCAAGGCTGAGAACGTCGCAAGGCGCTTAGCCGACCGCTGGCAGCCCACCTACCCCAAGGCCCTCGCCTGCCTGAGCAACGACCTCGACGATCTCCTCACCTGCTTCCGCTACAACACTCTGGCCGAGCGAAAGCAGATCAGGACCACCAACGCCATCGAACGAAGGTTCCG
>JAJEBT010000215.1 GCA_022822405.1 Alphaproteobacteria bacterium
GAGCTGGGTCGCCTCGATGAGCTTGGCCATCGTGTAGGTCTTTCCGGTGCCCGTGGCACCCAGAAGTACCTGGTTCTGTTCGCCTCCCGTGACCCCTTCGACAAGTTCGGCAATCGCGGTTGGCTGATCGCCGGCGGGTTCGAATTCCGACTCCATGACGAACGGATGTCCGCCTTCGAGCTTCTCCCGGATCTGGGGTTCGTACGCTTGCGAACTGAGGGTCTGGGTGTCGGTTGCGGACATGGATCTGGATTCTCCGGGACCGAGTCACATTCGGTCTTCGGCGGCTCGGTTGCAAGCGTGGAGTCGGTGTGACGCCATCGATCTTCGTCAGGGCATGCCCGCCGGAATTGCATCGGCGTACATTGGTTCAATTTCCCGCCCGGATTGCTGCCTGCCCGGCACAACGTGGCTTTCGCAACCCATCCTCGACCACAGATCCGGCTGGGAGCACGAGGAGGCGCTTGGCACTTGCATGGCCGGGTGCCGTCGGATTCAGGTCGCGCCAACCTTGGCGTCGCATCATGCGGAATCGGGATGCAGTTCCTTCGGATTCCGCGTCTTCACGACGGCGTGGTAGCTGCCACAATGACACGACATCGGAAGCGGCAGGTTCCGTGCGAGATCCGGCGCGTTCGGCTCTTGACGTGCATCACCTTGCCGCCTGCGGTCAGGTTGCAGGCAAAGGGGCTGGTCATCGAGATATCGAGATTCATTTGTCCGATCTGCATTTTGCGGGCACGCAAGTCTTCGGAAACTTCGCGAACATCCGCCAAACGCATGTTGGGGTTGGACAAGAGCTTGCTTCGACTGCGGACGGTTCAGCGCGGCAATTTTGTTCCGCTCTTGATTTCGCAAGGCACTTGATCCGAGCCTGCATTTGTCGATAGAGAGTCGTAATGACTGCACTCATCTACCGCCCTGCGAAATCTGCAATGTCGTCCGGCACCGCAAGGTCCCGGGACTGGGTGCTTGAGTTCGTGAACGAGGCTGGTCGCGAAATCGACCCGCTGATGGGCTGGACCTCGTCGGCTGATACCCGGGCGCAGGTTCAGATGCGATTCCCGACACGGGAAGCGGCGCTGGATTATGCCGAAAGGCATGGTATCGACGCGACAGTGCGCGAGCCGAAGGCGAGAAAGCCGAATGTCCGCCGTCGCGGATATGGCGAGAATTTTGCGACCGACCGGCGCGGTGCTTGGACTCATTGACGACTGAAGATCGACCAGCGGCTTGATTGGCACCGTCGTCAGGCAGTTGGCGAGCGGATGCCTGGATTTTGAGACGGTACGGGTTGCGTCGCAGCATGACGGGTGAAATGCACCGAACCGGACTGAAGGCTGCAAGGTTCGCATTCCGATTCCATGGGATTCATGCAGTCGATGTTGTGATGGCAGCGGGTCGTGCTATGACGGAGCATGCGGTCCGGTAGCTCAACTGGATAGAGCGGCTGACTTCTAATCAGCAGGTTGAGGGTTCGAGTCCTTCCCGGATCGCCATAGAGAACATTTAGCACGAAGCGGGTACCGAATTGCCAATTGCGTCATCGCAACTAGGGAGATCCGGATGGCAGCGAAAATCAACCTCGGAAAGCTGTCCGAAAAGGAGTTGATGGCGCTGAAGCGCGGCATTGAGAACGAGCTCAAGACCAGCCGTACGCGCACGATTGCCGCAGCAACGCAGGAACTGCAGGACGCGGCCCAGAGAATTGCAGGAAAGCATGGCCTGACCGTCAGCGAAGTCCTGGGCAAGAGGAGAAGTTCCCGCAAGGCCCCTCTGTCGGCGAAATATCGGAACCCGAACGATCCCGGCCAGAACTGATCCGGCCGTGGGCGCCAGCCAGCTTGGTTCAGGGAGGCAATGGACAAAGGCAAGCCCGCCGAGAGCCTCGAAATCTGAATTCCGGAAACGGCCGACATCGCTTTCCGCCCATTTTGCATCGCGCTAGAAGTCCCGGCTTTCAAGCCGCCAAATTCCCTGCATTCGCCAACCTGATTCCTGCCCGGGGTCGAGCCGGATGAGTGGCATGTTCTCGGGAGACAACCCGAAATTTAACGAGGCCGTCGAGATAAACTCCGGAAGGTCGTAATGGATTGCCACGCCGATGGAACCGCCACTGATCGAATGGTCGCGATGGCAAGCGCGTTCGCCAGAGCCTCGCGCATGGCAAGACGAGGTATTGCCCACCGCGCTGTCCTCGTCCAAAACAACGACAGCACGGAGAAAAGGGCAGTCACCGAGTGAGCAACGGCGACTTCAACTGGATCGTGAACTGCATCAGCGGCATCACCGACGACATGTTGCGGGGTCTCTGTGCGCGCGGCAAGTACCCTGACGTTTCCTACCGATGACCGTACCGCGCCTTCTGGACGCGATTCTGGCGGACGGCGAGCAGGCTGAGAAGGCGGGCTTAGCATGGCGCCGCCTGGCCAGCCGAAAATCTACCACATCGTCCATGTGGACAGGCTGAACTCCATCGTCGCGGACGGTCGCCTCTGGTCCGATGCGTCATTGCAGCATCACGCACGGCCGGGTACGGTCATCGGCATGAGCGCGATCAAGGAGCGGCGGCTCACCAATAAGATAATGTCCAGGCCCGGCCTTATGGTAGGCGACTGCGTGCCCTTCTAGTTCTGCCCGCGCTCCGTCATGCTCTACATGATTGACAAGGCCAATCATCCCGATCTCGATTACCGTGGCGGACAGGGCCCCATCGTGCGCCTGGAGGCCGACCTCCACGAGACGGTGGAATGGGCCGATCAGGAGGAACGGCGATGGGCGTTCACCCTCTCCAATGCGGGTTCCAGCTATTTCAAGGACAGGTGCGATCTGGCGCAATTGGATGAAATTGACTGGGACGCCGTTCGCGCAAGGCATTGGCGCGACTGCAAGGAGAAAAAGCAGGCGGAGTTCCTCGTTGAGACGTCGTTTTCATGGACCCTGATCCGCCGCGTCGGAGTATGCAACGCGGAAACTCGGAGCAAGGCTGCGGGAGCGTTGCAGACCGCTGATCATCAGCCTCCTGTCACGACTCAGCGGGGATGGTATTATTGATGACAGGGAGGCGGCACCGATGATCCGCGTCAAGACCGGCGACATCCTTGCCGAGGACGCCGAGGCCTTGGTCAACACGGTCAATTGCGTCGGCGTCATGGGGCGCGGGATCGCGCTTCAATTCAAGAAGGCGTTCCCGGAGAACTTCAGCGCTTACGCGGAGGCCTGCGAGCGCGGCGAGGTGCGGCCCGGCCGAATGTTCGTCTTCGAGACGCTCCAGCTCACGAACCCCCGCTACATAATCAACTTCCCGACCAAGCGACACTGGCGCGGCAACAGTCGTATCGAGGACATTCAAGCTGGATTGACGGACCTTGTTGCGGCGCTTCGTGAACGCCAAATCCGCTCGATCGCAGTGCCGCCGCTAGGCAGCGGCCTGGGCGGCCTCGAATGGAGCGACGTGCGTCCACTGATCGAGAAGGCGTTGCGCGGATTCAACGACCTGGACGTTGTCATCTTTGAGCCTGGAGGTGCGCCGGAACCGCAGCGAATGGTGCGCAACCACCAGGTGCCGAAAATGACTCCGGGCAGGGCCGCGCTGGTCGGCTTGATGGATCGGTATCTGCGGGGCCTCCTCGATCCCTTCGTCACTCTCCTGGAAATCCACAAGCTGATGTACTTCATGCAGGTCGCTGGCCAACCGCTGAAGTTGAAGTTCACCAAGGCGCCCTGCGGTCCTTGCGCAGAGAACCTGCGGCACGTCCTGAACAAGGTCGAGGGCCACTACATTTCTGGCTACGCCGAAGGTGGCGACAGGTCGGACAAGCTGCTGGAGCTCGTGCCCGGCGCTGTCGAAGATTCTGCCAAGCTCCTGCACAGCTCACGCAAGGTGCGAGAGCGATTCGAAAGGGTCACAGACCTCGTCAATGGCTTCGAATCGGCCTTCGGCCTTGAACTGCTCTCGACCGTGCACTGGGTTCTGGAACACGACGCGCCAAAGTCGCGGCAGGACCTCGTCGCGTCGACCTATGCATGGAATGAACGCAAAAGGAGATTCTCGCCACGGCAGATCGGGCTGGCCGCCGATGTCCTGACAGAGAAGGGCTGGATCGACCACGCCGAAGTGGCCGCCCGGCAGTGACTGCCGATGCCAGCGGATGGGGCATCGAACGCTTGATCTGCGCGGCATCCGTCGGCCGTCCTTGGTGGACTTCGAAGGGGAACGCTCCTCAGATGGTTCATAGCGGGACAATCTGCACCATCTGCTTGCAGCCAAGGGTCTGTGTGCACGTCCCGAAGCGCCACAAGACCGGCGAAACTGTTGTCCCCAGCGGAGAATATCGACCCGTCTCTCGTCGGACGGATAGACTTTGCCCTGTTACATGACCCTTTCCAACGACGGCGAGTTACTGAACAGGAAGATCCATGCCTTTCTCGGCGAGTGTCTTGAACAGGTGTCTGAGAGCGTTTGTTTCAGCCCTCGTCAGAGGCAACTTCAGACGTTCCACCTTATCCAGTGCCGAAGATGCCCGGGGCGACAGCACTCGCCTGGATCTGGCGAATTCGCGTATCTCGGCAATTCTCGGTCGAATGGCGACAAGATCCGTTTCGACGTTAATTTGTCTGTCTATGCGCCTTGTCGCAACGTGATCCTTCTTCTGTCGTCGCACGTCCTCAATGTCGATGGTGGCAGCGTCAAGGTCAGTTCCGAGGTGAATCTTCAGATTCGCGATGCATGATGGGCAGACTTGCGTGGCCTATCGTCCAACCGTGCGTGCGTCGGATTTCAACGGCTCGCGGTTCAACTCCCCTTGCGAATCAACGCACGAATCCTGCCCTCGATCACGCACTTGTCCGGGACGGTTCACAAGGCCGCCTTGCGTTTCCCGCCATAGCCGCAATGCCAGATCGAATTCGCCTTCCGCAATTGCGATGATGGCTCGCAAAGAGAGCGAGTCATCGGACCTGTGAAGGGCGCAGGCTCGGTCCGCCATGTCCCTTGCCTCTTGCCTGTGAGCTTGCTTGAGCGCTTCGATCGCCCGCTTGCGACACCATGCTGCGGCACGTTCAACGTCCTGCACCTGACGAAGGTCGGTTTGACACCGATGGCACGAAGGGCCTTCGATCCCTTTCGCGCCGCATGTCGGGCATTGAGTCACGTTGCTGCTCATTCAAGGTAGAAGAGGATCTCTTCAAGGTTCTGCCGGATGTCCTCGGCGTCCTCTGTGCGACCTTCGCCTATCGCGCGCCTCAATTCTCCTGTCAGCTCGGAAATCTCTTCTCTGTCCTCCAAGGGAGCCGTGCCGAGAATGGCCTGCGCCCGCTCCAGCGTCTCGTCCATCTGCCGTGAAGCGTCCGGCGAGGCTGCCGCCGCACCGCCGGCCGGATCCGCTTCCGGACCCCAGAGTTCCTCCACCTTGTCACGTGAGGCATGCAGGTCGCGTCCGCTCGAATGCCCGAGCGCGTTCTCCACCACGCCGCGAATTTCCCGTCCCGTCGCCCGCTCCACGACGTGCACTTTCAGCAGCCCGTCAAGATCGAGCTGATACGTGAACAGCAGGCCCTGATCCGTGGCGAATGCGCTTGAGGCCAGGCCCTCGAACTCGAAGGACCCGATTTCGACGTTCTTCAGAGCATCGGGGTCTTCTCCCTGGTAGACCTTGACGCTGACGGCGTCCTGATC
The DNA here is from genome assembly GCA_022822405.1 of Alphaproteobacteria bacterium. Taxonomy (GTDB): domain Bacteria; phylum Pseudomonadota; class Alphaproteobacteria; order MPNO01; family UBA830; genus JAJEBT01. The sequence goes on from JAJEBT010000215.1 coordinate 5,678, forward strand.
GTCGAACATCTTGAAGAACGGTTCGGTTCGAGTCGCGGGCAGCTTGGTGTTCCGCCGTATGATGGGCACGAACTGGTGTGCGTAGGGCTGGCCGTAGAGCTCCCCGACGGAACTCGTCCCGAACGTGTATGGCGTGACATCGACCAGCACGGCCTGCATGTCCAGTCCCATCTCGATCCCGGCTTGAACGCCCGCTCCCAGCGCCACGCACAGATCCGGATCGACTTCTCCGTGAGGTTCCTGTCCCAATCGTTCCGCAAGCAGCTCCGAAATTCGAGGAATGCGTGTCGAGCCACCGACCATCAAGATGCGGTCAAGCTGGCTGGGGCGCACAGCGGCGTCATTGAGGGCCATGGTCACGGAGCGCATCGTCCCGGCCAGCAGATCATCAATGCCCTGCTCGAATTCAGCGCGACTGATTTCATGCGAGAGGTGCCTTGCCTCGCCGTCGACCCGCGCGACATGGTCCTCTTCGATCTGCAGGTACGGCTGCCGCGAAAGATCGATCTTCGCCTGTTCGGCTGCGCGCTTCAGCCGCGCCTGAAGCACCCGGTCCGCATCGGCGCCGGACACTCCGAGTTCGTTCTCGATATGCCGGTTCAGCCTGTCGGCGATGGTTCTGTCGAAATCGTCACCCCCCAGATGATTGTCACCGGTGGACGAGAGCACCTCCACCACGCCGGCCTCGACCAGCACCACCGACACGTCGAAAGTTCCTCCGCCCAAGTCGTAGACCAGGATCTTCCGGGTGTCCTCGCTGCCGCTCTCGTAGCTGAGCGCCGCAGCCGTCGGTTCGTTGATGATCCGCACTACGTCCAGCCCGGCGATCACGCCTGCTTCCCGCGTGGCCTGTCGCTGCGCGTCGGTGAAATAGGCCGGTACGGTGACGACCGCCTTGGCAACATCATGGCCAAGCGCACGTGACGCCCGCTCCCGCAGGTTCTTCAGGATGAATGCCGAGATCTCCTGCGGAGTGTACTCGCCATCTCCCATCTTCACCATTTCTCCGGAACCCATCATCCGCTTGATCGAGAGAACCGTCCTCTCGGGTGCCGCGATCCACTGGTTGCGAGCCTGACGCCCGACAATTATCCCGCCGGCCTCGTCCACTCCGACGCACGACGGCACCATCGCTTCGCCATCCTCTTGCACGATCTCCGGCCGACCGTCCCTGATGATTGCAACCTCCGAGTTGGTCGTGCCGAGATCAATGCCGATGACCGTGTCAGGTTCCATTAGGGGTTCTCCTCCTCCTCGATCCGATTGACGGCAACTTCCGCAAGACGCAACAGGTCTTCGCCGCGCATGAAGCCGCTTCGCAGTTCCTCGACCACGACACCGTCCGCCAGGACGGAGACCTGGCGAATCTCCGTTGCCTGCATGGTGCGCGGATCGAACGGTTGTCCAGTGGTCTTCAGGCGATCGACGCCAAACCCGGCAAGCATGCGATCAAAGCGCCGGAGCGCGATTCCGTAACCTTCCGCAATGCCGTCGATTCCCCGTGGCTGCCGCAGCAGGAACCCGCGACGATTGCCGACTTCCGACGCTGCGGCATGTCCGCGCGCCAGGCCGTCACGCACGTCAAGGATCGAGCGCAGGCATCGGTTCTCCGCTTCGCGTGCCGCGCGTTGCTCGAAGGCGGCCAGATCGCGTTCTCGGAGACTCATGGACTTCACTGCTCCGTCGTAGCGCTCCGCTGCCCTGGCCAGTTCCTTGCCGGCCCTTGCTTGCTCACGGTTCTGAAGCCGGATTTCCTGCCTCAATGCCGCTAGCTCGGCGTACAGGCCGTACAGGTCCGGTTCGGCGGGCCGTGCGGCCTCGTCCGGCGGTTCGGTCTCGACCAGTTCGCCGATCCAGCGGCGAAAATCTTCAAGGACCCGATCTCTCCAGTCATGGTCCGGCTCATTCATCCAGAATGCCTTCCGACGCAATCAGGGCTTTGAGGCCAGGTGACGAACGCTGCCTCGCGCGCGCTTCTAGCAATGCGTTCAGCGCCAGATCGAAATCTCCGCATCGCCCGATTCCGAAGAGCGACGACTGCAGGCGCGAACGGTCGTCCTTCAGCGCCTCGTAGGCCGTCACGATCTGCTGGCTGCGTTTCGGATCCTGGCTCGGCGGATGTAACCGGATCAATTCAAGGTAACGCTTCCGGACGGCCTTCGGCGACGCGGTGGGTGCGAGTCCAAGAACCAGATAATGGGCCAGCATCAGCTATGTCTCCGGCCATTCACGGCGAAGCGCTCTTGGGAAGAGAAAGATGCGTGCCTCGCGCGACAGTTGTCCGCTGATCCCCGCAGCCTTCACTTTTCGCGCTGCCGCTTCAAGACGACCTGTGAACTCCGGATCCATCCAAAGCGCCTCTGCAATGGCTTCAAGCAGCGGAGCTGGCAGCCTGCGGTAATCGCAGCTGTCGAAGAGGCGGTCGAGCAAGTCCAGTTCGCTCATTCCATCGTCTTCAGACCGCCCGTATTTGCCGCCGTCGTGTTGCGCCAGCCCCCTCATCTCGGTTCGAAGTCGTTGCAGAAATTCATCGGCAGGCAACAGGCCGTTGTGCACTCTCTCGTTAAACTCGATCAGTTCTTCAAGCGCATCATCGTCATCCATGAAGTCCAGCAAACTCTCCATCCCGGGCGGCAGATCGTCATTTGGAAGCCCGTCCATCATGTCGAAATCCATTTCCAGCAGGTCGAAGTCAAAGCTGAGCAGGGCCTCGCGCAGCAATCCATGCGTCCCTCGCGCCAGCCGCGCCGCGCATCCCTTTAGACTGTCGCGTTCGGACGCGCTCGCGCCTGCGACCGCATCAAAAAACCTCCTTGCGTCAAGATCGTGTCCGGTCTGGTAGCGTATCGCCGCGAGATAAAGCAGCAGCCTCCGGTCACGCTCGCCTGCTGACGCCTCGGCGAGCCGACGACCTATCTCTGCGCGCACTGCCTCGTGCCCGTCGCAATCCATCAGGGTGTCGAAGGCATCCAGCAACCGGTCGCCCTCAGCCCGGCACAGGATGTCGCCCCACCAGCGGTGCAGCACGGTCGCCACCTTGCGGCTCTTGTAGAGAATGCCAAGATCGCCGGTCAGCGGAGCCACGAGGCCCGCCACATCATTCGCATCGACTTCGTCGAGTCGTGACATCCTGGCATGCAGCAGGCCCAGCAGGCTGCTTGCCATCGAGGGCTTGACGTTCTTGACATTGCTGTTCTGACCCAGTTCCTGCACCAGAAGTGCCAGCGTCCGGATCTTCATGCCTGGCGAAAGCGGTTCCAGATGAGGTGTCGCCACGACACCCGCATCCCGTCCGCTCGACACGATTTCAAGCAGGATCCGCTTGGTCATCACTATGGTGTCGAGACTCGTTTGGCGCAGTGCTGCGGCCCGCTCGATGTCCCGGGCCGCGATCTCGAACCGGCCATTGTTGCGGCTGCGATCGGCAGATTTCAGATAGCCTATGGCCTGCATGTTCAGGATTCGCTCGTCATGCGGAGCCCTGCTTCGTGCCTCCGCCAACGAGTGCTCGGCGCGACGATGTGCATTGGAGAAATAGTGCAGCTTGGTCAGCTCCAGCCATGGCTCGGCGTCTTCAGGGAACCGTGCCGCCATCCGCTCAAGGACATCCCGTCTTCGGTTCCTGATTTCGCGGCGAGTGCCCAGAAGATCGAGAAGAAACCGGTAGCCCTCCCGGTTGTCGGGATCGGCTTCGAGGCTTGCCTCCATGAGGTCGGCGTACACCGTAGCCAAGTTGACCGGCTGGCCGCCCAGAAGCCTGGAAACCGTCCTGCCCATGCTGGACGGCATGCGCCGCACTGGTCCGGAACGATGGCCGGTTCGGGCTAGGTCCTCCAGGATGCAGCCGCGGGCAAGGTCCTGGTCCCCGGCGCCGGGGAATTCTGCGGCAAGACGACCGATGAGGGTTGCCGCAGGAGCAGGGTCCCAATTCCGCAGTGACGCTTGGTGAAGGGTGATTCGCACTCGTGCCAGCAGTCCGGAAACGCGCTTCGGCGGCAGGAGTCGCCGTGCCAGCGCCTCGACCGTATGCAGCGAACCGCCGCTGCGCGCCGTGGCCAAGCCCGCAATCTGGATCAGGTCCACCAGGGCGGGGACCGGATCGTCGGGGCACAGCGCATCTGCCAGCCGGCTCATCAGGTCTGCAATGCTGTGCGGGCGTTCATCGCGGAGAAGAGCGCCTCGCAGGTCCTTGCCAAGCGTCGGAACCACCAGGCTGTCCGTGCCCAGCGCCGCCTGGATTCTGGCGTTGCCGTCTTTCCCGCCGCCACCTGTCGCCCGCTTCAACTCGACGACGGTGCCGGCAAGGACAAAGTCCTCCGGAAGCAGGGACAGCGCCCTGCGCAAGGCCGCATCGTCGCCAACGCCGTAAGCTGCCATGGCTTTGCAGAACACGCGCCAGGGAGCATAAGGCGACTTTCGCGGCAGGCCGCGCAGCAGTTCTGATGAACGCGTCCAGTTTCCGGCGTCCATCGCATCAAGGCCCTGCCTGACGAACTCGGCGTCTTGCCGCAGTACGTGGTCCGTGCCGAGAGCAGCCAGTGCATCCCAGCACCGGTGGATCATCAGCTGGTCGGCCAGATATCGTTCGACCGCAACATGCGGCGACCGTCCGCGCAGGTATGCCGCATATGCCGTGACCGCTTCTGCCGCCCTGAGATGGCGGAGAAAGGTCTGCAGATCCGCCTCGCTGAGCGATTCGGGCGCGATGGCCCTGCCGTGGTCTTCGGCTCGCGCCCGCATGGAGGCCGACTCTCTCTGGTGGCCTTGTTGCGCGAGTTCCCGTGCACGCCGCGAAAAGGCGCGAAACCGAAGCAGCGCGGTGCCTGGCGGCGCGTCGTCGCCGACAGGAAGCCGTTTCAGGAAGCCGAGGGCATTGCGGGTCTCACCCCTGCCGAGCAGTCGGCGCGCTTCGTTCAGCACGTCGACCGGCTCTACCGCAACCGTCTGCTTGCGACGTCTCTTCCTTCGACCTTGTTGCCTGCGTGCCATTCCGCGGCGCTCAGCACATTGCGCGACTGGCGGAACTGCGAAAGGTGCCGCCGACACGGTTGTCGATGTCCATGCAGGTGGACCGGCACAACTGCTCCATGTATGTCATTGCCCCCCCCGATTCGGCTCCCGGTCAGAGCACCTGAAGATGTCGGTCGTCACTAGACTTCAGCGAACGCGAGCGCAACCGAATGGTGCACGAGGCCATTGGCTGTTCGGTCAAGGAAGGTCGAGTGGCAGATGCTTCGATGCAAGCAGCAGACTCCGGCCGACACGAGAGTCTCAAGCTGGCTCGCTTGGATAAGCAGGCATGCCCTGCCTTGGGTTTCTTGGGGTGGTGGCGGTTGTTTGACCGCTCCCGCGCCTTCGGCGTGTCGAACCTCGCCTCGGCTGGCAAGGATATCGGCAGAACCGATACGGGATTCAGCGAGATTCACACCGGAGCCAGGATGAACTTCTCGCCGACCTTTCCGGACATTTCCCGTGAGGCAACAGGGGCATTGGTTTCGAAGGACGGTGATGGTGGTGCCGATTTCGGAGCCTGATGACATTGCGTGGCACGCTGCGGACATGCCTGGTCGCAGCCGTTCTACTCGGCCGCGTCGCCTTTCGCGGAGGCGCCTTCGGGCCAAAGCGCGTCCAACGGGAAACTGATGGCGTCGAAGGGCGGCAGCGAAACCGGCGCGCCTTCCGCAAGCGTGGCCGGAAGCACCCAGCGGCCGTCGGCGAGTTCGAACGATTCCAGCGTCTTTGCGTCCGGGTCCACGAACCAGAGGTGCGAGACGCCCTCGCGGGCGTAGATCGCCCGCTTCTCGTTCTGGTCGATCCGTCGGGTCGAGGGCGAGAGCACCTCGCAGGACCAGTCGGGCGGGATGGCGCAATGCGCGGAATCGGGAAAGTCGGGCATCGTCTCGCGCCGCCAGCCGGCGAGATTCGGCACCATGATGTCGTCACCCAGATGCAGTTCCGGTTCGTCCAGGATCCACCAGCCGCCAGGGCCGCCATCCCCATAGTCGAAAGCGGGATTGATTTTCGCGCCGATGCCAGAACTCGCGCGGGCATGCCGCATGGCCGGCCTCGGCTGGACATGAAGCGTGCCCGCGAGCACTTCGCCCACCATGTGGGGCGCCGCGTCGAGAACATCCTGATAGGTCGCCTTGCATTGCGACTGGCCCCTCGGTGCCGCCTGGACGTTCATGCCGTGCACCTCCCTTTCCATGTGAAGAGTGGACGTGCACCGCAATTTGGCAACACATTCCCTGCGGGTCTCGATCCCACTGCCCTTCATGCAAGGGGCGCATTCGGGACTCCGTCCGCCATCGACTGCAGTCCTGATCACCGGTGGCAGGCCTGGGGCACGATGGATCTCGTCGGCATCGGCCTTCAGGCCATTGGCGATCCGGACCAGGGATGGGGCGCAGTTGGCGTGGATGCGTTGGTGGCGATTCCTGTTGGCCTTGGCCCGGGCGCTGCATGGGACCGACCAGGGAGATGCCTGTTAGTGGGGCTTCCCGCTTGGGCACGCAAACAGGGTCATGGACTTGTCGTCACTCAGCACATGTTTCAGGGGTCAATGGCATGGCATGCGTAACCATGAACCATGACAGGCCACTTTCACAATTTGGTGTTTTTTTTGTAGACGTTTATGTTGCTGCCGCCATGAAGTCGGCTGATGTGGTGCACCGCCGTCTGCATGCAATCCATCTTGCCATCACGATATTCACTGCCCAATCCCCAGGAGTGTCTTCCATGCCTTCCAATCGCATTCCCCGCCTGACAAAGCGCACCGTCGAAGCCATCAAGGCGAACGGTGCTGACGCTGTCTACTGGGACGGCAAGCTCACCGGTTTCGGACTTCGGGTGCGCAAGTCCGGGCGCAAGTACTACGTCGTGCAGACTCGGGTCGATGGTCAGCTGCGCTGGTTCACCATCGGTCCGCACGGACCGATTGCTCCCGACGAGGCGCGGGCGAAGGCACTGGAGATCCTGGCCGACGCGAAGAAGGGCGTGGATGCACGCGCCTCCGGGACGCGACGCGATGCCGGGCGGAGAGTGGCTGACCTGTGCAGTCGGTTTCTCGACGAGTACGTGCCGAACCACTGCAAGCCGCGGACGCAGGCGGAATACGGGCGGTTGGTGACGCTGTTCATCGCTCCGGCAATCGGGGAAATGAATGCTTCGGACGTGCAGCGCAAGGATGTCGCCGCGCTGCATCACGACCTTCGCGACCATCCCTACCAAGCCAACCGGACGCTCAGCGTGCTCTCGAAGATGTTCTCGCTGGCCGAAGTCTGGGGCTGGAGACCGGACGGTTCCAACCCATGCCGGCACGTCAGCCGCTACAGGGAACGCATGCGCGAACGCTTTCTTTCGGAAGAGGAGACCGTGCGTCTCGGCGTGGTGCTGCGCGAATTCGAGGATGACATGCCGTCGGCTGTGGCCGCGTTCCGGCTGTTGCTGCTCACCGGCTGCCGAATGTCGGAGATCCGCGACCTCAGATGGGAGGATGTCAAGGCTGACTGCATCGAATTGCCTGACGCCAAGACCGGTGGGCGCGCCGTGCCTCTGGGTCCCGAGGCCCGGGCCGTTCTCGATGCCATCCCGCGCGCGGCGGACAATCCATGGGTCATCACGGGACGTCGGCGTGGCACCCATCTCGCCGACCTGCAGCGTCCATGGCAACGCATTCGCAAGCGCGCCGGTCTGGAGGACGTGCGCATCCACGATCTTCGGCACAGTTTCGCGTCGCGGGCACTTGCGCTCGGTGAGAGCCTGACCATGATCGGAAAGCTGCTTGGTCATACTCAGGTGCAAACGACAGCACGTTACGCCCATCTCGCGCGCGACTCGATCCAAAACGCGGCGTCGAGGATTACAGGCAGCCTTGGCGGTGATCTTCTGGAAGATGGCCAAGACAGGCCAAGAAGGGACTCCGATGAGCCCTGACGAACAATGACAAGAGGATCAGTTCCACTCGGACGACCCGGGCTGCGAAGCGAAGGACGGCCTCTTCGTGCCTTTCGATAAGCGCGTGCTGTGCACGGCGGATTTCGCGGCCCGCTCCCGATTCCCTCTCGAGCGCGGCGGCATTTCCGGGCATTGCTTCCAGCCCTGGATCAGGATGCTTCGGCGTCGCTTGGCCAGGCTCAGGAATTCGACTTCGGCCAGGACCTTGACCGTGCTCCCGTTGAACTTGTGGCAGGCCCTGACGCCCGTTGTCCTGCCTCGTCCCCTACGCGTCGATGCCGTACACGCGTTTCGCGTTGCCGCCGAGAAACAGGGCCCGGGTGTCCGGCGTGAGGCCGAGATCGTCGAGGCCGTCGAGCGCCTTCGCGGGCGAGATCATCGGATGGTTGGAGCCGAACAGCACCTTGCGGGCGCCGTTGGTGCGCAGCCAGTCGACGAGCGGAGCCGGATAGCGCCTGGCCGTCCAGGCAGAGGTGTCGACATGGACGTTGGCGTGCTTGGTGGCGACGGCGACCGCCTCGTCGGTCCATGGATAGCCGATATGTCCGGCGACGATCACCAGTTCGGGAAAGTCGAGCGCCACCCGGTCGAGATGGATCGGTCGCCCGACCTCGGAGGGCATCAGCGGCCCGGTATGGCCGATCTGGGTGCAGAACGGCACGCCGAGGTCGCAGCAGGCGGCGTAGACCGGGTAGAACAGCCGGTCCGTCGGCGGCAGTTCCCACAGCCAGGGCAGCACGCGAATCCCCTTGAAGCCGAGTTCCCCGACGCAACGCCGGATTTCGGCGACGGCCTGCACAGGCCGGGAGATATCGACCGAGCCGATGCCGACGAGGCGTTCCGGACATTCGCTGACGAATCCCGCGACCTCGTCGTTGGAGATCATGACGCTGCGCGGCCCGACCCAAGCCGAGATCAGCGCCTTCGCAACGCCGGCCGCGTCCATCGCGCTGATCGTCGCCGCCACAGGGAGTTCTTCGGTCGGAACCTCCTCGCGGTTCCAGCGCCTGAGCGAATCGAAGATGGGGTCCTGCGCATGCCGCAGGGTGGGGTGCTGCGCCCAGGCGTCGATGATCATCACGGGGCTCCTGGTGGCTTTTCCGCCATCTACCGTTTCGGCGACGGTTCATGCAAGCGCGATACGGCGCGACCGGAGGCTGCAAACAGGCAGCGGCCTCGGCGTCGGAGGGCGGAAGCTGCGGAATGCGCGAGAGACGGCGCGGGGCCATCGGCAGGCGGAAGACCGATGGTGCCGGGCGGACCGGCACTCCCGGGCCGCTTGCAGGCGTGTAGCGACACAAGACTTGTTCCGGCGGCGGGTTTCGCGTGGCAAGCCATCGGCCGGAGACTGGCACGATAGGATATCCGGACAGGTTACCGTACCGCCCGTTGCGGCACCGGGTGATCGACTGGGGTTGTCCGGATCGGACAGTGGCAGGCGGCGCCGATGCCCGTTTCCCGAGTGACGCTGGCACGAGTCGGCGGGGTACGGGTCCGCGTGTGGAGGTTTCCGACGCCGCATGTGGACTCGTGTTCCGATTCAGCCGGGGTCAAGCGGCTGGCCGTGCGGAGGGTGCCCTTGCAGGGCTCGACCGCGCATCGGCGTGCACGCACGCGTCGAATGCCGCAAGAGACCACGGGCGACTGTGCGCATGGGCCGTACGAACGCGCGAGGGTCGCAGGCACGCTCACCACTGCGAGGACCGTTCCGAATCGACGTGGTCCGGCAGGCTGTAGGTGAGGCCTGCCTGATCGTACCACGACACTTCGAAGAGTTGCTCCATCGTGCTTGCGCCCTTCTTGAACCTGCGCGGAAGGCTCCCCTTGATGCGCGTGACGAACCAGTGCATGAGCAGCGTTCTTCGCGCTCTCAGCATCGTGCACGCCGGAAAGCGCAGCCTGTCGGCGAGATCGCCGCCAACCAGCGCCCGGGAAATCGGGTAAATGAGGCGGTTCGCCAGGGCGCTGCGCTCGACCGGGTCCGAGATGCCGGCGACCAAGGGGGCGGAACTGATCAGCGCATTCGCCATGATCGCCGACTCGTCGGACGGGTCGGGTTCGCAGAGAAACCCGGTTCTGAACATGTGCCGCGCCTCCTCTTCGGTCGCGTAGAGGACGGCCTCGGGGATTCCCATGAGATGGCCGGCGTATCGCCAGACCGCGCAGTAGCCCTCGCGCTGTTCGGGACTGTAGCGGGCACCGAGAGCGGTTGAGTGCGCCAGCGTTCGCGTCGAGAAGCAGGCAATGGCGTAGCCAAGGCTGGCCGCGCTTATCGGGGTTCCCCAGGCGTCCTCGTCCCACTCTCCGGACTCCGCCAGCAGCCGCCGCACCTGGGCATGGACGAACCGGATCCTGACCGACAGCTTCCAGCCGTCGTTCTCTCGCCGCAATCCCCCGGGGTGAAAGATCTCCACTTGGTGGCGGTTGTTCTGCTTCAGGCGTCTGGCGCCCTTGTCGATCACCCGACCGGTCAGGAAGAACGACTTGCTGATCAGGGTCGCGAAGCCCTCGACCAGCGTGCCGGTCACGAAGGCGGCGAGCACGGGACCCGCGTTTTCGTGGAAGGCGCGGATTCCGGGGGCGAGGCTCGCGTGATCGACCCACGCCGGTGCATCGTCGATCCCGTCGAAGAAGTCCCGCAGCGGTCTCGGTGCGTCGCGGAGCACGTCGGGCTCGCCCTCGATGCCTGCGGCGACGAAGAGATGCATGTCGGCAGTTGGCAGCCCGGCAAGCTCTTCCATGACCGGATCGAGGTCGGGGTCGCCGATCGTGGCGTGCCGGACGTAATTGTCGGCCGCGTCCGGATCAACCCGGTGCGCCCGGACGTGACCCTTGGCGTAGGCCGAAGGGAGACGGATCGGAATCATCGCCGTATCAGCTTTGAGCCGCCAGCATCCGCTGGGCGGTGCAAGAGGCGCGCGAACGGCGGTGCGGCGGCCGGTCTCACGTCTCGTCGGGTTCGGGCATGCGGTATCCGAGGCCGCGCTCCCCGAGAACGTATCTTGGGTTGCGGGCGTCGTCACCGAGCTTGCGGCGGAGCTTGGTAACGGCGCTGCGCACCGCCTGCGGGTCGCCCTTGCCCGGGCCCCAGACCCGGCGCTGCAGGTCCTCGTAGGTGGTCGCCCCGCCAGCGTCGAGCGAGAGCGCGTGCAGCAACCGGTACTCGGTCGCGGTGAGCCGCACCGGGCGCCCGGCGAGCGTCACCCGGCGCTTCGCGCGGTCGATCTCAAGCTCTCCGACGCGGAACGGCCGCGGCGCGCTGCGCCGGCGCAGCGCAAGTCCCACCCGCGCCGCCAATTCTGCCGGCGAGCACGGCTTGACGATGTAGTCGGCCGCACCGGCCTCGAGGGCACGGGCGACGGTGTCGCCGCCGGAGTAGGCTGAGACGAAGATCACCGGAATTTCGGCGAGCGCAGGCAGGGTGCGCATCAACTCGATGCCGTCGACGCTGGGCAGCACCAGGTCGAGCACCACGAGCGCGGGTCGCCTCGCCTCGACCAGGTGCGGTATCTCGCTCGGCACAGCCGTCGCGACGGGTGCGTAGCCCGCCGCCGCCAGCGCGTCGCGTGCGCGGAGAAGCGCATGGGGGTCGTCGTCCACCACCAGAACCGGGGTTCGCTCCCCGCCGTCCTCCACAGACGTTGCGGAAGCGGGCGCGGCGCCGGTATTTTCGGCCACGGGCAGGGTGAAAGTGATCCGAGCGCCCCGGCCGGGTCCGCCGCTTTCCGCCCGGATGCGTCCGCCATGGGCCTCGACAAGGCCTCGGCAGACCACCAGCCCGAGACCGGAGCCCGTGCCCGCCGTTCGCTCCCCGGAGGCCTCGTCCGCGCCGACCCCGGCGTGGCGGCGGAACAGGTGCGGCAGCCGGTTGGCCGCGATGCCTGCGCCCGAGTCGGATACGGAGACCTCGACCTCTTGCCCGTTGCGCCGCGCAGCTATCCGTACCGGTGCGCTCTCAGGGGAGTGCTGCGCCGCGTTGGCGAGGAGGTTCTCCAGCACCTGAGCGATGCGCCGCGTGTCCGCCATCACCCGCGGCAGGCCTTCTGGAAGCTCCACGGTCACCTCGTGTCCGGCGCCGGTCGCGGCAAACACCGTCCGTGCCCGCTCGACCAACCCCGCCAAGTCCTCTGGCGCCGGGTCCACGGAGAGCATGCCCGCGCCGATCAAGCCGGCGTCCAGCAGGTCGCCGATCAGCCCCGACATGCGCCCGGCCTGTTCCTCCACGATGCGCAGGTACTGGCGCAGCTCCGCCCGGCCCGGGTCGCGCGGATCCTCCAGTGCCGTCGAGGCTGCGCCTTTGATCGCGGCGAGAGGCGCGCGGAGTTCGTGGCTCACAAGGCCCAGGAACTCGGCGCGTGACCGCTCCAGCGCCTCGAACGGCGCCAGGTCCTGGAGCGTGACGACGACCCGCTCGACGGCGCCCTCGGCCGAGCGGATCGGAGTCGCGTCAATCAACGCGCGAACGCTGGCTCCCCCGGGAACTGAGATTTCGACTTCCTCGGCGCGCACCGTCTCGGCCTCCGCGAGATCGGCCAGCGTGACCTCGCGCCCGTCGCCGCGGTGGCAGGCAACCGCGGTGTGGAGCGCGGTCGAGAACCCCTCCGTCACCCCAAGCCCGGCCAGAACGCGGCGCGCCTCCCGGTTGACCGAAAGCGGCGTGCCGGTGGCGTCGAGCACCGTCACTCCGACCGGGCAAGTCTCGATCAACGCCTCGAGGTCGGCCCGCGCCCTCCGCTCCTCGCGGTGCGCGCGCGCGTTGGCGAGCGTGGCCGCGGCCTGCTGGGCGAACAACGCCAGCACCGCCTCGTCGGCGTCGGTAAACCCGCCGTCCTTGCCGCCGAGGAAGAAGCTGCCCACAGCCGCGCCCCTGTGGAGCAGCGGGGTCGCTTGGAACGCGCCGCAGGGCACGGGGAGGGGAGCGCAGCCGAGCGCGCGGACCCATGCGTCGAGGTCGGGCAGCCTGAGCGGCGCGCTTAGGGAGCGCAACTGGCCAAACACCTGCATCGCGTCCGGCCAGGATTCCATTGCCCGGCGCTCCTCTTCGTCAAGACCCAAAGTGACGAAGTCGCGGGGCTGCCCGCCCTCGTCCACCGTCACGATCACGCCGTATTGCGCGCCGGTGAGCGCGCCGGCGCTCTCGACCACCTCCCTGAGCACGGTCTCCGGATCAAGGCTGGCACCGATGCGCAAGATCGCCTCGACGAGCGCGGTCTCGCGCCCCGCGGCATCCCTGTCCGGGTCCGCGGGCGGGGTATCCGTCCGACGCGACGTTCCGTCGCCGTCGGCCGTGTCCTGCGGATGCGGTTCCGGTCTGCCTTCGGGAGAGGCTCCTGCATTGCCCACCGCTCCGCCGTCCCCGGACGTGGTTCCGCCTGCCTGAGCGGCGGCGCCGTCTTCCTGCGAGCCTTCCGCCTGCCTTTCGGTGCTGCCGCGGGGCGTGTCAGCGTCCTGTGCCGAATCGTCGCACTCGCCCAATGTCCCGTCCTCCCGTTTCGGCCACCTGCGCAGCCGCAATTCACAATGTTGGCATGCTAAATCACGAATCGGACATGTTCAACACATGTGCTTCGGTCGGTGACATGTGACGTTCCGCCGGAAACGAAACGTTCCGTGAAATGTCGCTGCATTCCGCCGAAGGGAAGTCATGATTTCGTCATCGTGGATTTCGACGTTCCGGCCCTTTCGGGGACCTGCACCGCGGCGCTTTCGTCCGTCGGCCCGAAGGCGCTGGCGCGTCGGGAGGATACAGATGGCGACCTTCGACGTCGTTCTGACTAGTGGTCTGCGGTCGACGTCATGCGTACGCTCCGCTTGGACCTGCTGTACCGATTCCGTATCGCTGTGGCTCGCCTGGGGCGCTGGTCGCGCTCTGCATAACCCATGTGCTGCGGGAGCAGTTGCTCGGCAGATGACTGCGGCGCGGTCGCCGGGCGGGCAGGTGTTGGATTTCTGATTGATCCGCATCGGATGTCCCGGATTGGTTCGTGCGGGTTTCGGTGTTTCTGCAAGGTCTTCCGACATTGCCGGAAATTCAGGCACGGGTTCGGTTTCAGCCGCGACTTTTCTTCCCGACGGCCAGAGGGGGTTGGGCGGCGACGATCCGTGCGTGCCACGAACCGCCGCACGTATTGCCTGATCGCAAGGACAGCGTCCGTCCAGGACAGGGGCTTCCTTGATCGGGCTCTCTGTCGGGTTGATGCCTGGACGAACTCCTGTGTCCGAGAATCTGCACGGCAAACTGGCAAACCATCGGCAAACTAATGGCAAACAAGTTGTGTCGAATCCGAGGCGCCTCGGATCGCGATGCGTCGCGCCAATGGCCTGGCAAGGCCGCAAAAAGAGGCGCAAAGGCGATCTTTCGTCCCAGAGCTACGTGCATGGTGGAAGCGGTTTCTGACTGGTTCAGAAAGAGGAAATGACCATGAAAAGGATTCTCTGAGCTTCGTCCGCCCTCGTCATGTCCGCCGGCGTCGCTTCCGCTGAAGTGGCGGTTACCGGGGATGGCCGCATGGGTGTGCAAAGCCCAAATGGTGGCTATGTCGCCTTCGGCAGCCGTATCCGTATCGTATTCACGGCGCCCGGCGAGACGGACAATGGCCTTACGTTCGGCGGATCGATCCGCGCCGGCAATGCTGGCAAGGGCGTTGACACTATGCATGCCAGCGCTGCTGCTGCCGCCAACCCAACCGGTCTCGCCACTGGTCTTTTGGAAGGAGACAATACTTCCTCTGGAGGCGGTGTCTCCGGTACGGCAGGCGAAGTTTACATTGCCGGCGCGTTCGGCACGGTCACCATGGCTGACAACCCCGGGCCGGCAGGTGATCAGGCGTTGAGCGGAGCGATGACCTATATCATCGGCGATGTCGGATTCGGAGTCGGCGTCGAAAGACTCGGCGACAACCAGAACATTGTTGCTGGCCTCAACGCGGCGCTTGGCGATGCAAGCATCAAGGTGGTTTTTGGCTCCAATGACGACAATAACGCCGCAACTGAAGATGATCAGTACGGTGCCTCTGCGTCCTTCGTTTCTGGTTCAGCCACCTTCACGGCGTTCACTTCGAGGAAAAACGACCAGGATCACTTTGGCATTGGTGCCTCATTCGACCTTGGCGGAAATGCCAAGATAGTGGGCGGCTTTGTTGATGGTGACAGCCTAGCCGATTCGAGCTTCGATCTGGGCGTCACGATGGGCTTTTGATCCTTCATGGACTGGCGCCCATTTCAAACGCAGTTGAATTCCGCCCCGGCACCGGCCGGGCAAGCTGGCAACCGAGGAGAAAGCCCAGTGAACAATCGCTATCGTCGCGCCGCACCCGCCGCCGCAGCGCCCGGACCGGATCCTGCCCGGCCGATCGCGCCTGGTAGTACCAGCGCTCGATCGTCGAGACCGAGAACCGCACCTTGCCGCCCCTGACGGGATGCTCCCAGTCCCGCAGCGACAGCCGTTCGAGCTCGGCCCGCAGCCGCCCCTTCGGCGGCGGCGATGCAAGCAGCGGGCCGACGACGGCGAAGCGAAGCCGCGCCCAGCCGTCCCTGTCGCCCGGTTCGTTCGTGATGGCCATGATGGCTTCCTCCCTGTTGCCGTTTCGACGGGAGGCAGGTGTAGGGAGCCCTATGCCAGCGCGACAGGCACACTCTCTGCGGGCGGCGACAAGCCATCGCCGATCCTGCAGGATCCGGTCCAGGGCATGAGCCAGACCAGGCTCCGCAGGAGTTTCGATCGCGGCGACCGGCCCCGCATCAGGCGCACCAGGACGACGAGCGGCGGATCGTCGGGCGGAACGGCCAGCTCGCCCCGCTTCCAGCGCCACGCCGCCGTTGCCGGAAACGTCTCCCGCCACCACCGGCGCCACCGGCGAAGCGTCACCGCCGGAATCCCCCAGATGCGGCTGGCCGTCTCGACGGGAGCGCTGCCGCCCAGGATCATCAGGCACGCCGCCAGGAACACCGGCGCAACCCTGTACCTCCTTCCGAAGAAGCGCACCGAGGGCGGAGTCGTTCGACTCCGACATTCGGAGCAACAGAAGCTGAAGCGGCGGACGTCGCCGCGAAGGGCGGACGCAAGCGCGTGCGGCTTGCGCGGATACCGCGCGCCGTGAAGGCGGCCGCCGCAATGCTCGCATCCCTCCGAGCGGCGGCGGTCGGCCTCGGCCGCGTCGATCTTCTCAAGGAGGGCCCAGACGCGGGCGCAGGAAAGCATGGAACCCGGAAACGAATTGTGCGACATGGTCCTGTCTCAGTTGATTCACCGTCACCGAGACAAGCCCCTTGGCCGACTTCTTGCAAGTCGGTTGAGGGGCAACCGCCCCAAACCCTCAAAAAGTTCGAGCGGAATCGACCGGATTCCCGTCAGAAATTCTGACGACTCTCAACGGGCGCGTGGAGATGGACCCCGACGAGGAGGTCCGCGCCAGCGTGCGCCTGGTCTTCGACCTCTTCGGCGCCTGCGGCTCGCTCACGGGCACGCTGAAACTCATGGCGCGGCGCGGGATCAGGCTTCCGCACCGTTCGG
>JAJEBT010000094.1 GCA_022822405.1 Alphaproteobacteria bacterium
GGCCGCCCAGCTGTTCGGCTGCCCGATTGATGAAATTCTCCGCATCCTCGGGCTGTGTGAGATCGGCCGGTATGGCGACGATTTCGGCCCCTGTTGCATCGGAGAGTTCCGTGGCTGCGGCTTGAAGCCTTTGTTCGTCACGCGCGCAGATCGCCACGCGGCAGCCTTCCTGGCCGAGACCGCGCGCGATCGCCTTGCCGATGCCCATGCTGCCGCCGGTGACCGCAGCATTCTTTCCCTTGAGTTGCAGATCCACTTTCTGTCCTCCCGCGTTTGACCGTGCTCCCGCGCTTTCTATGCTCTCGGACACTAGACGAAAAACCGAAACGCGCGCAACAGATGATGGCACGAAACTTCATCGGCAGGCCGATAGCACGGCTCGAGGATCATCGCCTGACGACCGGACAGGGGTGCTTCGTCGACGACGTCCACCTCGAGGGGCAGGCGGAGATGGCGGTGTTCCGCTCGCCGTTCGCCCATGCCGCCGTCGCATCCGTCGACCTGTCGCGCGCCCGAGAGGCGCCTGGCGTCATCGATGCTTTCTGTGCCGCGGACCTGGCCGACGCCCTGCCCGAAATCCCGATCCGCCTCGCCCCGATGCCTGGCTTCGAGCGTTTCCGACAACGGCCCCTGGCGCAGACCAGGGTCCGCTATGTCGGCGAGCCCGTCGCGGTCGTCACCGCGGAAAACCGCTATCTGGCCGAGGACGCGCTGTCGCTGATCGATGTCGAGTGGAAACAGCTGCCGGCAGTGACCGATGCCGGGTCGGCGGCGTGCGAAGACATCCTCCTGTTTGAGGAGGCAGGCACCAATGTCGCGACGGCCTATACCGTCGGTCGCGGCGATATCGACGCTGCCTTCCGGGTTGCAGATTATGTCCGGCGGGAGAACCTTGCAGTCCAGCGCCAGAGTCCGTTTCCGATGGAAACCAGGGGATTGATCGCGGAATTCGACCGGCGCCGGCCGTTCCTGCGCGTCACCGGTGCGACCAAGGTCAACTATTTCAACAGGCAATGGCTTGCCCAGGCGTTCGGGCTGTCGCTTGAAGCCGTCGAACTCGTCGAGGTCGATGTCGGCGGCGGGTTCGGGCTGCGCGGCGAGCTTTATCCGGAAGACTACCTGGTCCCCGTCGCAAGCCGTCGTGCCGGACGGCCGGTCAAGTGGATCGAGGATCGCCGCGAGCACCTGATAGCGGCCAACCACGGGCGCGAGCTCGACGGTGTTGTTGAAATCGCGGCCACGGCCAGCGGCGATATTCTCGGGTTGCGAGCGACGCTCCACGCCGATCTCGGCGCCTATGTGCGCACCAACGGCGGCGTCGCGCTGACGCGCTCGGTCCAGTTCCTCCCCGGGCCCTACCGCATGGACGCCTTTTTCTGCGATGTTCGTGGCGTTGTCACAAACAAGACGCCGGCGGGCACCTATCGCGGGCCCGGGCGCTTCGAGGCAAACTTCTTCCGCGAACGCCTGATCGACATGATGGCCGCCGATCTCGGGCAGGATCCGGCAGAGATCCGCTTGCGCAACCTGTTGCGGCCCGATGAACTGCCCTGTGCTCTCGGAGAACTGGTTCCGGGAGAAGCTGCCGCCATCCTTGACCGCGGCGACTATCCGTCTGCCCTGCAGCGCCTTCTCGATGAAGCTGGCTACGACGAATGGAAAACCCGCCAGGGAGAGATCGCGCCCGACGGCCGCCGACTCGGTCTCGGCATCGCGTGCTTTGTCGAAAGCAGCGCCGGCGGGCCGCCCGAGACGGCGCGAATCGCGGTCGCCGCCGACGGCAGCGCGGAACTTCGCGTTGGAGCATCGGCGATGGGGCAGGGGCTGCATACGGGAATGGCCCAGATCTGTGCGGAAACCCTTGAGACGGATATTTCGGACATATCCATAAGGCACGGAACCACGAGCCTTCTTCCGTCCGGCGGCGGGACCTTCCATTCGCGCAACACGGTCATGGCCGGCAATGCCGTCAGGGATGCCTGCGAGACCCTGCGTGAAAAATGCCTCGATCTGGCGGCGCTGCGCTGGAACACTGATCGCGAGACGCTGGAATACGCGAATGCGGCGGTCCGGCGAACCGATACCGGAGAAGCCCTGTCACTCGCCGAGCTCGCGGTCTTTGCGCCGCAGGGGCTTTGGGCCGACGGCTCCTTCGACAATCGGAAGACGGTCTCGTTCTCTTATGGCGCGCACGGCGCCCTGGTGGCGGTGGATCCAGACACCGGCCATGTCGAGGTGCAGCGCTACGTCGTCGTCGAGGAGATCGGCCGGGCGCTCAACCCGCTGATGGTGGACGGACAGGCCGTCGGCGGGGTCGGGCAGGGGATCGGCGGAGCCTTGTTCGACCGGTTGCTGTTCGATGCCGAAGGCCAGCCGCTGACCACCACCCTTGCCGACTATCTCCTGCCGACGAGCACCGAGACCGGCAGGATCGATGCCGTCGCTCTCGAAGATTATCCGTCGCAGGCGAATCCTATGGGTTTCAAGGGTGCGGGAGAGGGCGGAATCGTCGCGGTCGGGGCCGCCATCGGCAACGCCATTGTCCATGCATTGCGTGATGACGGGATCGAGGTCACTGCCACTCCGTTCGAGCCGGTATCGTTGCTGCGCCTTCTCGGACTTGGCCCGGAAAGGGAAGGGACGCAATGATCGTTGATGTCCATGCACATTTCGTGCCGCCCTCGATGCTCGAGGGACTTGAAGCCAGGGGACGGGATTTCGGAGTGACGCTCGCTGAGCGCGAGCCCGGATGCGTGCAGTGCCGCTTCGAGACCGGGCTTGAGATCCGACCATTCTTCGAGGGCCTCCTCGACGTCGACAAGCGGTTGTCGGAGATGGACGCCCAGGGCGTCGATCGGGAGATCCTCACCCTGTGGGCGGACCTCTTCGCCTACGACCTGCCGTCGGGAAAGGGCGCTGCGTGGCACCGCCACATGAACGATCACCTGGTCCGTCTTGCCGACGCGTATGCCGGTCGGTTCTCGTGGATGGCCTCGGGCGCGTTGCAGGATCCCGCTTCTGCGGCCCGTGAACTCGAACGGTGCATGGAGGCCGGCGCGGTGGGCGCGATCGTGGCGACCGAGTTGCGCGGCCGGAATCTCGGCGAATGTGACCTCGACGAGTTCTGGGCCGCGTGTGTCGCCCTGGGAGCGCCGGTATTCCTGCACCCGTCCCAGCCGGTCGCCTCGGCTCGCGCAAAGCGTTTTTCGCTCAATCAGATATGTGCGTATACCTATGACACGACATTGACTGTGGGTTCGCTCATCGGCAGCGGTGTCCTCGACCGCTTCGCCGATCTGCAGTTGATCCTGTCCCATGGCGGCGGCCTGTTTCCCTGGCTTGCCGGGCGGTTCGATCGCATGCATCGGGCGGTGTCAGCCGAGAGCGCAGGCAGAACAGCCCGCAAGGCCCCTTCCGCCTACATGGGGAGGCTCCATTACGATACCATTCTTCATGACGGGCCGGCCCTCCGTTTCCTGGCTGAACGAGCTGGAATCGGGCAGTTGCTCCTCGGCAGCGACCTTCCGTTTCCCCCGGGCGATCCGGCGCCGCTGGATAGCCTCCGCGCCGCCGGGTTTGCCGAAGCGGAGGTCTTGCGGATTGCCCGCGACAAACCTGCCGTGTTATTCAGCTTCTAACCCAAGAGAGGGCTCGAACGATTCGGGCCGGATCGAGGCGTCTACAAGGTGCCTTCCGTGCCGTCGATAGGCAGCCCTCGTAGTATCGGTACAGGTTGAGTTACAGACTCCACCTGGCTGGGGGAGAACCACGATCACCGCCAACGACTTGGTGATACTGCGAGCGCTGCCGGAAAAGAGCTGCGACTCCAATACACTTCGCGAGAGGGTTGGCTCCAAGGCTGGGCAATTGATCGTGCTTGAGGTCGAAAAACTCGCCGGCGGCCGAGCGGGCGGTAGCCCTCACCCCACTCCGGACCGTCCGCCTGCATCTCCTTTGCTACCTCAAAGGCCATTGGTAAGCTTTCGATCGTCGCAGCTCGCTGTGGCATCGGGGTACTCCTGTTGGTGGCTGTTTCATCATCACCACAGGGAGTACGCCCTCTCGCCTGACACATAAACTCCTACGTCACCATACCGGAGCAACTTGCTTGTGCATGGCTGTTGCCGCGTGATAGGCTCAAGCTGGTTGATCGTCCTGCGCACTGGATGATGGGTTGCGCGTGGCTTGGCGCCGATGGCCTGATCGTTTCCGGGGGGAGCAATGGCACAGCCCGCACAGGCGCTTTCGCCGGTAGCACCGGTATCGTCGGTTCGGATCACGCCGCTCGGGCCGACCATCGGAGCGGAAATCGGCGGCGTCGATCTTTCCCAGCCGCTCGACGACGTAATCATCAGCGCCATCCGCGATGCTCTGATGGAGCACAAGGTCATCTGCTTTCGCGACCAGGACATCACCCCGGAGCAGCAGCTCGCCTTCGGCAGGCGGTTCGGCGCCGTAAGCGTGCATCCGTTCGTGCCCCATCTCGAACACCTCCCGGAAATCATGATTCTCGACAACCACAAGGACAATCCCGTCTTCTCGACCGACATCTGGCACAGCGACGAGACCTTCCGCGAGGTGCCGCCCATGGGTTCGATCCTGCGGTGCGTACGGCGCCCGGAAGTCGGAGGGGACACGCTATGGGCGGACATGTGCGCCGCCCATGACGGGCTGAGCGACAAGATGCAGTTGTTCCTGTCCGGGCTCGAGGCCATACACGATTTCAAGAATTTCAGGCACAAGTTTGATCATCTCGAACCGATGGAGCGTCACCGCAAGCTTGCCGAGATGGAAATCGAGCTGCCCAACCCGGCTCATCCGGTCATACGTACCCATCCGGTCACGGGCCGCAAAGCGCTGTTCGTCAATGAACAGTTCACGATCGGTATCAAGGGCATGCGCGCCGACGAGAGCGAGGCGCTCCTCAGGTTCCTCTATACCCTGCCGCGCGTTCCCGAATACCAGTTCCGCTTCCACTGGGAGGAGAACTCGATCGTCTTCTGGGACAACCGGCCGACGCAACACTACGCGGCGAACGACTACTATCCGCGGCGCCGCACCATGCATCGCGTGACGATCAAGGGCGACAGGCCGTTCTGAATCAGCCTCTTCTGCCCGAAACATGGAATTTCGGTGCAATCAGGGAGACGCGTCATGACAATGTCGAGACACCTCATCGGACCCGCGGCATTTGCCGCATGCGCCGCTGTTGCGGCGACACTCGTTCCGGCTGCCGGCGCGGCCGACATCACGCTTCGGCTGCACAACTTCAACTCGCCGAAGGCCATCGCCAACCGCCTCTTCATGAAGCCGTGGGCGGCCGACATCGAGAAGAAGACCGGCGGCAAGGTCAAGGTGCAGGTGTATCCCGCCATGCAGCTCGGCGGCAAGCCTTCGGACCTCTACGGCCAGGCGCGAGACGGGGTGGTCGACATGATCTGGACCCTGCCGGGCTATTCGCCGGGGCGGTTTCCGCTGACCGAGGTCTTCGAGATGCCCTATGTCGCGGGCCATGCCGCCGCTACCAGCCAGGCGCTGACCGAGTTCTACCGAAAGCACATGCGCGACGAGTACAAGGACACCCATCCGCTGGTGTTCCACGCCACGGCCCCCGGACACATCCACACGACAAAGAAACCGGTGCAGAAACTTGAGGATCTCAAGGGGATGAAGATGCGGACCCCGTCGCGGGTCAGCACGGCAATGCTCAAGGCGCTGGGCACCGTTCCTGTCGGCATGCCGGTTCCAAAGGTCTACGAGGCGATCTCGCGCGGCGTCGTCGAGGCGACATGGATTCCGTGGACGATCATGAAACCGTTCCGCCTCCAGGAGGTCACCAAGTTTCACACCGAGGTCTCCATGTCGGCAGCCCTGTTCCTGATGACGATGAACAGCAAGAGCTATGCCAAGCTGCCCGCGGACGTCCGCAAGGTGATCGATGACAACACTGGCATGGCGTTGGCGAAGCGGCTCGGCCAGATGTGGCAGGACGACGAGAAACCGGGCCGCGCGCTGGCGTTGAAGCGCGGCAACAAGATCTACAGCCTGACGCCCGAGGAAACCGCACGCTGGAAGAAGGTCGTCCAGCCCGTCACCGACGCGTGGGTAAAGAAGGTCGACGGCATGGGCCACAACGGCAAGGCGCTCCTCGCCGACGCTCGCGCGCTGGTTGCCAAGTACAGCAAGTAGAGGCGCCCGGCGGCGCCCCATGTCGGACAGCGGCAGGGAGGGCGGACCCGGGGACCGGCCCGCCGGTCTGGCCGGCGGAGATTCGCTGCTGGCCCGCCTTTCCCGTGCAGTTGCCCTCGCAGGCGGGTTTCTGCTCATAGGCGTGATGGCGATGACCGTAGTCAGCGTCATTGGCCGCTACATGTTCAACGCTCCGATCCCGGGCGACTACGAAATCACGGAGCTCGTCTGTGGGATCGCGGTGTTCGCCTTCTTCCCGTACTGCCACGTGCGGCGGGGCAACATTGTCGTCGAGTTCTTCGCGAGCGGATTCCGCGAGCGCACGCGGCACCGCCTCGATACGGTCCACAATCTCGTCTTTGCGCTGGTCGCCGGGCTGATCACCTGGCGGCTGTTCATCGGCGGGCTCGACAAGCTGCATGACGGCGAAACCACGCTCTTTCTCGGCATACCGATCCATCTGGGATATTTTCCGGCCTTCATCGGAGCGGTGCTCCTTACCCTCGTCTGCATTCGCGTGTTCCTCGACAGTCTCCGCGTGCCGCGGCAATGAGCAGCATTGAATTCGGCGCCCTGCTGTTCGCGGTATGCCTTGTGCTGATCGCGCTCAGGATGCCGGTGGGCGTGGCGATGTTCGTCGTCGGCGGCTACGGCTTCATTGAACTCGCCGGCCTCAATGCTTTTCTCAACCTCCTGAATACCGGTCCCTTCGGCCGCGTCTCGAGCTACACGCTCTCGGTCCTCCCGCTCTTCCTCCTGATGGGGCAGTTCGCCACCCAGGCGGGTCTGAGTCGATCGCTGTTTGAGGCCGCCCGCACCTGGGTTGGGCACCGCCGCGGCGGACTGGCGATCTCGACGATATGCGGATGCGCGGCATTCGGGGCCATCTGCGGCTCGTCGATCGCGACTGGTGCCACCATGGCCTCGGTGGCGCTTCCCGAGATGAAGCGAAACGGCTATTCGGGAGCGCTGGCGACGGGAACGCTGGCCGCCGGAGGCACCCTCGGCATCCTGATCCCGCCATCGGTGATTCTGGTGATTTACGCGATCATCACCGAACAGTCGGTCGGCAAGCTGTTTCTCGCGGCGCTGATTCCCGGCATCATCGCTGCTGTCGGCTATTCGCTAGCGATCGGTATCTATGTGAGACTCTGGCCCGAGGCTGGGCCGGTGACGCCCGCTGCCTCGGTTGCCGAGCGCATACGGAGCCTCGGCGCGGTCTGGCCGGTTGTGGCTATATTTCTGCTGGTTATCGGTGGAATCTATCTCGGCGTCTTCACGCCCACCGAGGGCGCCGCCATCGGTGCTGCAGCGACCGGGCTCGTCGCGCTGGCGTCTGGCCGGCTCAGTTGGAGCAGTTTCACGACTTGCCTCCTCGAGACCGGCCAGGCGACGGCGATGATCTTCCTGATCCTGATCAGCGCCGAGGTCTATAACGGCTTTCTCGCGCTTTCGCAGATTCCCGTGGCTCTGGCCGATGGCCTCGCCGCCTCGGGTCTGGCACCGATGACGATCCTCGTCGGCATACTGATCGTCTACCTGCTGCTTGGCTGCGTGATGGACAGCCTCGCCATGATCCTGCTGACGGTTCCGGTCTTCTTTCCCCTGGTCACGGGCCTCGACTTCGGCATGACGGAGGAGGAGATCGCGATCTGGTTTGGAATCCTCGCGCTGATCGTGGTCGAGGTCGGGCTGATCACGCCGCCGATCGGACTCAATGTCTATGTCATCAATTCGTTGGCCGACAACGTTCCGCTGGGGGATTCGTTCCGGGGAATCGTCCCGTTTCTCCTGAGCGATTTCGTCCGCGTTGCCTTGATACTTGCCCTCCCGGCAACCTGCCTGTGGCTGCCCGGACTGGTATGACGACGCTCGGAATACGGCCCTCGACATGGCCTCTCCGAAAGAACCACCGACATGTTCAAGGACAAACCCGCGACAGTAGGGGCAGGGCAGTTATCAATTTTCAACCGTGTACTTACCGAAGGGTTGAGCTAAGGTCATCCGGCGGACAGATTGGTTCCGGGGTCGCAGATTCAAATCGAGCACCAAAATGGTCCTGCATGCTTGATTTGCTGTGCGGCCAGACATAGACTACCAGCAACACCCCTTGCGGTTTCGACCGTAGGGCGCGGGGCCTCTTCGGAGGCCCCTGCTTTTTTGGCGGGCGGTCATGCGTACCTTCGTCTATGTGGACGGCTTCAATCTCTACTATGGGGCTCTCAAGGGAACGCCTTGGAAGTGGCTCGACCTGCCTGCCCTGTTCGCCAGGGTCTTGCAACCGCATCACGATATTCTGAAGGTCAAGTATTATACGGCACGGGTGTCGGGCACGCTGGCCGATCCGTCCAAGCCGCAGCGCCAGGACGTCTATCTCCGCGCCCTCCAACGGTACCGGACCGAGGTCGAGGTGTATTTCGGACACTTCCTCAGCCATACGGTGAGGGCGCCGCTCGCCCAGCCGGCCGGCAATGTGCGCACCGCGACGGTGATCAAGACCGAGGAGAAGGGCTCCGACGTCAACCTCGCCGTGCACCTGCTCAACGATGGTTGGTTGGACGTTTACGACTGCGCGGTGGTAGTTAGCAACGACAGCGACATCGCCGAGGCAATGCGGCTCGTTCGGCAGCAGCATGGCAAGCGGATCGGATTGGTGACGCCCGGGAACAGAGGAGTGTCACGCCAACTCCTGGCGCATGCCGACTTTGCCCGCCGTATCCGCACCGGGGGATTGCAGCAGGCGCAGTTGCCGGATCCGATTCCCGGGACCAATATTGGTAAGCCCTCGAGGTGGTAGGGACGTGTCAGCACGGGTGGCTGAACGCAATCGGATCAGAATAGTGAAGGCGATGGCGATGCGATGAACCGCCTTCATCGGAGTCGCCCGGGATATGGGTGCCGCCATGATCGCTGCAAAGGCAAAAGCAGCTTGCGTCCGGCCCGCGCAAAGGTCAGACTGAACGCCCGAGATCAGGCGGAGGGCAAGGCGGTGCAGCATGACCGTGACGATGCGGCCGCATCGATGGAAGCTGGAATCGAACGCTGGCAGACCGCGCCTGATCTTCCGGCCACCCATTACATCGACAACCGCATCCATGTAGATCCGGAGATCTTTGCCGAGGAGCGGGAGCGCATCTTCGCGGCGGGATGGAAACTCGCGTGCCACGAATCGGAACTGCCGGAACCGGGATCATTCCGCACGCTGGAGGTCGCCGGCGTCGGGTTGATCGTGTTGCGCGGGCGGGACGGCGGCATCCGGACCTTCTTCAACGCCTGTCCCCATCGAGGCGCCCAGTTGCTCCGCGAGGAGCGGGGTACGCTCAAGAACAGGATCCAGTGCTTCTACCATCTCTGGAGTTTCGACCTCGAAGGAAACTGCACGGGAATTACCCGGCCGGACGGTTACGGGAAAGTCGGCCTCGGCAAGGAAGACGTCTGTCTCCGTCCGGTGCGGACAGAGGTCCTGTTCGGTCTCGTGTTCATCTCGCTGAACGATCGGATCGAACCGCTAGAGGATTTTCTCGGACCCATGGTCGAGTCCATGCGTCCACATCTCGACGGCGACGAGCTTGAGGTTTTTCATTATCACCGGGCGGAGATCAGGACGAACTGGAAGCTGTGGGTCGACAACAATTCCGAGCAATATCACGAGTACCTGCACGTTCTGAACCGCAAGACCGGAATGACCCATCCGTCCTATCACGAGCGCCGGTGGCGTCTGAATCCCAACAGTCACAACGTGATTAGCCAGGGCACCATCGCTTATGGCGGCATGGGGCTCGATGCCCGCACCAGCAATCTGATGCCGGGAATGAATCCGGACGGGATGGTGGTGATGCTGCTGTTTCCTGACGTCATGATCAACGTACGGGCGACGGTCATGCGGCTGGACACGATCACGCCGCTGGAGCCCGGCCGCACCGTCGTCGAGTGGCGGGGCCTCGGTCTCAAATCCGACAGCCCCGAAGTCCGGGACGAGCGCATCCGTCACCACAACCAGGTGTGGGGGCCGGCCGGACGGAATCTGCCCGAGGATATCGAGGCGGTGGAATCGCAGTGGCGCAACATGGCTTCGGGCGCGCATCGCTGGTCGATCTTCGCGAGGGAGGAAGAGCTGCGTCCGCAGGACGACGCCAACCTGCGCGCCTTCTACCTCGAATGGGGGCGCCGCGTCGGCCGCGCCGCGCATGACCCGGCGATCGCGTTTCACGAAGAGGCAGAGATCGCCGTCGCCGCCGCGGAATGAGTCCGTCAACGCCGGCAGAAGAACGTGAAGCCATCCGGGCGCTTGTCGCGCGTTCCGGACATCTGCTGGATGCCGGCGAATACGGCACTTACGTGGAACTGTATTCCGCCGACGCGACCTACACTCTCGAATCGGACAGTCCGGAAATCGGCAGGCGGATGACGTGGCTGCATCTGGACCGGGACGCGATGGCGCAGCTGCTCGCCGAAGCGCCGCAGCATGTGCACGATCTTGCGGACCGGACGCACATGATCACGGTCGACGCCATCGAGTTCGATGAGGGGCTGGAGCACGCGGCAGTCCGGTCCACATTTGCAGTCTTCCGTACCACGCAAGAGGGCGTCAGCGCCGTCTATGCCGTCGGCAGCTACAGGGATCGCATGTCAAGATCTGGCTCCGACTGGCTGATTGCATCGCGCAACGTGAAGGTGGGAACACGCATGTTCGCGTCGCCGACACCGGTGCCGCTATAGGTAGTGGTGAGTCTTCCCTTCCAGCATCCTGGGACGCCCTCCGGTCGTGCCTGTCGGCTCCTGTTGCACGCTCGATCACGATCGCCAGAGCCGTGATTGCCCGCCACCGTCCGTCCCAAATCCTTCCGTCGACCGCATCGGAGCACGATTCGTTGGGGACATTCCCGGCGCACATCGTCGGCAGTATCGGCACCGATCCGACGCCCGGTTTCACCCATGCGCTGACGCTCCCGGCACGGCCGAGCCCGGCGCGGGCGCCGGTTCGGCGCACAGCTTCAGACCAAGAGCGGCGACAACCCGGAGAACCGTGTCCAGTGTGGGATTGCGTTCTCCCGAGAGCGCCTTGTAGAGGCTCTCGCGCGACAGGCCTGCGTCGCATGCGACCTGCGTCATTCCTTTGGCGCGGGCGATGTCGCCGAGCGCCTTGGCGACAAATGCCGCGTCGTCGCCGGCCTCCTCAATGGCGGCTTCTAGATACGCCGCCATGTCCTCCGGCGTTTGAAGGTGCTCGGCCACATCGTAAGGCGAAGTCTCGGTTCTGGTCATGTCGTCTACCTACAGGTTCCGCGCGAGACGAAGCGCCGTCGCGATCTCGCCGTCCTGGGAACGCTTGTCCCCGCCGGCTAGCAGTACGACCACGGTGCGGCCCTGCCGCTTGTAGTACACCCGCTAGCCCGGGCCGTAGTCGATCCGCAATTCCGATACGCCTTCGCCGACCGGTCTGACGTCTCCGGGGTTTCCGGCAGCCAAGCGTTCGACCTGGACGAGAACGCGCGCCCGGGCGCGGGCATCCCGCAGTCCGTCAAGCCACCTCGCGTAGACCGCGGTCTTGCGAACTTCGAGCATGCGCACAATGTAGCCTATTGGCTACAGCCCGTCAACTCCCTCGCATCCCTCTGTCGGGCGGAGGGTTGGTAGTTTTCGCCGCTTCTGGATATGATCAACCGACTGAAACTCCCGATGGGAGGGGTTGGCCATGGCCGCATATGGCGACCGCGCCCTGCGCGACCTTGTCAGATCCGACCGGGTGCATCGCGATTTCTATACGAGCCCCGAGATCTTCGAACTCGAGATGGAACGCATCTTCGGACGGGCCTGGCTGATCGTCGGCCATGACAGCCAGGTGCCCGACCCGGGTGATTTCGTCACCACCACGCTCAGCCGGCACCGGGTGATCATGAGCCGCCACGTGGACGGACGGGTCCATGTGTTGTTCAATCGCTGCAGCCATCGTGGCGCCCAAGTCTGTACCGAACCGAGGGGCAACGCGAGGCGCTTCGAGTGCCCCTATCACGGCTGGGTCTACGAGACCGACGGCCGCCATGCCGGCGCCCCGTATCCGAAGCGCTATGCCGCGGGCTTCCTCAAGGACGGCGAATTTGATCTTCCGAAAGTGCCGCGGGTGGCGATCTATCGCGGCTTCGTGTTCGGCAGCCTGAGCGCTGAGGGACCCGGCCTCGACGAATTCCTGGGCCCGATGAAATCCCACATCGACGCCATGGTCGATCGCGCTCCTGCGGGCGAGGTGGAAGCCTGTGCCGGGACCTTCCGCTACCGCTTTAGCGCCAACTGGAAGATCCAGATGGAGAACCAGAACGACCTCTATCATCCCATGTTCACCCACGCCTCTACCACCGCGCGGGACGGCACGCAGTTCAGGCGCCACGGGGCCGAGGACGACGAGGCGGGCCGGGTGAAGCTGTTGAAGGAAAACGAGGCCCTCAACGAGCAATGGGAAGAGCTGCCCATCGGCGGGCATCGCTACGGCCACACCTATATGGGGATGTTTCCCATGGATAAGGGTCAGAGCGGGCCAGTGTATGAGCGCTACCGGGCGGCGATGGAGGCGCGCTACGGGGACCGCGCCGCCGACGCCATGGCGGTGAAGCACCACAACAGCATCTTCTACCCGCAATGGTCGATCCAGTACCTCACCCAGCATATCCGGGTGATGAACCCGGTCTCCGTCGACTGCACGGAGAACGTCATCATCCCGCTCCGGCTGAAGGGCGCGCCCGAGGAAATGTGGCGGGCTGCGCTGCGCAGCAACAACAACAGCCACTCGCCGTCCGGCATGGTCATGTCGGACGACATGGAGGTCTGGGTCCGTTGCCAGAAGGGCCTTGCGAGCCCCGGACGGGAGTGGGTGGTCTTCGCCCGCGGCATGAACGAGGAGCGCATCGACAACGCCGGGTCATTCGAAGGGCGCGGCACATCGGAAGCCAACGCCCGGCATCAGCATGCCGCATGGCTGAACTACATGTGCGGCGCGGCCTGACGGCGGGTCCTGTCGATGCGGATCGAGATCGAGGAATTCCTCTACCGGGAGGCGCGACTGCTCGACGACCGTCGGTTCGAGGAGTGGATGAACCTGTTCGCTGAGGACGGCTATTACTGGGTGCCGGCCGCGCCGGACCAGAAGGACCCCTATGACGGCGTGTCGATCTTCTTCGACGACCGCAGGGTCATGAAGACCCGGCTGGAGCGCCTCGACCACCCAAGGATCCACTCGCAAACGCCGGCCAGCCGCACGATGCACGCTGTATCGAACATAGAGATCGACCCGGAATTCGGTGAGGAGAACGAGATCCTGGTACGCTCCGGCCTGACGATGATGGAGTTCCGCCTCGACCAGCAGACCGTGTATGGCGGCCGTTGCCGCCACCTGCTGCGGATCGTGGACGGCGGTTTCGAGATCGCCTGGAAGCGGGTCGACCTGATCAACTGCGACGGGGTGTTCGAGACCCTGTCGGTGCCATTCTGACGCGCGGGGCCGCAGTCCGGCGGTTCACGTGGCTGCGGGACGCAACTGGCGCGGGCCGATTCCCACGATCAGCACGGACAGGACGACGAGATTGGCGACCTTGTCTCCAGGCCGGGCGGCAAAGTTCCGGAAATCGGCGGGAGGCCTTGATGAAGCCGGTGGGTGTGACTTGAATTCGCGGGATGCTGCAGGTCGGATGTCAGGGGACGTGTCCGGGGAGAAGTCGATGCACGAGCGCATTCTGGACATGCTTGTTCGTCGCTACAAGCGGCCCATCATGAACAACGTCCAGCGGGGCGATTATGTAGAATGCATGATCGCGTTGGCGCTTGACGAGGGGTGGAAGCTTACCTCGGAAGACGGCTGGGACTGGGCTGCCTGGGACTGCGAGCATCGCGCTTCCGGGGCCAGGCTGGAAATCAAGCAGTCGGCGGCGCGACAGACCTGGGACAGCGAGACGGAGCGACCGCGCCCCAATCCCAGGTTCGACATCGCTCCGCGGAAGGGATACTGGCCAAAAGACGGAGGTAGCTGGGTTGCCGGTCCTGGGCGGCCGGCGGACATCTACGTATTTGCTTGGCATGGAGAGGTCGACGGGCATGCCGACCACTGCAACGCGGCGCAATGGCGCTTCTTTGTCGTGGCCGAGCGATGCCTTCCTGCCGGCCAGAAGAGCATCGGACTGAGCGGGCTGGAGAAGATCACCACCCCCTGCGGGGTGGCGGAACTCGGACGTGCAGTTGACGAAGCATGTCTGCGGTAGGAAGAACTCAAGAGTGTTCGGGCTTGACCGGAAGCGCTCGTAGAGTTCCCGGCCCTCGCACGACGGGCGCAGGCTTTAAGAAGCCAGGCGGAAACCCGAAAAGGCCCAGCGCTGGTGCGGATAAAAGAAATTCCGGTACGTGATCCTTGCGTGCCCTGGGGGCGTCGCGCAGCTGGCGCCCCGAAGAACCATCTGATTGACCATGAACTTCCCGTTGTATTCGCCGATAGCGCCCTCCGGGGCGCTGAAACCGGGATAGGGCAGGTAGGCGCTCTCCGTCCATTCCCAGACGTCGCCGGTCATCTGTAAAGGCCTGCCGGCGGGACCTGGTGTTGCCGGCGCCGGCGCGAAGAGGCGGCTTGCGAGCCTGTTGCCACCATCTTCCGAGACGTCGCCGAGACCGAAATAAATGGCCGCCGCTTCCCATTCCTGCTCGGTGGGCAGGCGGGCGCCGGCCCAGCTCGCGTAGGCGGCCGCCTCGTAGAAGCTCACATGGCAGACGGGCGCGTCATGCTGCAGGGGCACGAGGCCGGCGAGCGTGAACTCCGTCCGGTCGCCATTGGCTTCCTCCCGCCAGTAAAACGGAGAGGACCAGCCTTCCGCCTGGACCGCAGCCCAGCCGTCCATGTGCCAGTGTTCGGGTTTCTGGTAGCCGCCGTCATCGATGAATTCGAGGAACTCGCCGTTGGTGACGAGCTGGGACGCCAGGCGAAAATCGCCGAGAAGCGTCTCGTGGACCGGCGTCTCGTTGTCGAAGCAGAAACCGTTTCCGTCCTGTCCGATGCGGTAGTGTCCGCCCGGGACTGGCAGCCACTCCATTTCGGGCAGGGAGCGCACCATCGCCGGTTTCCTGTTGCGGTAGGCCGGAGCAAGGGGATTGCAGGAAAAGACATGCTTGATGTCCATCAGCAAGAGTTCCTGATGCTGCTGCTCGTGGTGGAGGCCGGTTTCGAGGACGGGGAGCAGGGTCTCGAGGGTGGCCTCTTCGGATCCCCCGATTAGTTCGACCATTGCGGCGTCGACATGGGCGCGATAGGCGAGGATATCCTGCAGGGCGGGACGGGTCAGAAGGCCGCGTGCTGGCCTTGCGTGACGGGGGCCGACCGCTTCGTAGTAGGAATTGAAGAGATGGTTGTAGGCCGGATGGAATTCTTCGTAACCGCGCAGGTAGGTCTTGAGGAGAAACGTCTCGAAGAACCACGTGACGTGCGCAAGATGCCATTTTGTCGGGCTGACATCTGGCATCGACTGGACCTGCTGGTCTTCCGGCGTCAGGGGTGCCGCAAGCTCGATACTGAGATCACGGACTTCGCGGTAGCGGTCGGCCAGCAGTTCCCTCGATGGAAGGGATCGTACGCGGTAGTGCTCGATGGGACTCGCAGTCATTCCCGGATCGCGCCTTTCTCTGGATTCTCGTGCCGATGACTCGCCGGCACAATTGCACAGTACGGCAACCGTGCGCAACTTTCAGCGGTGCGGGCGGAAGGGGGAGATGCATCGACGGGCTGGATCCCGTCTGGCCTGATGTGGCTTCCCGCAAAAGCGGACACCGCATCGCCAACCCCTATATGAACCGCGCCTCGCCGGTCCCACCAGGATCGCCGGTCAGCGGGCCGCCACGACGCGTACCTCGATGCGATTGCCAGCATGCAGCGTCACACCGTGACAGGACCGGTCGGGCCAGTGCGCGGGGTCTTCGCCGATCCATTCGGCCCAGATACGGTCAACCAGCGGCTTGTCCTCAATGTCATGGAGGATCACCGTTGCCGAAATAATGCGGGTTCTGTCGGTCCCGGCCTCCGCCAGGATCCTGTCGACGAGCGCGAACGCGCGCACCGCCTGCTCTTCGGTCGGCAGCGACAGGTCGTCCGACATCCCGGTCACCCATACGAGATCCTTGTAGGCCGAGCCGAGGCGGCGCGTCGGCACGAAGCCGGTCAGGCGCTCGATATCGGTCACGATGTCTCCCGGTTTCCCGGGCGGGATGACGGAAGGACGGGCATCAGCGGCAGCGATTGTAACGCCAGGCCAGCCCGTCGCCGTCGCGGAACAGGATTTGACTCGAGTCGACGGATTCGAGCCTCCAGCCGGTCATTTCGCGGTCGTCGATCACTTTCCCGCCGGATACGACCTGGCCGTGAACCTTACCGTTCCTGACCTCGAACTTGTTGTGCGTCCCGAAACCGCAGGTGCTCACCATCCTGTCGTTGATGGAGCCGCCCGCCTTGCGGTGGATCACCCAGCGGCCCGACACGTCCCCGCCCGCCGACGGCTGTCCGGAACCCGCCGCCCCGGATCCTCCGGATGCATCGCCTCCGGCGTCGCACTTGCTCCGCTGCAGTTCGAAGTGCGAGACGCATTTCCGCGCCTGCGTCTGGAAGATCCGCAGGCATTCGGGATACTTTGCGTTCTCGTCGTGGGAAATGAAGGTCACGTTCTCGCGGCACGAGTAGGTCATGCGGTCGATCATCTGGTGGCAGGCCTCTCTCCTCTCCGGCAGACCGGTGAAGAAGACTCCGCCGACGTCGCCGAACTTGGGCTTCAGCCTTTCGCCTGAGGGCAGCTGGCAGCCGAAGACGAAGCCGTGGATCTGCACGTCCGCCGCTCCGGCATTCGTTGTCCAGGAAATCGCCGCGGCAAGGGCCATCGCCAGTATTGCATGTCTTTTCATGACCGTTTCCTCCGATCGTCTGCGACAGCACCCCGATTCACATCAAAAATAGTGGATAAGCAGCAGAACTGCCAGCAGAATCGCGCTCCATAGAGTCATGGATCCGGTCGGCCAGGTCCGCGCGAGAACGCCTTCCGGGCCGTGATGACGGAACATGTAGGCGATGACCCGGGAAACCCCCTTGCGGAGATCCTCGAGAATGCTGCGCCAGCCTTCGGCCGTCTTGCTGATAATCCAGCGGTAGAGCCACGGAAACCACCGGCGGTAGGTGATATCGAAATCGATGTTCACCGACTTCAGTTCCGGCGGATAGATGCGATAGCGCATGAGGACGGCGAAGGCCAGCGCCGAGAACATCAGCAGCTGGTACTGGCCGATCACATGGCTTGCGGTGTAGGGCTCGTACTCCACCGCATGGGGCAGCAGCCCGTAGAGCCAGGGCGAGTAGACCCCGAGCGCGATGCACATGACCGCCGTGATTCCCATCGCGATCAGCATGTTCGCCGGCGCCTCCTTGCAGCGCTTGCCGGAATCGTGCGCGAAGAAGGCGAAGTAGGGAATCTTGATGCCCGAATGGTGAAAGACGCCGGCGGACGCGAACAGGAGGATCAGCCACACCACGACAAAGCCGTCATGGGCGACGGCCGACAGCGTCAGGGACTTGGCGACGAACCCCGAAAACAGCGGAAACGCCGAAATCGAGGCGGCGCCGACAATGCAGAACACAGTCGTGAATGGCATCGACTTGTAGAGTCCGCCGAGCTCCGAGCCCTTGATCGTGCCGACCCGGTGAAGCACCGCCCCCATCGACATGAACAGGAGCGCCTTGTAGAGGATGTGCACGAAGGCGTGGGCAGCCGCCCCGTTGATGGCCAGCGCCGATCCGATGCCGACGCCGCAGACCATAAACCCGAGCTGGTTGTTGAGCGAGTAGGCCAGCACCCGTCTGAGGTCGTTCTCGATCACGGCATAGAAGATCGGGAACGCCGTCATTGCCGCGCCGACATAGATCAGAAGCTCGGTTCCCGGAAAACCGCGGGCCAGCGCGTAGACCGCGCATTTCGTCGTGAAGGCCGACAGGAAGACGGTGCCGGTGACGGTCGCTTCCGGATAGGCGTCCTGAAGCCAGTTGTGGAAGAACGGGAAGGCGCACTTGATCCCGAAGGCGATCAGGATCAGCCAGGTGGCCGGCCCGCCGAGGGTCATGCGCTCGAAGGCGATGGATCCGGTCTCGTGGGCGATCAGGATGGCGCCCGACAGCAGCAGCACGCCGGAACCGACCTGAATGACAAGGTAGCGCATGCCGGCGCGGTAGGCGGCGTCGGTACGGCGCGCCCAGATCAGGAACACCGACGTTATCGCCATCAGCTCCCAGTAGACGAACAGCGTCAGGAGATCGCCTGCGAACACGGCGCCGATTCCGGCGCCGGCATAGGCCATGGCCGAGACCTGCTCGACCACGTCGTCATTGTGCCAGGCGTAAACGACCGCAAGCGCGGCCGCGATGTGGAAGATGTAGCCGAAGATCAGGCTGAGCCCGTCGATGCGGACAGGAACGATCTCGTAGGTGAAGAACGTGAAGCCGTAATGGACGCCGTCGGCTGTGCCGGTGAGCGCCCATAGTCCGGCCAGCGGCAGGATCGTCAGCCATGCCTGGCGCAGGCGACCCGGGAGCAGCGGCGCCAGTACGGCGCCGATGATCAGCAGCAGGCCGGGCGGTATTCCCCAGAGCATCAGCTGTCGTCCCCGCCGTCGACGCCGTGCGGCTCGTAATAGTCCTCGCCGCGCTTCAGGAGCTTTCGCAACTCCTTGGCTGCGAGCACGAGACCGACGCAGGCGACGAATCCGAACAAACCGTAGAATCCGAAGATGTACTCCATCTCGAATACCGGGTGTTTTTCGTAGAAGGCGTCGGCGAGAAACAAGAGCGCGCAGACGCCGATCACCGACCAGTAGACCTTGTCGACGCTGCCCTTGCGGTCGAGCCAGTAGGTCTTGTCGGCTCCCGTGGCGTTCTTTCCGGTTTCCGGTGGCATCACCCGCACCTCACTGCACAATCGGCGCCAGCATGGCATAGAGCCGGTCAGCGAAGACGAACAGCACCACGCAGCCGAGCGCCGTCACCCAGAGCGGCACGACGCAGAAGGCCGGAGCCTCGTGGATGCCGTGCGCGGTGCTGGGCGCGCCTTCCCCGTGATGTCCGTCCCCGTGTCCGCCTTCGCTGATCCGCGGCGTGAAGAAGCCCTGCGCGAACACCGGAATCAGGTAGGCGACATTGAGAAGGGACGAGACCATCAGGACGCCGATGAAAATGATCTGTTCGGCCTCGGCCGCGCCAAGCGCGATGTACCACTTGCTCCACGATCCGCCGAGCGGCGGCAGCCCGATGACGCTCAGCGCGCCGACGAGAAAAGCACAGAACGTGAATGGCATGCGCCGCCCGAGGCCGCGCATCTCGCTGATCTCCGTGCGGTGGGCTCCGACCATGATCGCCCCGGCGCAGAAGAACAGCGTGATCTTGCCGAACGCATGCATCGCTATGTGCATCGCCCCGCCGACAATGCTGAACGAGGTCGCGAGTGCGCCAGCGAGAACCACATAGGACAGCTGGCTGACGGTGGAGTAGGCAAGCCGCGCCTTGAGATTGTCCTTGGTGAGCGCAACCAGGGACGCGAGCAGTATGGTCGCGCCGGCGACATACATAAGCCAGACGCTGGCGCCGGAATCGCGCAGGAAGTCCGCGCCGAAGATATAGATGATGACCTTCAGCACGGTGAAGACGCCGGCCTTGACGACGGCGACGGCGTGCAGGAGTGCGCTCACCGGGGTCGGCGCGACCATCGCGGCCGGCAGCCAGCGGTGGATCGGCATCAGCGCCGCCTTTCCGATGCCGTACATGTAGAGAAACAGGAGGACAACGACGAGTCCGTCGTCGATGCGGCCCTCGAGGATGCCACCCTTCGTGAAATCGACGGTCCCGGCCGCATTCCAGGTCCAGATGAGGGCGATCAGCAGGAAGCCGATCGAGGTCGCCATGAGGATGCCGAGATAGGTCCGCCCGGCGCGCTTGGCCTCCTCGGTCTGGCTGTGGGTCACCAGCGGATAGGTCGACAGCGTCAGCGCCTCGTAGGCGAGGAACAGGGTGAACATGTTGGCGGAAAAGGCGATGGCGAGCGCGGCCGAGATCGCGATCGCGAAGCACATGTAGAACCGGGTCTGGTTGGGTTCGTTGTGGCCCCGCATGTACCCGATGGCGTAGAACGAGGTGACGATCCACAGGAACGACGCGATCAGCCCGAACATCATCCCGAGCGGTTCGACCCTGAAGGCGAACGGCAGGCCGGGCACTATTTCCAGGACTGAGAGCGACGGCTCGCCACCGTCGAGCACGTCCGGCAGAATCTGGATGACGCAACAGAAGGTGGCGATCGACACCGCCACTGTGACGAAGTCCCGCTGGTTCGGACGCGATCCGGACATCCATATCAGCACCGAACCGATCAGCGGCATCGCGACCGCGAGCCCGATATAGTCTGCGGCCGTCATCATCCGGCTCCCATCAGGGCCTCGGCGGCGCGGCGCGCCATGCCGACGGGAAGAGTGGTGTCGATCCCGAACCAGAAGTTGGCCGCCACCAGAATCCAGGCCGGAACCAGCAGGCTGAGCGGCGCTTCCGCGACGTCGGGCGCTCCGGGCGGGGCTTCGCGGAAATACGCAGCCTCGATGATCCGCCAGATATAGATGACTGCGAGCAGCGAGCTTGCGACGATCAGGATCGCGACATACCACCAGCCCTTCTCGAGCGCGGCCAGGATCAGGTACCACTTGCTGATGAAACCGGCCGTCAACGGCACGCCGATGAGGCTCAGTCCGCCTGCGGCAAAGGCGGCCATCGTCCACGGCATGCGCCGGCCGAGGCCGGCGAGGGCGCTGATCTCGCAGGAGCCGATCCGGTAGAAGATCGCTCCGAGCACGAGGAACAACGCACCCTTCATGAGGGCGTGGTTGAACAGGTGCAGGATCCCGGCCTGAAGCCCCAGCACCGTGACGAAGCTGATGCCGAGAACCATGTAGCCGATCTGCGCGACCGACGAATAGGCGAGCAGGCGCTTGGCGTCGGTCTGGAAGCAGGCGACGATCGACGCCGTGAACATGCCAAGCACCGCGAGCACCGCAAGCGGAACCGCCGTCGGCAGCACCTCGAACGAGAAGGTGACGCCGAACACCGTGAACAGGAAGCGGATCAGGATATAGACCGAGACCTTGGTTGCCGTTGCCGCGAGGAACGCCGAAACCGTGTTCGGGGCGTAGGCGTAGGCGTTGGGCAGCCACTGGTGGAGAGGGAATAGCGCCATCTTCAGCGCCGCCCCGATGACCAGGAAGCCGAATGCCGCGACGACCGTCCGGTCGGGCCCGTCCCGCGGCAGGCGCTCGGCGATGTCGGCCATGTTGAGCGTGCCCGTCGCCTGGTAGAGGAGGCCGATCGCGATGACGATGAACACCGCGCCGAGCGTGCCCATGATCAGGTACTGGTAGGACGCCGTCAGCGCCCGCCGGTCGGAGCCGAGCGCGATCAGCACGTAGGAGGATAGCGACGAGATCTCGAGGAACACGAAGAGATTGAACGCGTCGCCGGTGATCGTGACGCCCATCAGCCCGCAGAGGCAGAGCAGGTAGGAGGTGTAGAACATGTAGGCCCGCTCGCGCACGTATTCGAGCAGCAGCGAGTTGCGCGAATAGGGCACGATGACCGAGCCGATGCCGGAAACGATGAGCAGCACGAACGCGTTGAGCATGTCGACCCGGTATTCGATGCCGATCGGCGGCGGCCAGCCTCCGAGGTGGTAGGACAGCGTGCCTTCGGCGCCCACCCGCGCGATCAGCCAGCACGCGCAGGCGAACGAGAACCAGGTTGCCAGCAGCGCCGTCCAGAAGGCCTGGTCGCGGCCGCGAAGCAGGACGCAAAGCGGCGCGCATATGAGCGGCGCCACGATGATCAGCGCTGGAAGATGCTCCAGGAAGAAGGCCATCACATGCTTTCGTCCTGGCTGTGGATTTCCTCCTCCTCGATGGTGCCGTAGGCGGCCCGGATGCGGACGACCAGCGCAAGCCCGAGCGCCGTGGTGGCGACGCCGACGACGATCGCGGTGAGGATCAGGACGTGGGGCAGTGGATTGGAATAGGTGTCGTAGGCCTTGTCGAGGATCGGGGCGGTGCCGCCGAAAACCTTGCCGAAGGAGATGTAGAGCACGAACACCGAGGCTTGGAACACGTTCAGGCCGATCAGCTTCTTGATCAGGTTTCCGCGCGCGATGACGATGTAGAGGCCCGCCATCGCGAGGAAGATCACGATCCAGTAGTTGTAGAGTCCCCAGATGTCCTGCACGGCGCCGACTGTCCCGTCAGTTCTTTCGCCAGCCGGCAAAGGTGAAGAACACCGTCATCATCACCGATGCGACGGTGATGCCTACGCCGAGTTCGATGATGAGGATTCCGATATGCTGACCTTCCTTGGCCTTGTCGGCGAGCGGGCTGTAGTTGAGATAGTTCTCGCCGAGCATCAGCGAGGCGACGCCCACACAGGCGTAGAGCAGGAGACCGCCGGCGATGCCGGCGCGCAGCGTCCCGTGCGGCAGGATGTCCTCGGCCGCGCGGACGCCGTAGACGAGCGCGTAGAGAATGAAGCCGGCGGCGAAGATTACGCCGGCCTGGAACCCGCCGCCGGGCCCGAAATCGCCGTGGAACTGGACGTACAGTCCGAACAGCAGGATGAACGGGAGCAGCAGCTTGGTGACCACCCGGACGACCAGATATTCCCTCATGCGTCGTCCCTGTGGTGCGGCCGCGGCGGCCTGAGGCCCCGGCGCCAGCTGCCGAGCAGCAGGATGACGCCGATTCCGGCCGTGAATATCACGGTGACCTCGCCCAGCGTGTCATAGCCGCGGTAGCTGGCGAGTACCGCAGTGACGACGTTGGGGATTCCGGTGTCCTGCTTCGTGTTTTGCAAATAGTAGGGTGCGACATGCTGTTGCGCCGGCGCTTCCGGATCGCCGAAGCGCGCCATGTCCAGCGTGCCATAAATCAACACTGCGCCAGTGACGATGACGACGAAGAGCGGCAGGAACGGGCGATGCGCCGGCGTCTTTTCGGTCTGCGTCGTCAGCGCCAGCGTGCCGACGAACAGGATCGTCGATATGCCGGCACCTACGGCAGCCTCGGTGAACGCGACATCGAC
>JAJEBT010000036.1 GCA_022822405.1 Alphaproteobacteria bacterium
TCCTTCACTACCTCAAAGGCCATTGGTAAACTCTCAATCGTCGCAGCTCGCTGTGACATCGGGGTACTCCTGTTCGTGGCTGTTTCATCATCACCACAGGGAGTACCCCCTCTCGCCTGACACATAAACTCTTACGTCACCGGGCGGTCTCCGGGCTTGACTTCACGGCGGTGATTCGTAGAGTCATACTCACATCAACACCGACCTGTTGGTGACCGGCATGGGCAACTGGACTCTCGACGACATTCCCTGGGACAGCTTTGATCGTTCACGAGTCGATTCGGGCATCATCCCCATCATCAAGGCTGCGAGCCTCGTCGAGTACAATGCCGAAGACTACCGTGTATACCTGAACAGGGTCTTCGATGGCGACAACCGCCTGCAGGCGGCAATCGATTCATGGGCCGAAGAAGAGGTCCAGCATGGCCGCGCTCTCGGCCGCTGGGCGGCACTCGCGGACCCCGAATTCGACTTCGAGACGCGGTTCGGCCGGTTCCGGGAGAATTTCCGCCTTCAGCTTGACGCGAGCGTATCGGTGCGGGGGACGCGGGCCGGCGAGCTCGTGGCCCGGTGCATGGTCGAGACCGGCACGAACTCGTTCTATTCGGCGCTTGCGGACGCTACCGACGAGCCGGTTCTCAAGAGCATCTGCCGGCGCATCGCCGACGACGAATACGCCCATTACTGCCTGTTCCACCGGAACATGCGCAGATACATGGAGCACGACCGGCTGAGCCGCCTGAAAAGGGTCCGGGTGGCGTTCGGACGGATGTCGGAGTCCGAGGACGACGAACTCGCCTCCGCCTACTGGGCGGCGAACAGCGACGGCCAAGCCTACGACAGGCGCGCCAATGCGGCCGCCTACGCCCGGCGGGCGCTGCGCTACTACCGCCCGCAGCATGTCGCGCGCGGCGTGGAGATGATCTTCAATGCCGTCGGCATCGACGGCCGGAGCTCGGCCGGACGTCTGGCCGCCGGGGCGGTGAGGCTCTTCGTCTGGTACCGGCTCCGCGTCGCAACCCGCCTCCTGGTCGCCCTTGTCGAGGCAAGGCGGCGGTTCGTGCGTCCGGACTCCGCGGCACAGCAGGCCTGACGGCTCCCGCCCGCTCTTCGGCCTCCGGCTCAGCCGATCAGGGGAGCGAACTCACGGACGACCGCGGCATAGACCTCGCGCTTGAAGGGCACGATCTCCCGCACCAGGGCCGGCAGCGGACTCCACTTCCAGTCGCCGAATTCCGGCTCTTCCGTCGCGAGGTCGATTTCGGTTTCCGTCCCCGTGAACCGGAACAGGGTCCAGATCTGCGCCTGCCCGACATAGCGGCCGCCCCACAGCCGGCCGACGAGCTCGTCGGGCAGGTCATAGGTCTTCCAGTCGCCGGCAACGGCCAGGCAGGACACCGAGCGAATGCCGGTTTCCTCCTCAAGCTCGCGGCGCGCGGCCGCTTCCGGCGTCTCGCCCGGCTCCATCCCGCCCTGGGGCATCTGCCAGGCGCCGGGCCTGTCGAGGCGCTCGCCGGTGAACACCCGTCCCCGGCCGTCCACGAGCATGACCCCGACGCACGGACGATAGCCCTCCGGCGGGGTGCCGGGAGATCCCGTTACGGCCGCTCCGCGCACGGCATCAGTCCGTTGCCCGCCGCTGGTAAAGGACGAGGCCGCGCAGGAGGTCGACGGCCCTCGAGAGCTGGTAGTCGTCGGGAGGGGAATCGTCGGGCGCGGCTGCCTCGCCAGGCGCGGTTTCACCGCCCTCCTCCGTATCCGGATTGTCCAGCCGTCCGCGAAGGTTCTCCTCGCGCCGGCGCGAGGAGACGTCGAGCTTCTCGAGACGGGCCTGCTCGACGACGATATCGGGCTCGATCCCGGTCGCCTGGATCGAGCGGCCGGACGGGGTGTAGTAGCGTGCAGTGGTCAGCCGGATGGCGCCGTGCGGGCCGAGCGGCATGATCGTCTGCACGGACCCCTTGCCGAACGTCCGGGTGCCCATGATGACCGCCCGGCCATGGTCCTGCAGCGCTCCGGCAACGATTTCGGATGCGGACGCTGAACCGCCATTGACCAGAACGACCATCGGAATCCCGTTCAGGAGATCGCCCGCCTTGGCATTGAAGCGCTGCCCCTCCTCCGGATCCCGCGTGCGGGTCGAGACGATCTCTCCCCGGGCGAGAAACGCGTCGGCAACGCCGACCGACTGGTCGAGCAACCCTCCGGGATTGTTGCGGAGGTCGAGCACGAGGCCCTTCAGGCCGTCCTTCGCGGCTTCCGCCACTTTCGCGATCTCCCGCTCAAGCCCCGGGGTGGTGGCCTCGCTGAACGACGTGATCCGGATGTAGCCGATGTCGTCCTGCTCGATGCGCGAACGGACCGAGCGGATCTTGATGACGGCCCGGGTCACCTTGACCTCGAACGGCTCGCGCCCGGCTCTCCGGATCATGAGCCTGATATCGGTGTCAGGCTTGCCGCGCATCCGCTCGACGGCCTCGGAGAGCGTCAGCCCGAGCACGGGCTCGTCGTCGAGATGGGTGATGAGGTCGCCTGGCTTCAGCCCGGCGCGAAAGGCCGGCGTATCGTCGATCGGAGACACCACCTTTATGAGGCCGTTCTCCATGGTCACCTCGATGCCGAGGCCGCCGAACTCGCCACGCGTCTGGACCTGCATGTCCTGGAACCGCTTGGGGCTCAGATACCCCGAATGCGGATCGAGCGAGGTCAGCATGCCGTTGATGGCCGCCTCCATCAGGTCCTCGTCGGTGACTTCCTCGACATAGTTCGCGCGAATGCGCTCGAAGACGTCCCCGAACAGCTCAAGTTGCCGGTAGGTCTGGGTGTTCACCCCCGCGTCCTGGGCCGCCGGAGCGCCGACAAGCGCAACCGTCACGACGCAGAATGTCATCAGTCTTGCAATCAATCGCATGATCATCGCTCGCTTGCCGCATTTTCGGATGCCGCGGGCCGGCCGGAGATGCCTCCGTTTCCGTTCCACCGCTCTGCGGCCACGATAACAGGATTCGGGCGCAGACGACACTCCCCGGCGCCCCGTGGAAGCCGGGATTCGCGAGTGGCGCCTTTCCGGAGGCGGCCGCCGCGGAAGCCGCGACCGCTATGCCGGCACGGCCCGCCCGCTGACGGCGCGGGCCGTGTCCCGACGGACAAGGAGCGAGGCTCCGGTCATCTCGGGCGGCGGTTCCATGCCCATCAGATCGAGAAGCGTGGGCGCGATATCCGACAACCGTCCGGCGCGGAGTCCGCTGACAGCGCCGGGCGCGTTGACGAGCAGCGCCGGCACCGGGTTGACCGTGTGGGCGGTGTGCGGCTCTCCGGTCTCGCGGTCGCGCATCGACTCGGCGTTGCCATGGTCGGCGGTGATCAGCATCACGCCGCCCGCGCTCTCCACCGCCCGCGCGAGACGCTCCAGGCATTCGTCGACCGTGCGTATGGCGCGAACGGTGGCGTCGAGTTTGCCGGTGTGGCCGACCATGTCCGGATTGGCGTAGTTGACGACGATGAGATCGTGCCGGCCCGAGCCGATTTCCGTCACCAGGCGATCGGTGACCTCGCGGGCCGACATTTCCGGCTGCTCGTCGTAGGTGGCGACCTTGGGCGACGGGATCAGGACCCGCTCCTCGCCGACAAAGGGCGTTTCCTCACCACCGTTGAAGAAATAGGTCACATGGGCGTATTTCTCGGTCTCGGCGATGCGCAGCTGGCGCATGCCGGCGTCCGACACCACCCGTCCAAGAATGTTCTCCAGCCTCTCGGGCGGGAACATGGTCGCCATCAACGCGTTGTGCGTACTCGAATATTCGGTAAGCCCGACGGCAGCCGCGAAGGCTGCGCGGCGGCCGCGCGCGAAGCCCTCGAATTCGTCCTGGAGCAGGGCAAGGAGAATTTGCCGTACGCGGTCGGCGCGGAAATTCGCCATCAGGATCCCGTCGCCATCCTCCATCCCGGCATAGCCACCCATGACGGCAGGTTCGACAAACTCGTCGGTAACGCCAGCGTCATAGCTCGCCCTGACGGCAGCGACGGGGTCGGCCGCCGGTG
Source organism: Alphaproteobacteria bacterium (assembly GCA_022822405.1). GTDB lineage: Bacteria > Pseudomonadota > Alphaproteobacteria > MPNO01 > UBA830 > JAJEBT01. The sequence goes on from JAJEBT010000036.1 coordinate 4,042, forward strand.
TGCCGCTGCCGGCAACGAGAAGATCGTAGGCGCGCTCCGTACGGTCCCACCGCTGGTCCCTGTCCATGGCGTAGTAGCGCCCGCACAGCGTGGCGATGCGCGTACGACCAAGGCCCGCGATCTGCTCGCGGAAGGATGCCACCTGTTCGGCGGCGCTCGCCGGCGGCGTGTCGCGACCGTCGAGGAATCCGTGAACGGCGACCGGAATGCCGTGGCCGTCGACGATGGCCGCAAGCTCGGCGAGATGATCCTGATGGGAATGCACGCCGCCCGGGGAGATCAGCCCCATCAGGTGGCAGGTTCCGCCGCTGCCCTGGAGACTCCCGATCAGGCCGGCGAGCTCGGGGTTAGCGCGGATGCTGCCGTCGGCGATGGCGGCGTCCACGCGGCAGATGTCCTGCATCAGGATGCGCCCGGCGCCGAGGGTGATGTGGCCGACCTCCGAATTGCCCATCTGGCCCGACGGCAACCCGACATCGGCGCCCGACGTCGCGACGAGCGCATGCGGGCAGCTGCCCCAGAGCCGCGCGAAGACCGGCGCGTTGCCGGCCGCGATCGCATTGTCGGCCTCGGCCTCGCTGTGGCCCCATCCGTCGAGGACGCATAGTACCGCAGGCCGCCGCCCGTCACGCATCTTGTCTCTCATGGCCGTTCCCTGCCGGTCAGCCGGCCACCCTCGCGGCCCGCCGCTTGCCTACACTCACGCCGCGCACCCGTCGCGGTGATAGGGGTTTCCCGCGAGTATCTCCTGGGCCCGGAATATCTGTTCGACCAGCATCACCCGGACCAGCATGTGCGGCCAGGTCGCGGTGCCGAAGGCGAGGAGCGTGTCCGCGCGGTCGAGCTGGGGCCGCACAAGGCCGTCCGCACCGCCGACGAGGAACGAGATCCCGCGTCCGGCATCGCGGCAACGCTCGAGCAGGCGGGCGAAGGCCACGCTGTCATGGGCGGTGCCCGACGCATCAAGGGCTACCCGATAGGCGCCGTCGGGACAGGCGGCTTCCAGGAGCGCCCCCTCGCGCCCGGCACGCTGCAGCGCCGGCAGCTTGCGGCGCTCCTCGACCTCCCTGATATCGACCGGCCAGCGGATGCGCCGGCGATAGCGTTCGAGCAGATCCCGCTCGGGCCCGGCCTTCATGCGGCCGACGGCGCAGATGGTGACGCGCATGGCCGTGCCTCAGACCGCTGCCGGTTCCCGTCTGTCGGGAAACTCGACATTCCACATCTTCTCCAGGCTGTAGAACGCGCGGACCTCGGGGCGGAACAGGTGGACGATCACATCGCCCGCATCGAGCAGTACCCAGTCTCCCTGCGCCAGACCTTCGGGGCGCAACCCCTTGAGGCCCAGCGCTCTCAGGGCCTCCATCAGCCTTTCCGCCATCGAGACGACCTGCCGCCGTGAATTGCCGCTCGCGACCACCATGTAGTCGGCGATGTCGGACTTGCCGGAGAGATCGATCACCACGAGGTCCCCGGCCTTCTGCGATTCAAGCGAGTCCCTGATCACCTCGATCATGTCCTGCGCCGAACCGCCGTCGCTTGACCGTTCCTGTTTCAGTGGACAGCTTCCTCCAAGTCTGACCCCGTCCGCGCACCCGCGGCCTCATGCCGGCGGCGCGTCGCGGCCCGGCCCGAGCGGATCTCGGTCGACGATCCCGGATGCAGCCTCGTATGGAAGAACATCCAGGCCGGCGTCCTCGACTCGGCAAGGTGGCAGGCGTGGACGCGCTGCTTCTTGAAGCGGAAGAACGCCTTCGCCGCCTTGCCCGCAAGAGCCCCGAAAGAATAGGGTGCCCGGTCGAAAACCGCAATGGGCACGAGATTGAATATCCGCGTCCAGTCCTGCCACTGCGGAATCTGGGCGAGGTTGTCGGCTCCCATGATCCATACGAACCGGGTCTTCGGAAAGCACTGCTTGAGGCGCGCCAGCGCCTCGGCCGTGTAGGTGGTGCCGAGTCTGCGCTCGATGTCCGTCACCCTGATGCTGGGGTGCCGGGCAAGCCGGATGGCCCCGGCCATCCGTTCCTCGAAGGGCGCCATGCCCGTCCTCCCCTTCAGGGGATTCTGGGGGGTGACCATCCACCACACCTCGTCGAGCATCAGAAGCCTGAGCGCAAGCATGCTGATATGCACATGGCCGTCATGGGCCGGATTGAACGAGCCGCCCAGAATGCCGATGCGAAGGCCGGTGACTGCATGCCCCCGGCGGATGTCCGCGACGATGGTCAGGGTCTGATCTGCCCGGCGCCCCGGACAACGTACTTGTAGGTGGTGAGCTGCTCGACGCCCACCGGCCCCCTGGCGTGAAGCCGTCCGGTCGAGATGCCGATTTCCGCGCCCATGCCAAACTCGCCGCCATCGGCAAACTGGGTCGAGGCGTTGTGCAGCACGATCGCCGAATCGACCTTGCCGAGGAACGTCTCGGCGCGGGCCGTGTCGGCAGTAATGATGGAATCGGTGTGCCCGGATCCGTAAGCGCCGATATGCGCGATCGCCCCGTCGAGTCCGTCGACCTGGCGGATCGACAGGATGGCATCGAGATATTCCGTCCGCCAGTCATCCTCGGTGGCGGGGACAACGCGCGGATCGAGGGCGCAGGTGGCCTCGTCGCCGCGCAGTTCGCAACCGGCGCCGCTGAGGCTGTCGATAATCGGCGGGAGCGCATGCGCGGCGACCACCCGGTCGACGAGCAGGGTCTCGGTGGCACCGCATATTCCGGTGCGGCGCATCTTGGCGTTGACGGTGACGTCGTGCGCCATCGCGAGGTCGGCATGTTCATCGATATAGACATGGCACAGCCCCTCGAGATGGGCGATCACGGGGATGCGGCTCTCACGCTGCACGCGTTCGATGAGGGATTTCCCGCCGCGCGGGACGATGATGTCGACATGGTCGGTCATCGTCAGGAGCATGCCGACGGCGGCCCGGTCAGTGGTGGGCACGAGCTGGATGGCGTTCTCGGGCAGCCCGGCGGCGGCGAGTCCTGCATGCAGGCATGCGACGATGGCGCGCGAGGAATGGAAGCTCTCGGAACCGCCGCGGAGTATCGCGGCGTTGCCCGACTTGAGGCACAGCCCGCCAGCGTCGGCGGTGACGTTGGGCCGCGATTCGTAAATGATGCCGATGACGCCCAGCGGTACGCTCACCCGCGAGATCGACAGCCCGTTCGGACGCGGCCACGAGGCCAGGACCTGCCCCACGGGATCGTCGAGGGCAGCGATCTCCTCGAGCCCGCGGGCCATCGCGTCGATGCGCCCGTCATCGAGCCTGAGGCGGTCGAGAAGCGACGGCGCGATTTCCCGCTCCGCGGCGGAGTCCATGTCGATGCGGTTGGCGGCGAGAAGTTCGCCCCGCCGCGCCCCGAGTTCGCGGGCGGCCGCGCGGAGCGCCTCGTTCTTCCGGTCGGTCGTCGCGAGGCCCAGCGCCTCCACGCCCGCGCGCGCGCCGCGCCCCAGCTGCTCCATCTCGGCGGCGAGGTCGTCGGACGCAACCTTGGTTGCAACGTTCATGAGTCCCGGCTCTCCGTCGTCTGCGCATCGAGCACCAGATCGTCACGATGAATCATTTCATCGCGGCCACGGTATCCCAGAATGCTTTCGATTTCACGGCTTTTTCTTCCCATGATTCTTCTCGCGTCGGCTGACGAGTACGCCGACAGGCCGCGGCCGAGAAGCGCCCCCCGGGCAGTCCTCACACTCACCGCGTCTCCGCGCTCGAAGTCCCCGTCGACGCCGGTGATGCCGGCCGGCAGCAGGCTCTTTCCGGCGCCAAGCGCCCGCGCGGCGCCGTCATCGACGATGAGCGTGCCGGCTATGGCGATGGTGGCCGCGATCCACCGCTTGCGGGCGGCGAGCGGTGCCATCGCCGGCAGGAACCACGTGCACCGAGCGCCTTGCGACAGCCGGGAGAGCGCATTGGCCGGCTTGCCGTCCGCGATGGCCATGGCGCAACCTCCGGAAATCGCGATCCTGGCCGCTTCCAGCTTGGTGATCATGCCACCCGACGAATAGCCGGGCAGCGCGGCACCCGCCATGTTCTCGATCTCGGCCGTCACCTCGCGGACCACGGGCACCAGCGTCGCATCGGGATCGGTACGCGGATCGGCCGTATAGAGCCCGTCGACATCCGACAGCAGAACCAGGGTATCAGCGCTGACCATCTGGGCAACCCGCGCAGCAAGACGGTCGTTGTCGCCATAACGGATTTCCTCGGTGGCGACGGTGTCGTTCTCGTTGATGACCGGCACCACCCCCAGTCCGAACAGGGTCTCCATGGTGGCCCGCGCATTGAGATGGCGCCGGCGCTCCTCGGTATCGGCCAGCGTCAGGAGGATCTGGGCGATAGCGACGCCGTGCGGCTCGAGCGCTTCCTGCCACGCATGCGCCAGGCGAATCTGTCCCCGGGCGGCAGCCGCCTGTTTCTGGTCGAGGGCAAGCTCGCAGCCGGAGAGGCCGAGATCACGCCTGCCGACGGCGATGGCGCCCGACGAGACGATCGCGACATCGATATCCCGGGATCTCAACCGGGCGATGTCCTGGCCCAGCGACGAGAGCCATTCTTCCCTGATGCTGCCAGTCCGGTCGTCGGCGACAAGCGCCGATCCGATCTTGAGGACCAGCCTGCGCGCCGAACCGAGCTCGGGAATCGTCCGTTCCGTCATGGCGTCCACGGCAGTGCTTCGCCGGCGGTCTCGGCAGCGTCGGGGCGGGCGGCGGATATCACGCCGACGAGGCGCCGCAGAACCTCGGTCACGCCGGTTCCAGCCACCGCCGACACCGGAAAGACCTCGTCGTTCGACGCCGCCTCGAGATCCCGTCGCCTCTCGGCCACCTCCGCGTCGGTCAGGGCGTCCGTCTTGGTGAGCGCCAGCACTTCGGTCCTGGCGGCAAGATCGTCATCGTATTTCTCGAGTTCGCCGCGGATCATGCGCCAGTTCCGTGCGACATCGTCCGCGGTGCCGTCGACGAGATGAAGGAGCACGCTGCATCGCTCGACATGGGCAAGAAACCGGTGTCCGAGCCCGGTGCCCGCATGCGCCCCCTCGATCAGGCCCGGAATGTCGGTAAGGACAAACTCCGTGTCATCGACATATACCGTGCCGAGGGTCGGGATCAGGGTGGTGAAGGGATAGTCCGCGATCCTGGGCCGGGCGCGGGAGACGGCAGCGAGGAAGGTCGACTTGCCGGCGTTGGGCAGGCCGAGCAGGCCGGCATCCGCAATCAGCTTGAGCTGCAGCCTGATCCAACACTCCTCGCCCTTCTCTCCCGGCTCGGCACGGCGCGGCGCGCGGTTGGTCGAGGACTTGAAACGGGCATTGCCACGCCCGCCGCGCCCGCCGCGCAGGAGCACGACCCGGTCGCCGGGCTGTTCGAGATCGGCGAGCAGCGCGTCGCTCTCGGCATCCAGGACCTGGGTTCCGGCCGGAACCTCGAGGGTCTCGTCCGCGCCGGCAGCACCGGTCCGATTGCTGCCCATCCCGTGCGATCCGCTTCTCGCCTTGAAATGCTGCCGGTAGCGGAAATCGATCATCGTGTTCAGCCCGGCCACGGCCTCGACGATTATGTCGCCGCCGCGCCCACCGTCACCGCCGTCGGGTCCGCCGAATTCGATGAACTTCTCGCGGCGGAAACTCGCGCAGCCAGCGCCGCCGTTACCGCTGCGGACGTAGACCTTTGCCGAATCGAGGAATCTCATGACCCGCAAGCCTGTCAGCGTCCGGGACCGCAGCGCCCGCCATGCTCCGGCGGAGCCGCGGGCGGTGGCCGTGCGAGGCTGCCAGGCGCGAGCGCGCGGGCGCCTGCCGGCGCCGTCCGGTCAGCCGCCTGTGTCCACCGACACGTAGACCCGACCGCCCGAACGCCGACTGAATGCCACCCGGCCCTCGGCCTTGGCAAAGATGGTGTGATCCCTGCCCATTCCGACATGTTCGCCCGGATGCCACTTGGTGCCGCGCTGCCGGACTATGATGTTGCCGGGAATCACGACTTCGCCGCCGAACTTCTTGATTCCGAGGCGCCTGCCGATGGAATCGCGGCCGTTGCGGGAGCTGCCGCCAGCCTTCTTATGCGCCATGTTACGGTCTCCTCCGGACTCGCCGTCCGTTTCCGTGGCTGCCGATCGTCTTCTGCGTTCCGGCGCCGGTTCCTAGTCCTTGTCGGCCTTGCCGGTCGAATCTCCGGATTCGGCCTGATCCGCGGCCGCGGCATCCTCGTCGCCGGCGGAAACCCCCTCATCCGCGGAGTCCGGCACCTCCGTATCGGCGGCGACGGTTTCGGCAGGCGTGTCCGCCACGTGCTCTTCCTCTTCCGACGGTTCCGCGGCAGCCGGTTGCTGACCCTTGCCGAGAATGTCGTCGATCCGAAGCACCGTGACGAGTTGGCGGTGTCCGCGCGTGCGCCGGTAGTTCTTGCGGCGCTTCTTCTTGAAGACGACGATCTTGCCGTCCTTCTTCTGCTCGAGCACCGTCGCATTGACTCGCGCCCCGTCGATCAGGGGCGCGCCCACCGCGAGGCCGTCACCGGCATCAAGCGCGAGCACGTTGTCGAGTTCCACGACATCGCCGGCTTCGGCGCCATCGAGTTTCTCGACGGTGATGACATCCCCACTGGCGACGCGGTACTGCTTGCCGCCCGTTTTGACCACAGCGTACATCGTTCCATCTTCCCTGAGCGCCGGCCCATCCGGCCATTCCGCGAATTGCCAGCCGCCGCACGAAGCTCGCGCGCACGATCCGAACAGGTGGTCACGGAGTGCAAGATTGCGGAAGGTCGCGAATATAAGCGCGAAAAGGGCGCTGTCAATGGCATGTCCGGAAAAAACGCAGCAAGGATGCGAACCCGCGCGCACCCTTCCGACATGCCGGAAGCCCGTGATCGCGCGCCGCTCCGGGACTTTCTTTCGGGAAGCTTCAACGCACATCCGCTCATCTCCTGTCGCTCATCTCCTTGCACCCTATTCAGGGTTCTTGTAAACACCCGCCCGGAGGGTTGCCGGAGCGGTCGAACGGGGCGGTCTCGAAAACCGTTGTGCGCTTACGCGTACCGAGGGTTCGAATCCCTCACCCTCCGCCAGAACGGGATCAGCAGCCAATGAGCCGCGCCGACTTCCGCCCCTTCGTGCCGGAGCCCGGACAATCACGCATAGCGGGGGCGACTGCCGAAGAACACACGGCCGCAATCTGCAGGCGGGAGCGAGCCCGGAAGCTGCTGGCCGGCTGGGCGAAGCTCGGAGAACAGCCTTTCACCGGCCTGACGTCCGATGGCCGGGTTCGAGGCGGGCTCTTTTCGTTGCGGTCCGAGGATGCGCCGGCATCGGCCATGACCGACGCCGCGATCGCCCTCCTCGCCCGCCTGTCCCCCGAACAGAAGCGGAGGATGGTGTTTGCGGTCGAGTCGGAGCGGTGGCGGCATTGGCAGAACACCGAACTCTGCGTCGACGGGCACGGCCTGCGCCTCGACGGGGCGGGGCCGGATCTCCGCGAGGCGGTGCTCTCGGTGCTCGAAGCCAGCCTGAGCCCGAAGGGCATCGAGAAATCACGCTCGGTGATGCGCCTGAACGCCTTTCTCGGCGAACTTCTCGATGCCCCCGGGGTGCTCGGCGAATGGAGCTACACGTTCGCGCTGTTCGGGGTTCCGTCGGTTTCCGAGCCCTGGGGATGGCATCTCTTCGGACATCACCTGAGCCTGAACTGCCTCGTGATCGGCGGACAGATGGTCTTGACCCCCTGCTTTATGGGCGCCGAACCGACCTATGCCGACCAGGGCCGGTTCGAGGGCATCAGCCTGTTCGCGGACGAGGAGAGGGGAGGCCTCGAACTGATGCGTTCACTGACGCCGCAGATGCGCGACAGGGCACGCGTTTCGGCGTCCATGAACGGCGAGGATCATCCGCCCGGCCGATGGCATCCCGCAGACCATTTCCACCTCGGAGGCGCCTACCAGGACAACAGGGTCGTTCCCTATGAGGGCCTGCCCTGCGACAGCCTGACGAAGCCGCAGCAACGCAAGCTGCTCGACCTGGTCGAGGCCTATGTCGATCCGCTTCCCTCGGGACCGTTGCGGGCCAGGATGGACGAGGTCGCGCGTCATCTCGGGGACACGCATTTCTGCTGGATAGGGGGAGTAGAGGAGACGGCGGCCTTCTACTACCGCATCCAGAGCCCGGTCATATTCATCGAGTTCGACCAGCATTCCGGCCTGTTCCTGACCAACGCGGAACCGCAGAGTTTTCACGTCCACACGATCGTGCGCACGCCGAACGGCAATGATTACGGGGTCGACCTGCTACGGCTGCACTACATGCAGGCGCATCACCACGGCCGCCGCGGCGCCGATTGACCGTTCTGCGCCCCCGCCGGCGGCTAGCCGGCGTGAATGATGCCGAAGCCAATCGCGTATTCCAGCGAATCGAGATAGAAATCGACCGTCGGCGGCGCACCGCCGCAGGCGAGATTCGCCGCCACCGCGGCCACCCAGCCATGCAGTTCGGTGAAGCCGATGCCGGCCGCCTCGAACAGGTCCTCCATCAGCCAGTCGTCGAGCGGAGACAGGTCCCCTGACTCCAGCACGTCAAGAAACGCCCGGTCGACCGCCGGATTGAGCCTGATCTGCTCGCGGGTCCTGCGCCCGTCCCTGAGCATCCTTCCGCCCTCGACATGCATGTCGAAGAGCCGCTCCAGCCATTCCTCCTGCGTGAAGGTTCCACCGAGGGGTCCTGCCATCTGCCAGGCCTCGACTTCGGGATCGGCCTCGCCGGGCAGCGGGTAGTAGCGCGTCGGATGATGCGAAAGGCCTCCCGACCCGGCAAAGAGCACCCGCTTGCCGAGCGAGGCAGCATACTGGCCAATCGTGCTGCCGAACTGCCGCGTCCTTTCGAACTGCAGAAACGGCCGGCACATTCCGCCTATGAAGATCGGAACGCAGGGAAAGGCGTCAAGTTCGCCGAAGACGTTCTTCATGGTCTGGGAGAACCCGTGATCTACGGTCATCCGTTCCGAGAGCGCGGCGTCGAACGCCTGGCCGCGCAGATGCTGGACCAGGCCCCGGGCGGCGGCGGTATCCACATCGAGATCGCCGGGGAAGCCGCCGACGTCGTCGATCGCCGTCGCGGCGCCGGTACCGATGCAGAACGCCGGCATCGCGTTCAGATGAAAGCCCGCAAAATGATCGGCGCCGAAGAAGAACACGACCTCGGGATCAAAGGCGAGGATGGCGTCGCGTCGCGCCGCAAGGGCGGCGAAGACCTCCTCCTCGTAGGGCGGTGCTTCGGGGCGGACATAGAGAATCGGCGAATGCGAAGTGCAGACCAGCGCAGTATTCATCCAGCCACCCTCCCGGCGGTTCCCGTCACCGCAATCCCGGGCGCGGCGCCTCAGGCGCGCGCGTCCTCCTTGATCATGTCGGAGGCCTTCTCCGCGATCATGATGGTCGGCGCGTTGGTGTTGCCGCCGACAATGCTCGGCATGATCGAGGCGTCGACGACGCGCAGGCCGGCGAGGCCTCTGACCTTCAACCGCGAATCCACCACGGCCATATCGTCCGAGCCCATCTTGCAGGTGCCGACAGGATGAAAAATGGTCGCCCCGTTGTTCCGGACATACGTCTTGAGTTCGTCCCTGGACTGAACAGCATCGCCCGGATAGCGTTCCGTGCCGTCAATTCCGGAGAACGCAGGAGCATTGGCAAGCCTGCGTCCGATGCCGAGCCCGTCGGTCAGGACCTCGAGATCCTCGTCGGTGCCGAGCAGGTTGGGGTCGATGCGGGGCGGAGAGTCGGGATCGGCGTTCTCCAAAGTGAGCGAACCCCGGCTGGTCGGCCGCAGAAGGGCCGCCGTCACCACGTAGCCGCGGCCGTAGCCGATCATCTGGCTCGGCGACTCGCGGTAGCCGGGAATGAAATTGAGTTGGATGTCGGGCCGTTCGACGCCAGGGCGGGTCTTCACGAATCCGCCCGCCTCGACCATGTTGCTTGCCAGAAGCCCCGTCCGGGCCGCCGCATATTCAAGCGTCCACCACGCAAGTTCCGGAATCGCGCCGACCGTGAGGCCGTAGGCCCTGCGGCTACGGGTGCCGTAGAAGGCGTGTATCGCGGGATGGTCGTGCAGGTTCCTGCCGACTCCGGGAAGCGGATGGACCGGCTCGATTCCACGCGCCTTGAGTTCGTTGCCGCCGCCGATGCCGGACAGCATCAGGAGTTTCGGAGAGAGCAACGCTCCGGCGGAGAGAACGAGTTCCCGCCGGACGGCAATGAACGCGGGAGCGTTGCCGATCCTGACCTCGACCCCGGAGGCGCGCCCACCCTCGATCCGTATGCGGGTTGCCGTGGCGCCGGTGATCACCGACAGGTTCTTGCGCTTCTCGACCGGCTTGAGGAACGCGCGCGCGGTCGACAGCCGCCGGCCCTTCCTCTGGGTGACCTGGTAGATCCCGAACCCTTCCTGGGTGGCGCCGTTGAAATCGTCGTTGCGGCGGTATTGCAGCTCCTCGGCGGCGTGGAAGAACGTCTCGTGCAGCGGGCTCGGCCTGCTGATGTAGGTGACGTCCAGCGGACCGCCGTCGCCGTGAAGCTCGGCATCGCCGTACTCGAGGTTGTTCTCCGACTTCCTGAAGTAGGGCAGCACGTCGTCGAAGCTCCAGCCCTCGTTGCCGAGCGCAGCCCAGTCATCATAGTCCCCGCGATGGCCGCGGATATAGATCATTCCGTTGATCGAGCTGGAACCGCCCAGCGTCTTGCCGCGCGGCATGTAAATGTTGCGGCCATTCATGCCTGTCTGGCCGGCGCTCGAGAACTTCCAGTTGATCGCCCCGTCGAACATGCAGCGCATGACGCCCAGGGGAACATGTATCCAGGGGTGCCAGTCCCGCGCGCCAGCCTCCAGCAGGCACACCGTCGTCGACGGGTCCTCGGACAGGCGATTGGCCAGGACGCAGCCGGCCGAACCGCCTCCGACAATGACATAGTCGAACTGTCGCCGCGCTTCAGCCATGCGAACGGTCTCCGGAATCCTGCCGTTCCGCGATCCGCTGAACGGCACGCGCCATTTGTAGAACCATCGGGGCGGGGAGGCAAAACCTGCGCCGGCCGGAAGCCGCCGGAGCCCTGGCGGCGGTACTCCGACGGTGCGGCGGAAAAGCCCTCCCTATCGGCTGTTGCATCTCGCGCCAGGACAAGTGATAATTGCCTCAACGAGATTGCCAACGTCCATCCTGTCCGAAGACACCTGCTTCCGACGGCGTGAGGTGGGTGACAGGCGGCTTGAACGCGTCTGGAATCGTGCTATCATCTGCGCGCGATTCTGGATTCGAACGGGCCAGCGCAAGGGAAATCCCATGGATCTAAAGACCGAACGCGAGAGTGATGTCCTGATCGTCAAGGTGGAAGGCCGCATCGACGGCTCCAACAGCCGCGATTTCGAAGATGCGATGAATGTTGCCGTTGACGGTTCGGACAAGGCCGTGGTCGTGGACATGACCGAACTGTCCTACATCAGCAGTGCCGGCCTGCGTGCCATTCTCCTGTTGGCGAAGACCCTCTGGAAGAGGGACGCAAAGTTCATGCTCTGCTCCCTGCCCGGCTCGATCAAGGAAGTCATCGAGATTTCAGGATTTCACAAGATCATCCCGGTTCACGATTCGAGAGAAGCCGCGCTCGCCGAAGCCGGAAACCTGTAAGGCAGCATCCGCAGCCGTCTCCCGGCGCCGCCGCGCCGGAGCCATCGAACCGTCCGTACCGCTTTCCGCCAGGGGCGGGCCGTTCACAATCTGAACATTCGAGTGAAGGTCGGAGACGATCCGGCCTGATCCGGCGCGCGGCGTCAGCTGGATTGCGCGCCGATCGACGAGTGTCGCGGCCACGGTTGGCCGTTCGGAGCCGCCATCCGGCAGATCCTCGGATGAGCCGGCAACGACATCCGAACCGTCTGCACGACCGGATGTCCCGTGGCAACCCGGCACCCCTGTCGACACCTGCCCGCACCAAACACGGATCCTGAACGCAGAAGGGGCGGCTCTCCGGAGAGAGCCGCCCCTGGCGGGCCGGAAGGCCCCGACTGCCGTTACGCAGCTACATGCTGAGCGGAGCAAATTTCCGCGCCATGGCGCTCGCCTTCTTCCGATCGGCATCTCCGAGCGGGATCAGGCCCTTGTCAACCAGGTAGCCATCCTCGCCCCACGCCTTCTCGGACGTGAATTCCTTGACGTATTCGGCGATACCCGGGATGGTGCCGACGTGCGCGTTCTTGACGTAGAAGTACATGGAGCGCGAAATCGGATACTTGCCCGACGCGATCGACTCGAATTCCGGATCGATACCGTCGACCTTGCTGCCCTGAAGCTTGTCGGCATTGGCATCGAGGAACGAGAATCCGAAGATTCCGAGAGCCTTCGGGTTAGCGCTGAGCTTCTGGACGATCAGGTTGTCGTTCTCGCCCGCCTCGACGAAGGCGCCGTCTTCACGAATGCCGCGGCAGACCGCCCGGTACTTCTTCTTGTCGGCTCCCTTCATGGCCTTGAGCGCCGCGAACGTCTTGCAGCCGCCTTCCATGGCAAGCTCCACGAACGCATCCCGCGTGCCCGATGTCGGCGGCGGCCCGAGAACCTCGATCTTGCGGTCCGGCAGCGAGGCGTCGACCTCGCTCCATTTCTTGTAGGGGTTCGGCTGCAGCTTCGAGCCGTCCTCGTTCGCCGGAACGTCCTTGGCCAGGGCCAGGAACAGCTGCCTGAGGGTAATGCTCATCGGCTTGGCGGCCTTCGAGTTCGCGAGCACGATGCCGTCATAGCCGATCTTCACTTCCGTGATCTTGGTCACGCCGTTCTTGGCGCACTTGTCCACCTCGGATTTCTTGATCCTGCGCGAGGCATTCGTGATGTCCGGATGCTGCACGCCGACGCCGGCGCAAAACAGCTTCAGCCCGCCGCCGGACCCCGTGCTCTCGACGACGGGAGTCTTGAACTTCGTTCTCTTGCCGAACTGCTCGGCGACCGTGGTCGAGAACGGAAACACCGTCGAGGATCCAACGATCGTGATCTGGTCGCGGGCCTGCGCGGCACCGGCCGCGACAAGCGCGGCAATGGTGACCGCGACAAAGGTTTTGGCTTGCATCTTGCCTCCATGGGGATGGGTCTGGAAAACACGAGACACTGGCGTCTCGCCGGCCAACGCCTGCCGTTGGCGCTCTGAATCTCTTGCGCCCATTTAATAACGGCGTGACAGTTTGATGAATTTTTTATGACGCGAGAGCCGCCGGACATGGAGGATCACGGGGCACCTGGACAAACGGGGGGCTGGTGCCGATGGAGGGACTCGAACCCCCGACCCACGCATTACGAATGCGTTGCTCTACCATCTGAGCTACATCGGCTGCGTCACCGCCGACACCAGATGCGAAGATAACCGCCGGCCTCGATGCCGGCAAGCGTCACGTCGGCGGCTGCCTGACGGCCGGCGGCGCCGGCTGTCCAGCGCCTCCCTCCTGTGCTGCGGGAAGCATGTTCGCCCCGGCGGCGCCGGTGTCGGCGGCGGTTTCCACCGCGCCCGAACCGAGCGCAAGCGCACGGGCCGGCGGGCGCCAGTCCAGCGTGCCAAGCGCGCCGCAACTGCCGCACAATGGCGCCCAGTTCTCCCAGGCATTCCCGCAAGCGCTGCACACCCAGGCCGGATCCGGGGCTGCCGACGACGCCCTGAGGAGCCAGGATCGCACCTTCTCCGCGTCTCCGCGCTCGCGTTCCTCCAACTCTGCCATCAGGCGGCAGACGCGCGCCGGCGGATCCTGGGCTGCCGCCCTGCCCAGGTGGTTGCGCGCCTCGCCCCAGAGCTCGGCGCCGAGCGCTGCCTCGGCAAGCGCCACGTGGCTTTCCTGATGTTCGGGATTGGCCGCGAGCAGTTCCTCGTGCCGCAGCACCCTCTTCAACGGATCACCGTCGGTGCCAACCTCGCCGTAGACGCGGGCGAGTTCGGGATGCGGGGTCTCGGCCCAGGCCTCGAGGATCATCCGCCTCGCGCGCCCCGTGCTTCCCGACCGCACCAGCAGTTCGACGGTGCGCAGCACGGCCGGAAGGAACGATGGCACCAGGGCCTGCGCGCGCCGCGCAAAGCGCAGCGCGCGCGACAGCCGGCCGGCCACCACGGCCACACCCCAGCAACCCAGCAGTAACCCCCCCCCCCACCCGGCCCCCAAGTC
>JAJEBT010000084.1 GCA_022822405.1 Alphaproteobacteria bacterium
GTCCAGCGTCTCGCGCGCCTCGCGCAGGCCGCGCTCGGCCAGCCGCCGTTCGTTCACCGTGTAGCCGCGCACCAGATGGTCGCGCAAGGTGTGGGTGGCCCATTGGCGGAAGCGCACGCCCCGCCTTGAGTTAACCCGATAGCCGACCGAGACGATGGCGTCGAGGTTGTAGTGTTTCAGGCGGCGGCGGACCCGGCGTCTGCCCTCGGTTCGAACTGCTAAGAATTCCTTAGTGGTTGCATCGGCCTCCAGCTCACCGCTGGCAAAAACGTTGCGCAGGTGCATCAGGACGTTTTCGGGGGTGGTGTCGAAAACATCCGCCATCTGCCGCTGCGTCAGCCAGACCGTCTCATGCTCGAAGCGCACATCGACCCGAACCTCGCCGTCGCCGCTTTCGTAAACGACGACCTCGCCGCCCGGACTGGTATCCTGCGCTTCCCCGTTCATCCTGTCGTGCAGCCCGGCCCCGCTCTAGTTCGACCCGTCCTTCAGCGCAATGCCGGCACCGAACGGCACCGCGTTCCACAGGCCGGTCGCGAGCAGCTCGCCGGTCCGTGGGTTCCTGCCCTGACGGGCCGGCCCGCACTTCCCGGAAAACCCGCGAAAGTGACATCCTCGCCGCGCACCATCGCCCCAGCGATCTCGGACTTCTTCACCATTCTCTCCCCGATCACCCAAAGCATGAGGCCGCGCCTCGTGATCCCCAACGCGCTGCCCATCCCTCCGCCCATCCCTAATCGCGCTCTCCGGAGCCGTCAATCGCTGCGACCGCGATTCCTGGCATGACCGACCGAACCGTCCTTCGAACGCCGCGACTCTTCCACTGATGCCTCCCCGTCTCAATCCCACTGTCATCTCCGTCATCCGGGTTTTCCCGTCAAGACCCGAGGTTCGGCCGTGAACGGGACAGGGGTCGGATCTCCGGGGGAGGACATCCCGCCCTGGATTTCCCATCCTCGGCACGAAGGAGACCGCACCATGACGGCAGCCATGGAGATTCCTGGCAACACGGCGGAGACGTTTCAGGTTCATTTCTTCGGCACCGGCCTGGCCGACGACCGCCCGGCATCGACCTGTTTCGCACCACCAGCGTCACCTTCGCCGAACTGGACTGGAGTCCCGCCACCATGTCGCAGGCCAAGGGCCGCGCCCTCCGTCCGGGCCAGAAGCATCCCGTCCATACCTACTTGGCCCTCGCCGACGGAACCGTGACCGACTACATGATCGCCTCCAAGAGCGACGCCGAGACATCGACCATGGAAGACCTCTCCCCCGCCTCCATCGCATCCCTCCTGGAAAGCAAGAACGGCAAGCCCGCCAACGGAACCGGAACCCCGGCGCCGCCCCTTTCAATGTCCCACTCTTGTATAGGTAATCCTATTCGCGCTTTCTCTCGCCGATGGCGTCGCGGACCTGGATCGCCCAGTGCAGTCGCTCGAGGCCCTGCCAGACCTTTTTCGTTCCCGGGAGCGGCTGCCGCGCGGAGGGATGCGATCCGACGAGGCGTCCGAGATCGATGACCACCGCCCTGATGTCGGGCGCCTGGCCGTCGGACATCCTCACGACGTTCCGGTGGTCCTGCGACTCCAGCAGCGTGTGGAGGAGGTCGATGTCCTGCTCCGGAAACGCTTCGGTTGCCGGGGTTTCGGGGCGCTCCCGCGCGAGGACGGTCAGGTCGGCGACGTGGACGGCGGTGACGGCGTCGAAGGCGAGGCACTTGCGCAGGTCGTCGGCGCTGTCCAGCCGGCGGTCCTTGATCCGGGTTCCGGTCTTCAGCGTCCGGAACCACGTCTCTATGCTCCACCTCGTCCGGTACCAGTCCAGGACGGTCGCGGCGTGCACGGCGTCGGTCTCCTCCTCCGCCGGGCGCTCGGTGGTCAGCAGCAACCAGTGCAGCGGGTCGTCGCCGTCGCCGGTTCCGGCCTCGGTCGCGGAGACGGCGAACATGGGCAGCGGCTCCGCGCCGCGGTCCCAGTGCGGCGGCGCCACCTCGACTTCCGCCGTGCGGATCTCGAGACGGGCAACGCGCTCCTTGCGGGCGCGCGGTCCGCCGGCGGCCGGGATCGTCAGTTCCGACACCGCGACGGGCGGCCGGGCCGCGACATGCTCCCACAGGCACTCCCTGCCGCCGTCGGGCGTCCGCACCCGTTGCTGCGCCGAGCGGCTCGCGCGCACCAGCAGCGCGTTCCCGTCATCCACGGCGCAGGCGAGCAGGGCCCAGAAGTCGCCCTCGCGGTCACAGACGGAGACCACCCGCGTGTCCGGGCAGGCCGCCGCGAGTTCCGCCGCCCGCTCAAGCCCCGCGACCCAGCGCCGGCTGTCCTCCTCGGGATCCTCCCGGAAGGCCGCGTCCATCGCGAACAGGCCCAGGGGCCGGCCCTCCGGCGTCACCGCCAGCCCGGCATGGGCGAGGAGGCCGACGCTGCCCTTGCCGCCGCCGCCGATCCCGTCCAGGCCCTCCGTGGCCTCCAGGCCGCTGTAGTTGAGGGTCGTCGTGTCCTGTATGGCAAGCACGACGGGTGCCGCCCGGCAGCGGTCGGCGGTCGCCTCGAAATGCGGTTCCAGAACGTGCTCCATGGAGGTCCTCGGGTTCGACAGCAGCCGGTAGGCGGCCTTCTGCTCCGCCCTCTCCGGAAAGATGACCGGCAGGTCCTCCCCCATGTTCTTCATCCAGGCCCGGCCCATGTCAACGATGCGCCGCCGCACCCGCCCGTCGGTGTGGCGCGTGCGCCCGTACTCCCGCTCCGCCCAGTCCGCGTCCGTGCCGTCGTAGGCGCCCGCCAGC
>JAJEBT010000005.1 GCA_022822405.1 Alphaproteobacteria bacterium
GGCAGGATTGCCGGGCACGAGGCCTTCATCCCGCCGGCCGCCGCGAGCGAAACGCCGCTCGGGCCTTCACCCGACACGTCGATCGTCTGCGTCATCGACGGTCAGGGCAACGGGCTGTGCTCGACGCCCTCGGACACGAGCTGGGACACGCCGGTGGTTCCGGGAACCGGATTCACGGTGTCGTCGCGCGGCGCGCAGTCGAGGGCACTGCGCGGCCATCCGTCCTGCGTCGCTCCGGGCAAGCGGCCGCGCCTTACGCCGAATCCCTGCTTCCTCCTGTCCCCGGATCGTTGGGTCATGCCGTTCGGGACTCCCGGCGGTGACGCGCAGATCCAGGCGAACCTGCAGTCGCTCCTCAATCACCTGGTCTTCGGAATGGAACTGCAGGAGGCCGTCGAAGCGCCCCGCCTGATGACCTACAGCCATCCTGATTCGTTCGCTCCGCATGCCGCGCATCCCGGCCTTCTTGCCGTCGAGGGGCGCATCGACGAAGCGACAGGCGACCGGCTCTCCGAGCGCGGGCACCGCGTCGAGCGCATCGAGGACTGGACGCACTGGACCGGAGGCGTGTGCGCGGTCCGCAAGGATCTCGAGACCGGAGAAATCGAAGGCGCCGCCGATCCCCGGCGCTGGAGCCGGGCGCTCGGCTGGTAGACGTTCGACGCCGGCTAGCGCCGGGCTAACGCGGAACAACGTTACCTTCGCTCCGCCCTCCTTGTCCTTGCAATATAGTCCATAAATGGACTATATTGCCTTAAATGGACATTTTGGGATCACGCCATGGCTGCACAAGCACACCCGGCGACGGCGTTTGACCGCAAGGGGCTCTCTGGTCCGGCGTTACGGACGTTTTTTCGCATCGCGGAACTCTGGAGCCTCTCGGTCGAGGAACAGATGACCTTGCTAGGGCTGACGGCCCGATCGACCTTCTTCAAGTGGAAGAAGGATCAGAACACCGTTCTGCCAAGAGACACGCTGGAGCGCATTTCCTACATCCTGGGCGTCTACAAGGCCCTTCAGATCCTGCTCCCCGACGAAAAGGCAGCCGACGAATGGGTGAGGCGCCCAAACGCGGCGCTACCGTTCGGCGGTCGGTCGGCTCTTGACCGGATGCTGTCCGGCCAGGTGGCAGACCTCTTCGTCGTACGGCAATACCTCGATGCACAGCGGGGTGGTTGGGCATGACGTTGCCGGTCGCCCGCGTCGAATGGAAGCCGTGCTGGCGAATCATCCCCAGCCGGTTTCCGCCTGTTCAGCTCTTCGAGCGGGTGACCAATCCGGACGACCTTGAAGCGATCTTCGAGGTGGACGCGCTCACGAATCCCAGGCTGCGTGACGAGGCCGGCGATATTCGGCTCGTCCCGCCAGAAGACCGCATCAGTGGGCCCGGGACCACCGTCATCATGGCCGCCTTTACCCATCTGAACCCGAACGGCAGCCGGTTCTCGGATGGCACTTACGGAGTCTTCTATGCCGCGAACGATCTCGGCACGGCCATTGCCGAGACCAAACACCACCGCGAACAGTTCCTGAGCGCCACAACCCAGGCGCGTATGGAACTGGACATGCGGGCCTACCTGGTCGACCTCGACGGGGATCTGCACGACCTGCGCGGCCAGAAGGCCGCCCAGCCGCTTGTCTACCACAACGACAACTACGCCGCGGGCCGGCATCTGGCGAGAACGCTGCGCGAGGCCGGGTCGAACGGGATTGCCTATGACAGCGTCCGCCGGACAGGGGGCGAATGTGCCGCCGTGTTCCGACCGCCCCTTCTCTCCAACGCCCGCCAGGAACGGCACCTCTGCTACGTATGGAACGGTCAAGAAGTTGAAACCGTCTATGAAAAGCGCGAAATCGGCGAAGACAGCCAGTTCTGACCTCGCCGCAGGGCAGTTGCTGACAGGCATCAGAACCCCGCCCGCGTGGACCGGTCGACCCGAGAAAGTCCGGACATCCACGTGGATGGCCGGGTCCGGGCCCGGCCGTGACGAGAAAAGAAAAACCCCGGCTACGACGCCGGGGTTTTTTGCGCCTGGCTGTGATGCGCTGCCTGTTTTTCGGCGAAGTTGCGGATCAGCCTGCCGAGCTCCTCCTGATCGACGGCCTGCTCGGCTTCTTCGGGAGCGTACCAGGCCCGGTCACGCTGTTTCGATTCGGGAAAGTCGTCGGCTTCATGGACGACTTCCATCGGATAGACCCGGACGCGGCAGATATCGCCGCCTTTGTCATCGCGCTTGGTATAGACGTAGGAGCCGATGGACCGGCGGCCGATGACGCCCGAGAGCCCGGCCTCCTCGTAGGCTTCGAATCGCGCCGTCTCGCGCGGCGTCAGCCCCGGTTCGATGTGCCCCTTGGGCACGATCCAGCGCCGCGAGGTGCGCGACGTGATCAGCATGCATTCCACGGTGCCGTCGACGACCCGATACGGCAGGACGCCCGCTTGCCTGACCAACGACGGGTTGATCATCGCGCTACCTTCCGGTTTCGGCGTGCAAACCGCCCGGAACCCGATTCCAGCGGCGCATGCGCGGTTTGTACGGACATCATCCGAACCCTCCCAGGCAAGCCATTTTCCGGCGGCCGCGGCCCGTTTGGACCCTGCGCGCGGCCGGTGATGACCATCGGATATCCATCAGGTCATCAAAATGACACTAAATTGTAACATTTCTGTTGACCTCTGCGCCAATGCGGGCCAAACCCAAGGTATCGGAGCCTGGGTCCGATTGTCAGCAAAGGGACACGCATGAGCCTGCCGCCCGATCCTTCCGACCCTGGGTCCGGACCCACCAAAAAGACCACCATCGACAAAGATCTCAAGCGTATCATTCAGCTTGAGAAGGCGACGAGCCGCATATCCCAGCGGAACCTGAATCTGGGCTTCGGGCTGCTGTTCCTGCTCGGCGTGTGGCTGTTCACCTTCTTCCAGGCGGGCAGCGGCGCCAATATCACCA
>JAJEBT010000078.1 GCA_022822405.1 Alphaproteobacteria bacterium
CTAAAGTCGTGCAGGCGCAGGTCCTCGATGCCCGCCTCACGCCGCACCGTGTACCACAGAGGGAGTCCGTCGTCCTGGGGACGGTCCGGGTCCGACGCCGAGGGGAACACCCACGGGCTGTCCGCCTGCTTCTTCCGGCGCTCGATGACGGTGCGTGCGTGCGCATTGAGCAGCACGCGCCTCGGTCCAGTCTTGCTATCGCGCAGGTTGAGACAGTCGCCGTCGACTTCCTCCCAGCGCAGGCGCACGATTTCGTTCTTCCGGCAGCCCGTCAACAACAGAAGGCGAATGATATCCACCTGCTGGCGCGCGGATTCGCAGTGCTGCGCATGGTCGTCGAGCACGCGGTGCAGCCGGCCAATCTCCTCGCGCGAGAGGAACCGGGTGAGCTTCGCGCGGCGATTGCGCCGGATGTTGCGGGCCGGGTTGGTGGCGATGTGTCCGCACACGATGGCGTGGTTGAGAATCTGGCGCAGGATGTCCAGCACCCGGTTGGCGCCGCCGGGCGCGGTGGCGCTGTAGGCGTCGAACCAGCGGGCCACCATGACGCGGCTGATGCGGTCGAGGCGCACCGCTCCGAAGCGGGGAAGCAGCTGACGGTTCAGTGCGCTGCGCATCATCCGCTGGGTGGACGGCTTGCACCGGTCGTAACACGCGGCCTTCCAGGCGCCGGTCACGAACTCCCGCAACAGGGGCGGGTCGGTGTGAACGGTTTGTGTTGTCTCCACGGAAGCCGTTGCTGACTCGATGCACGCCCGGCGCACCTCCTCGATTGTGCGAACGCTGGCCGAACCGAGCGAGACCTTCCTCATGCCGGTGGACGACTTGCGATGATGGATGAAGGTGCGGGCTCCGGACGGGCGCACCCGCACGCCGAGCCCCGGGACTCTCGTGTCCCAAACCGTGTACTCGCGCGGTTCGGGCTTCAGCCGCACGATGCCGGCATCGGTCAGGCGCTTTCTTCTCGGCATGGCTCAACCCTCGCCGCCGAGCAGGCTACCGAGGGCGTTCGCGGCCTGGCGAATCGAGGCGTCGGACAGATGCGCGTACTTCAACGTCGTCCCCGGTGCACTGTGTCCGAGCAGTCGGCCCGTGGTCGCGACCGTCTCCCCGTGCATGATGGCGATGCTGGCGTACGTGTGCCTCATGTCGTGCAGCCGGACATCGCGCAGGTCCGCCTCGGCTCGAACCTCGCGCCAGAACACATCGAACGCATGGATACACAACGGCTTGTTCGTCCTCACCGACGGGAACACCCACTGCCCCGTCTGCGGCAACTGCTCCAGCACCGCGCGCGCAGGCGACGACAGCCACACGGTGCGCGGTCCCGACTTGCTGTCGGGCAGGAACAGGTGCCCTTCCCGATATGCCGACCAGGGAAGCGTCGCAATCTCGCTCTTTCGGCACCCGGTCAGAAGCAGGAGCCGGATGAACGCCACGTGCCGGGGCCGGCGCGCCTCATGGCGCTCAAGTGTCAGCGCGAGGCGGCGCAGCTCCTGTTCGGACAGGAATCGCTCGCGGCCCCTGCGCCGGTATCGACGAATGCCGACACATGGATTGCTGTCTTCCGGCCGGTAGCCATAGACCTCGGCCTCTCGCATGATGACCGACACGATGGGGGCGGAGCGGTCCGCCGCGACGGGTGTGGCGTGAAGGGACGCGAACCAGCGCTGCACATCGGCGCGGGTGATGTCGGCAATCTGGCGCCCTTCGAACCACGGCAGAATCTGGTTGCGGAGATAGTCCCGATTGACCTTCAGCGTTCGCGGCTTCCAGTGCCGGCCGTAGTTGCGGAAGACCTCCTCGGCGACGGACTCGAACCGCGTCTCGTCGCACAGGGCAGGCGCTACGTCGCGGCGGCGAATCGCGGTCAGAACGTCTTTCGCACGACGGCGGGCCTCATCAAGGCTGTCGGTGTCGGCGTCGCCGATGATTTTCCAGATGCGCCGCCCATCGGTCTGGGTGTGGATGAAGAAGCGTTTCGCGCCGGAGGGCAGCACGCGGATGCCGAATCCCTTGAGGGTGCCGTCGCGGAGATTGCGGACTGACTTGCGAGGCTTGAGGTCGTTGACGCGGGCCTGGGTCAGGGGTCGAGGGGGCATGGCGTTTTCCTCCGCAAGGCGGTTGCAGGCGGGGAGAAAACAGGGCACGCTCCCGCGAGAAACCGCACAATGGGTGAGGAAAACGGTCCGTCATATCAAAGAGTTAGCACCGCAGGTGCGTTCCCCGGTGTGGTGGCCAATTTGATTTCGGATGGCGGCGATCACCGCCGGGAATGGACGGAAGAGCACGGCCGCTCGGGTCCATGCCAGGGCCGTCTCGTCTTCCACTCCACGAATGCGAGTGCGATCCCGATCGTCCACGTCGTGCTCGACCAGGTCGAAAAGCCTGCGTCCGGCTGGGTCGCCGACGGCGCCGAGTTTGGTGGCGAGTCCATAGGCGTACGCGAGCGGAACGTGTCGCGTCTCTTCGCCGCACCAGGCAATCGCCTCGTCGACGAGTCCGGCGTCGTACAGAGCCCCCGGCATGTCTGCGTCCTCGAGTGCCGCGCTGCGCTCGTCGGCCTCGACCAGAGCGAGAAGAAGCCGCACCAGAATCCGGATGTCGGCCCGATCGGCGGCGACCTTCATCGCAAGCGAGATATCTTCGCGGATGAGCTCCGGTGAGCGAAGCTGCCGATATTGGTCGCGAAACACCGCCTGGCGGGCCATGGCCAGCACTTCGTCGTATTGTTCGGCGCAGTACCGGTGATAGAGCTCCTCCGCAGACACTTTCGGCTCGCTCGCTTCGGTGCAGAGCTGGGCGACAATCTCGTGCGCGAGGGAGTCCGCACGCTCATTGGGAACACCGTCGTCACCCAATGCGGTGCGGTCCGCGGCGAACTGTCGGAACGAGTCGTGGAAGAACCGCCATCCGTCGCGATAGCGACGAAACAGATACGGGAGCTTGCGCCGAAACGTTCGAACCGCGGAGCGTTGCGCCCATGTCGATAGCCAATCGGTCGTGAAGGCGATGCGCAATCTCGCGCAAACGGCGAGAATGTCCACGAGGGCACCATCGTCCTCAATGTCGTCCCATACGGCGCGATACTCCGCCGCCATATCCCCCGCATACGCGGGCGCCGCTTCGAGGACTTCACCGGCTGACTCGGCATCCGTCTCCCGGAGCCGATTGAGAAGGTAGCTCAGCGCCAGTGGATGTCCGTTGCAGAGGTCAACGATGCGTTGATGGATCTCCGGTGACAGAGCCGCCGCCGGTGGCGCACGCCGGCATATCTCCAGGATGGAGGCCGGCGACAGCCGGTGGTGCTGAAGATCGATCACGCGTGGCCGTTCTTCGACTTGCTGTCGGGCGTGGGCGTGAAGGGGCGAGAGCGTCCGACTTCCAACGACCACCAAGACTCCTTCGGGCAGCTCATCGGGAACAGGCATCTCTGCGAGAAGGCCATCGTTTCCGGAATGATCGCGGTCGACGTGATCCAGGCCATCGACGACCAGGATCGTGCGACGCCGCGTTCGTCCGAACTCGACACTCGCCGCATCGAGCTGGTCGGCGACCTGTTGACGGAGCTGGGGGATGTCGTTGCCCGGCAGCTCGCGATCACGTGTCTTTCTCCCGTCCGCATTCAGCATGACGACCATGTCATGGAGAAACGCTTGCGCCGTGCGACGCGTTCGTGCCGGCGCAGAGCCCGGAACGTAGGCGTAGTAGCGGAGAATCCGGTCGGGGCTGCCTGTCAACGCCTGACTCAGAAGCGTGGATTTCCCGGCGCCAGGCGGGCCGATGACCGCGACATAACCACTGTCATGACGCGCAATCGACGCCTTCAGTTGCTCGACTGCATCGGTCAGCGGCCGATAGGTGTCGAGGTCGACCGGGAATTCGTGAGAACTGCGTAAACGGGGCCTATGCTCCCATCCCACCACGCCCAGCAGTGCCCGTTCGTCGAGCTCGACCACGCCGTGCGCCTCTGACACGCGTCGCTGAAGAGCATTCGAAAGATCGGTGATGTCCGCATGTCGGATCGATGGTGGTTGGGGCAAAGCCGATCCCGCCGCGACATCGAGATGCATCGCTGCGAGAAACTGCTCGAACTCTTCATGCGCCACCTCGCTCGCCTCGTGGAGCCTGGAAAGTGCCGAACGCCATTCAGGAGGAATATCGTCGAGTGTGATCTCGTTGCGGCGAAGCGGCGTGAGCACCGCGGCGAGAAACGCACTGAAATGCGCCGGCGATGGGCGGCTTTCCAGATCGCCAAGATCATCGTTGATGGATGCGAGCTGTTGGGTGACGAGATGGACGTGCGCGTTGCCCCACCGCTCCCGCAGGCGTTTCCAGCCCTCTGCGAGGGACCGTATTGTCGATGGGGCCTTGGCTCCGCTGCGTGTGCGTTGGGGACCGATGAGTCGGTGAAAGGTCAGGTAGCTGTCGTACTCGACGCTCTTGAACTGGTAGCCGTCGGTGCGATCACCTCCGATGAGAACCAGATCGTCGACACGCCCGGCCTCGGGATCGGCCAATCGAATGGCTCGGAAGTCGCCGTCGAGGAGAGCGTCATAGACGCGGGCCGCGATGTGGTCGTATTGCCAGCGGTATCCGCGGAGAGACGCGCGTTCGCCCGAAGCCGGTGCATGGGTCATCGCGAAGGAGAAACCTTCAATGAAGGGAGCCAGTGGACCGGGACTGCATCTTGTCGATATTGCGGTCCATTGCGGGAATGGTTGTCAGTCAGGGCGAGCATACGTGTGTCGAGACACTTCAGTCCGGGGTATCTTGTGCACCTTGCGCCTTGGAGCCTTTCGGCAAATCCGGCACGACATCGGAGATGCTGCGCCGGATCTGCTCGACCTCCTCGGCGCGTCCGTCGGCGATCATGCCGCGAGCGAGGGCCTGGGCGGCGAACATCGCCGAGCGCAGGAGCTGGACTTCGAACTCGGTTGTGGGCCATTCGCGGCGGTCGAGGGCCTCGACGGCGAGCGCGACGAGGAGTTGGTTGGGGCTCGTGTTGCGGGCCTTGGCGAGCGATTCGATGCGCCGCCAGTAGTCTTCGCCGATGCGGATGTGCCTGCCGATGGTCTTCGCCATGGCCGCCGTTTCTCCTGAAAGCTGTGTCGTTTCCGCGCGATTCCCGCATGGAACCTGCCCGTATTGTGCCGTTTCCGATGCGGATTCGTGGCTCCGGGCGTCCGATTCCCGGGGATTCCGGGCGATATCGAGCCGAGCGCCGTGCGACCATTTTGCGCGCATTCATGGTGGAGCGCAGGGGAGCGTGCGACCAAACTGCGCGCACGTGCAGGGGGCAGCCTATCCCTGCGAGGGCCGGATTGCCTCTCGGCCTGACGCGCCGCAGGTAACCCTCTGAAGCCACGGGAGTAATCCTCCCGGTGGGCCATGCGCGCAATATGGTCGCACTGAT
>JAJEBT010000193.1 GCA_022822405.1 Alphaproteobacteria bacterium
CTTCCAGGCTGCGGACCTGCTGGCTGATCGCGCCATGGGTCAGATTAAGCGCTTCGGCCGCGCTCGAAAAGCTCTTGTAATCTGAAACGGCCTCAAAGCAGTGAAGTGCCCGCAATGGAGGCAGCTTGCGCAATTCAAATCTCCGGCAAATCGCAAGGTGTTAAAAACCCTAACAGGCAGTGTTAGCATTTCTGCATTCTGAAGCAACCCCAAGTGCAATAAACCCCGCTCAAATTCGTGCCTCGGACGCACGAAACCAAGGGTGCGCGTTTTGGAAATTCAACTGATTAACGAGTTTCGCACGATTAGGGAGTTTTCCGAGCCTCTCGGACCTGCGGCCAGCATTCCTGGCAGTGCCCGCACCGGCCCGGCTGCACCTGCCTGCCGACCGGCACGCGACGTTGCCGCGCGCCGCGCCGCTGCACGATTCTCGGTGCTGTCCGGCGGCGGTCCGGGCGTCATGCGGGCGGCCAATGCAGGGGCCAGATCGGCTGGCGGCCACTCTGTGGGGATAAGCATCGCGCCGCCCTTCGAGCCCCTGGACATGTCGCAGCAGGATACGTCGCCGCCGTTCAGCGAGCTCTTCACGCGAAAGCGGGCGCTCCTGCACTGTTCGGACGCATTCGTGTTCCTGCCCGGCGGCATGGGCACGCTGGACGAAGCATTTGAACTGCTCACCCTCATGCAAGCCGGCAAGCTGGAGCAGAGGCCCGTTGTCCTGATCGACCGGTCGCCTTGGTCCGGCCTTCTGGAGCGGATGAGAGCTCAAGTCCTGAGCCGCGGATTCATCGGCGAGGACGACGTCACGCAACTTGCTGTCCTCGATGCCCCTGACGACGCCGTCAATCGCGTCAGGTCCGGTTCGCGCCGCAGCGGCACGGAATTCACCGCAAGCGCCTGACAAGCGGGGATTCCGCCAACTTTGAACGCATCTCTTGGGAGGAGACGCCACCATGAAGATTACGCAAGATCCGCAGCTGGTCATGTTCACGGGCGGCCGCGACAGCACCCTGGCGGCCTGCCGGCTCATGTTGCGCGGCATACCCGTACACCTCTTCAGCGCGAACAGCGGGTGTTCGCTGCACCGCGATGTTCAGTGCTACCGCGTCGAAGAATTGAAACGCCGCTTCCACGGGCTGGTTGTCACGCACTGCGTGCAGGACGTCAGCGGCGCGTTTCGCAGCATCGCGATCGAGGACCTTGAAGCGGACATCCTGAAATACCGGAAGAACCTCGTGCTGCTTGGCGAGAAAATCGCCATCCATGCCCATGTCATCGACTACTGCAGGCGCGTGGGGATCGACACCATCAACGATGGAATCACCCTTTACCAAAAGGAGTTTCCCGAACAGCGCATGGTGGCCAAGGAATACTTCGTCGAGTTCATGGCGGGCTACCGGATCACCTACAACAGCCCGATCTATGAATTCGCGCAGTCTTCGGACGACGTGAAATACCGGCTGCTGCAGATCGGGATTTCCACCAAGTCGCTGGAAGGCATATCGATCTTTGCCGACAGTTTCTCCGTTCCGTCCGATGAGACGATCCTGGCCTACCTGAAGGACAAGGAGGAACTCGGTCGCGACATCATCCGTTTCCTGTCCGGAACGTCCGAGTCCCATCCTGGACCCGCCTTGGCGGTTCGCGACAGGGTCCCGGAACTGGTTTCGGCATGAACCCTGATCGAGACGGCTCTCCGGCTGAGGTCGAGAAATGCGCCGCGATCCTGGTACGCGCCGGAAGGCTGCTTGTTGTCCGCAAGAGGGGCACCGACATCCTGATTTCGCCCGGCGGGAAAATCGAACCGGGCGAATCGCGGATCGACTGCCTGCGGCGGGAGCTCAACGAGGAACTGGGCGTGAAGCCGACCCGTGCCGAGTTCTTCGGATCCTTCCGCAAGCCCTCTGCCTTCGAGCCTGGAGACGTCTTGGTTCACGCCTTCCTGTGCGAAGTCTCCGGCGAGGTCTCGGCTCTAGGCGAAATCGAGGAAATCGCGTGGGTCGCCGGTCCGGAAACCAACCCGAACGCCAGGATCGGATCGGTCTTCACCGACTTCGTCATC
Organism: Alphaproteobacteria bacterium; assembly: GCA_022822405.1. Lineage (GTDB taxonomy): Bacteria > Pseudomonadota > Alphaproteobacteria > MPNO01 > UBA830 > JAJEBT01. The sequence goes on from JAJEBT010000193.1 coordinate 2,063, forward strand.
CCGGCACTGGTTCACGCGAAGATGATCGATGCTTGAGGTTGGCGAACAGGAGGACAGGCGGCTGCGCATTGACATGGCCGCATTGCATCCCGCCCTGCAGCCGGACGGCACCGGCAGGTTCTTCAGCGACTGCCAAGGGCTGCGCGACGCCTTCGCACTCTTGACGGCGCTGTGCATGGCCGGCGCCTTCACGATGTCGCGCCGGGTGCAGGAACCGCTTGGCCTTGCACCATCCTTGGGGGGCGGCATGTCAGCCCTCGTCCTTGCTCCCTTCGTCCCCGCGTTCGGTTTCGAAACCCCGGGCCAGGCAGTCCTGACGGTGCTGGAAGGTGCGGTCCTGATGCCGGTTGCCCTGGGTCTGATCGCGCTCGCACCGCGTTGCCTTCCCGCCCCGCAGGTCGGACTGTTCCTGTTGCTGGAAGCCGTTCTGGGTCCGCTTTGGGTCTGGCTGTTCATTGGCGAAACGCCGACTGCGAATGCTGTTCTGGGCGGGGTCATCGTCGTGTCGGCCATAGGTGTGCATACGTTCTTTTGCCTCCGGTTCCATCCCGCAGGTCAAGCATATGGAACGACTGCAGATCGGGTCTCTTGGCCAGCTCTGCGCGACAGGCTGCGTCGGGTCTGCAAGGCAATTTTCCAGGGCGCCGCAATTGGGCTCTGCCTGGCATCCCCGTCCCCGGCGGCAATTGACGGTCCGCAAACTGCAGGCCGCAACGAGCTGATCCGCTGTCCCGACTGGCAGCGCCTGATGTCTCCCGTCGTCCTTGCGAGCGCCGCGGAAGGCCAGACGAAACATGCGTTCGAAGAGCGTGTCGGTGTCCCTGCTTCCGCCGCGAAGAGCCCGCCCTCGGCCGAATCGTGCACTCACGCCGTCGCCGCTGGCGACACGCTCGGGGAGATCTCCTCGACGCGGCTCGGGACGGCGACACGCTGGCGCGAAATCGCCGCGTTGAATCCCGGCCTGCAGCCGAATGCGTTGCGGATCGGCACGGTCCTGAAGCTGCCGTGCGCCGCTGCGGACGCGGCGGAGGAGGGCGGCGCGGGGACTCCTCCCGACCGCGTCGCCTTCCTTCAGAGGCTGAGGAACGCGCTGTCGAGGCCGGAGCCATCGTCCGCTGCCGCGCCTGAGGTGCCCGCGTCCGATGCTGACGTGGAGCCCGCGACCGAAGCGGCGCCGGCTC
>JAJEBT010000039.1 GCA_022822405.1 Alphaproteobacteria bacterium
GGGCGCCGCCGGCGTCCAGGGCGATGTAGCGGAGCTGGGCCCCGACCAGCCGCTTGCAGCCGAGATAGTGGTAGCGGGCGACGAACTCGTTCCAGACCCGGCTGGCGCCGCGCCCGGCGCCGGTGACGCAGTCCAGCCGGATCGGGCTGGCCTCGGCCAGAGTTTCGGCGCCGGCCAGCAGCGGCCGTTCGCTCGCCCCGGTGAAGGCGATCGGCCCGGCCGGGGACGGGCCCTGCCGCGGCGGCGGCAGCTCGATCAGCCCGTCCCGGTGCATCTTCAGCATCGTCGCCCTGGCCATCATCTCCTTGAGCCCGCCGTCCGGCTTGGTCCAGCCGATGCTGCGGCAGAAGGCCTTGGCCAGCTGGCTGCGGCTCCGCATCGGCGGCCCCTCGATCAGCGCCCGCATCAGGCGCATCTCCGCCGCCGTGAAGTCCCTTCCGTAGTATCGGCACTCGATCTCGCCCTGCATGCATGTCTCCGCACTATGCCGGATTCCGTCCTTCAGCGCCGGATGCCGCACGCCGCCTTCCCGCGACTTCCGGCGCCGAACCGCTCCCGGCGGCGCCGGCCCATGCTCCATGGCAGCCGCGGGCCGAGATCCGAGGGCGGCCCGCGCCCGGCGGCGCAGGCCTCCAGCCACTGCTCCAGCCATTTCCCGGCGTCGAGGCCGTTCATGCGCATGGTCCGGACCGCGGCCGGCATGACGGCAGTGAACTCGGCGCCGCCGGCGCTGTCGGAGCCGAACGCCAGCTTGCGCAGGATCGCCGCCCCGCGGAGATTTCTTTCGCTGAAGTTGTTGTCCATCGGCGCCTGCGGATGGTCCAGGAACACGCTCAGCCCGTCCCGGTGCCGGGCCAGCGACTGCAGCGCCTTCCGGCGCCGGTCGGTCTCCGGCAGCTCGCCGCTCTCGGCCTCGGCGGCCGCGAACAGCCGCCCGACCTGAAGGCGCAGCCCGGCATCGGCCTCCTTGAAGGCGCCGTCCTGGCCGTCAAGTCCCCGCGCCGGATCCCACAGCTGCAGCCGGCGGCGGTTGCCGGCGAAGGCGGCGCCGAACAGCCGCATCCAGCCCTCCTGCCAGTCCAGCAGATCGTCGTCGCCGCTTGCGCAGGCCAGGAAGTCCCGGCGGGCGTGCGACCAGCAGAAGCACAGCACGATGCCGCGCTCGTGCAGGCGGGCCAGCTTGCGGCAGGCCGAATAGCGGTCGCAGACCAGGAAGGCCCCGGGCCGGGCGCCGGCGAACAGCCGGGCCGCCGCCTCGGCGCTGCGCGAACGGTCGACCAGGAAGCGGACGCAGTCGGCGCAACCCCCCATCCACAGCCAGGCCCGGGCCGAGCGCCTGCCGGCGGCGGCGAACTCCTGCACCCGCCAGCCGGTCTCGTCGCCCTGGCACAGCGCCGCCTGCGACAGCCGTTCGGCGATCGCCTGCTCGATCGGCCTGAACAGCCGGAGGAAGTCCCTGTGCCTGCCGGCGAGGGTCCCGGCCGAGACGGCCAGGCCTTGATCCGACAGCCAGGCCGCCGCCCGCCGGATCGGACGCAGATTGCCGCAGGCCTCGTTCAGATAGAGCGCCCAGACCGACGTGCCGAACGGGGTGTTCGGAAACAGCCGGGGAACCGGCGCCGCCGCCGCCTGGGCCGGCGAGTCGGAACAGTCGCAGCCGCGCCGGAAGCGCGGACGCCGAATCCGGCGGACATGCGCCTTGACCGCGATCTCGATGATCTCCGATGCATGGGCGCCATTGGCGACGTACGGCTTGCCGCAGCTCTTGCACAGGCACCGGTCCGGGTCCGGCTTCAGCGTCTCCGTCCTCGCCCCGAGGTCCGGACGCGGCGTGCGGCCGTGGCCGCCGGCCCCCGGCTGCTGGCCCCGGGGACGCTTGTCCCCGCCGGCATCGGAAGTCCCGCCGACGCGCCGCGACTTCTCGCTTCTGCGGCCGAACGCGGCCCTGCGCAGCTCGGCCCGCTGCCCGAGCACGCGCTTCAGATGATCCCGCGTCGCCATGTGCCCGGCCTCGGACACCCGCAGCCTGTCCTGCAGCGACGCCCTCTCGGCTTCGGAATGCCGAAGCTCCTCCCGCAGCCCCGCAGCCTCCTTGCGAAGGCGCATCAGCGGGCTGTTCCTGCGGCTGTCGACCTTCGCCTCCGCCAGCAGCCCGCGCAGGCGCTCGACCTCCTTCTGCAGCCGGATCGGGTCGCGCAACTCCCGCCGCAGCGACCGCAGCTCGCCCGCCGCCGCCTCGTGCTTCTGCTTCAGCTTCGAATGGGCAAACTGCAGCGAGCCAAGCCGCGTGCGCAACTCCCTGTTCCTAGCCAGAAGGGCCGCCGCCTCGGCTTCGGCGCTCTCCGCCCGGGCTTCGGCCTCGATGCGCCGGGCGGCTTCCGCTTCCAGCCGGCGCTGCAAATCCCCGATCTGCGCCGCAAACGGCGGCGCCGAGTCCGGGGATGCGGCGAAATCCAGCATGCCGAATCACATACAGGAAACCAAGTCCTGTTACCAGACCCGGGATGGCCTCCGCGACAAGAAACACCGTCCGAATAATCAGGCCGTCAAAGCGCAGCGCCACCGCACGGCCGAACGCTTACGGAACTTCCAGCCGGCCATCCGTCCCTTCTTGCGTCCAACGCATTGAAACGCAACGGCTTCCCGTCGCCGGCGGGATGTCGCGGCCGGGATTCATTCTTACATAAGATGACCCTTGACAGCACCCATGAACGGCATCAGCTGATGAATCCACAGGCAGGATGCAGCTTACATAAAAAGAATGT